>NZ_CP120361.1:4152000-4845000 GCF_029457495.1 Chelativorans sp. AA-79
CTCGCAGAAGATCGCCTTGCCGGCGCGCGCGAAGCGCTCGATGAGATCGGCGTGGGTGTCGGTGGGCGTGCAGATCACCACGGCGTCGATATCGCCGGCCTTCTCGATCTCGTCGATCGTGCGGACCTCACAGCCATATTTACCGGCGATATCGGTGGCCGCGGCCTCGACGGCGTCGGCCACGGCGACAAGCTTCGCGTCGGGGTTGGAGGTGATCGCCCTGGCGTGGACCTTGCCGATGCGCCCGGCGCCGAGAAGGCCGAAGTGTATTGTCATGCTTGCCTCGTTGAGAGCAGGTTCTTTGGTATGGCGGCGGATATCACACGAATGCCGCCTCGCCTTCCATCCCCGTTTTCACGCCGGTGATCAGCGAGACGATCTCGTTGCCGTCGGTCTTGTCACGGTCGACCGCGCCGACGATGCGGCCCCGGCGGAAGACCCAGATGCGGTCCACGAGGTCGAAGACCTGGCGCAGATTGTGGCTGACGAGGATCAGCGGCACGCCGCGTTCCTTCAGACCCCGGATGATGTTTTCCACCTGCGCGGTCTCCTGCACGCCAAGTGCGGCGGTCGGCTCGTCCATGATGATGAGCTTGGAGGCGAAGCTCGCCGAGCGCGAGATCGCCACGCACTGGCGCTGGCCGCCGGACATGTTCTGGATCTTGTTGCGCAGATCGGGGATCTTCACGCCCGTGGCCCGCAGCGCCTCCTGGGTGCGCTCCAGCATCTTTCGCTCGTTCAGGAAGCTGAAGGGACCGAGATTGAAGAGGATCTCCTCGCGCCCGAGGAAGAGATTGGCCGGCACGTCGAGATCGTCGGCCAGCGCCAGGTTCTGGAACACCGTCTCGATGCCGGCGTCGCGCGCCTCGATCGGGCTCCTGAAATGCACCTCGTGGCCGTCGAAGAAGACCCTGCCGGCGGAAGGCTGCTCCACGCCGGTGATCTGGCGCACGAAGGTGGATTTTCCGGCACCATTGTCGCCGACGATGGCGATGTGCTCTCCCTCGCGCAGCTCGAAATTCGCGTCCTCCAGCGCATGCACGCCGCCATAGCGCTTGGTCAGCCCTTCGGTGCGCAGGATGATCTTCTCGCTCGCTGCCATTGCCTCCTCCTCGCCTTCAGAGCCGGCCGCGGGCGCGCTGGCGATAGACGTCCAGCACGACGGCGGTGACGATGATGATGCCCATGATGATCTCCTGATAATAGGCGCTCACCCGGATAAAGGTGAAGCCGGAGATGATCAGGCCGAAAATGACCATGCCGAGCGTGGTGCCGATGATGGAGCCGCGACCGCCGGTGAGCGACGTGCCGCCGATGACCGTCATGGCGATGGCCTGCAATTCATACATGAAGCCCATGCCGCCCTGCGCCGTCTGGCCGCGGGCGGACAGCACGATGCCGGCAAGCCCGGCAAGACCGCCCGCAATGGCATAGACCAGCATCAGGTGCCGCTCGACATTGATGCCGGAGACGCGGGCGGCCTGCTCGTTGGAGCCGATGGCATAGGTGCGTCGGCCATAGAGCGTGTAGTTGAGGAGCACGTGGAAGAGGATGGCCACGCCGATGAAGATGAAGACCGGCATCATGCCTTGGCCGATCGCCGCATAGCTTTCCGTCGGGAAGGAGACGGGCTGGCCGCGCGTATACCAATTGGCGATGCCGCGCGCCGTCACCATCATGCCGAGCGTGGCGATGAAAGGCGGTATCTTTGTCAGGGCTATCAGCAAGCCGTTCGTGAGCCCGGCCAGGAGCCCGACGCCCAGGCCGATCGCCACCGGCACGACGACCGGAAGATCGGTAAGCGAAGGGTAGACGGCGCGGGTGTTGGAGGAAACCTGCGCGAAGCTCATGGCGATGAAGGCCGTCATCGCCAGCACCGAGCCCGACGAAAGGTCGATGCCGCCGGTGATGATCACCTGCGTGACGCCGATGGCGATGATGCCGACGACCGAGACCTGCAGGATGATGATGTTGATGCGCTGCAGGTTGAACAGAAAACTGTCGCCGCGCACGAACCAGCCGAGCAGTTCGAAGACGGCCGCGATGATGACGAGGCCGATGAACACGTTGAACTCGGGCGGGAGCGCCCGGCGCCTGGTTTCCCCCGCCATGGTGGTCGTCGTTGTCGTCGTCATTCATGCCTCCCAGAGCACGTCCGTTCCTGCCGGGGCAAGCCTGTCCCCGGGCGACATCGCTCTCCCCCGCACCGCATCCGGCGAAGCGCGGGACTTTCTCTGCTCGCGAGCCGAGGAGACGGGGCGGCAGGCGCCCCGCCGAACCGCCAGGTCAGTTCTGGCCCATATACTGGTCGATGTTCTCCGGCGTCACGAGTTCGAAGGGCACCCAGACGGCGTTGCCGAGCTTTTCGCCCTCGGCGAGTTTCAGCGCCGCGTCCACGGCCCCGCTCCCCTGCGCCGCGGCGTTCTGGAACACGGTGACGTCGAGATCGCCCGCCTTCATGGCCGCGAGCGCATCGGCGGTGGCGTCCACGCCGCCGACGATCACCTCGTCCATGGACATGCCGGCGGCCTTCATGGCCTGGATGGCGCCCAGCGCCATCTCGTCATTGTTGGAGATGACCGCGTCGAACTCCACGCCAGCCGACAGCCAGTTGTTCATGAGATCGGTTGCCTCGGTGCGATACCAGTTGGCGGTCTGCTCCTCGACGATGTTCATGAAGGAGCATTCCTCCGTGGCGATCACGTCGTGGATGTCCTGCGTGCGCTGGCGGGCGGCCTGATTGTTGAGCTGGCCCATGAGCACGACGATATCGGCGCCGTCGCCCTTGCCCTGCTCCTTCAACAGCCGGCAGACCTCCTTGGTCTCGAGCGTGCCGGAATCGACCTCGTTCGAGCCGACGAAGGTCTGGTTTTCGGGCAGGCTGTCGAGATTGGACGGCATGCGATTGACATAGACCAGCGGGATGCCCGCTTCCGCTGCCAACTGCGACTGGGCGGCGGTGGCGTCGGTGTCGACCGGGTTGACGATGATCGCATCCACGCCCGAGGCAATGAAGTTCTGGATCTGGCTCAGCTGCCGGTTGGGGTCCTTCTCCGCCACCTCGATCTGCACTTCGACGCCCTGCTCCTTGGCGTAGTCGGCGATGCCGTTGCGCAGAACGGTCAGGAAGTTGTCGAGCTCCGACATGGTGACGCCGACGGTCTGCGCGAATGCCGACGTCGACATCAGCACCGAAAGGGCTGCGCCCAGAACAAGCTTTTTCATCCGATTGCTCCTCCACAGGGTGGGTGTCCGGCTGCACCCTTTTTTGACCGGAAATCCCGCTAGGGAATTCGTTGGACCTGCCGGCGCCGCTCCCGATCGCCCCATATGGCGTCACTCCAAAATGGAATGCAGCCACCATTCAAAGTCCAATATGAAATATCTATTCCATTTTCTTCCGCGTCGTCAAGGCTATTCCATTTCCTCGTTCATGCCGCGTGGCGGCGGCTGCGTTCGGTGATGTACGCCATGCTGCGCGCCAGCGCCGAGCCGATATCGGGCAGGCGGTGGACGGTCTCGGAGAAGGGCTCGAAGGAAAGCGGCCCGCAATAGCCTGCCTCCAGAAGGGCTGCAATCTGACCGATGTTGTCGAGCCGGTCCTGTTCGTCCACCAGCACCCGGTGCGCGTCCCGCATTTCGGCAATGCCCATCGCGGCCTCCGTGACGCCGGAGATGTGCACGAGACCGGTGTGTTGCGGGTAGAGGCTCGCCTCGCCGGCCAGGCAATGGTGGAAGGTATCGTGAACGACCCTGAAGGTGCCCTTCATGTCCAGCGCCTCGATCGCCTCCACGGCTTCGGATTTAAGACGCAGCGAGCAGGTCTCGAACCCGAGCGGCTCGACCAGGCCCAGGATACCCGCTTGCTCCAGGATGGGGCGCAGGCCCTTCAGCGCGATGCGCAGGTTTGCCTGGCGTTCGCCGTTGGCGCGGCCGGAGCCGTCATTGGTTGGCACGAGCACGAGGGCTTCTGCGCCGCAATCGCGCGCATAGGCGATCAGCGCGCGCGCTTCCTCCTCCCGCGCCGCGTTCCAATCGTTGAAACGCTGCAGAGCGTTAATGGAGAGGATGCGCAGGCCGCGTTCGCCGGCCGCGCGTGCGCTCGCCGCAGGCGGCGTGCCATCCGCGATCGCGTTGCCGGCGAGATCGTTGCGGATCTCCACCCCGGAAACGCCGAGCGCGCGGGCGAGATCGAAAAACTCGGAAACAGACAAGCCGGGCGCGCACATGTGGTTGAGCGCGAATTCCGGGGCGACTGCCGTCATGGCCCACTCCATTTGATGATCGAACCGGAAGAGGATGGACAGGGGGCCGAGGCCGGTCAACGCGTTCCTGCGAGGAAATCCATCATTGTTGATAGATTCGTTCAACCGACCTCTCATGTCCCATCAAGCTAAAGGCTCTCCGGCACATGGAGCGAGAGAGGCAGAAAGAGTTGGCCCGGGGTCTCGGACGGCCCCGCCCGGACGGTGCCGACCATGAGGTCGATGAGGGCGCGGCAGAGGGAGGGCAGCGGCGTGACGATGGTAGCCGTGATGATGTGGTCCTGCAGTGCCGCGCTGGAATCGGGAGTCAGTTCGTTGACCACGACCGAAGGCAGAGGAACGGGCCGTTCCTCCCTGAGGGCGGTGATCGCGCCTTCCATGCCGCCTCCCGCCACATAGAAGCCGGCGATGTCGGGATGCCGGTCGAGCAGGTTCAGCGTCGCCTCGTGGGTGACCTGCCGCGTCTCGAGGTTGACCAGGGTCTCCAGGATCTCGAACCGTGGCGCATATTCGCGGAAATAGCTGCGGAAGCCGGTTTCCCGCAATTCGTGCCCGTGCCAGCGGTGGCTGCCCACGAAAATCGCTACCTTGCCGGGGCGCGGTGCCGTGCGCGAGATGAGCCAGGCGGCGGTGCGCCCTACTTTCAAATTGTTGAGGCCGAGATAGCTTTCGCGCACGCCTTGGGCGAAATCGGAGAGCAGGGAGAAGACCGGCTTGCCCTCGACCTTCAGATCCTGAACCACCTGGGTCACCATGTGGTGGTCGAGGCTGGTGGCGGCGACGGCCTGCGCCCTGCGAGCAAGCGACTGAAGCCGCTCCGCCACCTCAGCGGGAGATTGCGTCTTCACGAATTCGATCTCGGCGCGCACGCGCACGCCGGCGGTCGCGTCCGCCGCTTCCCTGATGGCCTTGGCGAAGGCCTGATAGAAGGGCTGCCCCTCCTTCTGCAGAAGGAAGGCCAAATCCATCTTCGGCAGGTCGGCGGTGATGCGCTGGTGGATCAGGGCAGCCGCATGGTAGCCGATCTCGCTCGCCGCCTGGTAGACGCGCCGCGCGGTCTCCTCGCGCACGGGATGACGGCCGTTCAGCACGCGATCGACGGTGGCGACGCTCACGCCCGCTTTTCGCGCCAGATCGGCGATGGTCGGTCGCCTGCCCATCCGACCCCTCCTTGAGAGAATACTTTCATATCTTCAAATCATATTCTGATATGGAATGATAGAAAAAATTGCATCCCGCTTGAGCATCGCTCACGCCACGACATAAACTCCCGCGCAATCGCAGGAGGAGACGTATGGGCAAGCGCGACTACAGCCTGGTCGGACCCGACGCACGGCGCGCGGTGGAAACCGGCCTCGCCTCGGCCGAATGGTACCACACGGACATCTCCCGCAAGGAGATGAAGGCACTGATGCAGCGCAGTGACGGGCCTGCCATCCGGGACACCGCCATCTGGCTGGGCGCGATGGTGGTGCTCGCCGGCGCCGCCGTTTGGCTGTGGCCGTCCGCCTGGTCCATCCCCTTCTTCCTCGCCTATGGCGTCCTCTACGGATCAGCGGGAGATTCGCGCTGGCACGAGTGCGGCCACGGCACCGCGTTCAAGACACGCTGGATGAACGACGCCGTCTACCAGGTCGCCTCCTTCATGATGATGCGCAATCCGGTGACCTGGCGGTGGAGCCACGCTCGGCACCACACGGACACGATCATCGTCGGGCGGGACCCCGAGATCGCAGTGATGCGGCCGCCGGACCTCACGCGCCTGGTGCTCAATTTTTTCGGCATCATCGACGTCTGGCACGCGATCATCGACATGGCCCGCAATGCCGCCGGCGTCCTCAGCGCCGAGGAGAAGACCTTTATTCCCGAGCAGGAGCAGCCGAAAGTCGTGCGTGTCGCCCGCATCTGGGTGGCGATCTATGCCGCCACCACCGCCGCTGCGATCTATATGGGCTCGGTCCTGCCGTTACTGCTGATCGGAGGCCCGCGCCTCTACGGTGCCTGGCACCATGTGATGACGGGCCTGCTGCAGCATGGCGGGCTGGCCGACAACGTGACCGACCACCGGCTCAACAGCCGGACGGTCTATATGAACCCCGTCAGCCGCTTCATTTACTGGAACATGAACTACCATGTGGAGCATCACATGTTTCCGATGGTGCCTTATCACGCGCTGCCGAGGCTGCACGAGATGATCAAGCACGACCTGCCGGCGCCGAACCGGTCCATTCTCGATGGCTACCGAGAGATGGTCCCGGCGTTCCTGCGGCAGCTCCGTTACGAGGACTACTTCCTCAAGCGCGAACTGCCGTCGACGGCCAAGCCATACCGCGCCGAGTTTCACGACCTGGCCGCGCCGGTCGCGGCGGCGGCGGAATAGAACAGGGATTCCAGGGAGGTTTCCATGCCCCAATGGGTGGACGCATGCGCCGTTGACGACGTGGAGGAAGAGGACCTGATCCGCTTCGATCACAGCGGCCGGACTTTCGCCATCTACCGCAGCCCGGACGACGAGTTCTACGCAACGGACGGGCTTTGCACGCACGAGCATGTGCATCTGGCCGACGGTCTGGTGATGGACCACATCATCGAATGCCCCAAGCACAATGGCCGCTTCGACTACCGCACCGGCGAGGCCAAGGGCGCGCCGGCCTGCGTCAATCTGAAGACCTATCCGGTCAAGGTTGAGGACGGCCGGGTCCTTATCGCCGTCGAATGACGACCGCAGGCGACATCGTCATCATCGGCGCGGGCGAGTGTGGCGTGCGTGCGGCTTTCACCCTTCGCGAAGCAAGTTTCGACGGCGGCATCGTCCTGGTGGGTGAGGAGCCGCATCTGCCCTATGAGCGCCCGCCCCTTTCCAAGAACAGCCCGGTCTGCGCGAAGCCGATCGCCGAGGAATCGCGCTTTGCCGAGTCCGGCATCGAGCTTCTGCGCGGGCGACAGGCCGAAAACATCGACCGCGCGACAAGAACCGTGCGCCTGTCTGATGGGGAGCAGCTTGCCTATGACAAGCTCCTGATCGCGACCGGCGCCCGCGCACGCCGCTTTCCGGGGATGGAAGCGGCCCTCACCTTGCGCAGTGTAGACGATGCTCACGCCATCCTCGGCTTGCTGCAGCCCGGCATCCGGCTCACCGTCATCGGCGGCGGCTTCATCGGCCTGGAGCTTGCCGCCACCGCGCGCAGGATCGGCGCGGAGGTGATCGTGATCGAGGCGGCGGATCGCATGATGGCGCGTATCATGCCAGCGGAGATCGCAGCCGCCGTGGCGGAGCGGCACCAGGCGGAGGGCGTGGAAGCCATCCTGGGCGTGCCGGTCGCCAGCGTGACCGAAAGGACGGTGCGCCTCGCCGATGGCCGGCTCATGGAGGGCGATCTCGTCGTGGCCGGGGTGGGCGCGGAGCCGGAGACGCGGCTTGCGGCGTCGGCAGGGCTTGCAACGGCCGACGGCATCATCGTCGACGAGCGGTTCGCAACCGGCGATCCCGACATTTTCGCCGCCGGCGACTGCTGCTCCTTTCCCTATGATGGATCGCTGGTGCGCCTCGAGAGCTGGCGCGCAGCGCAGGATCAGGGTGCGCATGCCGCCCGCGCGATGCTGGGGGAAACGGCGCCCTACGCCCGTGTGCCATGGTTCTGGTCGGATCAATATGATCTCACGCTCCAGGTGGCGGGTCTGCCGAGGCCGATGCTGCCCGCCATCCGCCGTAATGTCGGTGACCGCACCTTCATCCTCTTTCAGATCGATGAAACCGGCAGGCTCGTCTCCGCGAGCGGGATCGGGCCGGGCAATGCCGTGGCAAAGGACATCAGGCTGGCTGAGATGATGATCGAAAGGGGTCTGCGACCGCGCCCCGAGGAACTCAGTGATCCGGCGGTCAATCTGAAGGCGGTGCTCAAGGGAGTGGCAACGGCATGAAGAAGACGGGCAGGATGACGGTGGCGGATCTCCTGGAACTCAGGGGCAAGCGGCAGCTTGCCATGCTGCGCGTGGAGACACTGGAGGAAGCAGAGGCCGCCGAGCGCGCAGGCATCCACATGGTCTCCGTTCCGCCCCACCTAATGCTCAAACCCGCCTTCCGTGATGCCGCCCCTTCGGTGTTCGCCATTCCCGGCGCCGATTTCTTCGAGATCGGCACCACGGAGGATTTCGTCCGCTGGGCCTTCGGGCTCTACAAGGCCGGCGCGGACGCGGTCTACTGCTCGGCGAGCCTTCACACCATCCGCCGGCTGGCGGACGAGGGTATTCCCGTCTGCGGCCATGCAGGGCTTATCCCCGCCAAGGCCACATGGACCGGCGGCTTCAGGGCTGTCGGCAAGACGCTGGAGACGGCCCAGCTCGTCTGGCGGCAGGTGAGGAAACTGGAGGAGGCCGGCGCCTTCGCGGCGGAGATCGAGGTGGTTCCGGAGGGGATCGCGACCGAGATATCCCGCCGCACGTCCCTCTTCATGATCTCCATGGGCTCTGGCGCGGGCTGCGACGCGCAATATCTCTTTTCGGAGGACGTGTTGGGGGCGAACACCGGCCATATACCGCGCCACGCCAAGACCTATCGCAACTTCGCTGCCGAGTATGCCCGTCTCCAGGAGGAACGCATCGGCGCGTATCGCGAATTTGCCGAAGATGTCCGCAGGGGAGCCTATCCGGAAGCCCGCCACGGCGTAGCCGCGGGCGAACAGCTGCTTTCGCAGTTCCGCCATTGGCTTGACGATCAGCAGGCTGTATGAACTCTGGCCTGTTGGATGCATTCACCCCGATGGTGGCCCGAGGACAGCTGGAAACCGACCATGACCGAGAAGACCTTCGACATCAATCTTTCCTGCGAGGACCGGCCGGGGATCGTTGCCGCGGTGACGACGGAGCTCGCCGCGCTCGGCGCCAACATCGCGGAGTCCAACCAGTTCTGGGACCGGCAGACCAACCGCTTCTTCATGCGGATCTCCTTTGCCGTACCCGACGAGGTCGACCGTGACGCCATCACCCGCGCGCTGGAGCCGGCCGTCGCCCGCTTCGACATGAAGACCGCGCTCGCGGACCGTTCGCGCCGGCCCAAGATCATCATCATGGTCTCGAAGTTCGACCACGCGCTGCTCCACCTCCTCTACCAGATCCGCGTCGGCTGGCTCGATGCGGAAGTCGCCGCCATCGTTTCGAACCACGAGGATTCGCGGAAGACGGCGGAAGCCGAGGGTATCCCCTACCACTGCTGGCCGGTCACGAGGGAGAACAAGGCCGAGCAGGAGGAAAAGCTGCTGGCGCTCTTTCGCGAGACCGGCGCCGACCTCGTCATCCTGGCGCGCTACATGCAGGTGCTGTCGGACCAGCTTTCAAAGCGGCTCTACGGCAAGGTCATCAATATCCATCACTCGTTCCTGCCGAGCTTCAAGGGCGCCAAGCCCTATCATCAGGCGCATGAGCGCGGCGTGAAGCTCATCGGCGCCACGGCACATTATGTGACGCCGGACCTCGACGAGGGGCCGATCATCGAGCAGGAGACGGAGCGCGTCAGCCACGCGATGAGCGCCGACGATTTCGTGGCGGCGGGCCGTGATATCGAAAGCCGGGTGCTTGCGCGGGCCGTCAAGCTGCATCTTGAAAGCCGCGTGATGCTCAACGGACTCAAGACCGTGGTGTTCTCCAAGGGGTGAGGGATCTACCCTCACCCGATCTCGATCTCGCACCAGTGGCTGTAGGGCTGCCCGGGCATGACGACGCAGGAGGGGAAATGCGGCTGGTTGATCGCATCGGGGAAGTTCTGGTCTTCCAGGCATAGCCCGCCGAAGCGCGGATAGTGCCGCCCGCCGAGCCCGGGCACGGAGAGATTGAGCTTGCTGCCCGTATAGAGCTGGAGGCCAGGCTGGTCGGTCTTCAGCATGAGTTTCAGCGATTCATCCTGGGCAGTGAGAACGGCCACCGGCGCGGAACGGTGACGGCCGGTGTCGAGCACGAGATTGTTGTCGTAAGCGATCGGCTCGCCCTGCGTGTCGCATAGCGGCCGCGGCCTGCGGAAATCGAAATGTGAGCCCGCCACCGGTTCGATCCTGCCGGTGGGAATGAGATCCGCGTCCCGCACGGTATAGGCATTCGCCGCAAGCCACAGGGTGTGGTTGCGGATGTCGCCCTCGCCCATCAGGTTGAAGTAGTTGTGCTGGGTGATGTTGACAGGGGTCGGCGCATCGGTCTCGGCGGCGATGTCCATGGTGAGCGCGTTGCCCGCGAGCCGGTAGGTGACGGAGACATCGAGCCGGCCGGGATATCCCATTTCGCCGTCAGGGCTTGTCAGTGTCAGGCGAACGGCATCGCCAGAGAGCATCTCCATCTCCCAGACCTGCCTGCTCAGGCCTCTTTCACCGCCATGGAGCTGGTTCATTCCTTCATTCGCCTGGAGCCGGTACTCCTTGCCGTCGAGCGTGAAGCGCGCACCGGCGATGCGGTTGGCGACGCGGCCGGCTATGGCGCCGAAATAGGAGTTGTGTTCGAGATAATCCTCGAACCGGTCGAAACCCAGCACCACGCTGCGCAGGCTGCCCGCAACCGGCACTTTCCAATCACGAATGATGGCGCCGTAGTTGATGACCGAGATAAGAACGCCCGTCTCGCTGGTGAGCGTCGTTTCGAGAACGTCACGCCCATCGTGGCTAGCGATCTTCCTGGGCCCATTCGCCATGTTTTCCTCCGCTCTACGAACCGAAGAGCAATCAGTGAGAAACAGGCCGCCGTCAATATATGGCGGCCTGCTCAGGTCTGCCGTCAAAGTCCAGATACAGGACCGGCTTGGTCGGGCTCAGAGCGCATCCAGCCGTGTCCATGCCGCGTCGTTCTGCGAGGAGTTCACACAGGCCTGTATGAAACGCATGCCTTCCAGCCCGTCCTCCACGGTGGGCAGCACGAGATCCTCAGGCACGGCGCCACCGGAGCGGAGCGCGCGGATCGCGCCGGCCGCCTCCGTGTAGAGCGTGGCGAAGGCTTCGAGATAGCCTTCCGGGTGGCCGCTCGGAATGCGCGTGACTGCCGCCGCGGCCGCGCTGGCGCCGGCACCGCCGCGGGTCAGCAGCCGCTTCGGCTCGCCGAGCGGCGTGAACCAGAGATAATTGGGATCGGCCTGCACCCATTCGAGCCCGCCCTTCGTGCCGTAGATCCGCAGCTTCAGCCCGTTCTCGTTGCCGGGCGCCACCTGGCTCACCCAGATCATGCCCTTGGCGCGCTTTCCGTTGCGCTCGCCGAAGCGCATCATGACGTGCGCATTGTCGTCAAGCTGCCGTCCCGGCACGAAACGGTCGAGATCGGCCGCCACGCTTTCGGCATGGAGCCCGGTCACGAAGGTGACGAGCTGGTAGGCATGGGTGCCGATATCGCCTGTCGCCCCGCCAGCGCCGGAACGCTTGGGGTCGGTGCGCCAGGAGGCCTGCTTCTGGCCGGTCTGCTCGATCGGCTCGGCCAGCCAGTCCTGCGGATATTCGGCCTGCGCCAGGATAATGTCACCCAGCGCTCCTTCCTGCACCATCTGGCGCGCCTGGCGGATCATCGGATAGCCCGAATAGTTGTGGGTGAGCACGAAGAGCTTGCCGCTTTTCTTCACCGTCTCCACCAGCCCACGGGCATCCTCCAGGCTGGAGGTCAGCGGCTTGTCGCAGATCACGTGGATGCCTGCCTGCAGGAAGGCCTTCGCCGCCGGATAGTGCATATGGTTGGGGGTGACGATGCTCACCGCCTCGATCCCGTCCGGCCGTGCAGCCTCCTTCTCGGCCATCTCGTAGAAGCTGGCATAGGAGCGGTCGGGGTCGAGACCCAACTCGGCGGCGGAGGCGCGCGCACGCTCCGGATCGGAGGAGAGCGCGCCAGCCACCAGCATATAATGGCCGTCGAGACGGGCGGCCATGCGGTGGACGGCGCCGATGAAGGCGCCCTGCCCGCCGCCCACCATGCCCAGGCGGACGGGGCTTGCGGCGGACGCTGTCGCGGATGCGGAAACCATTTTGCCCTCCTTATGCGATGCCGAGCATGGCGCGCAGGCTCGAGCGGTCAGTCGTGCCGGCGGCGAAATCGTCGAACGCCTTCTCGGTGACGCGGATGATGTGATGCTCGATGAAGGGCGCGCCTTCGGCCGCACCCTGCTCCGGGTGCTTCAGCGCGCACTCCCATTCCAGCACCGCCCAACTGTCATAATCATATTGGGCGAGCTTGGAGAAGATGCCGGTGAAGTCCACCTGGCCGTCGCCCAGCGAGCGGAAGCGGCCGGCGCGCTTCACCCATGGCTGATAGCCCGAATAGACGCCCTGGCGGCCGTCCGGATTGAACTCGGCATCCTTCACGTGGAAAGCCGAAATGCGCTCGTGATAGATGTCGATGAAAGCAAGGTAATCGAGCTGCTGCAGGAGGAAGTGCGAGGGATCATAATTGATCATGCAGCGCTTGTGCCCGCCCACCTTGTCCAGGAACATCTCGAAGGTGGCGCCGTCGAAGAGGTCCTCCCCCGGATGGAGTTCGAACGCGACGTCCACGCCGGATTCCTCATAGGCATCGAAGATAGGCTTCCAGCGGCGGGCAAGCTCCGTGAAGGCCTCGTCGATCAGCCCATCCGGCCGCTGCGGCCACGGATAGAGATAGGGGAAGGCGAGCGCGCCGGAGAAGGATACGCTCACATCGAGCCCCAGATTGCGCGAGGCCTTGGCGGCATAGAGCATGTTCTGCACCGCCCATTCCTGCCTTGCCTTCGGGTTGCCGTGCACGCTCGCTGGCGCAAAGCCGTCGAAGGGCATGTCATAGGCCGGGTGGACCGCAACGAGCTGGCCGATCAGGTGGGTGGAAAGCTCCGTGATCTCCACGCCGGCATCCTTGCAGATGCCCTTCACCTCGTCGCAATAGGCTTGCGATTCCGACGCCTTCTTCAGGTCGAACAGGCGTCCGTCCCAGGTGGGGATCTGGATGCCCTTGTAGCCGTGGCCGGCGGCCCAGCGCGCGATGTTCGGCAGGGTGTCGAACGGTGCTTCATCGCCCGCGAACTGCGCCAGGAATATCCCGGGACCCTTCATCGTCTTGGCCATCTTCTTGTCTCCTCAATTGCCGCTTTTTGCGCGAATGACGGATGAAGGCGAAGGTGCCGGTATCGGCGTTCCCGCAGGCCGCGTCGTCCGTCTCGTCACATGCGCTTTCGGCCTGTCCGCACTGCTCGCCATCACCCTACGTCCGGAATGTAGGCGAAGCGCGTGAAATCGGCCGGCAATGCGCTGCCACTCGTATCAAAGCAGAGCATACCGACGAATGCACCTGTAAAGGAGCCGTGCTCGCCGCGCCCGCCCTCGTCGGAGATCATGCTGGCGTCGAGCACTGGCCCGACCGGCTGCCAGTCCCCTCCCTCAGGACGATAGAAGAACTGCAGGTTGGTGCCCTTCACCTCCATTGCCAGCCCGACCGGCCCATCGCCCGACAAGGGCACAGGCTCGGCGAGCGGGAAGGAAAGCCTGCCGTCCGGCCATTCGCCGGGACAACTCAGAATTGTCAGCGAGCGGCCCGCCGTCTCGTGCCAGGTCACGGCCAGGAAATGGAATTTGTGGCGGTTGTAATAGGCCGTCAGTCCCGCCGCCTGCTGGAACGTCACCGGCTCGAAGATCACTTCCGTTTCGGCGCGATAGCGATGGTGCTCCTGCCTGCGGGCCACCAGCGCCTGCTCGAACCAGCTTCCAACCGACTCGCGGCCGTACAGCCTGAGCGCAGACCCGGTGAAGCTGAAAATGCGTTCCGGATAAGGCGTACGCAGCCACTGAAATTCATCCGGCAGATCGGTGCCGTCAAAAAGATGCTCGACATCCTGTGGCGATGCGGGCTCCACGTCGAGAGGCGCCGGCACTCGCATCTCCGGCACGGGACTTCCACTTTCCGGATAGAGCCAGCCGTCTTCCTTCCATACACATTTCTGGATCGCCGTCTCGCGGCCGAGCGGCGAGCGCCGCGTGCCGGGAAGCGGGCGCGAGCAGAGGTGGGTATGATAGACGGCACCGTCCGGCGTCTCCACGATCTGGCCGTGACCGGCGCGCTGCAGCGGAGCCTCCGGCGCGTCCTTCGACGTGAAGAGGTGCATGTCGGGGTGCAGTTCGTACGGCCCGTCGATCTGCCGGGAGCGCGCCATGGTGACCGCGTGGCCGTAGCCGGTGCCCCCTTCGGCCACGGTCATGTAGTACCAGCCGTTACGCTTGAAGAGGTGCGGACCCTCCACCAGCCCATGCGGGCTGCCCTTGAAGACGTTCTTGACCGGGCCGACCAGCTTTCCCGCCTCCGCATCATATACCTGCAGCAGGATGCCGGCGAAGGCCGGGTGCTTCGGGCTGCCGCCGACGGAACTGGAGCGGTGGTTCCACACCATGTTGAGGAACCATTTCCGCCCGTCGTCATCGTGAAACAGCGAGGGATCGAAGCCGGACGAATTCACGTAAACCGGATCGGACCAGGGCCCCTCGATGGACGGCGCGGTGACGATGTAATTATGCGTGTCCTTGAAATTGCCGTCGTAGCGCTTGACGTCCGTGTAAACGAGCCAGAACAGGCCGTCGGCATAGGAGAGGCAGGGCGCCCAGATGCCACAGGAATCCGGGTTGCCGCGCATGTCCAGCTGGCTAGCCCGGTCGAGAGGACGCTTGACCAGCCGCCAGTTCACCAGATCGCGCGAATGATGGATCTGCACCCCCGGATACCACTCGAAGGTCGAGGTGGCGATGTAATAGTCCTCGCCCACCCGGCAGATGGAGGGGTCCGGGTTGAAACCGGGCAGAATGGGGTTGACGATCATTTCCGCTGCGGACCTTTCCGTTCGGCGGATGCGGCCCAGAGGTTGATGTCCGCCTCCCGTGCATAGCGATCGATCTCCGCCAGCTCCTCGGCGGAAAAATCGGCGTTGTCGAGCGCACCCGCGATCTCCTCCACCTGCTCCGGCCGGCTTGCGCCGATAAGCGCGGAGGTCACCCGGCCGCCACGCAGGACCCAGGCGACCGCCATCTGGGCGAGGCTCTGGCCGCGCCGCTTCGCAAGCTCGTTCAGCAGGCGGACGTTCTCGATGGTCTTCCCGTTGAGGAATTCCTTCTTCAGCGATTTCCCCTGGGCCGCGCGGCTTTCTTCCGGAATGCCCTTGAGATACTTGTCCGTGAGCATGCCCTGCGCCAGCGGCGAGAAGGCGATGGAGCCGATGCCAAGCTCCTCCAGCGTGTCGAGAAGCCCGTCATCCTCCACCCAGCGATTGATCAGCGAATAGCTGGGCTGATGGATGAGGCAGGGCGTTCCCAGTTCGCGGAGAATGGCGGCCGCCTCCTGCGTGCGCCGGGAATTGTAGGAGGAGATGCCCGCATAGAGCGCGCGGCCGGAGCGCACGATGTGGTCGAGCGCCATCATCGTCTCTTCCAGCGGCGTTTCCGGGTCGAAGCGGTGGGAGTAGAAGATGTCGACATAATCAAGCCCCATCCGCTTGAGGCTCTGGTCGCAGCTTGCGATCAGGTATTTGCGGCTGCCCCACTCACCATAGGGACCGGGCCACATCAGGTAGCCCGCCTTGGAAGAGATGATGAGTTCGTCGCGCAGGCCGGAAAAATCCGTTCGCAGGATTTCGCCGAAGGCCTCCTCGGCAGAGCCCGGCGGCGGACCGTAATTGTTGGCGAGGTCGAAATGGGTGATGCCCAGATCGAAAGCCTTGCGGCAGATCGCCTGCTTCAGCTCATGCGGCCTGTCCTCCCCGAAATTGTGCCAAAGGCCGAGCGAGACCACCGGCAGCTTCAGGCCGGAACGCCCGCACCGGCGATATTGCATTTTCTCATAGCGATCTGCCGCAGGCTCCCAACTCATGCGAACTCCTTCTCCGCCAGAAGGTCGCGCGCGGCAGCGATATCAAGAGCGGCCGGACGCTCGCAGGTGGTGGAAAGGTCGACGAACCTGCCCAGTTCACCGGATTTGAGGATGGATGTCATCACATCTATGGCGTGCAGCGACATCTCCAGCGAACAGCGATGCGGCCGCCCCTCCAGAATCGCCATCGCCATATCGGCGAGACCCGCCGCGCGGTAATTGGCGAGCGCCTTGCCGTCCTTCGATTCCTGGTTGGAGACGCCCAGCGGATGGTCCCATTTCGGCGCGTCGACCACCTTCTCCTGGTCGGTGAGGATGAGATCACCGCCAAAGAAGTTCGGGTCAGGAACGTGCAGCGAACCCTTCTCGCCATAGAGCTCCATATTCGCATGCTTGTGGTGCCAGACATCCCAGGACGCGCCGAGCGTCACGATGGCGCCGCTCGCGAACTCCATCACCGCGTGGATCGTGGTGGGGGTCTCTACGACGATCTTCTCGCCCTTGCGCAGTTCGGAGAGAATGACGCGCTCCCTGGTGGGGATCGAAGCGAGTGCGCCCACCCGTTTCACGGGGCCGATGAGCTGGATAAGGTTCGTCACGTAATATGGACCGATATCGAGCACCGGCCCGGCGCCCGGCTTGAAGAAGAAATCCGGATTCGGGTGCCAGTGCTCCATGCCGTGGCTCATCACGTGGCAGGTGCCGCTGACGATCTTGCCGATCGCCCCGGAGTCGATGACGCTGCGTGCAAGCTGGTGCGAGCCGCCGAGAAAAGTGTCGGGGGCCGAGCCCACGCGCACACCTTTGCGTTCCGCCAGTTCGGCCAGGGCCTTACCCTCCTCGACAGAGAGCACGAAGGGCTTCTCCGAGTAGACGTGCTTGCCGGCCTCGATCGCCCGCCGGGAAATCTCGTAATGGGCGGCGGGGATGGTGAGATTGACGACCACGTCGATATCGTCGGAGGCCAGCAGCCCGTCCACCGTCTCCTCGCGCAGGTTGAATTCCGCCGCGCGCGCCTTTGCCGCCGCGGGGCTCGCATCCGCGCAGGCGCGCATCTCGATCCCGCGGAAGAGCGGTGCCAGCCGCATGTAGGCCGCCGAGATATTGCCGCAGCCAATCACTCCAACCCCTAGTTTCCTGATCATGCGATGCCTCTCAGAAATTCCTTGCGTTCTCGATCGAACGGCGCGCGAAGCGCTCATGGTCGTTCGGCTTGTCGTGCTCCATGACGAAGAAGCGCGCCTTCGTCTTCTCCCGCACCGTATCGAAAATCGTCTTCCAGTCCATCGTGCCGGTGCCGACGTCGGCCCAGCCGTCCTCGTCGGCGGCCTCGCCTTCGGGCGCGATGTCCTTGACGTGGATCGCGGACACACGGCCGGCATATTCCCCGATCCACTCGATCGGGTCGGCCCCGCCGCGCGCGATCCAGGCGATATCGGCCTCCCAGGAAAGCTCCGGGCCGCCGTGGAAGATCTCGGCCTGGGGAATGGCGCCATCTGAAAGCCGGCGGAACTCGAAATCGTGATTGTGCCAGCCGAAAACGAGGCCTGCCCTGGTCAGCGGCTCGCCCGCTTTCTGCAGCCTTTCGCCGAAGCGGGCATAGCCGGCCGCATCCGTGGGACGCTGCTCGGCCACCAGAAAGGGACAGTAAACCGCCTGCATGCCCACGGTCTTCGCGATCTCTATCACCTTCTCCGGCTCGTTCTCCAGCACATCGATGCCGAAATGCCCGGAGGTCATGGCAAGCCCCGTCTCGTCGAGCGCCGCCTTGAGGGCGGGAAGATCCCCATAGACACCGCCATAGCCCTCGACCTGGGCATAGCCGAGCTTCTTCAGCATACGCAGCGTGTCGGCGAGCGGCGGGAAATTACGGGAAGAATAAAGCTGATAGGAAAACTCGGTCATTTATTTCGTTTCTCCAACATTTGGCTCCCTTGCGGGCGCTGCACTGAAACCAGCATCTTGCTGTTTGAGCGGGTAACCCTCAGGCAACCCCGGTCTGAATCCTGGCTCTAGAGCCGCATCTCCGTCTCCGCGTCGAAGATGGAGGCGCGGACGGGATCGAAGCCGACCTGCACCCGTTCCCCCTTGCGGACCGGGACCTGCCCATCCACCCGGAAGCGCAGCTCGTGGCCGTCGAGCCTGGACCACACGAGCGTATCGGCTCCCATCGGCTCCACCACATCAACGTCCACCTCGGCCTTGAAGGGCTGATCCTCCGCGCCCCTGTCCATGAAAATGTGCTCCGGGCGGATGCCGAAAGCGACGCGTCCAGGCTTCGGTCCGTTTCCGGAAAAGGCGTAGCGGTCGAGCCCGATACGCGTATCGCCGGCGCGGAAGGCGGGACTGCCGTTCAGCTCCAGCACGCCATCGATAAAGTTGATGCTGGGCGAACCGATGAAGCCGGCGACATATTTGTTGATCGGCCTGTTGTAGATCGTGCCCGGATCGGCAAGCTGCTGGATCGCACCCGCGCGCATGATGGCGATGCGGTCGGCGAGCGTCATCGCCTCGATCTGGTCATGCGTGACATAGATCATCGTGGTGCTTTCGAGCTGCTGGTGGAGCCGCTTGATCTCCACCCGAAGCTCCGCACGCAGCTTCGCGTCGAGGTTCGACAGGGGCTCGTCGAACAGGAACACGTCCACGTCGCGCACCAGCGCCCGGCCGATCGCCACGCGCTGGCGTTGGCCGCCGGAAAGCTGGGCGGGCTTGCGCTTCAGAAGCGGCTCGATGTGGAGAATCCCCGCCGCGCGCGCTATGCGCCGCTCTATCTCGTCCTTCGGCACGCCGGCGTTCTTGAGACCGAAGGCCAGATTCCCCGCCACCGTCATCTGCGGATAGAGCGCATAGGATTGGAACACCATGCCGATGCCGCGGTCCTTCGGCTGCTCCCAGGTCACGTTGCGATCGTTGATGAAGATCTGGCCATCGGTGATGTCGAGGAGCCCGGCGATGCAGTTCAAGAGCGTGGACTTGCCGCAGCCGGAGGAGCCGAGAAGGACCAGGAACTCGCCTTTGTCGATCTCGAGATCGAGGTCCTTCAGGACCTCGATGTCGCCGAAGCTCAAGCTGAGCTTCTTGATGGAGACGCTGGTCATGGCTCAACCCTTCACGGCGCCGGCGGCGATGCCGCGCACGAACAGTTTTCCGGAGGCGAAGTAGACGATGAGCGGCACGAGGCCGGTCAGAAGCGTGGCCGCCATGTTCACGTTGTACTCCTTCACCCCCTGGACGGAATTGACGATGTTGTTGAGCTGGACGGTCATGGGATAGGTCTCCGGCCGCGTGTAGACGACGCCGAACAGGAAGTCGTTCCAGATGCCGGTGACCTGAAGGATGAGCGCCACCACGAAGATCGGCAGGCTCATGGGCAGCATGATCTTGAAATAGATGCCCCAGAAGCCGGCGCCGTCGACGCGTGCCGCCTTGAACAACTCCTCCGGCACCGAACTGAAGTAGTTGCGGAAGAGCAGCGTCAGGATCGGCATGCCGAAGATGGAGTGGACGAGCACAAGGCCGGAGAGGCTGCCGTAGAGGCCGATCTCGCGCAGGATGATGACGATCGGATAGAGCATCACCTGATACGGAATGAAGGCGCCGATGATCAGGATCGTGAAGAAGAGGTTGGCACCCTTGAAGCGCCAGAGGGAGAGCGCGTAGCCGTTCACCGAGGCAATGGCGATCGACAGGATCACGGAGGGCACGGTGATCTGCACCGAATTCCAGAAGCCGCGTGAGAGCCCATCGCAATTGAGCCCCGTGCAGGCGGTCGCCCAGGCCTTCACCCACGGCTCGAAGGTGATCTCCATCGGCGGCGAGAAGACGTTGCCGAGGCGGATCTCGGGCATGCCCTTCAGCGAGGTCACGACCATCACATAGAGCGGCAGGAGGTAGTAGACCGCCACCACGAACAGTGTGCCGTAAAGAAAGATGTTGCCGCGCGAAAGCACACGGGTGGGGCGGGCGCCGCGCGGCCCCACGAGCTCCTCCGAGATTGCGGCCGCGGCGATGCCGGCGGTGTTGAGGGTCCCGACGTTAGACATGGCGCTTCTTTCCCCCATATTCGAGATAGGCCCAGGGGATGACGACGATGAGGACCGATAGCAGCATCATGGTCGAGGCGGCGAAGCCCTGGCCCAGATTCTGGGACGAGAACATCATGTCATAGACATATTTGGCGGGCACCTCGGAGGAGATGCCCGGGCCGCCGCTCGTCTGCGCGACGACCAGGTCGTAGACCTTCACGATGCCGGTGGCGATGATGACGAGCGCAGTGATGAAGACCGGCCGCATCATCGGGATAACGATGAAGAGATAGGTTTTCCAGGCCGGTATGCCGTCGACCCGCGACGCTTTCCAGATCTCCTCGTCGATGCCGCGCAGGCCCGCCAGCATCAGGCACATGACAAGCCCCGTGCTCTGCCACAGGGCCGCGATCAGAATGCCGTAGATCACGATGTCGGGATTGTAGAGCGGATCAAAGGAGAAGCTCTCCCAGCCGAGTTCCCGCACCGTGTTCTGGATGCCGAAATCCGGGTTCAGGATCCATTGCCAGACGAGCCCGGTGACGATGAAGGAGAGCGCAAAGGGGTACAGGAAGATGGTGCGAAACGTGTTCTCGAAGCGGATCTTCTGATCGAGCAGCGCGGCGAGGAGGAAGCCGATGACCAGCGAGAACACCAGCATGCCAATACCGTAGATGAACAGGTTCTCGATCGAGACCAACCATCGCGGAGTCGACCACAACCGGTCATACTGGGCCAGGCCGACGAACCTGAGCCTCGGCAGAAGGCCGGAGCCGGTGAAGGAATAGATCACGGTCCAGATCGTGCCGCCGGCGAAGACCACCGAGGCGGTGAGGATCATCGGGATGGCGGCGATCTTCGCGTGAAGATTGCGGAAAAGCTGGTTCGGACGGCGTTGCTGCGGCATCGCATGATCTCCCGACCGGCGAATTTGAGGGTCATGATGCACCGGCCCGCTTGCGGCAGGGCCGGTGCATCATCGTCACGCGGTCAGGCGGCGCTGCCGATGATATCGGCGAAACGCTGCTGCGCATCCTCAGGCGTCATCGACGGCGTGCTGAAGAATTCCGCCATCAGATCGTTGATCTGGTTGATGACGTCCGGCGACATCAACTGCTCCTGAGAGGGGACGGCGCCACCGCCCTCCAGAATTGCCAGACCCTTCTTCATGCAGTCGTTGGCGGCACTCTGATCGATGTCGCCGCGGACCGGCACTGACCCTTTCTTCAGGTTGAAGGCGACCTGCACCTCGGGATCGAGCATGACCCTGGCCAGTTCCTCCTGCGCCTTGGACACCTCCGGATCGTCCACCAACGGGAAGTAGAACGCATCGCCGCCGGTTTCCAGAGCCTTGCCGACGCCAAGCCCGGGGAGGCAGGTATAGTCCTCGCCCGCAACTTCACCCGCCACCTGGAAATCGCCTTGGGCCCAGTCGCCGATGATCTGGCCTCCGGCCTGGTCCGTGATCACCAGATTGGTCGCCTGGTTCCAGTCCTGCACATTGGATTTGGCAGCCATCTTGCGCGCGTCATCGGCGGCCTTGAATATCCTGGCGACCTCCGGACCGGCCGCCACTTCGGCATCCTTGTCGCCATAGACCTTCTGATAGATCTCCGGCCCCGCGAGCGAAATCAGAAGCACACGGAATACGCCATGTATCTGCCAGGACTGGCTGCCGACGGCGAGCGGGATCTTGCCCGCCTTTTCCAACGCCGGAGCGGCTGCGACGAACTCGTCCCAGTTCGCCGGGACCGGTACGCCGGCATCCTCGAAAGCCTTGTTGGAGAGCCACAGCCATTCCCAGGAGTGAATATTGACGGGAACGCAATAGATCCTGCCGTCCAGCGTACAGCTGTCGAGCAGCGACGACGGCTCAACCACGTCGCGCCAGCCTTCCTGCTCGGCAAGGTCGGTCAGATCGCGCATGAAACCGGCTTCGACCAGTTCCGCCGCCTGCTGGCCATGATTGAACTGCGTCGCACCCATCGGGTCGCCGCCGGTGATGCGGCTGATCATAATGGGGCGCGCCGTATTGCCGCCACCGGCGATGGCGCCGTCGACCCACTTGTTTCCAGTGGCGTCGAAGGCCTTGGCGAACTCGGCCACGGCCGCAGCCTCGCCGCCGGACGTCCACCAGTGCGTCACTTCCAGATCGACGGCCTTGGCGGCCGTTGCGGCGGCCAGAAACGTCGTCGCAGTCAGGAATACCTTGATAGATTTCATCTTTTTTCCTCCCTTGGGTCCGCTTGGCAGTCTCCAACCACCCACACCGGCCTCCACCGATGTAATCGATTTAATACGCCTGGATCGGCGCCCTGCAATCGATTACATAGCAAGTTGATTTAGAGTTCCCTGGGTGTCAACCCATTTCCGCCCGGCGGGATCAAATTTTTTTCACAACTCGAAAGAAATACGCAAACCGCGGAAAGAAGTCCGGACGGCACGGCGTTGCGGGCGGATCGGCGCCAGCAGGTCCCGACGGCCTCCAGCCGCGTTGACGCGGACGCAACTTTTCCCGTAGACACCTCGTCGAGGTCATGGGGTATCGAACATGGCATTTGCCCGCGTAAACGGTGTCGTGCTGCACTACGAGGTGCGGGGACAGGCTGAACGGCCGGTCATCGCCTTCGCCAATTCGCTTGGCACGGACTTCCGCATCTGGAACGAAGTCGCTCTCCGTCTCGAAGGCGACTTCCGCCTCGTCCTCTATGACAAGCGCGGGCACGGGCTTTCGGAGGCCACGCCGCAGCCCTACGCGATGACCGACCACGTGCAGGATCTCGCCGCTCTTCTCGACCATCTCGGCATCAAGGCCGCCGCCATGGTCGGCCTGTCCGTCGGGGGCATGATCGCCCAGGGGCTCGCGGCGCTCAGGCCGGATCTCGTGCGCGCGCTGGTGCTGTGCGACACGGCCCACAAGATCGGCAATGAGGAGCTCTGGAACGGACGCATCAAGACGGCGAACGAAAGCGGCATCGCCTCTATGGCGGACGGTATCATGCAGCGCTGGTTCACGCCCGCCTACCGCACGCCGGAGAATCCCGATTATATCGGCTATCTCGCAATGCTCACACGCACGAGCCCGGAGGGCTACGCCGGCACATGCGCGGCACTGCGCGATGCGGACCTGACCGAATCCACCCGGGCGCTGAAGGTGCCCACATTGTGCGTGGTCGGCGATCAGGACGGATCCACGCCGCCAGACCTCGTACGCGAGATGGCGGACCTCATCCAGGGCGCGCGCTTCGAGATCATCGAGGATGCGGGACATCTGCCCTGCATAGAGCAGCCGGCAAGGACGGCAGAGCTGATCCGGTCCTTTGTGACGCAGGTTGAATAGGCGGGCCGCAGCACGAGCGGTTCTTTGAAAGGAAGAAACGGAATGGACATTCGCAGCGTCAACGAGGATTTCGCGGTCACCGCCCAGATCGCGCCCGTGCAGGTTGCCGACATCGCCGGGGCTGGTTTCAAGAGCATCGTCTGCAATCGTCCGGATACGGAAGACGGTGCGGTTCCCCATGATGCGGTGGAGGAGGCAGCACGCGCGGCCGGTCTCGAATTCCGCTTCATCCCGGTCGTCTCCGGCGCCATCACGGAACAGAACGTCCGCGACATGGCGGCGGTGCTCGAAACGCTCCCCCGGCCCGTGCTCGCCTATTGCCGCAGCGGCGCCCGCTGCCTCAATCTCTATGGCCTCGTGCAGCAGATGAAGGGCTGAGCCTATCGGCGGAGCCGGAGCCTCCTGACCTCTTCCTTCCGAAGCGGGATATCGAAATCCAGGAAGAATTCATCGAGCTGCGGCGGTTTGACCGTGGTGCCGGACAGCATCGCGTGCACCTGACCGCGATGGTGGATCTGGTGCAGGAAAAGATGCGTGAGCAGCGCATCGATGCGTTCGGGGAAAATGCCCTCCTCGCCCCGATCGGTGGCGACCCGCCGGGCCATGTCCTCCTCGGAAAGACCCGAGCAAAACGCCATCAGCCGCTCGTCCTCCTCGCGCTGGGCGTCGGTAAGCGCGGCAGGCTCCTCGAAGGGGGCGAAGTCCTGGAAAACGGCGAGTCCCGCCCCTCCTTCCTCCAGCGCGTCGAGATAGTAGCGATCGATCACCAGGATGTGGTTCAGCGTTTCTGCGATCGAAGGAAAGAAGCTGACGCGCGCGGCTTCAAACTCACCCGGACGAAGCGAAAGCACGGCGCGATAGAGCCGGTCGTTGGACCAGCGGTTGTTCGCTGCCATCGTGCAGAAATGATCGACAAGGGCGGACATAAAAGCACCTCTCCTGAAACTCTTACCAATCCATCACCACCTTGCCCGCCACGCCGGTCCGCATGGCGTCGAAGCCCTCGCGGAAATCGTCGACGGCTATGCGATGGGTGATCAGGCCGGAGACGTCGAGCGGCCCCTGCACCAAGGCGATCATCTTGTACCAGGTCTCGAACATCTCGCGGCCGTAGATGCCCTTCAGGTGCAGCATCTTGAAGATCACCTTGTTCCAGTCGATCTCGAAGCCGGTCGGCGCGATACCGAGAATGGCGATCTTGCCGCCATTGTTCATGGCGTCGATCATGTCGCGGAAGGCGGAAGCCGAGCCCGACATTTCCAATCCCACGTCGAAGCCCTCGGTCATGCCGAGGCGCGTCATGACATCGGCGAGCTTCTCCTCCCGGGCATTGACCGTGTGGCGGACGCCGAGCTTTTCGGCCAGCGCGAGCCGGCCCGGATTGATGTCGGTGATCACCACCTTGCGCGCGCCCACGCATTGCGCCACCAGCGCGCCCATGATGCCGATGGGCCCGGCCCCGGTCACCAGCACGTCCTCGCCCACAAGATCGAAGGAGAGCGCGGTGTGCACCGCGTTGCCGAGCGGATCGAAGATCGCGGCGATCTCGTCAGGCACGTCGTCGGGGATCGCCACCACGTTGTGCTGCGGCAGGGCGAGATATTCGGCGAATGCGCCGGGGCGCTGCACGCCCACACCCAGCGTGTTGCGGCACAGATGCCCCCGGCCGGCGCGGCAGTTGCGGCAGTGGCCGCACACGATGTGGCCCTCGCCGGAAACGCGCTGGCCGACGCGGTATTCGCTGACGGCGGCGCCCACATCCGCCACCTCGCCCACGAATTCGTGACCGGTGACGAGAGGCACCGGCACGGTCTTCCGCGCCCACTCGTCCCAGTTCCAGATGTGCACGTCGGTGCCGCAGATCGCCGTCTTCTTCACCTTGATCAGCACATCGTTGGGGCCGATCTCCGGCAGCGGCACGCGCTCCATCCAGAGCCCTTCCTCCGGCTTCGCCTTCACCAGTGCCTTCATCATGTTGGACATGGTCTTTTCCTTCTCCGGCGTCAGGAGATGACGCCCAGCTCCCGCCCGACCGCCCCGAAAGCCTCGACCGCCCGGTCGATATCCCCCGTCGAATGGGCAGCCGACATCTGCGTGCGGATGCGGGCCTCGCCCTTGGGCACCACGGGAAAGGAGAAGCCGATCACATAGATGCCGTGATCGAGCAGCCGTTCAGCCATCTTCGATGCCAACGCGGCATCGCCGATCATCACCGGGATGATGGGATGGCCGCTGCCGGCAAGCTTGAAGCCGAGCTTCGTCATCTCGTCGCGGAAGCGATCCGCGTTGTCATAGAGTCTGCGGCGCAAGCCGTCGCCATTCTCCACGATGTCGAACACCTTGAGCGATGCCGACGCGATCACCGGTGCCAGCGTGTTAGAGAAGAGATAGGGGCGCGAGCGCTGCCTCAGCCACTCGACCACTTCCCTCCTGGCGCTCGTATAGCCGCCGGAGGCGCCGCCCAGCGCCTTGCCGAGCGTGCCGGTGACGATATCCACCCGGCCCTCGACGCCGCAGGCTTCCGGCGTCCCCCGTCCGTGGGCGCCGACGAAACCCACCGCATGACTGTCGTCCACCATCACCATCGCGTCATATCTTTCCGCGAGATCACAGATGGTCCGGAGATTTGCTATGATGCCGTCCATGGAGAAGACGCCGTCCGTGGCGATCAACCGGAAGCGGGCGTCGGATGCCTCCTTCAGCCGCTCCTCCAACTCCGTCATGTCGTTGTTGGCGTAGCGGTAGCGCCGCGCCTTGCAGAGCCTGACGCCGTCGATGATCGAGGCGTGGTTGAGCGCATCGGAGATGATCGCGTCCTCTGGCCCGAGCAGCGTCTCGAACAGGCCGGTATTGGCATCGAAGCAGGAGGAATAGAGGATCGTGTCCTCCATCCTCAGAAATGCGGAGATTTTCGCCTCGAGCTGCTTGTGCTCCTCCTGCGTGCCGCAAATGAAGCGGACGGATGCCATGCCGTAGCCGTACCGGTCGAGCGCGGCCTTGGCCGCCTCGCGCAGCTCCTCGCTATCGGCGAGGCCCAGATAGTTGTTGGCGCAAAAATTGAGCACCTTCTTCCCGCCGCTCGTGATCGCGGCGGATTGCATGGAGGTGATGACGCGCTCGTTCTTGTAGAGACCGGCCTCTTTCAGACCGTCGATCTCGCGGGAGAGATGCTCAAGGTAGGATGCTTTCATGGGAGCCTCACAGAAAATCGCCCATTCGATGCGGGCGGCCTTTGCCCCGCCTTAGACCCGCCGCGTGATCCTCGTCAAATCGCGGCGAGCGCGGCTGCCAATTTCGTTTCGCCCGGCAGGGAAGGAGAGCCTATAAGCCGCCATCTTAGCAACAGAAGGGAACCTTTCCCATGACCGATACACGCAACCTGACGCAGCTTGGCGGAACGGCGGAGACACCCGCCTCGCCCGACGCGG
This sequence comes from Chelativorans sp. AA-79, assembly GCF_029457495.1. Classification (NCBI taxonomy): domain Bacteria; kingdom Pseudomonadati; phylum Pseudomonadota; class Alphaproteobacteria; order Hyphomicrobiales; family Phyllobacteriaceae; genus Chelativorans; species Chelativorans sp. AA-79. The sequence goes on from NZ_CP120361.1 coordinate 4,178,891, forward strand.
CGGTGCTCGAAACCGTGCCCTTCTCGCGGGGCGACGGCCCGCCTGCAATCGTCCGCTTCACCTGCCCCGAATTCACCTCGCTCTGCCCGGTGACGGGCCAGCCCGATTTCGCTCATATCGTCATCGACTACGCGCCGGACAAGCTTCTGGTCGAATCGAAATCGCTGAAGCTCTTCCTTACTTCCTTCCGCAACCACGGCGCCTTCCACGAGGAATGTACCATCCTTATCGGCCGGCGCGTGGCGGAAGCGGCCAAGCCGCTCTGGCTCAGGATCGGTGGCTATTGGTATCCACGCGGCGGCATCCCCATCGACGTCTTCTGGCAGACAGGCGCGCCGCCGGAAAACGCCTGGGTGCCCGAGACCGGTGTGCCGCCCTACAGAGGCCGGGGATAAAGCCTCCAGCGGGGCGCGGCGGGTTCGCGCAGCTATCGAATCCGGCTATAAGACCGGCATGCCGATCCGCGCCCTTTCCGAGACCGTTATCAACCAGATCGCCGCCGGCGAGGTGATCGAACGGCCGGCGAGCGTGGTCAAGGAGCTGGTGGAAAACGCCCTCGATGCGGGCGCAAGCCGTGTCGAGGTGGCCACGGCGGGCGGCGGGCTGACGCTCATCCGCGTCATCGACGACGGCGGCGGCATCCCGGCCGAGGAGCTGCCGCTCGCGGTCGCCCGCCACTGCACGTCAAAGCTTTCCGACGACATCCACGATATCCGCACCCTCGGTTTCCGGGGCGAGGCCCTGCCCTCGATCGGCTCGGTGGCGCGTCTCACATTGCGCTCGCGCACGCCAGGCGGCGACGCCGGGGCGGAGATCATCGTGGACGGCGGACGATTGGGGCCGGTCAAGCCCGTGGCCGCCAATCGAGGCACCACGGTCGAAGTGCGCGACCTCTTCTTCGCCACGCCGGCGCGGCTCAAATTCATGAAGGGCGTGCGGGCGGAAACATCCGCCATCACGGATGTGGTGAAGCGCATCGCGCTTGCCTTTCCGGCCGTCCGGTTCACGCTGTCGGGCACGGACCGCAGCACGGTCGAGCTTCCGTCGGTGCCGGCGGACGGCGACGGGCTGCTGAGGCGGCTCGCCCAGATCATGGGAAAGGAATTCCCCGAGAACGCGCTCCCCATCGATGCGGAGCGGAACGGCGTCGGCCTGACAGGTTATGTCTCGATCCCGTCCTTCACGCGCGGCAACGCGCTGAACCAGTTCGCCTACGTAAACGGACGGCCGGTGCGCGACAAACTGATCGCCAGCGCCATCCGCGGCGCCTATATGGACGTGCTGCCGCGCGACCGGCACGCCGTCACGGCGCTTTTCCTCTCGCTCGATCCGGCACTGGTGGACGTCAACGTGCATCCGGCAAAAGCGGATGTGCGGTTTCGCGATCCGGGCCTCGTGCGCGGGCTGATCGTGGGTGCCATCCGCCAGGCGCTCGAGGGCGCCGGCATACGCTCCGCGACAACGGGCGCGGCCGCCATGATGGATGCCTTCCGTGTTCCCGAAAATCGCCCGTCCGGCAGTGGCGCGAACGGCTTCGGTCGCGGCGGGCCATTCGGTGGCGCCGATCGCCCCCGCGGCGGATGGAACGTGGAGCAGTCGCCCAGCCGCCCGTTGGAAGAGACGATCAGCCCCGCGGCGGTTTCCACCGGTTTTGCCGAAGCACGGCAGGCCGCCTTCGAAGTGGGGCCTGCCGTCAGTGCCGACGCGCGGGCAGGCGTTGCCGAAGCACCCGCCGAGCTCACCCGCCATCCGCTCGGTGCCGCCCGCGCGCAAGTGCATCAGAATTATATCGTCGCGCAGACGGAGGATGCGCTTGTCATCGTGGACCAGCACGCGGCACACGAACGTCTCGTCTACGAGGCCCTGAAGCAGGCGATCCACGCGCGCCCGCTTCCCTCGCAGATGCTGCTGATGCCCGAGATCGTCGACCTGCCGGAGGAGGATGCCGAGCGGCTCTCCGCCCATGCCGATTTCCTGGCCCGGCTCGGCCTGGGGCTCGAGCGCTTCGGGCCGGGGGCGGTCGCGGTGCGTGAGACGCCTTCGTTGCTGGGCGAAGTGGACGCCGCCGCGCTGGTGCGCGACCTCGCCGACGAGATCGCCGACAACGATACCGCCAACAGCCTCAGGGAACGCATCGACCACATCGCCGCCACGATGGCCTGCCACGGCTCCGTCCGTTCCGGCCGGAGGCTCAAGCCCGAGGAAATGAACGCGCTTCTAAGGCAGATGGAAGCCACACCCGGCTCAGGCACGTGCAATCACGGCCGTCCGACCTATATCGAGCTCAAGCTCGCCGATATCGAGAGGCTCTTCGGGCGCCGCTGAATGCCGACGGCTTGACGGATCGGGCGAAATATGGCGCATGAAGGCGTAAGCAGAGGCAGTTTCGCATGAACCGTTTCGAGGGCCCGGGTGCCCGGGAAGCACGCATCCGTTATCTCGACGGGGACTTTCAGGTCCTGACCCCCGGCGCTTTCGTTCGCTGTGCCGTCACCGGAGAGGCCATCCCGCTTGAAGAGCTGAAATATTGGAGCGTCGCGCGCCAGGAGCCCTATATGAACGCGGAAGTGTCGCTCCAGCGGGAACTCGAGCTCAACCCACCCGTCCGGCAGCACTGAGCGACGGGCCGCAGAACGTCACCACGCGTTCAATGCCGGCTAAGCGTCGCTTCTCGCGGAAGCCATTCCTTAACCCTGTTACCGCTTCCGGGAACTCGGCCTAGCCATGTCACACTGTAACCGTTAGTAAAATCCGTTGCAGATGCACGTGTGCTATTGATTCGCAAGGCACTATCCGTCCCGTGCTCTTGCCAGGCAGGCGCATGAAGTTCGTTCCGCCCGTTCTATTCCTCCTCTTCGGAATCGCCCTGTTCGGTCTCTGGGCCCTGGAGCGGAAGCTGCGCTTCGCCATGACGCTTGCGGTAGGCTTCTGCGTCCTCTCGCTCGCCATGTTCAGCCAGTTCGCGGGACTTCCGCCCGACATAGGGCAAAACGCGGTGATATCCGGCTTTCTGTACGCCGCAAGCATGGCGCTGGTGGGCGACGGCATCCTGCAGCGCTCCGGCAAGCGGTTCCCCGCTTGGCTTGCCGCGCTCTACCTGGCGGGGATTACCGGCGGGCTCTGGTACTTCTTCTATATCGACCGCAACCTCATCGCCCGGATCTACATCCTCAATTTCGGCATGGGTCTCATCCTGCTGCATGCGGCCTGGCGCGCCCGCTTCCTGTTCGCAGGCACCTGGACGGACAAGGCGCTGCTTTTCCTGCTGCTCGTATCCGGCCTGCATTTCTTTCCCCGCACGCTCCTTACGATCCGGTCCGTGACGATGCCCACCACACCGCGACAGTTCGGCGAGACCGATTTCTGGCATGCGTTGGTGCTGTCGACGTCTATCATCGGCGCAATGGGCGGCCTGTGCCTGCTCGCGATCCTCGTGGTGGACATCGTTTCCAAGCTCAGACAGGAACGCGATCTCGATCCGCTCACCGGCGTGTTGAACCGGCGCGGACTGGAACGCCAATCGCGCCGATTGGAGAAGGTGGAAGCGGGCTCCACCAGCGTGATCGTGGTGTGCGACCTCGATCGCTTCAAGGCGATCAACGATACCTATGGGCACCATGTGGGGGACACCGTGCTCGCCGCCTTCGCGGAGATCATCCGTCAGAACGTGCGCAAGCAGGACATCGTGGCGCGAACGGGCGGCGAGGAATTCGTATTGGTTCTGCGTGACATCAGCCAAGACCAGGCTTTTGGCTTTTCGGAACGGGTGCGCAAGGCCGTGGAAAAGACACGCTTTATCGGTGTCAGTGCGATCGAGCCGGTAACCTGCTGCTTCGGCCTCGCCCGCATCCGCCCCGGCGAACCGCTCTGGGCCAGTCTCAAACGCGCCGACAAGGCGCTCTACCAGGCGAAGCGGGCGGGCCGGAACCAAACCCGCGCGGAGTGGCAGGCAGACCCGGCGGGAGCAATGGCGGCCCGCAAGCCGTGACTGCGCCTGACGGCAAGCATTTGCCCCGCTAGCCTTTCATCATCCGCTCCCGCCAGGCCGCCATCGTGTCGCGAAGGATGGCGTCCGGTGCGCCGGGCTCCTCGAACACGGCTTCCACCGGCAACGCCACCACCGAGGCGGCGAAGTCCCGCACATTTCCCGGCGCGTGGCGAAGCCGCACGAGGTCCTTTTCCGTGGTGACCATCGTCAGGCCATCCGCCGAAGCCCTGGACGCCAGCTCACCGACCTCCTCCTCGCTGAAGGGATGGTGGTCGGGGAAAGAGCGCGTCGCTACGACCTCCGCGCCGGCCTCCTGCAGCGTGGCGTAGAATTTCTGCGGGTTGCCGATGCCCGCGAAGGCAAGCACGCGCTTGCCCCTCATGCCGCTCCTGCCGCGCGGGCGGATGCGGGCCGCAAAGACCGGCCGGCCCGCGCGCGAGGCGCTGCGCACGACGGCATCGGCAGCACTTCCCTGGCCCATCGTCACGATTGCGTCGGCGAAACGCATCTGATCCACGAGCGGCGCCCGCAGGGGCCCGCCGGGGATGACATGGCCGTTGCCCAGGCCGCGCCGCGCATCCACGACGATGAGGGCATAGTCCATGTGGATGCGCGCACTCTGAAAACCGTCGTCCATGACGATCAGTTCACAGCCAGCCTGCACGAGCCGCCGTGCGCCCGCCGCGCGATCCGGCGTCACAACGGTCAAGGCGTGGCGGGCGAGGAGCAGCGGTTCGTCCCCTACGACACGGGCGGAATCCTCCTCCGGATTGACCAGATGGGGCGCGGAAAAGCTGCCGCCATAGCCACGGCTCAGGAAACCCACCTTCAGTTTGCGCGCCTTCGCCTCCCTGGCGAGCGCGATGGCGACCGGAGTCTTTCCCTCGCCGCCAACCGTGAGATTGCCGATGCAGAGCACAGCCGCCGCAACTTTCTCGCGCCTGGCCGTGCGCATGCGCGTGCGCGCCGCAAACCCGTAGATGGAGGACACCGGCCACAGCGCCCAGGCGCGCCAGTCCGGCTTCTCCCACCAGAAGGGCGGCGCGTCCCCGGTCGCCATGTCAGCCCGAGCCGTTGCCGCCGTTGAGGCGGGCCTTGACGATCAGCGGATGGATGAAGGGCTCGAGCGCGGTCAGCGTGCGCGGGAGCGCGCCCGACATCTCCTGCACGGTCGCCCGTCCGGCGGCGATCATGCCACGCCGCATCTCATCGTTCTTCAAGAGGAAGTTGACGGCGCCGGCCAGCATCTGCGCATCACGCACCAGCTTGGCGCCGCCGCAGTCGATCAGCTTGCGGTAGGATTCGCGGAAATTCTGCACGTTCACGCCGGCAAGCACTGCCGTGCCCAGCATGGCCGGCTCCAGGGGGTTCTGCCCGCCTTGCCCGGTAAGGGAACGGCCGACAAAGGCGATCTCCGTCAGGCGGAGATAGAGGCCCATCTCGCCAATCGTGTTGCCGAGCAGGATATCGGTCGCGGCCGTCACCGGCTCACCGCCGCTGCGCAAGGCGACCTTCAGGCCGCGGGCTTCAAGTTCTGTCTTCAGGTCCGCCGCACGCTCGGGATGGCGCGGAACGACGATGGTCAGCACGTCCGGGTGCCGCCTCTTCAGCAGGACGTGCACATCCGCCGCGACCATCTCCTCGCCTTCATGGGTGGAAATGGCTGCCCAGGTCTTGCGCCCGTTGATCGCGCGCTGCAGTGCTGCCAGCGCGCCCTGCTCGACCGGGGGCACATGGGTGTCTACCTTGAGATTGCCCGAAACCGTGACCGGCCGCGCGCCGAGCTGGCGGAAGCGCTCGCCGTCAAGTTCCGACTGGGCGACGACATGGGCGAGATTCTCGAGCAGCGCCTCGGCCACCGACGACCTGCGCTGCCAGCGCGCGAAGGAGCGATCGGACATGCGGCCGTTGACCAGCACCTGGGGCACGCGGCGGGCTCCCAATTCCAGGATCGTCATAGGCCAGATCTCCGATTCGGCCATGACAGCCAGATCCGGTTTCCAATGGTTGAGAAAGCGGCTCACCGCGGGCTTGAGATCGAGCGGGACATATTGGTGGATGACCCGGTCGCCCAGGCGTTCCGCCGCGACGTTGGCCGACGTCACCGTGCCAGTGGTGAGAACCACATGGATGCCGCTCGCCAGAAGATGATCGATGACACCCAAAACGGCGATCGTCTCGCCCACGCTCGCCGCATGCACCCAGATCAGCGGCCCTTCCGGACGCGGTATATCGGACCTGCCGTAACGCTCGTGCCGGCGACTGCGGTCCTCTTTACCCTTGCTGACGCGCCAGGCGACATAGCCGCCGATGAGCGGGAACGCCGCAGCCCCCGCCCAGCGATAAGTGGTGAGAATGGCGCGTGCCCAGCGTTCGCTCATCGACCGTCACGATCAGGGTACGGGGGGTGCCCGTCGACGAGCCGATAGGCGTCGCGCGTCACGCGGTTGAGCGCATCCGTGAGCTGGCGGCGCTTCGCTTCCATCTCCTCGTCGTCGGCGTCGGCTGCCACGAGGATCGGATCGGCCATCACGACCGCGCACCGCCCGAAGGGAAGGTTGATCGTCGTCTTGTCCCAGGTCCGCTCCAGCACCTTGCGCCGGCTGGTGGCGATCGCCATCGGCACCACCGGGCGGCCCGAAAGCCGCGCGAGCGTGACGATCCCCAACCCCGCCTCTCGCGGCGTCCCGTGAGGGATATCGGCGATCATCGCCACGTTGCTGCCGGCCTCGATGGCGCGCTTCAACTGGATCAGCGCAGCGGCGCCCCCCTTCTTCAGCCTTGCCTTGCCTTCACGCCCGCCGGAGCCGCGAACGGCCTTGATATCCATCTTCTCTGCCACGAGCGCGTTGAGCTCGGCATCGGCGCTCTTCGAGAAAAGAGCGACGAGCGGATGCCGGCGCGGCTTGATCGCGGGCGCGAGCAGATGCTGCCCGTGCCAGAGCGCCACGATGGCCGGGCCAATCTCGGCGAACCTAGCATCCACGTCCTGGGAGCCTTCCACGCGCGGGTTGGTGCGCTCCACTATACGGAGCGCAATGGCCATGCCCGAGGCCAACATGTTCTTGACGAAACGGGATTGGGCCAGCGGTTTGCGGATACGCCGCCAGAGCGACTTCAACGGCCGCTCCTGACGCCTCTTCTTCACCGCCATCGACCGGGCGACCGCCCTTTGCGCCATCAACTCACGTCCGCTCGACGCTGCCGGCATCCGGATCGAGCAGGCGGTGCAGATGAACGATGAAATAACGCATATGGGCATTGTCCACGGTTTGCTGTGCCTTTGCCCGCCAGGCGGTCTCGGCGGTCTTGTAATCCCCGTAGATGCCGACGATGTCCAGCGCATCCAGATCGCGAAACTCGGTACCTGTGAGCGACTTCAGCTCGCCACCGAAGACGAGATGAAGAAGCTGCTTTTTTTCCTGATCCTCAGCCATTGGCTCATCTTCCCTTTTTTGGGAGCTTTTGTGGCAAGCCTGCGAAGCAGTCGCCTGATCTAGATTAAATCCGATCCTTTGAAAACCTTTGCATGCAGAATGTGTTACCCGCAGGTTTCCGCCGATCACTCCCTGATATCGGCAACCACGCCGGCCATGATCTCCAGCAAGCGCCCGCTGCCAGCCGCCAGTGCTCCGCGCCTTGGATCCGGACCTGCATAGTGCGGCCGCCGCAGCATGTCGTCGACGACACTTCCGCCTGCTTCTGCAAGGATCACATCGGCCGCTGCGAGGTCCCAATCGTGGGACGCGGGCTTGACGAAAGTGGCATCCAGCCCGCCGCTCGCCACCAGCGCGACGCGATAGGCCAAAGAGGGAACATAAGGATGTGGGGTTACCCGAGCGTAAACTTCAGGCGGAAGCGCCCTCATCATGTTCTTCGGGCCGGCGAGGGAAAACTCGTGTCCGGGCCGCTTCACCGCAATGGGGGCGCCATTCCGCAACGCGCCACCTCCGGAAAAGGCGCTGAAGAACTCGCCCCGCGCCGGACAGTCCAGCACGCCGGCGATGGCGCGCCCCCCCTCGACCACCGCGATGCTCACGCACCAGAAGCTGCGCCCGTCGATGAAGGCGCGCGTGCCGTCGATCGGGTCAACCACAAAGGTGCGCGGTGCGTTGAGCCTGTCCTTGTTGTCCGCCGTTTCCTCCGACAGCCAGCCATAACCCGGCCGCATGGCGAGCAGGGTTTCGCGCAGGAACCTGTCCACCTCGAGATCGGCCTTGCTCACCGGCGACTTGCCCTCCTTCCACCAGACCTCCGGGTCTTGGCGGAAATACCGCATGGCGATCCGGCCGGCATCGCGCGCCGCCTCGGCGATCAGGGAAAGGTCCTGCTCGGCGGTGTTGAGGGCCTCACTCACCGGCAACCGTCATTTCGTCGATGAGCAGTGTCGGCGCGGCGATTCCGTAGTTCCGGTCGAGATCGCTCGCGGGCGTCATGCGCAGGAACATGTCCTTCAGGTTCGACGCGATGGTGATCTCGGACACCGGATAAGCGATCACGCCGTTCTCGATCCAGAAGCCGGATGCGCCGCGGCTGTAATCACCGGTCACGAGATCCACACCGTGGCCGAAGAGCTCTGTCACGTAAAAGCCGTTCTTGATCGAGGCGATCATGTCCTCGGGCGGCGTTTCCCCAGGCTCGATGGCAAAATTGGTGGCCGAGGGGTTGACGGAGGAGGATGCGCGGACGCCACGCCCGTTGGTCTCCAGGCCCAGTTCGCGCGCGGTGGAGGTGGAGAGGAACCAGGCAGTGAGAATTCCCTTTTCCACCGGGGCCAGTCGCTTGCCCGCCACGCCCTCGCCGTCGAAGGGGCGGGAATTCTGGCCGCGCCGGCGAAAGGGATCGTCGGTGACCGTGACGCCGGAGGAGGCAACCTGCTTGCCCATCATGTCGCGCAGGAAGCTCGTCTTGCGCGCGACGGCGGCGCCGTTGACGGCCGAAGCGATGTGGCCGGCGATGCCGCGCGCGACGCGCGGATCGTAGACGACCGGGAAGACGCCGGTCTTCACCCGGCGCGGATTGAGCCGCTTCACCGCCCGCTCGCCCGCCGTGCGACCGATTTTTTCCGGCGTTTCGAGATCTGCGAAGTGGAGACGCGAGGAATAGTCGTAGTCCCGCTCCATCTTCGTGCCTTCCCCGGCGATGACGCTCGCGGAACGGCCGAAGCGCGTTGCCGAATACTGACCGACGAAGCCATGCGAGGTGGCGAGCACGAGGCCGCCGGAGCCCGCGCTCGCTCCGGCGCCGGAGGAGTTCGTGACGCCGGGCACGGCAAGGGCGGCTTCCTCGGCGGCGAGCGCATCCTCCGTCAGACGCTCGGCCGGCACCTCCATGCTGTCGATCAAGTCGAGATCGGCGATGTCGCGCGCGAGCCTCTCGGGCTCGGCGAGGCTCTGATAGGGATCCTCGGGGGAGACCTTCGCCATCGCGACGGCCCTCTCGGCGAGTGCTGCCGGATCGGAGCTCCTCGTGGCGGAAACGCTCGCGACCCGCCGGCCCACGAAGACGCGCAGAGACATGTCGTCGCTTTCGGCCGATTCGGTGCCTTCGACCTTGCCGAGACGCACCGAGACGCTGCTCGAGCGGGAACGCATGACGACCGCATCCGCCGCGTCGGCGCCGGCGCGTTTTGCCGCCTCCACCAGGCTGGCAACGCGATCGAGCAGGGGTTTCTCATCGAGAGACATGGTCGCTCCGGGTCCGGGTTTTCTCGTGGCCGCCGCGCGGCGCCACTTTGACTATGTGGTGGAGGTGAAAGAGTGGGCAAGACATGGACATAAGGAACCATTTATGGTGCCCGAACGGGCAGCGCAATGGCAACGCCTCGCGTGTGCCTCTCAACAGATAGAAACAGGTAGGATGTATGGAAGCGGCCGCCGGAATTTATTATCAGCCACTCCTCCTCCTCGGCGCAGCCGTGATCGCGGCCCCGCTGTTCATGCGGCTGGGGCTCGGCACGATCCTTGGCTACCTCGCCGCCGGCGTCGTGATCGGCCCCATCGCGCGGCTCGTCGTGGATGGGGAAGGGCTCCTGCACGTGGCTGAGCTGGGCGTCGTCTTCCTGCTCTTCCTCATCGGCCTCGACCTCAACCCCTCCCGTCTATGGGCCATGCGGCGCGAGATCTTCGGCCTCGGCCTCGCCCAGGTTCTGGTCACCGGTATCGCGCTGGCGCTCGCCGCCTTCTTCCTGTTCGGCCTGTCGGCTGCGGCGGCGATCGTGATCGGCTTTGGCCTCGCGCTCTCCTCGACGGCCTTTGGCGTGCAGATCATGGAAACGGAGGGCACGATCAACCAGCCATACGGACGCACCGCGATCTCCATCCTGCTCCTGCAGGATCTGGCGATCGCGCCGTTGCTGGCCCTCGTGCCCCTGCTCTCCCCCGGCGGCGAGGGAGCAGCCGACATCACGCTCGGCCGTTTCGTGCTGGCGCTTGCCTGCGTCGCGGCTCTGATCCTGGCGGGCCGGTATCTCCTCAATCCGCTCTTCCGGCTGATCGCGAGCACCGGCGCGCACGAGGCGATGATCGCCGCTGCCCTCCTGGTGGTGCTCGGCTCCGCCACGCTGCTGCAATTCGCCGGCCTGTCGATGGGCCTCGGCGCCTTCATCGCCGGCGTGCTCCTGGCCGACTCCTCCTACCGGCACGAGCTCACGGCGGACGTAGAGCCGTTCCGCGGCATCCTGCTCGGCCTGTTCTTCATGGCCATCGGTCTTTCGCTCGACCTGGAGGTGGTCGTGGAGAACTGGCTGTTGATCGCCGGGCTGGTGCCCCTGATGATGCTCGCCAAGGCGATCCTCGTCTATGGCGTTTGCCGCGTCTTCGGCTGCGACCACAATGCCGCGGTGCGGGTGGCCACACTTCTTCCGCAGGGCGGCGAGTTCGGGTTCGTCCTCTTCACGGCCGCCTCTTCCGCGCTGATCTTTTCTTCCTCGACCGCCTCTCTTCTCATTGCCGTGGTGACGCTCTCGATGGCGCTCACGCCGCTTTCGGTGCGCCTGGGCGGTTATCTGACGCGGGAGGACGAGCGTGAGGAGATGGACGAGTCCTTCGACGGCGCCGGCTCGGACATCCTCATGATCGGCTTCTCCCGTTTCGGGCAGATTGCCTCCCAGATCCTGCTTGCCGGCGGCAGCGACGTGACCATCATCGACCATTCGGCCACGCGCGTGCGGGCGGTCGAGAAGTTCGGCTTCCGCATCTATTTCGGCGATGGAAGACGCAAGGAAGTGCTGGAAGCCGCGGGCATCCGAAAAGCGAAGATCGTGGCCGTCTGCACCAATGTCCGCACGACGACGGATGCCATCGTCAACATGATCAGGTCGGAGTTTCCGCATGTGAAGCTTTATGTGCGCTCCTATGATCGCGCGCATACGCTGGCGCTGCGGGCGCAGGGCGTCGATTACGAGATCCGCGAAACATTCGAATCGGCCCTGCTCTTCGGGCAGCGGTCCCTTCAAGGACTCGGCGCGAGCGAGGAGCTTGCCCAGGCAATCGTCAACGACGTGAGGAGGCGCGATGAGGAGCGGCTCGCCATCCAGGCGGTGGAAGGTCTGCAGGCCGGCGGGGACAAGATGCATGTGCGGCCGGTCACGCCGGAGCCTCTCATCAAACCCGCCCATGAATCCCGCCGGCTCGATGTCGTGTCGGGGGAGAATCCGGGTTAGGGATCGTCAGTGCCCGATCGGCATGCTGCTCACGCCGCATTCCGTTTGAGGACCGTTTCCACGGCGCGTTTCAGCTCGTCCTTGATCGAAGCGGTCTCGGCCATGATCGCGTCCATCTTCAGGAAATCCAGCACGCGGAAACCCGAGATCGAGGGTCTGAGCAGGATGTCGGGCCGCTTCCTCTCCAGCTTCATGGCGATGATGGACTGCATCATGAGCTGGGTCGCTCCGAACATCATCTCTATCGTATTCGGGATCTTGGCCGAGCGCACGGCAGGAACGCCCACCACATCCACCGCTATCAGGATGTCGGCCGCACCCTCCAGGACATCGAAGGGAACCGGATTGTAGATGCCGCCGTCGATGAGCATGCGCCCATCCCGCATGACCGGGCGGAAGACCGCCGGCAGCGCCGCCGAGGCGGCCAATGCCGAGCGGAGTTCGCCGGCCTCGAAAACCGTGAGATGATGGCCGTAATAGTCGGTTGCGGTGACCCGCAGCGGAATCGACAGCTCCTCGAACGTGTCGGGAATTTCCCGCGGCAGGAACTCCTTCAGGATGCGCTCCGCATTGAACTGGCCGAGGCGTATGCCCGTCTCCATCATCTCGGAGAATTTCGCCGGACGGGCGCGCCAGATGCGGGCGGCCACCTCGGAGCGACGGGCGAGGACCTGGCCGGCATAAGCGCGGATGTCCTTGCCGGGCATGCCGGCCGCCATCCCCGCCCCCATGATCGCGCCGATGGAGGAGCCGGAGATCATGACCGGGCGGAGGCCCAACTCGTCCAGCGCCTCGATCACATGGATATGGGCAAGGCCCCGCGCGCCTCCGCCGCCGAAGGCGACAGCGAATGTCGGCCCGGATGGGGCCGGCGACGCGACAATCCGTTTGGCGGGTTTGTGCTCAGTCATTGCCCTTGCCTCTTCGGGCCAACCATGTTCCGCTTCTTGGGTTCCCGAAAACGACATAGCATCCCTGCCGGGCATGCCGCCAGGGCAACGCGGCCCGCGGGAAGCGGACCGCTGGCCCACGCCTAATTTTCAGCCCTCGGCCCCGGGCCGACGATCAGGGTCGTCGGCTCCACGGACAGGAGCCGATCTGCCATTCCCTTCACGTCATCGAGCGTGACTTCGTTGAAGAGCTCCACGCGCTTCTCGACATAGTCCCTGCCCCTGCCGAGCCTCTGCAGGCCCACCAGCGTGCTTGCGATCTGGCTTGTCGAGCTCAGCTGCGAGATCGCGTAGGAACCGATCGCGTATTTCTTGGCGCTGGCGAGTTCCTCCGGCGTCGGACCCTGCTCGACGATCTGGTGAATGACGTCGCGCGCGGTGCTCAGCGTCTCCTGGGCGCGGTCGCTGCCGGTGGCCACGTCCATAACCAGATCGCCCCACTCGGGATTGGCATCGAGATCCGCACTCGCGCCGTAAGTGAGGCCACGCTTCTCACGCAGTTCGGTGAAGAGCCGCGAGGAAAGTCCGCTCCCGCCCAGGATCTCCGCCAGCAGCGTGGCGGGGTAAACGTCAGGGCTCGTCGCGGCGACACCGGGATAGACCATCGTGATGGAGGTCTGCGGGCGATCGTAAGCCTCGCGCACCTCCTCGCCGAAATTGAGCTGCGGCGGCGGGATATCGGCCAAATCCGCCTGCTCCGGAAGGTCACCGAAGACCTGGTCGAGAATGCCCTCCAGCGTGGCGGGATCGATCGCACCCACCACACCCACGATCAGGTTGGACCGCGCGAATAGCTTCCGGTGGAAGGCAGGCAGGTCCTCGCGCGCCACGGCGGCAAGGGTTTCCTCCTCCACAGGCCGGCCGAGCGGATGGTCTCCATAGAGGGTGGCCATGAGCGCCTTGCGGCCGCGGGTGTCCGGATCGTTGCTGTCGGATCTCACGTCGGAGATGGCGAGGGCACGCTCGCGCGTGAATTCCTCTTCGTCGAAACGCGGCGCGGTGACGGCCAGCGAGAGCAGCTCCAGCGGTTCCTCCGTTTCGCCGGCGAGCATTCGCAGCCGGCCCGAGACCAATTCCGGCCCCGTGCTAAAGGAAAGGTCAGCCCCCGTCTCGTAGAGGCGCTGCTGGAACCTGTCGGAATCCAGATCGCCAGCACCATTGTCGAGCAGCGAGGTCATCAGTTCCACCAGGCCTTCCTTGCCCTTGGGATCCTGGTTGCTGCCGCCCAGGAAAGCGAAGGAGATGGCGACGATCGGATCGCTCTGGTCCTCCACCAGCCAGGCCTTGATGCCCTTGGGCGAGGTGACCTCGGCGATGTCGAGGTTCGCGCGGGCGGGAAGGACGAGCGCGAAGAGAACGATGCCAAACGAGAAAGCCCGCAGACAGGCCCGGAGAGGCGCTTTCATGGCGACCGCCATCATGATCCTTTCGTTTCTCATGCCGGATCCTCCGCATCCATGGGCAGGAGGTAGCCAGCGACGCTGCGGTGTATCGAGAGATAACGCTGCGCCACTTCACGGATATTGTCCGCCGTGACCGCGTCGATACGCTCGCGGATCGAGGCGACGTCTTCGAGCGTTCCGCCGAGCATCAGCGTGGTGCCCGCCTCCAGCGCACGCGACATCTGCCGCTCCCAACCGAGAATGAGCTGGCTCGCCAGCACCTTCTTGGCCGTTTCGAGCTCGTGGTCGGAAACGTTCTCGACCGCCATCTTCTTGATCTCCGCATCGACCGCCTGCTCCACCTCGCGCAGCTTGTCGGGGGAAATGGGCGAGGCATAGACGCCGATTTGCGAATAGTCGCGCATGCTGGTGGAGGTCCAGGCTCCGGCGGCGGAAGCGATCTGCTTCTTCACCACGAGTTCCTGGTAGAGCCTGCTGCGCTCCCCTCCTCCCAGGATCGTGCTCAGGACGAGCAGTGCATCCACGTCCTCCTGGTCCTCGCCGAACGGCGCGGGGCCGAACCAGTTGCGCGAGAAGGAAGGAAGCGTGACGCGCGCATCGCGCAGGATCGACGCCTGCTCGACCTTGTGCTCCGGCTCCATCGGGCGCACGCGCGGCGGCAGGTCGGGCCCGCGCTCCAGCTTTCCATATGTCTCCTCGGCAAGCTTGCGCACGGTCTCGGTGTCGACGTCGCCCGCGACCACGAGCACGGCGTTGTTCGGCCGGTAGTAGCGGTCATAGAAGGCCTGGAGCTGCTGCTTCGTCAGGTCCTTGATCTCGTGCATCCAGCCGATCACAGGCGTGCCATAGGGGTGGTTGTGGAAGAGCGAAGCTCCGACTGCTTCACGCAGCATGCCGGAAGGGTTGTTGTCGACCCGCATGAGGCGCTCCTCCATCACCACGCGCCGTTCGGTCTCGATCGCGTCGTCGCTCAGGACGAGGTTGCGCATGCGGTCTGCCTCGAAGGCCATCATCTCGCCGAGCGCACTCGGGGGAACCTGCTCGAAATAGGCGGTGAAGTCGCTGGTGGTGAAGGCGTTCATGCTTCCACCCACGGCCTTGACGGCGGCCTCGAACTCCCCGCTCTCATGGGTCGTGGTGGCCTTGAACATCAGGTGCTCGAAGAAGTGGGCAATGCCCGACTGACCACGCTCCTCGTCCGCCGCACCCGCTTTATAGAAAAGCACGTGAGTTACCACCGGCACGCGACGCTGCGGAATGACAACCACCTGCAGCCCGTTCTCCAGGGAAAACGTCTCCGCCTCGAACGCGCCGGAAGCGGACTGCGCCGATGCCTGAAGGCTTGCCGCGGCAAGAAACAGGAAAGCGGTGAAAAGGGAAAACAATCTCATGCAAATACCCTGTCCAGCCTGAATACCGTAAGGCCGGAACGGGTCTGGCGGCCGGCCTCATCTCTTGGAGCCAGAGGTGTACCACGCATCCTGTGGCTAAACTCTGACAATCCCGCAAAAAGCGAGCGTGCTCGAAGAATAGGTTCGCAGGTCGTGCAGAACAACGCCTTCCGGGGGCTGGAACGGCGTGGCGGCCGCCTCCTCCACCACGATGAGGGCATCCTGCGTCAGCCAGCCGCCCGACAGCGCCGATGCGATCGCCCTCTCCGCGAGCCCCTTGCCGTAGGGCGGATCGGCGAAAACGAGATCGAAGGGCTGCATCGTGCCCACGGGTCCCAGATGCGTCGCATCGCGCCGGAAGATGCGTGTGCGGCCTTGCAATCCAAGGCTTTCGATATTCTCGCGCACCAGCGCGCGGGCGGATGCGTCCTCTTCCACGAACAGGCAATGGCTCGCCCCGTGCGACAGGGCTTCGATACCGAGCGCCCCGCTGCCTGAGAAGAGATCGAGCACCCGCGCGCCCTCGACCGATCCGGGATAGGAATGCTCCAGCACATTGAAGAGCGATTCGCGTGCCCGGTCCGTGGTCGGGCGGATCGCATCACTTTTCGGTGAAGCGAGCCGTCTGCCGCGCAGCGTGCCGCCGACGATGCGCATCGAGCCTCCTTACCGCTTCTTCCTGCCCGGCCCGGGTTTCCCATCCCGCGGCCGCCGCTCGCCGGCAGCCGGCTTTTCAGATCGGCCGCCGCCCGGCCTTGCGGGACGCGACTTCTTCCCGGCGTCGCCGGCGATTTCCTCCGCCCGCTTCTTCCCCACCGGCCGCGCACCCGGCGCCATCCAGACATTGGAAGCGCGCGAACGCCGCTCCAGAGGCATGCGCTCCGGTTTTGCATCGCGCGGGGACCGCTCGAGCCTGGCCCCCCGCGACGGGCGCTCGGGTTTGGAAGAGCCTTCCGGCCGCGCCGTCTTTCCCGAACGCACCGGCCGTTCGTCTTTCCCGTGGCGGGCGGGGCCGGTCTTGCCCTCGAAGCGCGCCGGGCGCTTCGTCTGCAGCCGGTCGCGCGCCTCTTCGCGCCGCTCCTCCCGCTCCCGCTTGCGGTTGATGGGCTTCCGCTCCTGTCGTTCGGCCCTTTCGGCCGGTTTCTGCGCGTCCTCCTCGCCGGGCTTCTTCCGCTCCGCCCGCACTGGCTTGTTGGCGAAGGGCCGCGCGATCGGCGCCTCGAAATTGGCGCCGGCCTCTTCGATCAGCCGATCGCCGAGTTGGTCGCGCAGCATGCGGCCCTTGATCTCCTGGACGGCGCCTTCGGGCAATTCGCCGAGCTGGAACGGCCCGTAGGAGATGCGGATGAGCCTCGTGACGTTCAGCCCCAGCGCCCCCAGCACGTTCTTCACCTCGCGGTTCTTTCCCTCACGCAGGCCGAGCGTGAGCCAGGCGTTCGTCCCCTGCTGCCGGTCGAGCGTTGCGGTGATGGCGCCGTAGAACACCCCGTCGACGGCAATGCCGTTCTCGAGCTCGGCCAGCGCCATCGGGTCGACCTTTCCGTGCACGCGCACGCGATAGCGGCGCAGCCATCCGGTGGACGGCAGTTCGAGGACGCGTGCGAGCCCGCCGTCATTGGTGAGGAGCAGGAGGCCTTCCGTGTTGATGTCCAAACGCCCGATGGTGATGAGCCGCGGCAGGCCTTCCGGCAGGATGTCGAAGATCGTCCTGCGCCCCTCGGGGTCGCGCGTGGTGGTGACAACGCCCGCGGGCTTGTGGAAGAGAAAGAGCCGCGTGCGCTCCGCCTCGGGAATGGGCGTCCCGTCCACCTCGATCCGGTCGGAGGGATGCACGTTGACTGCGGGAGACGTGAGAACGCGGCCGTTCACCCTCACTCGGCCCGCTGCGACCATCGCCTCCGCATCGCGGCGCGAAGCGAGGCCCGCGCGCGCCAGCCGCTTGGCGATGCGCTCACCACCCGCTTCCTCCCCGCGCGGCGCGGCCATCGGTCGGCTCCCCGCATCGGAGCGGACCGCAGCCTTCGCTAGGGTCTTGCCCCTCGTTTTGTCTCGCGGCGCAGCCGAACGCGGGCGTGCCGGTTTGTCTTTTTTATTGTTCATGGTGGCCTGTGCCTTTCAGGGCGGCTAGGTATCAATTCGTCTTCCGTGTTGCGAGCAAAAAGATTGGAACGGCAACAGCCAAGGCATCGTATGAGTTTCATGGACACCGCCCTGGAGGAGGCGCGGGCGGCCGCCGCGCGCGGCGAGGTGCCGGTCGGTGCGGTGGTCGCGCGGGATGGAAAGGTTCTTGCCAGGGCGGGAAACCGCACGCGTGAACTCAACGATCCCACGGCGCATGCCGAGATGCTCGCCATTCGCGCCGCCTGCGAGGCCGGACGCGCGGAGCGGCTGACCGGCGCCGATCTCTACGTCACATTGGAACCTTGTGCCATGTGCGCCGGAGCGATCTCATTCGCCCGCATCCGCCGGCTCTATTTTGCAGCGAGCGATCCCAAGGGAGGTGGCGTGATCCACGGCGGGCGCTTCTTCAGCCAGCCCACATGCCACCACGCGCCGGAGATTTACGAGGGGCTAGGCGAGCGCGAGGCGGCAGCACTGCTCAAGGCCTTCTTTGCCGAGAAGCGGGAGTGACATAACCCCGTCGCTGCCCCATATCACCAAGGCCAGAGCTTACGGAGACCGCCGGACCCGTCGCCCGTGCGCTTGGCGGCGCGTTCCTTCTTTTCCTCGTCCACACCCAGTTCGTCGGCGGGCGCGGTGGGCGCAGGCTGGCGATAGTCGACCGGCGGATCGCTCAGATAGCGCCGGGTGGTGGGGCTGCCCTGGGTTTGCTGCCTGCGCTGCAGATAGGCTTGGCGCTGCTCACGCATCTGCCTCGAAGACAGGATCTCCGGCTTCACCCGGTCGCCCTGGGTGAGCTGAGTGCCCGTCGTCTCCAGCGTCGGGCCGGACCCATCGTTCCCGCTCATATCGCGCACCACGTTCGAGCGGTAGAACGGGTTGTCCTGATTGGCCGTCGCCTCGGCGCGGATACGCGCCAGGCGCTCCTCGGGCGATTCGGGCCAGGCCGGATTGTTCTGCGCCACATCCTCCTGGGGCGGCGGAAGCACAGCGGTGGAAGGCGGTTTCACGATGCCCGGCCGCGGGCCATAGTCTATCGCCTGCTTGTCCTTGGGCCCCACGGAAAGGATACCGGTCACATCTTCCAGAAGCTGCTGATCGGCCGGCTTGCCGGTGCCATAGGTCGGGCTCGTGCAGGCCGACAGCAAAGCGACCGAAACGGCCGCCGCCACCCCGGCCAATCGTTGGGCCGCGCCCCGTTTTCCGCCACAATGGCGTGCGCCGCAGTCAATATCCTTCAACTCAAACTCTCCTCGGCGCAGTTGCCGCCCCTTCGAGTCCTGCCTCTTCGCCGTAAAATCCGACGAGATGATGGCGCATCGACTGGCCGCTTTTAGCGGACGGCCAGCCGTGACGCAATGTCACCTGCTAAATGCGCCCCAGCGCCTTCAGCTCGCGCAGGGCCGCCGCATCGCGGGCGGAGACATCCGGGAACTCCGGATCCGAGCCCACATCGTCAGTGTAACGCCAGGAACGGGCGCATTTCAGCCCGCCCGCGCGCTTGAAGACGACGGCGACGCCCTTCACCTCATCGAGCCTGAAGGCGTCGGCCGGGGCCTGGTCGCTGCGGATCTCGATGCCGCTGGTGATGCACACCTCCGCCATATCCACATCCGACACGGCCTGCCTGAGTTCGGGATCGGTGATGTAGGCCACGGGTGCGGCCTCCAGCGAGGAGCCGATGGTCTTCTCCCTGCGCTCGACCTCCAGCGCTCCGGTGACGACACGGCGCACCTGGCGGACCTTGCGCCACTTCTCCGCCAGCGCCTCGTCCCGCCAATCCGCCGGCACGTCCGGGAACTGCGCCAGATGCACGGACTTGGCGTCCGGATAGCGCTCCAGCCAGGCTTCCTCCGTGGTGAAGGGCAGCATCGGCGCGAGCCAGGTCACGAGACAGTCGAAAAGCTGGCGCACCACTTGGAGCGCGGCCTTTCGGCGGGTGCTCGAGGGTGCATCGCAGTAGAGCGCGTCCTTGCGCACGTCGAAATAGAAGGCAGAGAGTTCCACCACCATGAAATCGATGAGCGCGCGCGTGATGCGTTTGAAGTCGAAATTGTCGTAGCCCTTGCGTACGATCTGGTCGAGCTCGAAAAGCCGGTTGAGCATCAGCCGCTCCAGTTCCGGCATCTCGGCAAGCGGCACCGTCTCGCCGTTATCGTGCGCGAGCGTTCCCAGCATCCAGCGGATGGTGTTCCTGAGTTTGCGGTAGGCATCGATATTGGTCTGCAGGATGTTCTGCCCGAGCCGCTGGTCCTCCCAGTAGTCGGTCGTCATCACCCAGAGCCGCAGGATATCGGCGCCGGATTTCGCCATCACGTCCTGGGGCACAACCGTGTTGCCCAGCGACTTCGACATCTTGCGGCCTTCCTCGTCCATGGTGAAGCCATGGGTGATGACGGCATCGTAGGGCGCACGACCGCGCGTGCCGCAGCTTTCGATGAGTGAGGAATGGAACCAGCCCCGATGCTGGTCCGAGCCTTCGAGATAAACGTCCGCGGGCCATTTCAGGTCGGGCCGGTCCTCCAGCGTGAAGGCATGCGTGGAGCCGGAATCGAACCAGACATCGAGGATGTCCTTCACCTGCGTCCAGCGTTCCGCGTCGTTGCGGCCGGCGAGGAAGCGCTCCCTGGCACCCTCGGCGAACCACGCATCAGCTCCTTCCTGCTCGAAAGCCTCCATGACGCGGGCGTTGACCGTCTCGTCCTTCAGCACTTCGCCGTTCTCGTCCACGAAGACGGCGATCGGCACGCCCCACGCCCGCTGGCGCGAGAGCACCCAGTCGGGCTTGTCTTCGATCATCGAACGCAGGCGCGTCTGCCCCTGAGGCGGCACGAAGCGGGTCTCGTCGATCGCCTTCAGCGACCGCGAGCGCAGCGTGGTGCCGTCGCCCAGGTCCTTGTCCATATAGATGAACCACTGCGGCGTGTTGCGGAAGATCACGGGCTTCTTCGAGCGCCAGGAATGCGGATACTGGTGCTTCAGCCGGCCGCGCGCGAAGAGCATGTCCTTCGCGATCAGCGCGTCGATCACGGCCTTGTTGGCATTCCCCTTCTTGCCGGCATCATCGATGACGCGCGCGGGGCCGCCCTCGCGATCCGGCCCGAAGCCAGGCGCGTCCTTCGTGAAGAAGCCGGCATCGTCCACCGCGAAGGGGATCGTCGTGTCGATGCCGCGCTCGGCAAGCTCCCGCGTTGCATCCATCCACGCGTCGAAGTCCTCGCGGCCGTGGCCGGGGGCCGTGTGCACGAAGCCCGTGCCGGCGTCCTCGGTGACGTGCTCGCCGGGAAGGAGCGGGACGGGGAATTCATAGCCGCCCCCAAAGCCCTTCAGCGGATGGGCGCAGACGACCGCGGAAAGCGCATCCGCCTTCACGTCGCGCAGGCGCTTGAATTGGAGCTTCGCCTTGGCGAAGGATTCCTCAGCCAGCGCGTCGGCGAAGATCAGTTTCTCCCCCGGTCGGGGCCCGAAATCGTTCTCTGCCGCCGTGACCTCGTAGAGGCCATAAGCGATGCGCGGCGAAAACGAGATGGCCCGATTGCCAGGCAGCGTCCAAGGCGTCGTCGTCCAGATGACGACAAAGGCGCCGCCAAGCTCCGGCGCGCCTTCAGCGACCGGAAACTTCACCCAGACCGTGTCGCTCTCGTAATCGTGGTACTCTACCTCGGCCTCGGCCAACGCCGTGCGCTCCACCACGCTCCACATCACCGGCTTGGAGCCGCGGTAGAGCTGGCCGGACATGGCGAATTTCAGAAGCTCGCCGGCGATGCGGGCCTCCGCGTGATAGGCCATGGTGGTGTAAGGATTCTCGAAATCCCCCACCACGCCCAACCGCAGGAATTCCTGCGTCTGCACACCGATCCAATGCGTGGCAAACTCCCGGCATTCCCGGCGGAATTCGTTGATCGGCACCTCGTCCTTGTTCTTGCCCTTGGCGCGGTACTGCTCCTCGATCTTCCATTCGATCGGCAGGCCGTGGCAGTCCCAGCCCGGCACGTAGTTGGAATCGTAGCCGCGCATCTGGAAGGAGCGTGTGATGACGTCCTTCAGGATCTTGTTGAGCGCATGGCCGATATGGATGTTGCCGTTGGCATAGGGCGGGCCGTCGTGGAGCACGAAGAGAGGCCTGCCCTGCGCATCCTCGCGCAGGCGCTTGTAAAGGTTCATCTCCTGCCAGCGGGCGACGATCTCCGGCTCCTTCTGCGGAAGGCCGGCGCGCATCGGGAACGCCGTCTGCGGCAGGTAGAGGGTCTTCGAATAATCAAACTTTTCGGACGTGTCGTTCATCGTTTCGCCGTGAAAGATGCGAGCCGGAAGCCGGCGTCGCGGATGACGTATCGGGCGGAAAGCGCGCCTGACGCAAGCGCGAGAGAACCCGGACCTTCCCGCAGCCCCTCAGGCCGCGTGGAAAGCCGGGCCAATAATTCGTATGGCGATCGGCGTGAAACCGGTGCTCGTCATCATGGCCGCGCTTTTAGCCGAGACGGCGGGAAGAATAAAGGGCCGAAGAGTGAATAGCAGACGGCGCGGTTTTTCCTTTGCCAGTCCTTCACTCCTCGCTATTCGCTATTGTCTGCCAGCTCTTCGAACGCAATCTCCAGATCGAGCTCCGACAGCGGCCGCACGCCCGCAAGCAGCGTCTTCGCCTCCTCCTCGTCGCGCTTCATCTGCGCCACGAGCGGCTCCAGTCCGTCGAACTTCACCTCCCCGCGCAGATAGCCGAAGAGGGAGACTGCGCAGGTCTCGCCGTAGAGATCGCCGTCGAAATCAAACACGAAGGTTTCGAGCAGCGCTGTGCCGTTCTCTTCCACCGTCGGGCGTCGCCCGAAGCTCGCCACCCCGTCGTGGAGCGTGCCGCCGGCCCTCCGGAACCGGACAGCGTAGATGCCGTGCTTCAAACCGGCTTCCTCCGCCAACTCCATGTTGGCTGTCGGAAAACCGAGTGTACGGCCAAGCTTCCTGCCGCCCGTCACGTCCGCCTTCACCGTAAAACGGTAGCCGAGCAAGCCCGCGGCCTCGGTCACCTCGCCCTCGCCGAGCAGCACGCGGATCCGGCTCGAGGAGACCACCTCTCCCCCCTCGTCCGAGAAGGCATCCATCACCGTCACGCCGAAGCCGTAAGCCGCGCCCGCGGCGGCAAGCGTTTCAGGCGAGCCGCCGCGCCCTTTTCCGTAATGGAAGTCGTAGCCGACGACGACGTGGGACGCCCCGAGCCCGCCCGCCAGTACCTCGGCCACGAAGCGCTCCGCGGAAAGCGACGAGAATTCGCGGGTGAAGGGCTGCTCGACGACCGCATCGAAGCCCAGCACCTCAAGCAGCCGCGCCTTCATGGGCGCGGGCGTCAGGCGGAAAAGCGGCGCGTCCGGCCGGAAAACGGCGCGGGGATGCGGCTCGAAGGTGAGCACCACCGCCGGCAACCGCATTTCTGCGGCGATCTCCAGTGCGCGCGACAACACCGCCTGGTGCCCGCGATGCACGCCGTCGAAATTGCCGATGGCGACCACCGCCCCGCGCAGATGCGCTGGGATGTTCGCGTAACCGGGAAGCCGCAGGAACTCCGCCACCCTCGCCCTACCTAAGCCGCTCGACCGCGGCCACCGGCTTGTGGCCGTGCTTCTCCAGGAAGGCGGCAAGCCGCGCCTCGTCCAGCCTGCCGTCCTCCTTGTACTCGGATATGTGGATGCCCTCGGTCACGAACAACACGTCGATGCCCATTCCAGCCGCTCCCTTCACATCCGTCAGCACGCCGTCGCCGACGGCGAGCGCATCGCCGGGGCCGACCTCCCGCCCGAGCTCACGGCCGGCGGCGGCAAGGGCTGCCTCGTAGATCGGCCGGTGCGGCTTGCCGGCGATAAGCGTACGGCCGCCGAGCAGGCCGTAGTCCCGCGCCAGCGCCCCGGCACAGAAGACCAGCCGATCGCCGCGCTCCACCACGATATCCGGGTTCGCGCAGATGAAAGGCAGGTCGCGAGCGCGCAGCCGCTGCAACATCTCCGCATAGTCCTCCGGCGTCTCGGCCTCGTCGTCGAAAAGACCCGTGCAGACTACGCCCGAAGCCTCGAACTCCTCCACCAGTTCGGCGTCCAGCCCGTCATAAATCGGCAGGTCGCGGTCCGGCCCCAGATGGAAGACCCGGCGCGGGCCGTTGCGGATGAGCTCCCGCGTCACGTCGCCGGAGGTCACCACCTCGTCCCATGCCTCGTCCGGCACGCCGATCTGGCGCAGTTGTTCCTTCACGAGGTCGCTGGGCCGGGGCGAGTTGGTGACGAGCACCACCGCCTTGCCTGCGCGCCTTGCCCGCGCCAGCGCCTCGACGGCCGGCGAAAAGGCGGAGACGCCGTTGTGCAGCACGCCCCAGACATCGCAGAGGACCACGGCGTAGGATTTTGCGAGCGTGTCGAGACTGTCGACCATGGCCGGCGGCTGCGGCATGAACTCTCCTTGGGCATCTTCAGCATGGGCAGGCGGGGGAGCCTGGGAATGCCGAGACGAATTAACCGAAGAGCCGCGACGTGTCATCCGCTTTCCGTGGTGCCGCTGAAGCCGCGGGTGCGCGCCCTTGCCGCTTCCATGCTTATCGGCTAGGACAGCCGCGCCCGACTGCGGGCGCAATTTTCCACATGGCAAGAGACGGATTTTCGGCATGGCTGACAAGGCGGACAAGGTGAAGGCAAGGCTCCCGCGCGGGCTTGTCGACCGCCATCCGGCCGACATCCGCGCGGTGGACGAGATGGTGGCGAAGATCCGCGCCGTCTACGAGCTCTACGGCTTCGAGCCGGTGGAGACGCCGCTCATCGAATACACGGATGCGCTGGGCAAATTCCTGCCCGACCAGGACCGGCCCAACGAGGGCGTCTTCTCCTTCCAGGACGAGGACGAGCAGTGGCTGTCGCTGCGCTACGACTTGACCGCACCCCTCGCCCGTTTCGTGGCGGAGAATTTCGAGCGCCTGCCCAAGCCATACCGCAGCTACCGCGCCGGCTGGGTCTTCCGCAACGAAAAGCCCGGGCCGGGCCGCTTTCGCCAGTTCATGCAGGTCGACGCCGATACGGTGGGCACACCCGGCGTCGCGGCGGATGCCGAGATGTGCATGATGATGGCGGATGTCATGGAGGCGCTGGGGCTCAAGGGACAGTACGTCATCCGGGTGAACAATCGGAAAGTGCTTGACGCGGTTCTTGATGCCATTGGGCTGGACGGAGTCGAGAATACAGAAATGCGGCTGGGCGTCATGCGCTCTCTCGACAAATTTGATAAGTTTGGCCTCGATGGCGTCGTTCAACTCTTGGGCGCCAAAGGACGCGTGGATGAGAGCGGAGATCACACGAAGGGTGTAGGTCTGAACGACGTACAAATTAGTCGTCTTTTGAACACGATAGGCTGGGGAGAATCCGGTAGCGGCGCAACCAGCGTTCCCTCTAATGGTTTGACCGTCGCAAATTTAGTTGATCGCCTTTCCGATGTAGGTGTGTCGAGCGACGGTGCTGTCGAACTTCAGCAGATAAACGAACTCGCACAGGCCGCGGGATATCTTGAAGACCGTATCCGCATCGACCCCTCCATCGTCCGTGGCCTCGAATACTACACCGGCCCGGTCTTCGAGGCCGAACTGACCTTTCCCGTCGTCAACGAGGACGGCGAGACTGTGCGCTTCGGCTCCGTGGGGGGCGGCGGGCGTTATGACGGGCTCGTCTCGCGCTTCCGCGGTGAGCCGGTGCCGGCCACGGGCTTTTCCATCGGCGTTTCCCGCCTCATGACAGCGCTCAAAAATCTCGGCAAGCTCGAAACCGCCGAGGCGGTCGCGCCGGTCGTCGTGCTCGTCATGGACAAGGACACGGAAAGCCTCGGGCGATACCAGCGGATCGTCTCCGAACTTCGCCAGGCGGGCATCCGCGCGGAAATGTATCTCGGCGGCGCGGGCATGAAGGCGCAGATGAAATATGCGGACCGGCGCGGCAGCCCCTGCGTCATCATCCAGGGCGGCGACGAGCGCGAAAAGGGCGAGGTGCAGATCAAGGACCTCGTGGAAGGCAAGCGCCTCTCGGAAGAGATCGAGGACAATGTGACCTGGCGCGAGTCCCGCCCCGCGCAGTTCTCCGTGCCCGAAAGCGAGATGGTGGCAGCCGTCCGCCGCGTGCTCGAGGCACAGGCGCAAGAGCGGAGCGCGTAGTCTGCATGTCCCTGCCGCAACGCCCATGACCTCCCGCTACCCCTCCTTTGCCGGCGAGATCCTCGACCTCTTCGCCGAGCGCGAGGCGGCGCTGACGGATATCGCCATCATCCAGCCGGCCGATCCCTTCCTCGACATGGCGGGCGAGGACCTGCGCCGGCGCATCTTCCTCACCGAGAGCGAGACCGGCGAGACGCTATGTCTCCGGCCGGAATTCACCATTCCCGTCTGCCTCGACCATATCGACAAGCGCGCCTCGACGCCCCGGCGCTATGCCTATCTGGGCGAAGTATTCCGCCAGCGCCGCGAAGGCGGGGCGGAATTCTTCCAGGCGGGTATAGAGGACCTGGGCGCGGAGGATCGAGCGGCGGCCGACGCGCGTTCGCTCGCCGATGCGCATGCGGTGCTCTCGCGCGTTCTTCCCGATGCCGCGCTTCAGGTCACGCTGGGCGACCAGGCCGTGTTCGAAGCCGTGCTTTCGGCACTCGGCCTGCCGCGCGGATGGCAGAAGCGGCTCGCCCGCGCTTTCGGCTCGCCCGCCATGCTCGAGGCGGCCATCGCCGAATTCACCAATCCGCATGCGGCCGCGAACCTGCCGCGCGAAATTGCCAGCCTTGTCGCACGCGGCGACGAGGAGCGGCTGACACAGCATATCGAGGAGGCCATGCAGGCCGCCGGCCTTTCTCCTTCCGCGGGGCGCGAGCCGGATGAGATCGCGCGTCGGCTTTTGGAGAAGGCCGCGCTGCGCAGCGTGCGGCTTGCCGACACGGCGCTCGATGCCCTGAAGGCTTTCCTCGTCATCAACGTGCCCCTTGCGCAAGCGGGGAAGCGGCTCGCCGCCTTCGCCGAAGAGACCGGGATCTTCCTCGACGAGGCGTTGGCGGAGTTCGGCGCGCGTGCTGAGCGCATCGCCGGTCACAGTCTGCCGCTCAACGCGATCCAATACGATGCGGGCTTCGGGCGCCCGCTCGACTACTACACGGGCTTCATCTTCGAAATCGGCGCTGGAGACCTGCGCCAGCCGCTCGTGGGTGGCGGGCGCTACGACCGGCTGCTCACGCTGCTCGGAGCGGAAAAGCCCATCCCCGGAGTCGGCTTCTCCATCTGGCTCGACCGCATCGCGGCGCTCAGGGGAGAGGCGCCATGACGGTCACACTGGCTCTCCCCTCCAAGGGCCGCCTCAAGGATGAGGCGGTCGAGCGGCTCAAGCAGGCGGGCTTTGCGATCCGCCTGCCGGAAAACGAGCGGCGCTATCGCGCAGCCGTCGACGGCTTCGACGGGTTGGAGGTGACGTTTCTTTCGGCCTCCGAGATCGCGCGCGAGCTCGACCGCGGCTCGATCGACCTCGGCATCACCGGTGAAGACCTGGTGCGCGAAACCATTCCCGATTGGGAGTCCCGCGTCGCCATCCCGGCCAGGCTCGGCTTCGGCCATGCGGATGTGATGGTGGCCGTTCCCGACGTCTGGTTCGATGTCTCCACCATGGCCGATCTCGACGACGTGGCGGCAGACTTCCGCCATCGCCATGGTCGCCGGCTCCGCATCGCCACGAAATACTGGCGCCTCACCCAGCAGTTCTTTTCTCAGAAGCACGGCATCCAGGTCTATCGCATCGTGGAAAGCCTCGGCGCCACGGAAGGCGCGCCGGCCTCGGGCTCCGCCGATGTCATCGTCGACATCACCTCTACAGGTTCGACACTCAAGGCCAATCACCTCAAGGTGCTGGATGACGGCGTCATCCTGCGCTCGCAAGCCTGTCTCGTGATGGCAAAGAAGGAGCGGGCGGGAGAGGATGCTCGGCTGATTGCAGCCTTGGCCAAGGCGGTGGGGCGGCAGGCGGGCTGAGACATTTGCCAATACTGGACGGATCCGGTCGACTCCAGTGGACCTGCGGAGCAGTGTGCACGGTCTGATTCGCTGGCGACGTTGCGAGGATCAGGCATGGATCCTCGGGTCAAGCCCGAGGATGACGAGGTTGAGGTGTCTCCGCAAATCCCCAACGCCGGCGACTAGTGGATCCGCTTCATACCATCGTCATCCTCGGGCTTGACCGAGGATCCATGCCTGAACGCGGATCATAACGCCCACTATGAAAAGCGGCCTCACTCCTCCACCACTCTCAACCTTAACGATCCAGACCCCGGCCCGCCAACCGCTGCGCTCTTGACACCGCCATCGTCGTCAGGCGCGCCGACCGCCTTGCCGTTCATCTCCGCCCCCAGTTCCAGCGCCTCGATCCTCTCGCCGCGCTTGGTCACCTTGTCGGCAGAGGTGATGATCAGGTCGATGTCCTTGTTGGCCTGCAGGAAGTGGGTCTGGAGCTTGCGCACGCGGTCGTCGAGGCGCGAGACATCCTGCATCAGCTTCACCACCTCGGCCTGGATCAGATGCGCCTGCTCGCGCATGCGCGCATCCTTCAACACCGCCTGAATCACCTGGATGGAAAGCATGAGCAGCGACGGCGACACGATCACCACGCGCGCCCGGTGCGCGCGCTGCACGAGCGCCTCGAAATTCTCGTGGATCTCCGCGAAGATCGATTCCGACGGCACGAACATGAAGGCCGTGTCCTGCGTCTCGCCGGGGATCAGGTATTTCTCGGCAATCGCCTTGACGTGCACCTCGACGTCTCGGCGGAAGCCGGATTCGGCGTATTTGCGAGCCTCCGGACCGGCCTCTCCTTCGGCCGCCGCGCGGATCGCGTTCCATGCCTCCAGCGGAAATTTCGCATCGATCACGAGCGAGGGCGCGGCGTTCGGCATCTTCACGATGCAATCCGGCCGGCTGCCGTTGGAGAGCGTTGCCTGGAATTCATATGCGTTCGACGGCAGCCCGTCGGCGATGATCGCCTCCATGCGCGACTGCCCGAAGGCACCGCGCGTCTGCTTGTTGGAGAGGATCTGCTGCAACTGCACCACCTGGCCGGCGAGCGACTGGATGTTGTTCTGCGCCGTGTCGATCACGGCCAGCCGCTCCTGCAGCTTCGCCAGATTCTCGTGCGTGGACTTGGTCTGTTCGGTGATCGAGTGGCCAAGCCGGGAGGTCATGCCGTCCAGGCGCTCCGAAATCGCCTTGGTCAGTTCCGCCTGCCTCTGGCCGAACACTTCGGCGATCGTGCCCATGCGCCCCTGCAACTCGGCCTGCGTCCGGGCGACCTCGGCAAGCCGCGCCTCCGCCTCGCGCGCCCGGGCGGCCGCTTCCGCCTCCGCGGCAGCGCGGCTCCTGGCGCCGCGCCACAGGACGATAACGAGCAGCAGAGTCAGCAGAAACAGGAGGAAGCCTGCCGCAAAGAGCAGGTCGCCAAGCGAAACGACCGTCGCTCCAAGCCGGAGGACTGGCGTTGAGAATATGGGGCTTACATTGTCCATTAGCCGCATCTTAGCCGATTCTCTTCCACAGGATAAGATCAAAACGTGAACAAAACGAAATGTACACTGCTGCCGGCATATTGACGCGTTTCCGCCGAGTCATTACCTGACTGCCATGACCATTCGCCCGCTCGTCATCCTTCCCGATCCGCTGCTGCGCCAGGTTTCGAAACCCGTCGAGCGCGTGGATGAGAACTTGCGCAAATTCGCCGACGACATGCTGGAGACCATGTATGATGCGCCGGGCATCGGCCTCGCCGCGATCCAGGTGGGCGAGCCCATCCGCATGCTCGTCCTCGACGTAGCCGAGAAGGACGAACCGAAGCACCCGCAGGTCTTCATCAACCCCGAGATCCTCGCGCGCTCCGACGCGCCCAATGTGCACGAGGAAGGGTGCCTCTCCATTCCCGATTATTATGCGGAGGTGGAGCGTCCGGCCGAAGTGACGGTGAAATATATCGACCTCGAGGGCAGGGAGCAGGTCGTGGAAGCCAACGGCATCCTCGCCACCTGCCTGCAACACGAGATCGATCACCTGAATGGCGTGCTCTTCATCGACTACTTGTCGAAGCTCAAGCGCGACATCGTCGTGCGAAAGTTCCGAAAGCTCGCCAAGGATCGCCCGCCGCCGGCACGGATGGTGGGGTGATCTGCGGATCTCCGGCATGGATCGCAGCGATGATCGCGGCAATTTCCACGCATGTAAGGCTCTCGCCAAGCGCGATTTCGAAGGCCTTGACCTGGGGCTTGTAAACCCGTTTGAAACGTGAGCGCATGTGCGCTCACGAGGGATTTGCCGGACGGACCGATGCCTCTACGCCTCATTTTCATGGGAACGCCAGAATTTTCCGTACCGACGCTGCGCGCACTTCACGGCGCGGGGTACGAGATCGTCGCCGTCTACACCCAGCCGCCGCGACCTGCCGGCCGGCGCGGGCTGGAGCTTACGGAATCCCCTGTTCACCGCGTCGCGGAAGAGCTGGGGATTCCGGTGCGAACCCCGCATTCCTTCAAGAGTACGGACGAGCAGGAGGCCTTCCGCGCGCTGGAGGCGGATGTAGCTGTCGTGGTGGCCTACGGCTTGCTCCTGCCGAATCCCATCCTGGAAGGAACCCGTCTCGGCGCGTTCAACGGCCACGCCTCACTGCTGCCTCGCTGGCGCGGTGCCGCGCCCATCCAGCGCGCGATCATGGCCGGAGATGCCGAAACGGGCATGATGGTGATGAAGATGGACGAGGGCCTCGACACCGGCCCCGTCGCCATGACGGAAAAGGTCTCCATCGGGCCTGACATGACCGCCGGCGAGTTGCACGATATCATGAAGGAAGCCGGCGCGAAGCTGATGGTCGAGGCCATGGCGGCGCTCGACAAGGGCGAACTCGAGCTCACACCCCAGCCCGCCCAGGGGGCCACCTACGCGAAGAAGATCAGCAAGGAGGAGACTCGCGTCGACTGGTCCCGCCCGGCCTCAGAGGTGCATAACCATATCCGCGGGCTTGCCCCCTTCCCCGGCGCCTGGTGCGAAATGCCCTTTGCAGGCGAGCCGGAGCGTGTGAAAATCCTGCGCTCTACGCTGGTTTCGGGTAGCGGCGCGCCGGGCGAGATTCTTGATGACGATCTCTGCATCGCCTGCGGCGATGGCGCGGTGCGCCTTCTGAAGTTGCAGCGGGCGGGCGGCAGACCGGTCGCGGCGGAGGACTTCCTGCGCGGCGCAAAGCTCAAAAAGGGGATGCGGCTGCCATGAGCGCGGTGATCATCCGGCCCGAAGAAGCGGGAGACGAGACGGCGATCCGTCTCCTCCTCGTGAATGCCTTCGGCGGCGAAGCCGAGGCCAGGCTCGTGGACACCCTGCGCGCGGAAGGGGATGTCGTTCTTTCCCTAGTGGCCGAGCGCGACGGCGAGGTGCGCGGGCACGTCCTATTTTCACGGCTCCTGGTGCGCGATGACGAGGGGGCCTTTCCCGCCGTGGCGCTCGCGCCGCTTGCTGTCCATCCCGACCACCGGCGCGAAGGCATCGCGGCCGCCCTTGTCGAGGATGCCCATCTGCGGCTGCAGACCCAAGGCGAGCGGCTCTCGGTCGTGCTCGGCGATCCCGCCTATTACGGCCGTTTCGGCTACAGCCGCGAGCGCGCCGGCGGTTTCGAAAGCCGCTATCAGGGCGAGCATCTGCAGGCCCTCGCCTGGGATGATGCCCCGCGAACCGGCAGGCTCGACTATGCTGCGGCTTTCGGCGATCTTTCCTGACCATGCCGCGCTACCGCATCGATATCGAGTATGACGGAACGCCCTATGCCGGCTGGCAGCGCCAAGCGGGCCAGCCGAGCGTTCAGGAGGCGATCGAGAAAGCCATCGCGGCCTTTTCCGGCGAGGAGATCACGTTGAAAGGTGCGGGCCGCACGGATGCCGGTGTTCACGCACTCAGCCAGGTCGCGCATTTCGATCTCTCCCGCGAATGGAAGCCCGATACCGTGCGTGACGCCGCGAATGCGCATCTCTCCCTGGCCCGGCAAACGGTCTCGATCCTGCGCGCGGCTCACGTGGCCGAAGATTTCGACGCGCGCTTCTCGGCCAAGGCGCGGCACTATCTCTACCGTATCGCCAATCGCCGTGCGCCGCTTGCACTGGAGCGCGGGAGAGCCTGGCACGTGGCCAGAAGGCTGGATACGGCCGGAATGCACGAAGCCGCCCAGCGGCTGGTCGGACATCATGACTTCACCACCTTCCGCTCCGTCCAATGCCAGGCGAAGAGCCCGGTGAAGACACTCGACCGGCTGGACGTGATGCGGCTGGGAGAGGAGATCGAGATCCGCGCCTCCGCGCGCTCCTTCCTGCACAACCAGGTGCGCTCGCTCGTCGGCACGCTCAAGAAGGTAGGCGAAGGCAGATGGACCGCCGACGATGCGGAAGCGGCCCTGAAGGCGCGCGACCGCGCCGCCTGCGGCCCTGTGGCGCCGGCCGAAGGGCTTTATCTGGTCAGCGTGGACTACTGAGGAGGCCCGTCCTCGCTCAACCTGCCGCGACGTCGAGCCCCAGCAGCGATTGCGATGCGAACAGCGTCATGATGGAAACGACCAGCATGGCGAAGAAAACCGCCGTGCCCACCGCCACTCCTTTGGCGATCGCCACCACGGTAAGCCGCCAGGAAAGCGCCAGCGTCGCCAGGAACAGAATAAGGGAAATGCCGTTTGCGAGCTCGGCCGCTTCCGGCACGAAGAGGCGCAGCAGGCCCGGAACGAGCATCACCCAGGCAAAGAGCGCCGAGGCCCAGTTACTTGCTACGACATAATGCACGAACCGGTCCGCGACGCCCGTCGGCTTGGCGAAGGCGGCGAGGAACGCAAGCGGGACGACCCAGGCGCCGATATCCGTCAGGAACAACCGGACGAGCAGAGCGGAGCGCGAGCCGAAGGTCGCCACGTCCGCAATGCTGTTGGTGAAGGCCACCCAGCCGACGATCAGCGGGGGAAGGGCCACGATGATGGCGAAAAAGGAATTCCAGAAACCATCCGCCGAAAGATCGAGCAGCTTCAGCCCCTCGGCCCGGCCCATCATCATGCGCCAGACGCCGATGAAATATTGCTGGATTTCGGCGCCCGTCGGCATCAGGTGAACCAGTCCTCGAGGAAGCGCTGGTAGATGCGCGTCAGCGTTTCCAGTTCGGCGAGCGGTGCCCTCTCGTCCACCATGTGCATGGTCCGGCCCACGAGGCCGAACTCGACCACCGGGCAGTAATCCTTGATGAAACGAGCGTCCGACGTGCCGCCCGTGGTGGAGAGGACAGGCCTCCTGCCTGTGACCGTCTCGATCGAGCCGGAAAGCGTTTCGATCAGCTTGTCGTCGCGGGTCAGGAACACCGGGCTTGGCCGGCCGCGCCACTCGATCTCGAAAGCGACGGGCTCTTCGCGGCCCGGCCGCAGCCGATTTTCCGCCGCTGCCCTGTCCAGCCGATTGTGAATCTCTGCCTGTAGCGTTTCCACCGACCAGGTATCATTGAAGCGAATGTTGAAGGCGGCGGTCGCGCGCGCGGGAATGACGTTGGCAGCGGGATTGCCGACGTCGATCGTGGTGACTTCCAGATTGGTTGCCGGGAACTCGGCCGTCCCCTCGTCCAAGGGCGGACTGAGCAACGCCTCGAGCAGAGCAACCAGTCCCCTGACGGGATTGTCGGCCAGGTGCGGATAGGCGACATGACCCTGCTTGCCGAAGACGGTGATGCGGCCGGACAGCGAGCCGCGCCGGCCGATCTTCACCATATCTCCGAGGGTCTCGACATTGGTGGGCTCGCCGACGAT
This sequence comes from Chelativorans sp. AA-79, assembly GCF_029457495.1. NCBI lineage: Bacteria > Pseudomonadati > Pseudomonadota > Alphaproteobacteria > Hyphomicrobiales > Phyllobacteriaceae > Chelativorans > Chelativorans sp. AA-79. Next base: position 4,212,234 of record NZ_CP120361.1, read on the forward strand.
CGCGGCGTCCCAGCTCTCGCCCCTCGCCGCGGCCCATTGAAGCAGCTTCACGGTGCCGTTGACGGCTGGGCCTTCCTCGTCCCCGGTGATCAGGAAGGAGACGGAGCCTCTGGGCACACCATGCTTCTCCACATACCGGGCAAGTGCGGCCACGAAGCAGGCGATCCCGCCCTTCATGTCCACCGCGCCACGGCCGAACATCTCGCCCGCCGCGATCTCGGCGGCAAAGGGCGGATGCGTCCAGGCGCCCTCGTCGCCCGGCGGCACCACATCCGTATGGCCGGCGAACATCAGATGCGGGCCGTTGCCGGAGAGCCTGGCATAGAGGTTCTCGACATCCGCCTCGCCTTCCTCGGAAAAGACCGGTCGGTCGACGCGTGCGCCGAGCTCCTGCAGCATGGTCTCGAGTGCAGCGAGCGCCCCCGCCTCGGCCGGGGTCACGGACGGGCAGCGGATAAGAACGGCCAGGTTCTCGGCAGGATCAGTGGGAAACGTCATGATGGCGATGGATACTCGAACCGGCGCGCCGTGTCACCCGCGATCCGGATGCTGTTGCAATTGGAGGGTGAGAGCGAAGCACATCCTTTTCAGGTCGGCAAAGGTCTATTCCCTTCCTGTTCCACCTTCCTTCGGTGCGTTCGCGCGCTCACCATACTGGTTCGCGCCCGGCTCTCCCGGAAAAAGGGACAGAATCACGATCGCCAGCGCCACGAAAAGCGGGACGAGCAGGGCGTAGCCACCGGATTTCCCCATGTCGTGCAGACGCTTCGCCCCCAGGGCCACATGGCTCCAGAGGAAGAGGAAATAGAACACCCAGAAGAGCATGGCCCAGAAGCGCGAGGCGCTGCTTTCTTCCGGCGAAATGCTGAACTGGTAGACCGGAAACATCTGCAAAAGGACAAGCAGCAGGCTCGCCAGAAAATAGGGCGCGCGGCCGATGCGGCCGGAAAAGCCGAAGAAAAGCCAACTGATCTGTCTTGCGTCCACCGCCGCCTCGCGACCGTACCGGGATCAATCCCTCAGGAGCTCGTTGATCGAGGTCTTCGAGCGTGTCTTCTCGTCGACACGCTTGACGATCACGGCGCAATAGAGGCTCGGGCCCATTTCTCCATTGCCCATGGGCCTGCCCGGCATCGCGCCTGCGACCACGACCGAATAGGGCGGCACCTCTCCATAGAAGATCTCGCCCGTCGCGCGGTCGACGATCTTCGTGGACTTGCCGATGAAGACCCCCATGCCGAGCACGGAGCCCTCGCGCACGATGCAGCCTTCGACAACCTCCGAGCGCGCGCCGATGAAGCAGTTGGCCTCGATGATGGTCGGCCCCGCCTGCATGGGCTCCAGCACGCCGCCGATACCAACCCCTCCCGAAAGATGGACGTTATCGCCGATTTGTGCGCAAGAGCCGACGGTGGCCCAGGTGTCCACCATCGTGCCCCTGCCCACATAGGCGCCGAGATTGACGAAGGAAGGCATCAGCACCGCGCCCGGCGCCACATAGGCGGAACGGCGCACGACGCAGTTCGGCACGGCGCGGAAGCCCGCCTTCTCGAACTCGTTCGAGCTCCAGCCGTCGAACTTGGAGGGCACCTTGTCCCACCAGACCGCCTCGCCCGGTCCACCCTTGATCACCTGCATCGGGTTCAGCCGGAAGGACAGAAGCACTGCCTTCTTCAGCCACTGGTTCACTTTCCACTGCCCATCTTCCTGCCGCTCGGCCACGCGCATGGTGCCGTTATCCAGCAGGTCGAGCGCGGACTCGACCGCCTCGCGGATTTCCCCGCGCGTCTCGGTGTTGACGGAATCGCGGTTTTCGAAGGCGTTTTCCACCGTCTGTTCGAGCGCGGCGATATCGGAAGTCTTCATCAGCGAATTCTCTCCGCTACATGAGCTGTTAAGAGCTGCCCAATAGGTTCGGGTCGTGCCGGGACGGCAACCGGCGCGGAACCTATGCGAAGCGCCGATGAGGGTCAATCGCAGGATGCGCAGCCGCGCAGGGCAGGAATACGGGAATGGGGAAATGAATCCACACGACAAGACCGGCTGGACGCCGCTTCCGCACTCCGACGAAGACCTGAAACGCGCGCGAAGCGTGCCCGATACACCGCAGACGCGATCCGACACCTACAGGCTCGCCTGGGACGACGAGACCTTCATGACCCGGCGCGAGCTCAGGCCCGTGCGCCTGCAGCTCGAGCTTCTGAAACCCGAGATGGCGCTTGCCGAAAGGGGGATCCGCTCCACCGTCATCCTCTTCGGCGGCGCGCGCATCCCCGAGCCCGGCGGCGAAGCCTGGGCGGCCAAGAACGAGCAGCAGAAGACGAATCTGGAGAAGAACAGCCGCTACTACGCGGAGGCGAGAAAGTTCGCCCGCCTTTGCTCGGAGCAGTCGGCAAAGTCGTATTATCGCGAATATGTAGTGGTGACCGGCGGCGGCCCCGGCGTGATGGAGGCGGGAAACCGAGGTGCGGCGGACTGCGGCGCGCCCACCATCGGCCTCAACATCGTGCTGCCGCACGAACAGGCGCCGAACGTCTATGTGACGCCGGAGCTTTGCTTCAACTTCCACTATTTCGCGATCCGCAAGATGCATTTCATGATGCGGGCGAAGGCCATGGCCGTCTTCCCCGGCGGCTTCGGAACCATGGACGAGCTGTTCGAGGGGCTCACCCTCATCCAGACCGGCCGCATGGAGCGCGTGCCGGTCATTCTCTTCGGCAAAGCCTTCTGGGAGAAGGCAATCAACCTCTCCTTCCTGGCCGAGCAGGGCACGATCTCGCCTGGCGACGAGCAGCTCATCAGCTACGTCGAGACCGCCGAGGATGCTTGGGGGCATATCGCGGCGTTCTATAAGCTTGGCTGATCGAAAGCGGATCAACGTTTTGCGGCAGATCACCGCGATTTCTCTTCCCCTGTAACCAATTGTCAGGATTTCCTTTGTGACTGGTCATCGAGGCTATGGTAGGGGGTCCGACAGCGTTTAGAAATGCGTTACAGCGAAGCCTAAGGAAATTTCTTCAGGCATCTTTTTTCTATTTTGTGAAATGGGCTTTATTTCTATTTTATCAATTTGTGAGATTGCCATGTCGATAAAGACAATCTTAATTACATCGTCGTTTGCATGTATTATATCTCTTCTACCCGTCTCAGCATATGCGCAGAATCACTCCGATTCAACGGAAAAAAATTCCGTTGAAGTCCTTCAATTTCCTAGCATCGAAGTAAAAAACCCGGGAATTTACATAAGGTATAACTTTACGAAAAAAGAAAACACGTCGAGTCTGGATACAACAACATCTGCAGAGCATTTCTCAAACAGGATTTTTCGTCTCTTTGAAGACAATAAGACCTGGTATGGACTTTATGCATTCGACGGAAATCCGGAAACGGATGAGAAGTTTATCGGATATTATCTGAATGCCCCAAGAGATAAGAATGATTCGGTTCTCTACATAAAAATTCACTACGACAATAAAACGCACAAATTCAAAGAAGAGCTTATAATGCCGGACGGCAAAAAGGTCTTTGAAGAAGGCACTTTTGAAATTGTCGAGGATGGCAAGCGGTAGGCTTTAAGCAGGACCGAACGCAAGATAATCGATACGGAGGGCTACAATAGCGAATGATCGCGCTGGCATGTCGCAGCGCGAACGACTGGCGCAGCCCCGTACAATCGGCTACCCCTTGGGCCATGGAAGGATCGCAGCCGAGTTGGTTTGCAACACTGAGGCGCGACCGGGGCCTGTTCGCCCTGGTGAGTGCGCTCGCCATCCTGCTGGGCCTCCTGCAGCCCATCGCGGCGGCGCAGAATGCGAGGTTCAACGACCTTCTCGTCATCTGCAACACGAGCGCCTCTCCCGCCGCGCCGGCGGACCATGGAAAACGCACTCCGGACTGCCCGCTTTGCCCGACGGGGCATCTCTGCGGCACCAAGGCGGCACCGGCCGTGCCGGCCCAGATCCCGGCGCTCGTACCCCTCGCCGTCCTGCCCGGCCAGCGGCTTTCCGGGCCGGCGACCGCCGCCCTGCCCGGCCTTTCGGACGAAGCGCCGCCCTCCATCCGCGCTCCTCCCCTTTCAGCGTGAACGCCCCGCCGGTCTGTCGCCGGCTTCCACTCACGCCCATTCGAAAGGGTTTCTCATGCGCATTCCCACTTTCGCCGCATCCGCGGCGGCAATCATCATTTCCGCCATGCCGTCCATGGCCCATGTCTCCCTGCAGCAGAAGGAGGCGGCGCCCGGCACCTACAAGGCGGTGCTCGGCATTCCCCACGGGTGTGACGGCGAGCCGACGGTCTCCGTCCGCGTCGAACTCCCGGAAGGCTTCGTCGGAGCCAAGCCGATGCCAAAGCCGGGATGGACGATAGAGATCGAGACCGGCGACTACGCCGAAACCTACCGGCTCCACGGAGAGGACGTCTCCTCCGGCCCCGTCGCCGTCACCTGGGCGGGCGGCAGCCTTGCGGACGAGCATTACGACGAGTTCGTGGTGCGCGGAACGCTGGCGGATGCCAAGGCCGGAGAGCGCATCTTCTTCAGGGCCACCCAGACCTGCCCCTCCGGCAAGGAGGAAGCATGGGTCGAGGTGCCCGCCGAGGGACAGGACCCTCATTCGCTTGAGCATCCCGCGCCCTTCGTGACCATCGCCGCCGCCGCAGCGGCAGCCGAGACGCATCACCATGACGGCACTCCTGGAATTGCGGCCGGCGATCTGCGCATCGCGGAGCCTTGGGCGCGGGCCATGCTGCCCGGCCAGCCGAGCGGCGGCGCTTATATGACCATCCGCAACGAAGGCCGGGAACCGGACCGGCTCGTAGCCGTCTCCTCGCCTGCCGCCGGCAAGGTGGAGGTGCACACCATGGAGATGAAGGACGACGTCATGGTGATGCGCCCCGTCGAGCGCGGGCTCGAAATCCCCGCCGGCGGCACGGTGGACCTTGAGCCTGGCGGCCTCCATATCATGTTCATGGAGGTGAAAACCCCCTTCGCCGAGGGTGCAGACGTGCCGGTCACGCTCGAATTCGAGAAGGCTGGCAAGGTGGAAGTCACCTTGCCAGTGCTTTCCGCCCACACCGGGCGCGGCGAAGGCAAGCATCAACACTGAAGATGCGAGGGGCCGGTGCAAAATCCGGCCCCTCGCTCGGAACGGGCGGCTGGCCCTGCGCGTTGACAGCGGAGAAAAGGAGTTCCCCATGCCCCGCAGCGTTCCAGACGACGACATGATGGATGAACAGCAGACCCGGGATCTCGGCCACCCGACCAAGCACGAGCCCGGGAAGAACGAAATCGATACCGAGGAAAGCGCGGCCGAGAAGATCGAAGATGACGTCCGCGCCAATCGCGGCCTTGGGAGGCTTGTCGAGAAACGCGACAAAAGCGAATCGGAGAAGTCGCTCGAGCGGGCGGCGAATCGCGATCGTCGCTAGAGCTATCGTGTCCTGACAGTCTCCAGGAATCCGGTCAGGTCGTCGGTCACATAGTCGACATGGTCCTCGTTGCCAAGGTCCCGCTCCCATATCTCGGAATAGGTGGGTTCCAGGTTCCTTGGCACGATGAGGACCGTCGTCATGCCCAATTCCTTGGGGACGGTGAGGTTGCGCGCCAGGTCCTCGAACATCACGGCATTCGGGCCGACGACCGTGTGGAGATTAACAAAAAGGTCGTAGCTCTCCTTCGCCGGTTTCGGCGTGAGCCCGGCCGCCACGATATCGAAGATGTCCTCGAAATGATCGAGGACGCCGAGCTGCCGGGCGGCCCGTTCCGCATGCCCGCGATTGCCATTGGTGAAGATGAATTTCCGTCCCGGCAACGCCAAGATCGCCTCGCCCAAGACCGGGTCCGGCTCGATCCATGAATAGTCGATGTCGTGTACCTTCTCCAGGAAGTCGTCCGGGTCGACCTCATAACGTTCCATCAACCCTCGAAGTGTAGTGCCGTACTGTCTGTAGAGTTCCTTCTGGAGCTGGCGCGCCTCCTCGGAGGGAAGGTGGAGCAGTTCAGATACATAGGCGGTCATCCGCACGTCAATCTGCGAGAACAGATTGCTGTGGCGCGGGTAGAGCGTGTTGTCGAGGTCGAACACCCAATCGGTGACATGGGTGAAGCGTGCGGGATCGGGGCGGTTTGTCATGACCTCTTATGGCAGGTTTCGGGTCGGCTTTCCAAATTTTCGCGCAAGCAGCGATAACATCCGAGGGGAACGGCTGTGAGGAAGGTCTTTCTTAAGGCCGGCATCGCCACCCTCATCTCCATCGCGGTCTCGCTCGCCATCTGCGCCGTTGCCCTGAAGCTGGTGGGCGGCAGCATGGATCTCTTCGCCGCCACCATGTGCACCCTTTGTCCCCTCGTCGTGGCCTTTCCTGCGAGCGCTTACACCTACAACCAGACACGCAGGATCGCCGAAGCGCACAAAGCATTGGAAGCCGCGCACCGGGAGTTGACGGTGCTGCACCAGAAACTCGCCGAAAGCGCAAGGCTCGACGACATGACAGGCCTCTTCAACCGCAGTGCCTTCATTGCCGCCGTGGAGCGCACGCGCACGGCCGAAAACCGCGGCGCGCTGATCCTTATCGACGCTGACAACTTCAAGCAGATCAACGATACGTTCGGGCATCTTGCGGGCGATCAGGCGCTCGTCGCGATTGCCGGCGCCATCCGCCGCGCAACACCCGGAACAGATCCGGTGGGGCGGATCGGAGGCGAGGAATTCGGCGCCTTCGTCACAGAAGTGAGCCCGGTCGAGGCCCACGGCCTGGCAGAGCAGATCCGCCGCACCGTCGAGGAGACGCGTCTTGCCCTCGCCGAAGGCGCGCCGGTGCGCCTCACCGTCAGCATCGGCGTCGTGCGCGCGCCGACCGGTGCGAGCTTCTCCGAGATCATGAGCGAGGCCGACCAGAAGCTCTACGAAGCGAAACAGCTCGGCCGCAACAGGGTGGTGGCCGACCACAGGGTGGCCGCCTGAGGCGGCTTTCGCCAGAACGGGTGCAGGCCCTAGACCATGGTCCCGAAAAGTGAATGCCGGTTTTCGGAACAGATCATGCTCAAGCAAAAAGCCAAACCATGATGCCGATTCAACGAAGCGGCATCATGATCTAAGGAACGATCAGCGTTCCCGCGCCGTGCTCGGTGAAGAGTTCCAGCAACACCGAATGCGCGGTCTTGCCGTTCAGGATGACCACGCCCTCCACGCCGCGCTCGATCGCCTCGATGCAGGTTTCGACCTTGGGGATCATGCCGCCGGAGATCGTGCCGTCCTTGATCAGCGCGCGGGCCTCCGAGACCGTCAGCTCGTCGATCAGCTTCCCGTCGCGGCCGAGCACGCCTGGAACATCCGTCAGGAACAGGAGGCGGCTTGCCTTCACAGCGCCGGCAATGGCGCCGGCAAAGGTGTCGGCATTGATGTTGTAGGTGTGACCGTCACGGCCGGGTGCCACCGGCGCGATCACCGGGATCATCTCGGATCGGGCCAGCAGGTCGAGCAGCGTGCGGTCCACCTCCACCGGCTCGCCGACGAAGCCGAGATCGAGCACCCGCTCAATGTTGGAATCGGGGTCGATCATGGTCTTCCTGGCCTTCTCGGCGAAGACCATGTTGCCGTCCTTGCCGCAGAGCCCGATGGCCCATTCGCCCTCGGCGTTGATGAGCGCCACGATCTCCTTGTTGATGGAGCCAGCCAGCACCATCTCGACGATCTCGACCGTCTTCTGGTCGGTGACGCGGAGCCCGCCCTCGAACTTCGATTCGATGCCCATGCGCGTGAGCATGGCGCCGATCTGTGGACCACCGCCATGGACGACGATGGGATTCACGCCGGATTGCTTGAGCAGCGCCACGTCTCTGGCAAAGGCGCGGCCGAGCGCGAGGTCGCCCATGGCATGGCCGCCATATTTGATGACGACGGTCTTGTTCTCGTAGCGCTGCATAAAGGGCAGCGCCGCCGAGAGAAGGGCCGCCTGCGCTTCCGCGGTACCGGTGATTTCCGTCATGCTCGTCGCCCCGAGGCTTGGATAGGACCGGCCCGTCTCATAGCGTATTCGCGGGGTCGCGCAAATGCCCGATGTTGCGCCGGGCCGTTCTTATCCGCGACGCGGATTTCGTGTATCAACGGCACCGTTGGCGGGACAAGTCCGCGTCGACATCGCCGCCTCGCCACCCATCCCGAGCATCTCGACCATGCGATTTGACATCCCTCGGAACCAGATCTTTCCGATCGAAGACGTCACGTTGACCCTGGAGGAGGGGCAGCACCCCTATGAGCTTGCCGAGAGCAAGTCGATCGCGGCGAACTGGCGGGCGGAGACGGCCGCCAATCCGAGCCTGTTCGACGGCGAGGTCATCCTGCTGTCGGAGATGGTCTATTCGGCTCGGCGCGTTAAGGCGCGATGCCACGCCGTGCGCTATTCGACCTTCCTGCACTGGCGCCGCAACCGCCCCGTCCCATCGATCGAGCACGTCTTCGCCCATGCCGTGCCGGTGACCACCGACAACGCCCTCATCGCCGCGCGAATGCTGGGCCACACCGCCAATCCGGGATGGGTCTACTTCGCGGCGGGGGCCCTCGAGCCGGACGATTTCCGCGGCGGCGTCGCCGATATCGATTTCAACATGGCGCGGGAGGTGCGCGAGGAGACGGGGCTGGACATCACCCATGCAAGACGCGACGCCCATTACCACGCCTTTTCCGGCCAGACGGGCACCGTTATCGCGCGCCGGTTCTATCTGGACGGCGAAGCGGAGGAGATCGCCGGCCGCATCAGGCGGTTCGTGAACGGCCAAAACGATCCGGAGATCGAGGGGCCAGTCATCATCCGCGGCATGCACGACCTCCCCGAAGGGCTCGCGCCGCACATGCCGCCATTGATCGAATGGCATTTCTCGAACCTGCCGCGTTAGATCTTCGCAACATCACACCTGCCCATTGCACGAACGCTGCCTCGGTCAGTTCCATGCCGCGGATGGAGCGCATGAACAGCCATGTCTTCATGGCCGGCTGAACACCCGTCCCATCACGGAGCATTTGATTTGCGGCATGCGCGCCATCCCGATAGCTTCATCGCAGATGGAGGAACGGATATGAAACGTCGCAACTTCCTCTATGGCGGCGCGGGTGCCATCGCGGCCCTGACCGGCGGTACCTTCATCCTGCTCGGCCGCGCCGGCGGCAAGGCCGAGGCGGAAGAGTTCGAGATCTCCAAAACCGAGGAGGAGTGGCGCGCGCTCCTGACGCCGCAGCAATATGCCGTGCTGCGCGAGGAAGGCACCGAGCGCGCCTTCACCAGCCCGCTCAACGACGAAAAGCGCGCAGGGACCTTCCATTGTGCGGGCTGCGACCTGCCGGTCTACTCTTCCGAGGCCAAATACGATTCCGGCACGGGCTGGCCGAGCTTCTGGACCTCATTGCCTAAAGCGATCGGTACGAAGGAGGACAACTCCTTCTTCATGACGCGCACCGAGTGCCACTGCCGGCGTTGCGGCGGGCATCTCGGCCACATTTTCGACGACGGTCCGCCGCCCACGGGCAAGCGCCACTGCATCAACGGCGTGGCACTCGCCTTCAAGCCGGCAGAAACGCAAAGCGGCTGAAACGTCCAAGGCCGACGGCGTGTCGGTGCGGGCCCTGGCCGCGCGTCAGGTGTCCGTGACGGCGCGCAGGAGTGCCTCGCGAAGCTCGTCGAGCCCCGCGCCCTTCTCGGACGAGGTGGCGATCACGCCGGGAAACGCAGCAGGACGCTTGACGGTTTTTTCCCGCGTTTCCGCAATCAACTTCACCACCGCCGGTGGTTTGATCTTGTCCGCCTTGGTCAGAACGATCTGATAGGAGACGGCGGACGCGTCGAGCAGATCCATCACCTCCTCGTCGATCTTCTTCACGCCGTGGCGCGCATCGATCAGCAGGTATACCCGCTTCAGCGTCACGCGGCCGCGCAGATAGTCGAAGACCAGCTTGGTCCAGGAATCGACCTGAGCCTTGGGCGCCTTGGCGAAGCCGTAACCGGGCATGTCGACGAGGGCCATGGGCGGAAGGTCTCCCGCCTCGCCGCTGAAGCCTTCCGGTACGAAATAGTTGAGCTCCTGCGTGCGGCCGGGCGTGTTGGACGTGCGGGCAAGGCCCTTCCGGCCGACCAGTGCATTGATGAGCGAGGATTTTCCCACATTCGAGCGGCCGGCGAAGGCGACCTCAGGCGGCCCTTCCGGGGGCAGGAACTTCATGGCCGGCACACCGCGGATGAAGATCCATGGACGCGCGAAGACCTTCGTGCGCTGTCCGCTGGGTTCCGCGGCCGCCGTTCCCTCGCCCGCTGTCATCACTCTGCAGCCTCCAGCCGCTTCAGGTCGCGGCCGCGGATGGCATCCAGATTACGCGTGATCTTCTCGGCCGGCCAGTTCCACCAGGCGATCGCCTGCAGCCGCCTTATCGTCATCTGATCGAACCGCATCTTCACCACCTCGGCGGGATTTCCCGCTACGACCGCATAGGCGGGAACGTCGCGCGTGACAACCGCCCTGCCGCCGATGATCGCTCCGTCACCGATCTTCACGCCCGGCATGATGATCGCCTCCATACCGATCCAGACGTCATTGCCGATCACGGTGTCGCCCCGCACCTCCCTGCGCCAGGTCCCCTCGTCGAAACCTTCCTCCCAGCCATGGCCGAAGATGTTGAAGGGATAGGTAGAGAAGCCGCCAAGCACATGATTGGCGCCGTTCATGATGAAGCGCGCGCCTTCGGCGATCGCGCAGAAGCGGCCGATGATCAGCCTGTCGCCGATCAACTCGTAGTGATGCAGAACACACTTCCTGGCGAACTGATCCGGACCTTCCGGGTCGTCGTAATAGGTGTATTCGCCGATCTCGATATTGGGAGCATCCACCAGCGGCTTCAGGAAGCCGACGCGCGAGTGCATGGCGATGGGATGCTTGATCTCCGGCTTGGGCCCGCTCATGGCGACTCCTCCATCCGTCGCTTCGCTGCCGGCGATTGTCATCGTTCTTCCAGTTCCAGACAAGCCATGGCCGCGCACCGGGAAGCGCGCGGCCACAAGAGAGATATGCTGCAGCTATTCGGCCGGTTTCGGTTTTCGTCGGAACAGGTTCACCAGATTGTCCCAAAGCTCGATCTTGGCGCCCTGGCGCTTCATGATCACGCCCTGCTGGAGGATGGAGAGCAGGTTGTTCCACGCCCAGTAGATAACCAGACCGGCCGGGAAGGTCGCCAGCATGAAGGTGAAGATCACCGGCATCCAGGTGAAGATCATCGCCTGGGTAGGGTCCGGCGGCGTCGGGTTCATGCGCATCTGCAGGAACATCGTGATGCCCATGATGATCGGCCAGACGCCCAGCATCAGGAAATGCCCGACGACCGGAATCTGAGACGGATCGTAGGGCAGCAGCCCGAACAGGTTGAAGATCGTCGTCGGATCTGGGGCGGAAAGATCCTGGATCCAGCCGAAGAACGGCGCGTGGCGCATCTCGATCGTGACGTAGAGCACCTTGTAGAGCGCGAAGAAGACCGGGATCTGGATGAGGATCGGCCAGCAGCCCGCCAGCGGATTGATCTTCTCCTTCTTGTAGAGCTCCATCATCGCCTGCTGCTGCTTCATCTTGTCGTCCGCGTATTTCTCGCGGATTTCCATCAGAGCAGGCTGCACCATCTTCATGTTCGCCATGGACTTGTAGGACTTGTTGGCGAGCGGGAAGAAGATCAGCTTCACGATGACGGTCGTCATCAGGATCGCGACGCCAAAATTGCCGAACAGCCTGAACAGCCAATCGATCAGGTAGAACATGGGCTTGGTGATGAAATAGAACCAGCCCCAGTCGATCAGGAGCTCGAACTGGCGAATGCCATGCTGCTCCTCATAGCTGTCGACCACATGCACCACCTTGGCTCCGGCGAAGACCAGGGTCTCCACTTTCGCCTCGCCACCGGGCGCCACCGTCAGCGGATCGGTGAGGTAGTCGGCCTGGAAGCGCTCGCGGCCATCGGGGAAATAAGCGAAGCGCGGCTGGAACTCCTCGCCTGCCCGCGGAACCATGGTAACGGCCCAGTACTTGTCCGTCATGCCCAGCCAGCCGTCGGCGGATTTGCCGGGAATTACCTCGCCGTCTTCCTCGGCGGCGGAATAGTTGACCTCCTGCAGGCCCTCCTCGCCAAGAACGCCGATAAACCCTTCATGGAGGATATAGATGCCCGCGGTCTGTGGATGGCCCATGCGGGTCGTGCGACCGTAATTGCGGATCTCGACCGGTTCGCCTGCGGCGTTGCGGATCGTGTCCGTAATCGTGAAAAGATAATTCTCGTCCACCGAGAAAGTGCGGAGGAAGGTGAGCCCGCGCTCATTGGTGAAGCTGAGCGTCACGGGATTTCCCGGCGAGAGCACCGAGCCTTCCTCAAGCGTCCAGGCCGTATCCGGCCCCGGAACGGCGCCAGTGGCGGCGCTGCCGGTATAACCCACCTCGACATAGTAGCCGTTCGCGACCGCCGAGGGGTTGAGCAGTTCGATGTTGGGCGAATCCTCGTCGACGGTGACGTGGTATTCCTTGAGAAGCAGATCGTCGAGGCGCGCGCCGGAAAGATTGATGGAACCGGATAGACGGGGCGTGTCGATCCTCACCCGCTGGGCCGTGGCGAGCGCCTCCGTGCGCGTGGCGGGCGCCTGGTTCGATGCCGATGTGCCGGGTATGGCTGCGCCTTCCTGCCCGGATCCCGCGGAAGGAAGGTCCGAAGGGCCGGCCGCTCCCTGCTGGCCAGCGGTCTGGCCGCCAGTCTCCCCCGATCGCTCCGCCTCGATGCGGGCCGCTTCACGCTGTGCCTCGACGCGCGGATTCACGTAGAATACCTGCCAGAGCGTCAGGACGACCACCGACAGCGCAATCGTGATGAGGAGGTTGCGATTGTTTTCCATGAGTTTCCTTAGCCCGTGCGAGCGGGTTTTTTGCCTCGGATGCGCCTGGACAGTTCTTCCCGGAGCGCTCCGAACGGCGCATTCAACACGTCGCGTCTCGCAACGATCACATAGTCCGTGCCGGGCGCCATGTCATCGGCCACATGCACACGAATTGCCTCGCGCAACCGGCGGCGCATACGATTTCTCTCCACCGCATTGCCGGCCTTCTTGGTCACGGTAATGCCGAAGCGCGGCGGACCATCGTCCCCGCGCCTCAGCAATTCAAGCAAAAAAAGCCGTCCACGCAGCTTTTGACCACGCTGAACCGCCAGGAATTCGGCGCGCTTCGTAAGCCGCCCCGGGTGCTGCTTCTGCGCCCGGCCAGACAACGGCCCCGTGCCCGCGCCGGTCCTTAAGCGGACAGCCGCTTGCGGCCGCGGTTGCGGCGAGCGGCGATCACGCTGCGGCCGCCCTTGGTCGCCATGCGTGCGCGAAAGCCATGGCGGCGCTTGCGAACGAGTTTCGAGGGCTGATAGGTGCGCTTCATTTATTTAATACCGCGGCGTGCGGCCCTTCTTCATTCTGTCGGTTTACGAACAGGAGCATTCTTGACCGCTCAAGGACGCACGACAGCGCGCCGGGCGGCCAGCCCGAACGTGCGGGGCTTATATGAAGAGAGGCCGCGAAAGTCAACGAAGGCGCGGCTGGAAACACCTTTTGTCGCACAAGGAGAGCAGTAGGGAGTGATGCAAAGGGTTCGGGGACCGCCGTCAAGCCCGGCCGCCCCCTTCCCTACTGCCTTGCTCCCTCAATACGCATGTTCCAGGAACACGGGCTCGATCGAGCCACCCCAGCGCGTGTGGTAGGCCGCGACCATCTCCTGCGCGCTGGTCGTGCCGCGTGCGACCACCTCATCGAGCGGGCTCAGGAACCCCGTCTCATCGAAGCCTTCGCGGTTCCTGCGGCCGCGATTGGCAAGCCCCATGTGAGAGATCGCCAGCACCTCGCGCGCCGTTTCACGCAGATGATGGTTGCGGAAGCTCGCCGACAGGCCTTCGACCGGCACCGCGTCGCGCAGGGCCTCGACCTCCTCGAAGCTCCAGCCCCTGGTCAAATCCTCGACGGCGTCGAGCGCGGCGGCGTCGTAGAGAAGCCCGACCCAGAAGGCAGGCAGCGCGCAGATGCGCCGCCACGGCCCTCCGTCGGCGCCCCGCATCTCCAGATAGCGCTTCATGCGTACATCGGGGAAAAGCGTAGAGAGATGGTTCGTCCAGTCGCCCATCGTTGGCGTACCGTCCGGTACGGTACCGCGCAGGGCGCCATCCATGAACTGGCGGAAGGTGACATGGGTGCAGTCGTGATAGTGCCCCTCGCGGATGACGAAATACATGGGCACGTCGAGCGCCCATTCGACATAGTCACGGAACCCAAACATCTCAGAGAAGACGAAGGGCAGCAGGCCGGCGCGCCGGTTGTCGGTGTCGCGCCAGATTTCGCCACGCCAGGACTGAAAGCCGTTGACCGCGCCGTCGGAGAAGGGGGAGTTGGCGAAAAGCGCGGTGGCGAGCGGCTGCAGGCGCATGCCCACCTGCATCTTTCGCCGCATGTCGGTTTCGGAGGCGAAGTCGAGATTCACCTGGATCGTGCAGGTGCGGTACATCATGTCCAGGCCGTGGCTGCCGACCTTCGGCATATAGTTCGTCATGATCTCGTATCGCGACTTGGGCATGCGGGGCGTTTCGGAAAGCCGCCACTTGGGACTGCCGCCCAGGCCCAGGAAACGGATGCCGAGCGGCTCCGCGATCTCGCGAAGCTGCGCCAGATGCGCGTTGCCCTCCCGGCAGGTCTGATGGATCGTTTCCAGCGGCGCGCCGGAGAGCTCGAACTGTCCGCCGGGCTCGAGAGAGATGGCGCCCTGCCCCGTCGGCTCGACAAGGCCGATGATGCGCCCGTCGTCCAGGATCGGGTTCCAGCCCAAGATCCTCTGCATGCCTTCCAGCAGTGCACGGATGCCCCGGTCGCCCTCGAAAGGCACTGGCCGGTTGCCATCGACATAGAAGGGGAACTTCTCGTGCTCCGTGCCGATGCGCCAGGCTTCCTTCGGCTTGCAGCCGCCCGCAATATAGGCAACGAGATCGTCGACCGTCTCGATCGGCCTGTTGTCGGTCGTGTCCCTCGCCATCCAATCCTCGAAGCTGATGCCAAGCTTCGCCTCATTGGCGAAGACCGAAACCGCAGGCAAGCGAAAAGTTCTGAACAATCCGTCAGGAGGAGTCGCGCCAGTCGCCCGCGGCGGCCTGGATGACGGCGAGCGCAGCCACGGCGGCGGTGTCCGCCCTGAGAATCCGGGGACCGAGCGGGATCGGCACCACGAAGGGGAGCCCGCGGAGCATCCTGCGCTCGGCTTCCGAGAAGCCTCCTTCCGGCCCGACAAGCAGGCCGAGCTTTTCGCCGGCCAGCCCGGAGACCGCGGGCAGCGGGTTCTGGCCGGGCGCATCCTCGTCGCAATAGACGAGGCGCCGCCCTTCCTCCCAGCGCCCGAGAAGGGCCTCCAGCTTCACCGGCGCGCGGACTGTGGGAACGGAGAGGATGCCGCATTGCTCGGCCGCCTCGATCACATTTGCTTGAAGCCGGTCGATCCCGAGCTTCGGCACCTGCGTGTGCTGGGTGATGACGGGCTGGAGGATGCCCGCCCCCATCTCCACCGCCTTCTGGACCAGGTAATCGAGTCGTCCTTGCTTCAGGGGTGCGAAACAGTAGAGAAGATCGGGTTCGGGCGTCTGTTCGCGCGTTTGCTCGCGAACGGAGAGTCGCGCGGATTTTTTCGAGATGTCCACGACCTCGGCGTGCCATTCGCCCTGCCGCCCATTGAAGAGGAGCAGGCGTGCACCTTCGCGCATGCGCAGCACATGGCCGAGATAATGCGCCTGTTCGCGCGTGGTCTCCAGCTCGGCTCCCGCCGAGAGATCGGCGGACAGGTAAAGCCGCTGCATTTTGTAGTTCGCCCGCATGGCCGCTTGATGCGCCGGCACTGCCCGGCGGTCAAGAGCCGGCGGAAGGATGCCAGACGGGCCGGTAGCCTTCCCGCAGGGCCGTCACGGTGGCGGGCGGCGTGAGGAGGGTGAAGGCCGCGCCGGCTTCCACAACGGTGCGGGCTTGCCGATAGCCATCGAAGCTCCACGGCAGAAGCCTGCCACAGCGCAGGGCGAAGCCTCGACCACTCGCTTCCACCATTGCCCCATCGGGAAGAGCCTGCACGTCCGCTTGCCGGAGCGGCATGGCGGGCGCGCCCGCGGCGCGGCGCTGCCAGTGGAGGATCGTATCCATGCCGGAAGCGGACAGATGCTCTCCGCCGTGCCCCTCCGCGAAAGCGCGGGCAAAGGCAAGCGCCGGCCTGCGCCGGCAATAGAAACAGGGGCGATGGCCGGCGGCCAGCGCCGTCACCTCGTCGAGGAAGAAGAGTTCGGTCCAGCCGGCGGTGCCGTGGCGGCTGTTGCGGCCCATGACCTCGCGGAGGCGCCCGCGGAAATCGCATTCGCAGATGATCCAGGCTTTGGTGGACCAGCGCCGCTTCAGAAGCGTCCGCGTATCCGGATCGTGAATGACGCCACGATTGCCGGTGAAGAGCCCGCGCGCGGCGACCGCCTCGATATCTCCAAACGGGGAAACGCGGTTTTGAAGGGGCATCTTCCAACTCCGCTGCAGAGGCGGGCAGGGAAGCACGGGCGCAGCCGCCGTCAACCCGATTTCCAACGCTTCCGGGAAGCGCTGCAAAAGAGCAACATCCACAGGAAACCGTCATCAAGACGTAAGTCACCTATTGCAAGTTTGCGGGTGAAGGCTCATTTGGCGCGCCGAGCTTCATCCCGTCAACTTGCGGCTCCGAGGGGAACCAATTGGTAACCCGGGGCCTTGTATGCTGGGCAGATCGGAAAAGAGATGAGCCTGATGCGTGCTACGATCCTTTCACTGATGTTGCTGACCGCGGTCATGGTGAGCGGAGCGGGCATTTATGCCGCCACCGCCTCGGGCGTCTATCATTCGACGGATGGCTACGGCATCAGCGATCTTACCCGCTAGGCTCCAGGACCACCTCCAAAAGCCGTTTCTTCTTCCCTTCGAACATCATGGCCGTCAGCCGGCCCGTCGACCAGGCGCCCGTATCCAGGTTCACCCGGTTCAGCATGATCTCGGGTTCAGGCATGGGCGTGTGGCCATGCACCACGAGTTTCGGATGCAAGGTAGGATCGTGGCGGAACCGCTCGCGGATCCAGATCAGATCCTCTGCCGATTGTGCCTCGAGCGGGACGCCGGGCCGGATGCCCGCATGGCAGAAGAAGAAGTCGCCGAAACTGGCGGAAAGCTTCAGGCCATGAAGGAAATCGAGGTGCTCCCGCGGGATCGCTTCCATCAGTGCCGCATGGCCGCGCGACAACGCCTCGCTTGAGCCGAAATCGATCTCGACGCTGTAGGAACGAGCGGTGGCCTCCCCGCCGTTCCTCGCGAAAAGGCCCTCCGCCCGCGGCTGTGCCAGGAAGGCGAGAAAACCCAGGTCGTGGTTTCCCGCAAGCGCCGTGACGCGGGGATCATTCCTGACGGACTGGGAGAGGTGCTCGAGCACCTGGCGAGACGCGGGGCCACGGTCGACATAGTCCCCTAGATAGACGATACGCCAGTCCGCCGGCCGGTCCTCGATGATCTCGGCCATGATGCGGCTGTGCATCTCGGCCATCAGATCGTGCCGGCCGTGGATATCGCCCACGGCATAGATGCGCATGCCCTCGGGCGTCGCAGCGTCCCCGTAACGGATTCCCTCAGGCGCCATCGACCACAACGAGATGCAGTGCGCGCGGCCCGTGCGCACCGAGCAAAAGCTTCTGCTCGATGTCGCCGGAACGAGAGGGACCCGTGATCAGGTTCACCGTGCGCGGCATCTTTCCCTTCCCGAATGTCTGCCGGATCCTGGAAAACACCGTTTCCAGGTCGCCAGCGATCTCCTTCGCGTCAATCACAACGATATGGTGCTCGGGGAGGAAATTCACAGTGGTCGGATTGGCTGCGCCGGATTGAAGCACCACCGTGCCGGTCTCAGCCACGCCGGCAATGGCATGGCTGACCCCCACCTCGTCCTCCGGGGCGGCATGTCCCGGCTTCACCTCCAGCGATTTCAGCGATTTCCACGGCATGGTCTGCAGGCGCTCGTCCGCCCCCATGCGGATGGAAGACGGAAGATTCCTGGAGCGCAGGTAGGCAGCCACGGCCTTCGGCACATCGGCCGGTTTCCTCACACGCTCGACGGTGGCGGAGACCTTCTGTGCCATATCGCAGAAGAGCGTTACGCGCTCCTTCTCGGGCAACTGCCCGCGCGCCGGCACCACGCCCACCGGCGGATTGGCCAGCCGCTTCTTCACGGTCCTGCCCCGCGCGGAATCATCGGGAGGGACCCCGATCGCGGCGCGCACCTTGTTCAGGATCGCGTCGCGCGCGCTCATGCCTGCGCCCCCTGCTTCAGTGCATCGCGATCACGCCACTGCTGCATGAAGGTCCGGCCCTCCGGCGCCGGCAACTCGCGGTGCTTCGTCCAGCCGCCCGCAAGCGGCAGGTAATGGAAGCTGCCTTTCCCTCCCCTGGCGAGCGAGAGGATGGGAATGGCGAAGGAGGTTGCGAGCCGGTAGAGCCATGGGCGGCGCGCGAACATGGCCCATGCCCTGAGGCCGTAGCGCTGGGTGGCCGGGTTGAGGCCGCGGGAAAATTCGCGCTCGCGCCAGTGGCGCATCATCTTCGGCAGCGGAATGCGCATGGGACAGACGGATTCGCAGCGCCCGCAGAAGGTGGAGGCATTGGGCAGATGTCCCGCCTTGTCGACCCCCACCAGCGAGGGTGTCAGCACCGCGCCCATCGGCCCGGGATAAACCCAGCCATAGGCGTGCCCGCCAACCGCGTGGTAGACCGGGCAGTGGTTCATGCAGGCGCCGCAGCGGATGCAGCGCAGCATGTCCTGGAACTCGGTGCCCAGCATGGAAGAGCGGCCATTGTCGAGCAGTACCACGTGGTACTCCTCCGGCCCGTCGGGATCGCCCGGCCGACGCGGGCCGGTGGAGACGGTCGTGTAGACGCTCATGTCCTGCCCCGTCGCCGAGCGGGCAAGCACGCGCAGGATCTGGCCGACATCCTCCAGCGTCGGCACCAGCTTCTCGATCGAGGCCACGACCACGTGCACGCGCGGCAGGATCTGTGTGAGGTCGCCATTGCCCTCGTTGGTGACGATGATGGAACTGCCTGTTTCCGCCACAAGGAAATTGGCGCCGGTGATGCCGACATCGGCCTGGAAATATTGCGAACGCAGTACACGCCTCGCCTCGCCCAGAAGCGACTCCGGCTCGGAAAGATCGCGCGCGTAAGGCAGATGGTTATGGACGCGACGGAAATCGGCCTCCACCTGCTCCTTCGTCAGGTGCACGGCCGGCGCGATGATATGGCTCGGATGCTCGCCGCGAAGCTGGATGATGTATTCGCCCAGATCCGTCTCGACCGGTCGAACGCCCTCCTTCTGGAGGAACTCGTTGAGGCCGATCTCCTCGGTGATCATGGATTTGCCCTTGGTCACCGTGCGGGCGCCGGCGGCGCGGCAGATATCGAGGATGATATCACGGGCGTCCGCCGCCGTCTCGGCCCAATGCACGTGGCCTCCGGCCTTCTTCACCTTCTGCTCGTAGGCTTCGAGATAGAGGTCGAGATGCGCCAGCGTATGGTCCTTGATGGCGCGGGCGGAATCGCGCAGCGCATCGAACTCGGGCAGCGCGTCGACCGACCACTGCCGCTTGTCGATGAAGCCCGAGCGCACATGGCCGAGCGCCTTCTGCAACTGCACGTCCGTCAGCGCCTGACGCGCATTCTCCTTGAATGTCGGTGACGTGATCTGCATCAGCGCGTTCCCCTGCCGATCGCCGGGCCGTCGTCCATGCCGGCGAGCACCTCCGCCACATGGCGCACCTTCACATCCGCGCCCTGGCGCTCGAGCTTGCCCGCCATGTTCATCAGGCAGCCGAGATCGCCGGCCAGCAGCGTCTCGGCGCCCGACGACCTGACATTCGCCGTCTTCTCCTCGACGATCTTGTTGGAGATATCGGGATATTTCACGCAGAAAGTGCCGCCGAAGCCGCAGCAGACATCCGGATCCCTCATTTCCCTGAGTTTCAGCCCGGAGACGGAGGAAAGCAGCCGGCGCGGCTGCTCGCGGATATGGAGCTCGCGCAGGCCCGAACAGGAATCGTGATAGGTGACGCTGCCCTTGTGCGCGGCCTTCACCTTCTCGACACCCATGACATCCACCAGGAAACTGACGAGCTCGTGGACCTTTGCCGAGAACGCCGCAGCGCGCGCCTCCCAATGCGCATCGCCCTTGAAAAGGCCGGGATAGTGCTTCTTCAGCATGCCGGTGCAGGAGCCGGAGGGCGCGACCACATAGTCGTATTCCTCGAAAGTCTCGATGGCATTCTTCGCGATGGCCATCGTATCGGCTCGGTCGCCAGAGTTGTAGGCCGGCTGGCCGCAGCAAGTCTGCGCCATCGGCACCTCCACATCGCAGCCCGCATCCTCCAGAAGCTTCACCGAGGCGAAGCCGACGGTCGGCCGGAAGAGGTCGACCAGGCAAGTCACGAACAGCCCCACGCGGGGCTTCTTCTTCACGTCATCAGCCAATGCATCATCCTGTTTCATGAACCGGCCGCCGCGGAGCGTTTTGTCCGGGAAGCCCGGGATTTCACCTGTTGGGCGCCGGCATCGGAGCGGTGACGCAGGCGCAGCCCCGCGACACGTTCCCATTCACCGGTGCGCTCGGCCTCGGCACTCGCCTCCTGGACATAGGCGATATGGGCCACCGCCGCCGCCCTGGCAGCACCCGGATCGCCGTCGCGGATCGCCTCATAGATCGCCCCGTGCTGCGCGAGGAGTTCATCGCGCGCGCCCG
Source organism: Chelativorans sp. AA-79 (assembly GCF_029457495.1). Taxonomy (NCBI): domain Bacteria; kingdom Pseudomonadati; phylum Pseudomonadota; class Alphaproteobacteria; order Hyphomicrobiales; family Phyllobacteriaceae; genus Chelativorans; species Chelativorans sp. AA-79. The sequence continues at coordinate 4,233,088 of NZ_CP120361.1, forward strand.
GCAGGTGATAGATGCGAGCGCGGCTGTAGAATACGCCTTCGGCCAGGAGCCGGTAGCAGGAGCGCAGCGTGTGAAGCAGCACGAAATTGTGTACGCACTCGCCGACCGCGTTGTGGAACTCGACGTCGATCTCCGCTTCGGCATCCGGATCGCCGGATGAGTGAACTTCCTTCATACGCGCGACGATACCGGAAAGCAGCGCCTTGTCGGCTTCCGTTGCCCGCCGCGCGGCCATTTCGGCCGCCACGGCCTCGATCTCGCGGCGGTATTCCAGATAATCGGCCGTGGCCTTGGGGTGGCTCGCGATCAGTTCGCGCATCGGCGCGGCGAACACCTCGCCCACGACATCGGCCACCTGCGTGCCCCCGCCCTGGCGAGTGACGAGCAGGCCGCGGGCCTCCAGCGCTTTCAGCGCGTCGCGCAGGATCGGCCGGGAGACCTCCATCTGGGCCGCCAATTCCCGCTCGCCGGGCAAACGGTCGCCATCGCGCAGCACGCCTTCGAGGATCAGCGCCTCGATCTGGCGTGTCACGGCGTCGGCCGTACGGGCATGCTCGATCCTGGAATAGATGGTGCTCACGGGGCAGCGTCTTCGGGTTGGGCGGCTTTACTCTAGCGAGATTGACGTGCACTGGTCAAATGTTTTAACCAGTTGGCCGGATGCGAGGCCAGTGCCTCGCCCATGAGCCTGATGAGAGGTTTCCCCCCGTGTCTGGACTGCACATGCCCAAGCCCGACGCCGCGACGCTGAAGAAGCGCGAAGAGATCGTCGCGGATATGCGCATCATCGTGCCGGGCGAAGGGGTCGTGGAAGCCGAGAGCGAGATGCGCGCTTTTGAGAGCGACGGGCTGACCGCCTATCGCCAGGTGCCGCTCGTGGTCGTGTTGCCGGAGACCGTGGCCCAGGTCTCGCGCATTCTCAAATATTGCCATGAGCGCAACATCCGCGTGGTGCCGCGCGGATCGGGCACCTCGCTTTCCGGCGGCGCCCTGCCGCTCGAGGACGCGGTTCTGCTTGTCATGAGCCGCTTCAACCGCATCCTCGAAATCGATTTAGCGAACCGCGCCGTGGTGGCGCAGCCGGGCGTGACCAATCTCGGCATCACGCACGCCGTCGAGCACGAAGGCTTCTACTACGCGCCCGATCCGTCATCGCAGATCGCCTGCTCCATCGGCGGGAATGTGGCGGAAAATTCCGGAGGTGTGCATTGCCTGAAATACGGGCTCACCGCCAACAACATTTTGGGCATCCAGGCGGTGTTGATGAATGGCGAGGTGATCCGTCTCGGCGGCAAGCATCTGGATGCGGAAGGGTATGATCTACTTGGCCTCATGACCGGATCGGAGGGGCTTCTGGGCGTCGTCACCGAAGTGACCGTGCGCATCCTGAAGAAGCCGGAGACGGCGCGGGCGCTGCTGATCGGGTTTCCTTCCAGCGAGCAGGCGGGCCAATGCGTGGCCGATATCATCGGTGCCGGCATCATTCCCGGCGGAATGGAGATGATGGACAAACCGGCCATCCATGCCGCCGAGGACTTTGTCCACGCGGGCTATCCTCTCGATGTGGAAGCGCTGCTGATCGTGGAACTCGACGGGCCTTCGGCCGAGGTGGACCACCTGATCGAACGCGTGGAGGCGATCGCCGGGACCAACGGTTGCACGACGAGCCGCGTCTCCAATTCCGATGAGGAGCGGCTTTCCTTCTGGGCCGGGCGCAAGGCCGCCTTCCCCGCCGTCGGCCGCATCTCGCCAGACTATTACTGCATGGATGGCACCATTCCCCGTAAGGAGCTGCCGCGCGTGCTTTCGGGCATGCGTGAGCTTGCGGAGAAATACAGCCTGCGGGTGGCGAACGTGTTCCACGCCGGCGACGGCAACCTGCACCCGCTGATCCTCTACGATGCCAACAAACCGGGCGAACTGGAGAGAGCGGAAGCATTTGGCGCGGACATCCTGCGGCTTTGCGTGAAGGTCGGCGGCGTGCTCACCGGCGAGCACGGCGTGGGCGTGGAAAAGCGCGACCTCATGCCGGAGATGTTCTCCGAGGAGGACCTGAACCAGCAGATCCGGGTCAAATGCGCCTTCGACCCGAACCATCTGCTCAATCCGGGAAAAGTATTCCCGCAGCTCCACCGCTGCGCCGAGCTCGGCCGCATGCATATCCACCGCGGGCAGATGCCATTTCCGGAGCTGGAGAGGTTTTGATCTGTGGCCACTTTCACCCCTGAAACCTCGGCGGAGGTGCTGAACGTGGTGCGCTGGGCGGCCGCGGAGGAAGCGCCGGTCGAGGTGATCGGCCATGGGTCCAAACGTGGGATCGGCCGGCCAGCGCAGACCGAGCATACGATCGATCTTACCAAGCTCGCGGGCGTCACGCTCTACGAACCGGAAGAACTGGTGCTTTCCGCGAAGGCCGGTACGCCAATTGCCGAGATCGAGCGGCTGTTGGCGGAGCATAATCAGCAATTCGCCTTCGAGCCTATGGACTACGCTCCGTTGCTTGGCGGGGAAGCGGGGCGGGGCACGATCGGCGGGGCGCTGGCGGCCAATCTCTCCGGCCCGCGGCGCATCAAGGCCGGCGCGGCGCGCGACCACGTGCTGGGTGTGCATGCGGTCTCCGGCCGCGGCGAGGCCTTCAAATCCGGAGGGCGCGTGGTGAAGAACGTCACGGGATACGATCTTTCCAAGGGGTTGGCAGGCTCCTGGGGCACGCTCGCGGTCGTGACGGACGTCACCTTCAAGGTTCTACCGTCCGCAGAGACGGAGAAGACGCTCGTCGTGACCGGCCTCGATGATGCGCAAGCCGCCAGCGCCATGGCGGAGGCCATGGGATCGAGTGGAGAGGTCTCGGGCGCCGCCCATCTGCCGGTGACGGTGATCGGGCGCGTTCTCGACGGCGCTCTTTCTCCGGAGGCGAGGACGGTGCTGCGCGTCGAAGGCATCGGTCCCTCGGTGGATTATCGTCTCGATCTTCTGGCGCGGCTCCTGGGACCGCACGGCGCAGTGGATATCCTCGAAGAGGAGGAGTCCCGCATTCTCTGGCGCGAGATCCGCGACTGCCGCCCTTTCGCCGACGGCACGCCGGCACCCGTGTGGCGCATTTCCATGGCGCCCACGGAGGGCTACAAGCTTGTCGACGCCTTCCGCAGGGCGGCCGGCGCCAACGCGTTCTACGACTGGCAGGGCGGGCTCGTCTGGCTGCGCATGGAGGCGGACCCCGAAGCCGAAGTGCTGCGCGGGCTGATCTCCCATTTCGGCGGAGGCCATGCGACGCTGGTGCGCGCCTCCCCGGCGATAAAGGCGGCGGTGCCGACATTCCAGCCGCAGCCACCCGCCCTAGCAGCGCTTTCGGCGCGCCTGAAGGAGCAGTTCGATCCGAAGAACATCCTCAATCCCGGCCGGATGGCCGCGAATTGAACGCGTGCTAGACTTGGGCGCTATCCAACCCCGGAGGGAACCATGAGCGAAACGAACCAAGGGCCCACACCGCCCCGCAAGACAGATGGTTGGCTCGAACCCGGCCCAACCAACATCCAGGTGATCTACATCCTCTATCTCGTCGGATTCGTCATCGGCATCTCGGCGCTGGTGGGCATCGTGCTCGCCTACATGAACCGCGGCAGATCCGCCGAGTGGGTCGAGACCCACTACACCTGGGCTATCCGCACCTTCTGGATCGGCATCCTCTATGCGGTGATCTCCGGAGTCCTCATGGTGGTGGGAATCGGTTTCCTGCTCCTGATCGCCGTCGCGATCTGGGTGGTGGTGCGCATGGTGGTCGGCCTGCAGGCGGTGGGCCGCGGCGAGCCCATCCGGAACCCCCAAAGCTGGGTGCTTTGACAGGATATGCAGACAAACTTCACGCCCGAGCAACTGGCCGACCCGCATGTGGCGGAATCGGAAACGATCCTGCGCAAATGCGTCCATTGCGGCTTCTGCACGGCCACCTGCCCGACCTATGTCGAACTCGGCAACGAGCTCGATAGCCCGCGCGGGCGCATCTACCTCATCAAGGAGATGCTGGAGAACGGGCGGGCAGCCGACCGCGAGACGGTCACGCATATCGACCGCTGCCTCTCCTGCCTTTCCTGCATGTCCACCTGCCCCTCGGGCGTGAACTATATGCATCTCGTCGACCATGCCCGGGTGCATATCGAGAAAACCTACCGCCGGCCCTTCCTCGACCGGCTGGTGCGGACGGTCCTTGCGCATGTGCTGCCCTACCCCGGCAGGTTCCGGCTCGCGTTGAAATTTGCGAAGCTCGGCCGGCCATTCATTCCGCTCTTCCGCGCGACGCCCGGCCTGAAGCCGGTCGCTTCCATGCTGGAACTGGCTCCGGCGAATGTCCCGTCTGCACAAGCGCCGCACGCGGCAAAGGCTGCGGGGGAGACGCGGGGGCGCGTGGCGCTTCTTTCCGGATGCGCGCAATCCGTGCTCGATCCGGGCATCAACGCCGCGACCGTGCGGCTCCTCGCGAAATTCGGCATCGAAATCGTGGCGCCGGAGGGCGAAGGCTGCTGCGGCGCGCTCGTGCATCACATGGGCCGCGAGGAGCAGGCCCTGGATTTCGCGCGGAGCAATATCGACGCGTGGACGCGGCTGATCGAAAACGGTGGCCTGGACGCGATCCTCATCACCACTTCGGGTTGCGGGACCACGATCAAGGACTACGGACACATGCTGCGGCTCGATCCAGTCTATGCGGGGAAAGCCGCGAGGGTCTCCGCTCTCGCCAAAGACATCACGGAGTACCTCGCTACGCTCGACCTGCCCGAGCCTGAGGTTTCGCCCGGGCTGACGGTCGCCTATCATTCCGCCTGCTCCATGCAGCATGGCCAGAAGATCACGCGGCAGCCCAAGGCACTCCTCACCCGCGCCGGGTTCACCGTGAAGGAGCCGCGCGAAGGACATCTGTGCTGCGGCTCTGCCGGCACCTACAACATCCTGCAGCCGGAGATCTCACGCCGGCTGCGTGACCGGAAGGTGAAGAATATCGAGGCGACGGGCGCTGTGGCGATCGCCACGGGCAATATCGGCTGCATCACCCAGATCGCTTCCGGCTCGAAGCTGCCCATCGTGCATACCGTGGAATTGCTGGATTGGGTCCATGGCGGACCGAGGCCGCGGGGCATTCCGAAGCCATCACGGCGGGCTGAAAAAGCCGGTGCCGTCGCCGCATGACGAAAAAAGCAGCGCTTCATTCCTGAAGCGCTGCTTTTTTTCGAAGACGATACGGCAAGACCCCTCCGGCCGACTCGTCCCCCGCTTAATGAGAATCAGATTACCACGACCTTGGTGCCTACGGGAACACGTTCGTAGAGTTCAATCACATCTTCGTTGCGCATGCGGATGCAGCCCGAGGAAACGGCCTGGCCGATCGTCCAGGGCGCGTTGGTGCCGTGGATGCGGTAAAGCGTGGAGCCCAGGTAAAGGGCGCGCGCACCCAGCGGATTCTGCGGCCCTCCCCTGACCAGGGTCGGCAGCACCCTGCCCTTCTTCTTCTCGCGCGCGATCATTTCCGCGGGCGGGCGCCAATCGGGCCACTCGCGCTTGGAGGTGATCTTCTCCGTTCCACTCCAGCCGAAACCCTCCTTGCCGACACCCACGCCGTATCGGCGGGCCTTACCGCCCTTGAGGACGAGGTAAAGAAAACGCTGCCTGGTGTCGACGACGATCGTGCCGGGCGCATGCGACCCGTCATAGGCCACCTCCTGCGGCAGGAATTTCGGATCCAACGCCCGCTCGGGCGCCGAAGGCGCTCTCGGAGCGGCGGCTGTGCGGACAGTGGGCTGTGCTTGCTGCTGCTGGCGGCGCAGCAGATAGCGCCGCTCGGCCGGCCTCGGGGCAGCGTGATGCTGCGGAGGCTGCGGCGCAGCCCGATAGACCCTTCGCTGCCCGGTTCGCGGCCTCGCCTCGGCGGGCACCTGCCGCAACTGCATCACCCAAGGGGCGGAAAGATCCGGGCTGACAAGGACCGGCGGCGGCTCCGCGTAGCGGTTCTGGGCATGGGACGCGCCGGGAAGGAGCAGCGCGGCGGCAAGGCCGGCCACATAGAATACGAACTTCATCGACCTACTCTCACCTCGTCGGACCTAGATCGGTTATGGCTGCACCGCGGGGAAACGGGTGGCGGCCCTTGAAAGGCGTGTCTATCGACACCTTTGTCAGGATGCTGCGGCAAGAGAGCCAATCGAATGGTGAATCCGTTTTCATAAAATGCGATATGCGGGAGAAACCGATCGGCGTGGTTATCGGCCGGTTCAGAAAACTGGTGAACGGGCGGTTAAACACTGCTCCTGCGCTTCCGCGAGGTTGAAATGAGCGAAGAGAGAACAGGCCTGATCGAGGGAGATGACGGCAAGGTGCGATGCTTCTGGCATGCGAACCTGCCCGACTACATGGCTTATCATGACCGCGAGTGGGGCCGGCCCGTCGCCGATGACCGGCGCCTCTTCGAGAAGCTCTGCCTGGAGGGCTTCCAGTCCGGCCTCTCCTGGCTCACCATCCTGCGCAAGCGCGAGAACTTCCGCGAAGCCTTCGAGGGCTTCGATTTCGAACGCGTGGCTCGGTTCACGGACGAGGACGTGGAGCGGCTGTTGCAGAATGCCGGGATCATCCGGCACGGCGGCAAGATCCGTTCCACCATCAACAATGCGCGCCGGGCGATCGAGCTCTGCGAAAGGGAAGGCTCGCTCGCCCGCTATTTCTGGCGGCACGAGCCGGGAGCGCAGGAGCGGCCGGAAAGGTTCGATTTCGCCACGCTGCGGACGCTGGGCAAGACCGACATCTCAACCCGCGTCTCCAAAGATCTGAAGAAGCAGGGTTGGACGTTCGTCGGCCCGACCACCGTCTACGCGTTCATGCAGGCGATGGGGCTGGTGAACGACCATATCGAAGGCTGTGTGGTGCGGGCGGAAGTGGAAGAGGAGCGGCAGCGCTTCATACGACCGTCCTAGGCGGTCTTTGAAAATCGCCGCCGGCAGTCCGTCAGCTCTCCGGCGGGACCGGTTCGGCCAGCTTTCTCTCCCGCATGACGATGTAGAGGCCGGCGGCCATGGTGACGGCGATCCCGACGGCTGCAAGCCCGTCGGGCAGGTCGCGGAACACGATCCAGCCGATCAGTGTCGCGAAGGGGATCTCAAGATACTGCATGGGCGCCAGCGTCGCCGAAGGCGCAAAGCGTAGCGACCATGTCATGAGCAGGTGTGCGAACGCACCCAGGAGCCCGCTCATGGCCATAAGAACGGCCTCCTGCGCGTTCGGGGCGACGACGCCCGTGCCCGGAATGCCGCTTTGCAACGTCAGGACCAGCAGGACGGACAGACCGACGGCGCCCATGAGGCCGCTCACGCCCTGGAGGACGATCGGGTCCGCCTCCTGCGCGATGCGGCGCGTCACGAGGATGTAGAAAGCAAAAGAGAGCGCCACCAGAAGAGGCAGAAGCGCAGGCCAACCTACCTCGGCAAGACTCGGCTGGATAACGAGAAGGGTGCCGAGAAAGCCAACCGCGCACGCGCTTAGCCGGCGCGGGCCGACCTCTTCCTTCAGTAGCCAACGGCCGAGCAGGAGCAGGAGGAAGGGCATGACGAAAGCGATGGCCACAGCGTCCGCCAGCGGCAGAAAGCGCAGTGAAGCAAACATCGCGCCGATGCCTATGATATGGAGGAGCGTGCGCGCGATCGTGAGCTTCAGGATGCGCGGCGGCATGGCTATGGCGCGGCTGCCATGCATGAGAACGGGCACGAGAAGCAGCGCCTGGGCGCAGAAACGCACGACGAGGAGTTCGAGAAGCGGGATCGTCTCGCCGAGAAGCTTGACGATCGCGTCACTGAGGGGAATGGTCGCACAGAAACCCAGCATCAGAAGGATGCCGAGAAGAGGCCGGTCGGTCGAGGCGCCGTCGATCTGTGCCATCCAGCGTCCCCGTAGCTTGACTCTAACAGCGGTCCTGACTATTTCGGCTTTGTTAGCACTCTCTCTCAGCGAGTGCTAACCACCGCTCCGACCGGTCGGGACGGAGGAAAAGCCTAATTCATCGTTTGAATCAAGGGTACAGAACATGGCCAGCACGAATTTTCGCCCGCTTCATGACCGTGTGGTCGTTCGCCGGGTCGAATCCGAGGAGAAGACGGCCGGCGGGATCATCATTCCCGACACCGCGAAAGAGAAGCCGCAGGAAGGCGAAGTCATCGCCGTCGGCCCGGGCGGGCGCGACGAGGGCGGCAAGCTCGTTCCGCTCGACGTGAAGGCGGGCGACCGCGTTCTCTTCGGGAAGTGGTCCGGCACGGAAGTGAAGCTCAACGGTCAGGATCTCCTCATCATGAAGGAGTCCGACATCATGGGCGTCATCGCCTGATCAGGGCTATTGCCACCGACTGAACGAAACCAAGGCTTCGCCCGAAGCCAGGAGTAATCAACATGGCTGCAAAAGACGTAAAGTTTTCCCGTGATGCCCGCGAGCGCATGCTCAGGGGCGTCAACATCCTCGCCGACGCGGTGAAGGTGACCCTCGGCCCCAAGGGCCGCAACGTCGTGCTCGATAAGTCCTTCGGCGCTCCGCGCATCACCAAGGACGGCGTGACGGTCGCCAAGGAGATCGAGCTCGAAGACAAGTTCGAGAACATGGGCGCACAGATGGTGCGCGAAGTGGCGTCCAAGACCAACGACATCGCCGGTGACGGCACCACGACGGCGACCGTTCTCGCCCAGGCCATCGTGCAGGAAGGCGCCAAGGCCGTCGCGGCCGGCATGAACCCGATGGATCTGAAGCGCGGCATCGATCTTGCCGTTACCGAAGTGGTCGACTACCTCGCCAAGGCCTCCAAGAAGATCAAGACCTCGGAAGAGGTCGCCCAGGTCGGCACCATCTCCGCCAATGGCGAGAAGGAGATCGGCCAGATGATCGCCGAGGCCATGCAGAAGGTCGGCAATGAGGGCGTCATCACGGTCGAGGAGGCCAAGACCGCCGAGACCGAGCTCGAAGTGGTCGAGGGCATGCAGTTCGACCGCGGCTATCTCTCCCCTTATTTCGTCACCAATGCCGAGAAGATGGTGGCCGATCTCGAGGATCCCTACATCCTCCTGCACGAGAAGAAGCTCTCCAACCTCCAAGCCATGCTGCCGGTGCTGGAAGCTGTCGTGCAGTCTTCCCGCCCGCTGCTCATCATTGCCGAGGACGTCGAGGGCGAGGCGCTCGCCACGCTCGTGGTCAACAAGCTGCGCGGCGGCCTGAAGATCGCCGCCGTCAAGGCGCCGGGCTTCGGCGACCGCCGCAAGGCCATGCTGGAGGACATCGCGATCCTGACCGGCGGCCAGGTGATCTCCGAAGATCTCGGCATCAAGCTCGAGAATGTCACGCTCGACATGCTGGGCCGCGCGAAGAAGGTCTCCATCTCCAAGGAGAACACGACCATCGTCGACGGCGCCGGCCAGAAGGCCGAGATCGAGGGCCGTGTCGGCCAGATCAAGGCGCAGATCGAGGAGACGACCTCCGACTATGACCGCGAGAAGCTGCAGGAGCGTCTCGCCAAGCTCGCCGGCGGTGTTGCGGTGATCCGCGTCGGCGGTGCGACGGAAATCGAGGTGAAGGAGAAGAAGGACCGCGTCGACGATGCGCTGAACGCCACCCGTGCGGCCGTCGAGGAAGGCATCGTGCCGGGCGGCGGCGTTGCGCTCCTGCGCTCCTCCACGGCCATCAAGGTGAAGGGCGAGAACCCCGATCAGGACGCCGGCATCAATATCGTGCGCCGCGCCGTTCAGTCGCCGGCACGCCAGATTGCGGCCAATGCGGGCGCGGAGGCCTCGATCGTGGCCGGCAAGATCCTCGAGAACACCGGCACCACCTACGGCTACAACGCCCAGACCGGCGAGTATGGCGATATGATCACCATGGGTATCGTCGATCCGATGAAGGTCGTCCGCACCGCGCTGCAGGATGCGGCGTCGGTGGCCGGTCTCCTGGTCACCACCGAGGCCATGGTTGCCGAGCTTCCGAAGAAGGAAGCCGCTCCCGCCATGCCCGGCGGTGGCATGGGCGGCATGGGCGGCATGGACTTCTAGTCCATCCGGGCCTCACGCATCGAAAGGGCGGCAGAAATGCCGCCCTTTTTCATGCGCGTCAGGCACCGCCCCCCAATCGCGGACGGAAATTGGAAAATGTTTCTCCTGTTGAGTCGGCGAACAAAAAATCACAGCCTTACCCGACTTGCAGCCTCCGTCTAGTTTGCAGCGCTTCGTCAGGGGGTGGGACTTCGTGCAGGATTTTCTTCTCTTCGCAGGCGTCGGGTTCCTGGCGCAGATCATCGATGGCGCGTTGGGCATGGCCTATGGCGTCGTCTGCTCGACCGTGCTTCTGAGCTTCGGCGTTCCTCCCGCCCATGCATCGGCATCGGTCCACGCGGCCGAACTCTTCACCACCGCCGCATCCGGCTCCGCTCACCTCTATCATCGCAATATCGATTGGCGGCTCTTTGTCCGGCTCGCCCCTTTCGGGATCATCGGGGGCTGCATTGGCGCCTATGTGCTGACCTCCTTCGACGGGAATGTGGTGAAGCCCTTCGTGACCACATATCTGGCGCTTGTCGGCTGCTGGCTGATCTTCCGGTCGTTCCGGAAGATCCCATCCAATCCCGTGCCCATCAAGGTGATCGCACCGCTCGGTGCCGCCGGCGGGTTCCTGGATGCAGCTGGTGGGGGCGGCTGGGGTCCCATCGTCACCACCGGTCTCCTTGGTGCCGGCGCACCGCCCCGCTACGTTATCGGGACGGTGAATGCCAGCGAGTTCCTGATAGCGACTGCCGTCTCCCTCAGCTTCCTCATAGCCTTGTTGTCGGGTCACTGGCAGGCGGCGGGAAGTTATCTTGAGCATGCGGCAGCGGTCGTCGGGCTCGTCTTCGGCGGTATCCTGGCGGCACCGTTCGCCGGTTGGGTGACAAAGTCGCTGAAGGAGCGCTTCCTCCTACGAGCGATCGGCTGCCTGATCGTGCTGCTTGCGACGTGGCAGACGCTGCAGCTTGTGGGTGTGGCATAGTCCGGGTCACTCGATTTAATCGATCCAACGGCGCGGCAAGCGGTGTCCAGGATTTGCAAAACAACCGGCGTTGGCGCATATGGCGGCAGAATGCCGATTGGAGAGAGCCGCATGACAAAGACTCGCGTCGAAACCGACACCTTTGGCCCGATCGAAGTGCCCGCGGACCGCTACTGGGGTGCGCAGACGCAACGGTCGCTTACCAATTTCCGTATCGGCGTGGAAAAGATGCCCCTGCCGCTCGTGCGTGCCTTCGGGATCGTGAAGCTGGCGGCCGCCGAGGTGAACATGACGCTCGGCAAGCTCGACGGCCAGCTGGGCGAAGCCATCACGTCGGCCGCGCGCGAGGTCGTCGAGGGCGAGCTCGATGCGCATTTCCCGCTGGCAGTCTGGCAGACGGGCTCCGGCACGCAATCCAACATGAATACCAACGAAGTGATCTCGAACCGCGCGATCGAGATCCTGGGCGGCGAGATGGGATCCAAGAAGCCGGTTCATCCCAACGACCACGTCAATATGAGCCAGTCGTCGAACGACAGTTTCCCGACGGCCATGCACATCGCGGCCGCGCGTGAGGCGGCCGCGGAACTGCTACCCGCTCTCGCCCATCTGACCGCCGCGCTTCAGGAGAAGGAGCGGGCGTTCGGGGACATCGTGAAGATCGGCCGCACGCACACCCAGGACGCGACGCCGCTCACGCTGGGGCAGGAGTTTTCCGGCTATGTGGCCGCCCTGAAGCTCGGACGCAAGCGAATCGAGGAAGCGTTGCACGACGTATATGCGCTGGCGCAAGGCGGGACCGCCGTGGGCACCGGTCTCAACGCGCCGAAAGGCTTCGACAAGGCCTTTGCCGAGCGCGTAGCTGCCGTTACAGGCCTGCCGTTCCGCACCTCGGAGAACAAATTCGAGGCGCTGGCGAGCCATGGCGCGCTGAACGCCTTCCATGGCGCGCTCAACGCACTTGCCGCCGACCTCTTCAAGATCGCCAACGACATCCGCTTCCTTGGCTCCGGGCCGCGTTCCGGCCTCGGCGAGTTGAAGCTGCCGGAAAACGAGCCCGGCTCCTCCATCATGCCGGGCAAGGTGAACCCGACCCAGGCCGAGGCGCTCACCATGGTGGCGACCCAGATCATGGGAAACCAGACCACCGTGTCCATCGCGGCGAGCCAGGGCCATTTCGAGCTCAACGTGTTCAAGCCGGTCATCGCCAATGCAGTGCTGCAATCGATCCGCCTGCTCTCGGATGCGATGCGTTCCTTCGCCGACAATTGCGTGAAGGGCATCGAGGCCGACGAAGTGCGCATCGCCGACCTGATGCAGCGCTCGCTGATGCTGGTTACGGCGCTGGCGCCCGCCATCGGATACGACAATGCGGCCAAGATCGCCAAGAGCGCCCACAAGAACGGCACGACCTTGCGCGAGGAGGCGCTGAAGACCGGCCTCGTCACCGAAGAGGATTATGACCGGCTCGTCCGCCCCGAGAAGATGATCTCGCCGGGTTGAGGCGGCGGCTCGCTCCGGGAAACACAGTGTCAACGGCAACGCGGGTGGTTCCGAGCACTATTCGTCTGTATGGGACACGTCCAATTCCTTGCTCGAAACAGGCGACCCCATGTCCGACAGTGCAATCGTTCTTATCGGCCGCATCCTGCTCGCGGTGATCTTCATCTTCTCCGGGTTCGGCAAGCTGGCCGATCCTGCCGGCACGGCCGGGTATTTCGGCAGCATCGGCCTTCCCGCCGCCTCTCTTCTGGCCTGGGTTGTGGGCATTATCGAGCTGGCGGGCGGACTTGCTATCCTCGTCGGCTTAAAGACCAGGATGGCCGCCTATGTCCTGGCGGCCTTCACGCTTGCTTCGGCCTTCGTTGCCCATTTCAATTTCGCCGACCAGATGCAGCTCATCCAGTTCCTGAAGAATCTTGCCATCACCGGCGGGTTCCTGGCGCTTGCAGCGCGTGGAGCAGGAACCATCTCCCTGGACGGACGCCGCGCCTAAGCCAACAGGCGATCCGGTAGAAGAGGCTCGCCCCGCGCGGGCCCTTTTTTAGGTCTGATGCGTTCACGCTTCGGTGAGGAGCATTGCGGCCGTCCTCAAAACGCAGTGATCAGGCCGAAAGCGGATTGCCGCCTGAGGACGAAACCGCCATTAGAGCGGTACCGTCAATACAGGGTCCGGTCGCAAAACAAAGTCGCCAGAGGATTGGCAGCAGAAGGGCCGGCAGGGAGGTAATCCGCGTGCCATGGCGCTTTGTGCCCCTAGGGCTGCTGCTTCTATTGCTGGCGCTCGGCTACGCTCTCGGGTGGCACGAGCATCTCAGCCTTTCGGCATTGATGGCGAGCCGGACCGCCCTTCACGCCAAGATCGAGGCGCATCCTCTTCTCGCGACCGCCGGTTTCGCCCTCGTCTATGCCGTCGCAACGGCCGCGGCCTTTCCCGCCGCCGCCCTGCTCACCATCGCTGCCGGATTCCTCTTCGGATGGCTGCTGGGCGGCACCCTGGTGCTCATCGCCGCCACGACGGGCGCCACCGTGCTCTTCCTCGCCGCCCGCACGGCTTTCGGTGATTTCCTGAGGCGGCGCGTGGGCGGACGCGCCGCGCAACTCGCCAAAGGCTTCGAGCAAGACGCATTCGGCTATCTCCTCGTCCTTCGGCTCGCGCCGATCTTTCCATTCTGGATCGTCAACATCGTGCCCGCCTTCTTTCACGTCAGCCTGCGGACTTTCATCGCTGCAACGACCGTCGGCATCCTTCCCGCCACATATGCCTATGCTTATCTGGGTCAGGGGCTCGAAAGCGTTCTCATCTCCGCCGCCGCAGCCGGACGGGAGGTCGAACCGAGCGATCTCGTCACCGGGGAGCTAACGCTTTCGCTGGCGGCGCTCGCAACTGTCGCAGCGCTGGCGCTTGTCGCAAAACGAAGCTGCAAGGCAAGCCGCCCCGACCGGGTGGAGATGCGGGAGCGGAAATGACGAGGGTGCTGAAACCGGACATCTGTATTATCGGCGCCGGATCGGGCGGGCTGACAGTGGCAGCCGCTGCCGCGTCTCTGGGCGTCCCTGTCGTTCTGGTGGAGCGCGGCAGGATGGGGGGCGACTGCCTCAATTACGGGTGTATTCCCTCGAAGGCGCTGATCGCGTCCGGCAAGCAGGCGCACCGCCTCCGCCATGGCGCCCCTCTCGGCATCGCCAATGTCGAACCTTCTGTCGACTTCGCCCGCGTGGCGGCTCATATCGAGGGGACGATCGCCGCGATCGCGCCGAACGATTCGGTGGAGCGCTTCACGAGCATGGGCGTGACCGTCGTACCGGCGGAAGCCAGCTTCAAGAATACGCGCACCGTGGTTGCCGGCGCGCATGAGATCAAGGCGAGGCGTTTCGTCATTGCCGCCGGCTCCTCGCCGGCCATACCGCCGATCCCCGGCCTGGATGAGGTGCCGTTCCTGACGAACGAAACGGTCTTCTCGCTGCGGCGCCAGCCCGAGCACCTGATCGTCATCGGTGGCGGACCGGTCGGCATGGAACTGGCGCAGGCACATCGCCGCCTCGGCGCGCGCGTCACCGTGATCGAAGCGGGCACGGCGCTCGGCAAGGAAGACAGCGAGCTGTCGAAGCTGGTGGTTGGACGCCTGCGCGCCGAAGGCGTGGAAATCTTCGAGCACACGCATATCCAACGCGTGGAGCCGCAGGACGGATCCGGCATTCGGGTTTTGGCCGCAAGCGCCGGGGGGCCGAAGACGATAGACGGTTCGCATCTGCTCGTCGCCACTGGCCGCCGGCCCAATCTCGACGCGCTGGCGCTCGACCGGGCAGGCATTGCCTTCGGTGCCGATGGCATCACAGTGTCGAACGGGCTGCGCACCACCAACCGCCGCGTCTATGCGATCGGCGATGTCGCGGGCGGCCCGCAATTCACGCATGTCGCGAACTACCATGCCGGGCTCGTGGTCCGCGCCATTCTCTTCAGGCTGCCGGCCAAAGCCGATCGCAACCTCATCCCCCGGGTAACTTTCACCGATCCCGAACTCGCCCATATCGGCCTGACGGAGGACGAGGTGAGAAAGAACGCCCGACACGTGAAGGTGCTGCGGGCGCCGTTTTCCGAGAACGACCGGGCGCAGACGGAAGGGCTCACGGAAGGCTTCGTCAAGCTCGTTGTCGGCCGGCATGGGCGGATTCTCGGCGCGTCCATGGTCGGGCCAGGCGCCGGGGAATTGTTGCATTTCTGGTCGCTCGCCCTTTCAAAACGGATGACGGTGAGGGATGTTGCGCGCTACGTTGCCCCTTATCCCACGCTGGGGGAGATCGGGAAACGGGCGGCCTTTTCCGCCTTGGCCGATGCGGCCCGCAGTTCCCTTGTGCGTGGAATGTTAGGCTTTTTGCGCCTATTTGGATAAATATCCGGCGCAATGGCGGGAACCTACCCGCCAGCCGCTGCAATGGAAGAAGAATGGCTGAGGAAAGTCGGCAGGCGGGGGGCAGGACCGAACAAGGCACGGGCCGCGCCGTGCCGCTGACCCGCGGGCTGTCCACCAAGCTCCTTCTTCTCACGATTCTTTTCGTGATGGCGGCGGAGGTCCTGATCTTCATCCCCTCGGTGGCGAATTTCGGCCACCAGTGGATGGAACAGAGGCTGCGGGAGGCGTCGATCGTCGGCCGCGTCCTCTTGGACGGCAGAGCCGACAACCTCAGCCGTGAAGCCAGCAATGACGTGCTGATGACGGCAGGCGTCAGCGCCATCGCCGTGCGTGACGGCGGTGCATCCCGCCTCCTCGTTGTCTCGCAGATGCCGCCCGCCGTCGATGCGCATATCGATTTGGACGATACGGGACCGTTGGAAGCGGTGCTGGGAGCCTTCGATACCCTCTTCTTCGGCGGAGACCGCATCCTGCGGATCCATGGGCATGTGGGCCAGAGCACGGCGCGATACGAGGTCATCCTGCCCGACCGGCAGCTCCGGTCCGCCATGTTCATCTATGCGCGGAACGTCGCGGGACTTTCCCTGCTCATCTCGCTCTTCACCGCCACGCTGGTCTTTTACGCCATCGACCGCATCATGATCGGGCCGATCCGCGCCATGACCCGCTCCATGCTCGCCTTTGGCGCAGCGCCCGACAACGCCGAGCATATCATCGAACCGGAGGACAGGGGCGACGAGATCGGCATCGCCGAGGTCGAGCTCGCCGAAATGCAGAAGACGCTGCACCGCACGCTCGGCGAGCGCAAGCGGCTTGCCGAGCTCGGGCTGGCAGTCTCCAAGATCAATCACGACATGCGCAACATGCTCGCGTCCGCCCAGCTCATCTCCGACCGCCTTGCGATGAGCGCCGACCCCACGGTGCAGTCGCTCGCCCCCAAGCTCGTCCGGACGCTCGATCGCGCCGTCGCCTACTCGCAGGGAGTGATCGCCTACGGGCGCGCGCAGGAGGCGCCGCCGTCACGTCGCCGGCTGCGCGTCGCCCAGCTTGTCGAGGACGTGCAGGCGAGCCTTGCTATCGATCCCGCGACCGGCATCGAATTCGTGAACGAGGTGGAGCCGTTGCTCGAGATCGATGCGGATGCGGAGCAGTTCTTCCGGGTTCTCTCCAATCTGTGCCGCAACGCGGTTCAGGCGATGGCCGGGGATGCCGATGCAGCCCTGGTGCGGCGGCTTACCGTTTCCGCCCGCCGGGAAGAGTTGGCAGCACGTATATTCGTCGCCGACACCGGCCCGGGGCTGCCACCCAAGGCGCGGGAGAACCTGTTCACGGCCTTCCGCGGCTCGGCGAGGGCCGGCGGCACGGGCCTCGGGCTTGCGATCGCCCAGGAGCTCGTGCGCGCGCATGGCGGTGAGATCGAGCTTGTCGAAAGCGGCAACGGGCGCACTTTATTCTGCATTTCCGTGCCCGACGCCCCGCGCGAGGAAAACCGAATGGCGGAGAGCCTTGGAAGCGAGGCGGCAGGATCGCGGCAGTCGGCCAAGTAGTCGACAACAAACGAGCCGCAGCGCGAAGGTCCATTGCCTCCCGGTTGACACGCGGTTTCCGCGATGCACCAGGATGCAGATAGGCCTGCGACATGTTTTCCCGGCTAACGCATTGCCTTCGACCCGCGCCGCGCAATGCCGAGTGTCTGCCGCACCGGCAGGTGCATCTTGCGCAAGAAAATCACATCGGGACGCTTGCTTTTGGCTTCTCCAGTCGTTAGGTAAGCGGCGTTCGATCGTCGGGCCCGCCCGCACGGTCTCGCCACCAAAATGGTGGTCTGCGCGCCCGTAGCTCAGCTGGATAGAGCACCAGACTACGAATCTGGGGGTCAGGAGTTCGAATCTCTTCGGGCGCGCCATTCAACTCTCTGAAATTCAACAGAAAAATGGGCCGATGCCAATATGGCACCGGCTTAAATCTGAGAAATAAGCCGGTGATTAAGCCGGTGTTGGCCGAGCATTCCCAATAATCCCACTGAAGAGTGAGAGGCCGGACGGGTTTGCCGCGACGGGCTGGGATTGGGAGAAAGGCTCCCAAGGCTCGTCGCGGAGACAATCCCAATGGCCAAACATCACCGCAACGCTCGCGCCGACTCCAGGCGGACGAGCCTTTACGACGACATCACCAACAAGATCATCGCCGAGCTGGAGGCCGGCGGCGTTCCCTGGGTTCAGCCCTGGGGCACAGCGGCAGCCAAGGCACCACTCGGTCTACCACAGAATGTGGCTACGAACCGCAATTACTCGGGTATCAATGTGCTCATCCTCTGGGGCGCCGTCATCCAGCACGGTTTTCCAAGCCAGGGTTGGCTCACGTTCCGCCAGGCCCTGTCGCTTGGGGGCAATGTGCGTAAGGGAACGCGCGGCACCACCGTCGTCTATGCCGACCGCTTCACGCCGGAGGACGAGAGGAAGCGTGCTCGCGAGACCGGCGAAGAGCCCCAGGCGATTCCATTCCTGAAGCGGTTCACCGTCTTCAACCTCTCGCAATGTGAGAACCTGCCCGACGAGATCGTCGCGGTGGCGCCGCCTCCGCCGCTCGGCCAGATCGAGCCGAAGGTCGAGGCGCTCATCAAGGCGACCGGCATCGACTTCCGCATCGGCGGCAACCGGGCCTTCTACATACCGTCGCTCGACTATGTGCAGGTCCCTCCGCCCTCCGCCTTCTTCGAGCCCATCAATTGGCATAGGACGGCCCTGCACGAGATGTCGCATGCTTCGGGCCACCATAGCCGTCTCAACCGGGACCTGACCGGCTCGTTCGGGTCAAAACCTTATTTTTTCGAGGAATGCGTTGCCGAAATTTCGAGCGCCTTTTGCTGCGCGGCGATGGGGATCGTCCCTACCGTGAGGCACAGCGACTATATCGGCGCGTGGATCGATACGATGCGCGCCGACAATCGCGTCATCTTCCGCGCAGCCTCTGAGGCCAGCAGGGCGGCGGACTGGATTCTCTCCTTCCTGCCCGCAGACGATCAGCTCTCCGTCAAGGCTGGCGCGGCCGATATCAGCATCGACGGGAGGGTCGCAGCATGATCCTCCTGACCGATGACCTTCGTGAGCGCCTGCTCGCCAATGGCCGTGAGCATGGTGCTGACCACGTGCCGGTGGTGAAGTTCTTCAATCCCTTTGGTGCGGGCGTGTGGCTCGCCACCGAACTGGACGCCGATGGCGACACCATGTACGGCCTCGCCGAAATCTGCGAGCCGGAACTCGGCCACTTCTCGCT
Source organism: Chelativorans sp. AA-79 (assembly GCF_029457495.1). Taxonomy (NCBI): domain Bacteria; kingdom Pseudomonadati; phylum Pseudomonadota; class Alphaproteobacteria; order Hyphomicrobiales; family Phyllobacteriaceae; genus Chelativorans; species Chelativorans sp. AA-79. The sequence continues at coordinate 4,251,808 of NZ_CP120361.1, forward strand.
CAGTGAGCTATCCTCGCTACGGCTTCCGTTCGCCATGGGAATCGAGCGCGACATCCTGTTCACCGGGGACTTTCCGCTCTCGGCGTGGGCGGAATCTGCCCGCCAGGCCGGCAGCATCCAGACTGCGGAACGCGTGCTCTATCGCGCCGCCCGATCTCGACCGCAGAGTCGGTAACGCACCGACGCCAGCGCCTGGAGGCGGTCGCCAAAAGACCGCCTCCACCGACATCTCCTGAACAAGGAATCCTGTCATGATGAACCGTGTGCAGTTGCGCGCGATGCTGGCGCGCATGGAATCGTGCCTTGCCGAAACCCGCCTCAATCTCAACCAGGCCGAGCGCGTTCTGGCCAATAGGGCCGAGGCCGAGACGATCAGGCGACGGCCGAAGGCCAGACACTATCATCGCCGGATGAGCCGATGGACAGGCGCCGACGAGGCGGAATACCGCCGTATTCTCGATGACCTGCTGGAGATATCCGGCCCGGACCTCGACCGCTTACGGCGCAAGATTGACCGGCAGGACGCCGCCATCGAGGCGCTGCGCCGCAAATACGGCGTCAAGATGGAGCGGCCACCGTTCCTGGACTGGTGACGGGAATGCTGACCTGCCGGCGCTGTTACTTGTGGCCGACGGACAGAGAGCGAGAGGAGTGACCGGGTCGATCGACGGGTTGGGAGGCTGAGAGAGAGGCTCTCGGCCGCCCGTCGCGGAGTAACCGACATGGCAAAAGCTGCCAAGAAGATCGTCTTCTCGCGCTCGCGAGACATCCCCTTCAACAAGCTCGTGCTGAGCGATTCCAACGTCCGCCGTGTCAGGCCCGACACCAATGTCGAGGAACTGGCCGACGACATCGCCCGTCGCCAGGACCTTGTGCAGGGACTCAACGTCCGCCCGGTCCTCGATGACGACGGCAACGAGACCGGCATGTTCGAAGTGCCGGCGGGCGGGCGGCGCTACCGCGCCATCGAGCGCCTCGTGAAGGCCAGACGCTTTCCGAAGGACGGCCTTGTGCCCTGCATCGTGCGCGACCCGTCGACCAAGGTCCTCGCCGAGGACGATTCTCTTGCCGAGAACGTCCATCGTGTCGCGCTGCATCCGCTCGACCAGTTCCGGGCCTTCAAGGACATGCGTGACAAGGGCATGGGCAATGAGGAGATCGCCGTTGCCTTTTTCACCACCGCCCAGGTGGTGCAGCAGCGCCTGCGGCTGGCGGCTGTTTCGCCCGCATTGCTCGACGTCTACGCCGAGGATGGTATGACGCTGGAGATGCTGATGGCCTTCACCGTCAATCCTGACCATGCCCGCCAGGAGCAGGTCTGGGAGGCGGTCCAGCATTCGTGGAACCGCCAGCCCTGGCATATCCGCCAGTTGCTGACGGAAACCACGGTTCCCGCTTCCGACAAGCGGGCGCTCTTTGTCGGTGTCGATGCCTATGTCGCGGCTGGCGGCACCGTGCTGCGCGATCTGTTCGAGGCCGACAATGGCGGCTGGCTTGAGGACGTGCCGCTTCTCGACAAGCTCGTTTCCGAGAAACTCAAGACGGCGGCCGACGAGGTCGCCAATGAAGGCTGGAAGTGGGTCACGGTCGATCTCGACCTACCTTATGGCTACGACCATGACCTGCGGGCACTGACTGGCACCTTCGTCGATCTCACCAACGAGGAACGGGCCGAGCGCGAGGCGCTGCGCGAGGAGCACGAACGGATTGAGGCCGAATATGCCGAAGCCGACGAGTTGCCCGATGAGGTCGATCGGCGTCTCGGCGAGATCGAGGCCGCGCTCGAGGCGTTCGAGCAGCGGCCGATCGTCTACGATCCGGCCGAAATCGCCCGCGCCGGTGTCTTCGTCAGTGTCGATCGTGATGGCGATCTGATGATCGATCGCGGCTATGTTCGTCCCGAGGACGAGATCCCCGCCACGGTCGAGAATGGTGATACCGAGGCGGTCGGCCATGGGGATGCCGAGGGCGAGAACGGTGTCGCCGATCCGTCCGAACAGCGGGCTGTCATCACCATCGGCGGCCAGTCGGCCGAGCTGGAAGAGGATGACGAGGCCGACATCGTCAAGCCGCTGCCGGAGCGGCTGGTGGCCGAACTGACCGCCCACCGCACGCTCGCCCTGCGCGATGCGCTGGGCGCCAACCCCCATGTCGCGGTCACCGCGCTCCTGCACAAGCTGGTGCGCGACACGTTCGGGCGCTCCACCACCGGCTCGGCAATGGAGGTGTCCGTCCGCGAGGTCTATTTCCGCGAACAGAGCAAAGACCTCGCCGACAGCCCCTATGCGAAGTCCGTCGACCAGCGGCATGAAGACTGGAAAGCGGAGCTGCCGGCCGAGGAAGACGCGCTGTGGGACTGGATCGCGATACTCGACGATGCCAGCCGCCTGGCGCTGCTCGCCCATTGCATCAGCTTCGGTGTCAATGCGCTCTACGAGCGGCCGAACCCGTTCAGCGCCACCGGCATCTCCCAGCACGGTCTCCACCGCCGCATGGCGGAAGCAGATCGTCTTGCCCACGCCACCGGGCTCGACATGGTAGAAGCTGGTTTCCGCCCCACGGTTGAAAATTATCTTGGCCGCGTGACCAAGCCCCGCATCCTCGAAGCCGTGCGAGAAGCGCTCGGCGACGACAAGGCGCAGCTCATCGATCATTTGAAGAAAGCGGATATGGCCAGGGAAGCCGAACGGCTCCTCGCCGACACCGGCTGGCTCCCCGAGCCGCTGCGCTTTGCCGCTCTCGATGGCGATCCGGCCGTGGAGACATCGGCGGACGGTGAGGACACAGCGCTGCCGGCGTACCTGGCCGGTGACGACGAGCTGGCCGATACTCCCGCGGCTGAGGCGTCCCACATGATCGCCGCCGAATAGCCGGCATCATACGGGGCGACTCCGGTCGCCCCGCTTCCTTCCACCTTGCCACCCCAAGGCCCCGGCAAGCCGCCGGGCCGCTTTCGTCTAGAGAGACAGATTGATGTCCGCACACAACGTCTACGCGAACGCCCCGCTCGGTGCGCTCATCCGCTACTTTGACGGTCAGCCCAAACCGCCGGCGCGGTTCACGAAGAAACTTGCCGCCTGGGAACGCCGCAACGGCGTCGGCAGGCTCGTGAGGAAGGAGCCTCCCCGTGAACGGGCGACCTATTCCTCGCCGGCCTGCATCACCCTGCATGAGGGCAATTTCTCTTCCAGCGGCGTGGTTCTCGTCACCGTCATGCGCACGCATTCGCTCGACTCGGATCTTTCTTTCGAGATCGTCGATCGGCCAAAGGTCGGCATGGTGCGTGTGCTGCAGCCGGTCGGCGACAATGTGGAGCTGCTGCATCTCGCGGAGAACCGCGAGGCGGCCGAGCTCTGGCTGGCAAAAGCGGGATACCGCTCTGCGCGCCTTGAGGAAGTGACCGCCGACGAGGTCAGTGCCGATGTCGTCGAAGGGCGGGCAGCCGCCTGACACGCACGCATCCCATCCTCCCAATCCGGCCCGACCTCCTGACAGGACGTCGGGCCATTTTCGTTTCAGGAGAAGATCATGGCCATCCCCGACCATGCCCGTACCAATTTCAACACGCTGCTCAGAGCCGCCGGTGACGGCAACCTTGCACTGGTGGAATGCATGGACGCGGTGACAGGCGAGCCTCGCTATGTTCTGTGCGCCGTTGGCCGCGCCGAGGACGGTGATTGCGTCATGACGCCGTTCGGCCATCTCGCCGACCAGAACCCCTACGACGCTTACTTGCCGCCAGACCCGAACGATCCCAACGGGTTCATCGAGAACACCGAAGATGGAAGCTCTCCATGACGACGGTCCACAAAATCTTCGCCGAGGCATCTGAGATATTCCAGGCCATCGACTGAACGACACAAGCGCTCGCCTGGCGGCCGGGCGCTTGTTTCATGCCTGCTGTCGCTGCGTTTTCAGAGCCAGAGGAAGGCCGGGACGGGTTTGAGCCTGTGCGGTCGAGAGAGAGCGCTGCGCGGGCTTGATCCCGGTCCCGCTCTCCCGAGGTTCCTCCATGAACATGACGTCCGCAACCGTGGCTGCCGATGCGGCTGCACCGATCCCGCTCGGCTCCGACGCCGATACCGCCGCCGCTATCCTCGCGGCTGCTCAGACCCTTCTCCCCCATCTCGAACGCGGCCAGCGCATCGACGCTTCGACGCTGCGACAAGCGATGGAGACAGCATTCGGCGGTTCCGATGCCGCCGGCGCCTGGACCTGGAAGACCGCCTATGAAGCCTGCGAGGCGGCGACCGTGCTGTTCCTGCGCAAGTTCGGCAGGACGCTATTGCGCAAGGCCGGCTCGCCTACTGCCGCGCTTCCCATGCTGGCGAAGTTCGCGGCGCTTATGCCGTCCCACACGCGCCGCTCCGAGGAAGCACAGTCCTTCCAGCAGTTCTCCACCCCGATCCCGCTCGGCCTGGTCGCCGCGACGGCTGCCGCCATCACGCCGGCCGACCGCGTTCTGGAGCCTTCGGCCGGCACCGGCCTGCTTGCTATCCTCGCCGAGATCGCCGGCGGCACGCTCGTCCTCAACGAACTGGCCGAGATCCGCGCCAATCTTCTCACCTCGCTGTTTCCGGCGCTCTCCGTCACCCGCCTCGATGCCGCCCAGATCGACGATCACCTCGATCCGGTGGTGATGCCCAGCGTCGTGCTGATGAACCCGCCGTTCTCGGCTATGGCGAATGTCGAGACGCGCATGGCCGATGCCGCGTTCCGGCATGTCGTCTCGGCGCTGGCGCGCCTTGCTCCTGGAGGCCGTCTCGTCACCATAACCGGCGCGAACTTCGCCCCCGACGCACCGGCCTGGTCTTCGGCCTACGCCCGGCTGCAGGAACGCGGCCGTGTCGTGTTCTCGGCAGCGATCGATGGCTCCGTCTATGCGAAGCATGGCACGACGTTTGCGACGCGGCTGACCGTCATCGACAAGCAGCCGGCCCACGATCCGAGTGTCTTTCCCGTCTCCCCCGGCGTGGCGCCCGACGCAGCGACGCTGATGAGCTGGGTGGCCGAGCATGTGCCGGCCCGCCTGCCGGTCGATCCTGCCATTGCGGTTCCGGTCGCAGCGACCCCCGCACCCCGCACCGTGCGCGGCTACATCGCTCGTGCCGCCAAAGCCACGCCCAGGAAGTCTCTGGCCGAGCCGGAGGCCGTCGATCTCGCCTACGAGATCATCGAGCGCCAGGAGGCCGACGCCGGCCGCATCACGGACGCCATCTATGAAGAACACCGGCTCCAGTCGATCCGCATTCCCGATGCGCAGCCCCATCCGACCAAGCTGGTGCAGTCGGCCGCGATGGCTTCGGTCGTGCCGCCGAAGCCGAGCTATCGGCCGCGCCTGCCGGCCAATGTCGTCTCGGACGGCCTGCTGTCCGACGCCCAGCTCGAAACCCTGATCTATGCCGGCGAGGCCCATTCCGATCATCTTGCCGGATCGTGGACGGTCGATGCCACCTTCGATGTCGTGAAGGCGGCTCCCGACGATACAAAGGATGCCGTGCGTTTCCGGCGCGGCTTCATGATCGGCGACGGCACCGGTGTCGGCAAGGGCCGTGAATCCGCGAGCATCATCCTGGACAACTGGGTGCGCGGACGCCGCAAGGCGCTATGGATCTCCAAATCGGACAAGCTGCTCGAGGATGCGCAGCGGGACTGGTCGGCGCTTGGCATGGAACGCCTGCTGATCACGCCGCAGTCGCGTTTCCCGCAGGGCAAGCCGATCACGCTGTCCGAGGGCATCCTGTTCACCACCTACGCCACACTCAGGACCGATGAACGCGGCGGGAAGGCGTCCCGTTTGAAGCAGATCGTCGACTGGCTTGCACAAGAGGCGGGGAGCGGCGAAGCCGCGACAGGGAATGCAAATGGCTTCGACGGCGTCATCATTTTCGATGAATGCCATGCGTTGCAGAACGCGGTCGGCAGCAAGGGCGAGCGCGGAGATACGGCCCCTTCGCAACAGGGCCGCGCCGGCTTGCGGCTTCAGCACGCTTTGCCGAATGCACGCGTCGTCTATGTCTCGGCAACCGGCGCGACAACCGTCCACAATCTCGCTTATGCCCAGCGCCTTGGCCTCTGGGGCGGCGAGGATTTTCCATTCTCGACGCGCCCCGAGTTCATCGAAGCGATCGAGGCCGGCGGCGTCGCGGCGATGGAGGTGCTGGCCCGCGACCTGCGCGCGCTCGGCCTCTACACCGCCCGCTCGCTCTCCTTCGAGGGAGTGGAATACGAGCTGGTCGAGCACGAACTGACGCCCGAGCAGACCCGCATCTACGACGCCTATGCCGGCGCCTTCGCCATCATCCATAACAATCTCGACGCCGCCATGGAGGCGACCAACATCACTGGTGCGACCAGTGCGACTGGCTCCTCCGGCACGCTGAACCGACAGGCGAAGTCCGCCGCACGCTCGGCCTTCGAGAGCACCAAGCAGCGCTTCTTCGGCCATCTGCTAACCTCGATGAAGACGCCGACCCTGCTGCGCTCGATCACCCGCGATCTGGAGGCGGGCCATGCCGCCGTCGTGCAGATCGTCTCGACCGGCGAAGCGCTCACCGAGCGTCGCCTTGCCGAGATCCCCACCGAGGAATGGAACGATCTGAGGATCGACCTCTCTCCCCGCGAGTACGTCCTCACATATTTGCAGCATTCCTTCCCGGTGCAGCTCTACGAACCGTTCACCGACTCTGAGGGCAATCTGTCGTCGCGGCCGGTCACACGCGATGGTCAGCCGGTCGAAAGCCGCGAGGCCGTCGCCCGCCGCGATGCGCTGATCGAGAAGCTCGCCAGCCTGCCGCCGGTCCCCGGCGCGCTCGACCAGATCGTCCAGCATTTTGGGACAGACATGGTGGCGGAGGTCACGGGCCGCTCACGCCGCATCGTGCGCAGGACCAGCCCCGGCGGCATCGACCGCCTTGTCGTCGAAAACCGCGCCGGCTCGGCCAATCTCGCCGAGACCGCCGCTTTCATGGACGACCAGAAGCGTGTTCTGGTCTTCTCAGACGCCGGCGGCACCGGCCGCAGCTACCATGCCGAACTTTCGGCGCGGAACACGCGGCTGCGCGTTCACTACCTGCTCGAGCCCGGCTGGAAGGCTGATGCCGCCATTCAGGGGCTCGGCCGCACGCACCGCACCAATCAGGCGCAGCCGCCTCTCTTCCGGCCGATCGCCACCAATGTGAAGGCCGAGAAGCGGTTCCTCTCGACCATCGCCCGCCGCCTGGACACGCTGGGCGCGATCACGCGCGGCCAGCGCCAGACCGGCGGCCAGGGCCTGTTCCGACCGGAAGACAATCTGGAATCGCACTATGCCCGCGACGCGCTGCGTCAGCTCTACATGCTCATCGTGCGCGGCAAGGTCGAGGGCTGCTCGCTCGACCGCTTCGAGGCCGCAACCGGCCTCAAGCTGGTGGATTCGAACGGCATAAAGGACGAGCTACCCCCGATCACCACCTTCCTCAACCGGCTGCTGGCGCTCACCATCGAGCTTCAGGGCATCATCTTCACCGCCTTCGAGCAATTGCTCAATGCACGGATCGAGGGCGCGATTGCTTCTGGCACCTATGACATGGGCCTGGAGACGCTGCGCGCCGAGAGTTTTGCCGTCAGCGACCGGCAGGTGATCTACACCCATCCCGGCACCGGTGCGGAAACCCGGTTGCTCACCATCACCCAGCGTCGGCACAACCGCCCCGTCACGCTGGACGACGCGCTCGGTCACCTCGCCGACGGCCGGGCGAAGCTGCTCGTCAATGAGCGTTCGGGCCGCGCGGCGGTGCAGGTCCGCGCGCCGTCCGTGATGACCGATGACGGCGATGTCCAGTATCGCGTTCGCCTGATCCGGCCGATGGAGACCCACACCATCCCTGTCGAGACGATAGCCGGAAGCCATTGGCTCGAGGCCGATGCTGATACCTTCTCCACCGTCTGGAACACAGAGCTCGCGCAGGTGCCGGAGTTCTCCGATTCCACGCTGCACATGGTCTCCGGGCTGTTGCTGCCGATCTGGAAGCGCCTGCCGCGCGAGTCGACGCGCGTCTACCGCCTTCAGGCCGATGACGGTGAGCGCATCATCGGCCGGCGTGTCTCGCCCGCCTGGGTGGCCGAAGCCACTGCGACCGGCACGAGTTCGCTGACGCCGGACGACGCCTTTGCAGCGCTGATGGAAGGCTGCACCATCCTCGACCTCACCGAGGGCCTCCAGCTTCGGCGCAGCCGCGTCATGGGCGCCAACCGCATCGAATTGTCGGGCTTCACCGACACGATGCGCGAGCGTCTGACGGCCTATGGCCTCTTCCATGAGATCATCTCATGGAAGCTCCGCATGTTCGTGCCCACGGACGCGAAGGGGCCGGAGGTTCTCGCGAAAATCCTCGACCGCTGGCCGGTCCAGCGCATCGGCGAGCACGAGGCTGCATAATGTCTCGCTACGATACCTCCGAACTGGCGATCCGTCTCGGCCACAGGGCCGAGGCGGTGTGCCGCCACTATCTCTCCAACGGTCGCCGATGCGGCCGCTACTGGTTGGTCGGCGACGTCCGCAACACGAAGGGGCGTTCGATGTTCGTGCGCCTGGTCGGCCCGGAGACCGGACGAGGCGCATGTGGGCGCTGGAGCGATGCGGCAACCGGCGAGCATGGCGACCTGCTCGACGTCATCCGCGAAAGCTGCGGTCTCGTCGACTTCAAGGACGTCGCTGAGGAAGCCCGCAGCTTTCTCAGACTTCCACATCCTGAGCCTGATCGGCGTCGCGAGCCGACACCATCGGGCTCCCCGGAAGCGGCGCGGCGGCTGCTCGCCATGTCGCAGACGATCCACGGCACGCTGGCAGCACGCTATCTGCGCGGTCGCGGCATCACGAACCTCTCCGGCACGGCGAGCCTGCGCTTCCATCCGCGCTGCTACTATCGGTCCGACGAGCATTCCCCGACCGAGACCTGGCCGGCAATGGCTGCCGCCGTGACCGACCTCGACGGTCGTGTGACCGGCGCGCATCGCACATGGCTCGACCCTTCCGGCTTTTCCGAAACGCGGCTCGGCAAGGCGCCGATCGAGACGCCGAGGCGTGCGATGGGTGACTTGCTCGGACATGGCGTCCGCTTCGGCATAGCATCCGACGTTCTGGCAGCCGGCGAAGGCATCGAGACGGTGCTGTCGGTTCGCTCGGTGCTGGCCGATATGCCGATGCTGGCTGCGACGTCCGCCGCCCACCTGGCCGCCATCCTGTTCCCATTGAGCCTGCGCCGGCTCTATGTCCTGCGCGACCGTGATCCGGCTGGCGACGCTGCAAGAATCCGGCTGGTCGAGCGGGCGGCAAACGCCGGGATCGAGGCGGTGGTGCTGTCGCCGCAGCTCGAGGACTTCAACGAGGATCTGCGTCTCCACGGCATCGACGCCCTTCGAGCGGTGATCGTGCCGCACCTCGTCCCGGAGGACGCCAATCGCTTCATGACGCCGGCGGCATAGGCAGGACCGGGATCGAGAGGCGGCATTGCAGCCTTCCTGTTCGTTTCCGCATGGCTCCCATGGATCGTCGCAGAGACCACGACCCGGCCTTCCTGAGAGGGCGATCGAGCCCACAAAGGGTCCGGAAAGGCAATGGCCGTGCCCTGGATATTTTCCGCCGACCGGCAAGCTGGCCTTTGCATCGCGAAGCAAAATAGCCGTGCCCGGCCATCGAGGCCCTCGCGAGCGAGGGCTGCCTGTCCGGCCCGACCGTGGGCTTCCGACGCCATGAAGGCCGCGACGGTCGCGGTCAGACGACGAAGGAGCCACGCTGATGAGAAACGAACAAGAGGACGGCTTGGAGCCCCACCACTCCTCATCCCCGACCGATCACCTCATTACCGAACTCCAGCTGTATGGCTGGCGTCCCTTCCAGGACGAGCCCGATCCGCGGCCGCTGCCCGAGGGCAGTGAGGTCGCCGGAGCCGTGGCCGATATCTTCGACGCTCTCGTCACTACCCTTGGCGACACCCGGCTCGAACCCGACCTCGACGAACTGCTCTGGGGAACGGTCAACCTCTTCCATCGCGCCACCAGCCGGATCGAGCGCGAACTGGACGACAACGAGCTGGCGCAGCGTCAGCTTCAACGCGAACAGGACGGCACCGAGGTCAAGGCCGTGGAGTTGGAGCGCCTGACGGCCGAAGGCCAGACGCTGATCGAGCGCCGCGACGCCTTCGAGTTGATGCGCGACCAGGCGGCTGAGCACTTTGAACGCCACACCGGAACGCCGTGGCGGCCGCGCTCCGGTTCGATGGTCAACCATCGCAACCTGACCTCGGCGATGATCGACTCCCGAGACTTCCTCGCCGCGAAGCGCCGAACCGAGGCCGAGGTGATGCTGCCCGCGGGTCCCAAGGTTGCCTTCACCGGCGGGCTCGACTTCAACGACCACCGGCTGGTCTGGGACATGCTCGACAAGGTCCTCATCAAGCACCCTGACCTGGTGCTGCTGCACGGTGGCTCGCCCAGGGGCGCCGAGCTGATCGCCGCCAAATGGGCCGACAACCGCAAGGTGCCCCACATCGCCTTCAAGCCCGACTGGGACAAGCACGGCCGCGCCGCGCCCTTTAAGCGCAACGACGCCATGCTGGAGACGCTGCCAGTCGGGGTCATCGTCTTCCCCGGCACCGGTATCCAGGAGAACCTCGCCGACAAAGCCAGGAAGCTTGGCATTCCGGTCATGAAGTTCTCCGGCAGCGCGTGAGCGCTGCCGTCACCCTTAATCTTGAAACGGGGGGTGTAACGTCCCTTCGAAGGCACCGCGAAGGCGGTTTGCGGCGGTCTTCTTGATGATCCGCCCATCGCTTCTTCTTAGCCGATCGCGAAATTGCTGAAAGCTGAGATATAGCGACGGCTTCCGCTCGGTCCGAGAACGACGCATCTCGGCACAAGCCGCTCCATCCCACATACGATCATAATGTTGCGTTTGATCGTCTGAAAACTGCCCAGAGCCCGACGAGCATCAGCCCACCGGCCAGTAAAAACGTCAGCCGCATCCCGTTCGCGATCGCAGCAGGGGTTGCCCCCTCGAAGTTGCTTGTACCAACGCCAAGAGCGAAAACGCCGCCCATCACGGACGCTCCCAGAATGAGGCCGAGGTTTCGCGACAGGCTGAGCAACCCCGACACCACGCCGCGCCGGTCTTTGGGAATATCCGCCATGACTGCCGTGTTGTTGCTGGCCTGAAAGAGCTGGTAGCCCGGCGTCAAAACGGCGATGGCCAGGATATATCCGACCGTGCCGAACTGTGCCGGCAGGGTTGCCAGAAGGAATGCACCGGCGGCGAGCATGGTCAGGCCGACCGCGAGAATGCTGTGAGTGCCCCATCTGTCGACGGCCTGTCCGGACGGCACGCCGCTGAAGATCGAGATCAGCGGCCCGATCGACATGATCAGGCCGACTGGCATCTCGCTCAGGCCCAAGCCAATGCCGAGATAGAACGGGCCGACCACCAGCGTCGTCATCATGACGGCCGCGACAAGCAGGTTCACGGAAATATTTGGCAGCAGCCCTCTCGTCCATATCCACGCCACGCATGGTCCAGCCGACGGAGGTGCGGCCCGGCCCCTGTCGGATGGCAGTGACCTGAATGCCAGGATCAGGGCGAGCAGTGCGAGAGGAACCTGCGCGAGGAAAATACCCGGCCAACCGCTCGCCGATAGCAGCACGCCGCCGAGTGAGGGGCCGAGAGCTGTTCCGAGCGCCGACACCGTGCCCAGCAGGCCCATGGCGCGCCCGATGCGCTCCTCGCTCGCTGTTTCACGCGCGAGCGCAAGGGTCAACGTCATCAGGAACGCCGCGCCGACGCCTTGGAGTGCTCTCGCCCCGATCAGAAGCCAAAGGTTCGAAGCCAGACCGCAAAGCAGCGAAGCCACGCAAAACAGAGCGAGGCCCGCAAGGTGCATGCGCGTCAGCCCATACAGGTCGCCAAGCCTTCCGACGAAGGCGACCGAGACAGTCATGGCCGCGAGATAGGTGATAACCACCCATTGGACGTGGTGGAACGGCGCAGAGAACGCTTCAGCCAGCGTCGGCAGGGCAATATTGGCGATGCTCGTGCAAGCGACGCCAGCAGCATCGAGAGCGCCAATGTCACCGTGACGCCGCGGTCGGTTTCCCTCAATGCGGTCGATCCTGCTTGCTCCATGCCCTTTTCCTCTTGTCGGAAACGCTGTGAGCAGGCAGAGTACGAATTCAAGTCGACTTGAGGTCAAGCATGAAGTTTCTCGACATTGGCGAGGTGTCGACGAAGACCGGGATACGCCCTTCGGCGCTTCGCTATTACGAGGAGGTCGGGCTGATCTCTTCGGTCTCCCGCAACGGCCTGCGCCGCCAGTTCCCGTTTGAAGTGCTGCTGCAGCTAAAACTGATCACGATGGGCAAAACGGCCGGCTTCTCGCTGGAAGAGATAGCAGGTATGTTCGGTAGAGACGGCACGCCGGAGCTGCCACGCGATGTACTGCATGCGAAAGCAGACGAGCTGGATCGGAAGATTCGCGAACTCGCCGCGTTGAGGGACACATTGCGTCATGTTGCCGATTGTCCTGCACCCTCCCACATGGAATGCCCGACCTTCAGGCGCCTCGTGGACGTGGCCGGTCGGTGGGCCGGCACGCGTGCCGGGCATCCTAGGGCAAAAAGGGGCGGCAGATCATGAGCACCCGCCGCACAGCAGCCATCGAACTACCGATCCGAACCGATCATTTCGGAACACGGTCGGAGTATCGCGGGGCCTCGGCGTTCCTATGCCATATCCAGCCCTGAAGCGGAGCTCGTCGCCGTCATCGTCGATCTCTGCCTATAGCGCAACTGCCATCTGATCTCCTCCATTCGGCACATTGTCCGGCTGCCCTGGTCAGCCCCTTCAGTCTTCCTGCATGGAGTGCCGTGCATCGAACCCATTGAATGGAGATGCTACGGTGCCTTCCATCCCTCACTGCGATTGGCGGCCTTCGCTGTCCCGGCCCTTTCACCTGCGATGGGAGATAGGGCGCCAGCACGTTGGAGAGCGGATCGTGCTGAACAGTTGAGTTTCGGAGCCATGCCCGATGGCCGGGCCGGCAAGGACGATGGGGCTGCTGTCGTCTCCGAGAAGCTCCGCCGCAGGACTAACCCCTCCGACTGACTGATCCCCTAAGCCTGAGCGGCTGCCGGCAGCAACCACCAAGATTCCGGCCGTGTTGCCGCTGAAGCGACTGCCCGCCCCACACCGGAACTTGGCGGCGAGCCTTCGGTTGCAACCGGCCTCCATCGGGCTTGGCCGGGGCTCGTCGGAGGGATGGTCCCTCGGACGGAAGCAACGGAGACAGAAAAATGCAGAACATCGTCATTCTCGCCGGCAACATCGGCCAGGACCCCGAGACCGTCACCACACAGGGCGGCACCCACATCACTCGTTTCACGCTGGCCACCTCACGGCCCCGTTATGCCGACGGCAAGGTGCTCCGGGACGAGAACGGCTACCGGGTTCAGGACACCGAATGGCACCGCATCACCTGCTTCAATGGCCTCGGCAAGACGGTCCAGGAACACTGCGGCAAGGGCATGAAGGTGCTGGTGCGCGGCCGCATCCACTACACGAAGTGGACCGACCAGGACGGCAATGACCGCTACGGATGCGAGATCATCGCCGAGACGGTGGATTTCCTCAGCCGGGCCAAGCAGGCGGAAAGCCAGAGCAGCAGCCAACCCGACCACGATGACGAGATACCCTTCTGAGCGGTTCGAATCGAGGCCCGGCGGCGCAAGCTGCCGGGCTCTCCTCATATTCGCACCCTTTCCGCTCGGGCCTAGCCGCAGGAGATGCTGGTGATCGCCCGAAAATCTTTGTCGTAGAACACGTTCATCCGCTCGCGGCCGAGATCCGATATCACCGCGCAGGTCGAACATGCCAGGCGCCATGTGGCGCCGGCGGGCTTGTCGGGAAGAGCATCGAGCGGCTGGCCGACAAGGCGCTGAAACTGCGACGCCCGGCACTGGTCCCCAAAATAGTATTTGCGCGATCTGTCGGCGCTCTCGGCGATCCAGGTCATGGGATCAAGCGGATGATTGCGGATCGTGGAACCCTCCGGCGCCCAATAGGTGAAAGGCGGCGGCGGATCGGCCTCCATCACCACCTTCGGCTCAACAAGCAGCACAGGCTCGGCGTCCTGCGCCACGGCGCACCCCGACGCCGCGAGCACAGTTATAACGACGACAACGGGTATTGCAGGAAGGAACTGCAATCCTGATCCTCCTGGACGGTATTGCGCTGGCCGCGCCTATCATTGGCCTTGAGACACCGGCTAGCCCGCAATCACGGCGTCAAAACGGCAACACGGCAGCGTTTTGGCCCCGCATCGACATGTTCGTAGGCCGCGCTGTTCGTGAACACCATGGTGACGCGGAAGACGTCGATCGACGGCACTATGATTGCAGATCAAGCCTTCGGGCAGCGCACCCAAGGGCATGTCCGGCTCCGGTTGCCGGGAAGCGAACCCGCTCTTTGAGGCTTACCTTGGTTCCAATCACGGCCTTCCACGATCAACCCCAAGGGGTCGGACTATGCAGAGCATGCCGCCGCTGCGGTGAACCTCAGCGGTGACCGCGGCCGCGCTTGAAACACATCGGCGCCTGTCGAGCGGGAAGTCCTCCCGCCTCAAAACAGGAGCCGGAACAATGTCCTTCCCAGATGCACAAGCCTTCGCCCTCAGCCTCGCCGACACCCTGATGGTCTCCATCGTCATCTTCCGGGCCGGCGACGGCACGCACTCGGTGGTACCCGCGCCCGAATATGACGGCGACGAGGATGAAATCGTCAGCGAGATCGATCCCTTCGCGCCCTGAGCGCGAAGGAACTGTGCGCTCAGGGCGCCTTTGCCCCGCCGGCGTCGACGGGTGGCGCTGACGGCTTCAGTTCCCAAAATGAAGAACGAATCCGCCGATTAACGCACATCAAAAACTATTCCGGCAGATCTGGCCATATCCGATTACCTAGTATATTGGGTGGAAGTATATTAGGTAGACGGCGACTTCTCCCGCATGAGCTTACGGGAGAGAGTCGCACGCAATCTGCGCCGGCTGAGACAGGAGAAATCCATCTCGCAGGAGGAGCTTGCCCATCGTGCCCAGATCAACCGCAATTATGTCGGCATGGTCGAACGCGAGGAATATTCGATCTCTGTCGACAAGCTGGAGAAGCTTGCCGATGCCCTTGGCGTCGATCCGGCGGAGTTCTTCCGGAGCGACGCCTGATGCGCCCCGCCCGCCACGCATGGGAAAAGCAAAATATTCGTGGATATGGCGCCGCCGAAAACTCCCGATCACCGCAAAAACTGCGCCAATTCTCGCCATGGCGGCATGGTTTCATTCCGCGATTGCCGGATGCTTGCTGTCGCCAAGCTGTTGCGTTCATGATCGATAAAGCATCTATGAACAACACATGGGAGGACGTAAGGACAGGCGGATGAACAAGCCCGACTTCCAGGACAGCCCGCCGCTGACGGTTCGGGTGAATGCCTACGATGAAGCGCACCTCGCCACCTACCTGCGCCTGCTGGACGCCGACGAGGAAGGCGCCGACTGGCGTGAAGTGGCGGAAATCGTCTTCGGTCTCGACGTTGCCGCCAATCCGGAGCACGCCAAACGCGTTCACGACAGCCATCTCGCCCGCGCCCGCTGGATGACCGAGAAGGGCTATCGCCACCTTCTCGAACCCCGCATGCAGTAACCGGTAGCCGTAAGCTGCTCCGCGTCGGAATCGATGACGCCGGAATGCTCAGCCGACGAAACAACAGCATTCCGATTATCTGTCTATACCATCCTCAGCCCACCCCAATATTCGAATCAGCCTGAAGCCATCGATTGAGGCGGGGAGGAAGACTTGAAACCACTGCACGACTGGCGATCACCCCAATTCGAGGAACAACTGGGTCGTCTTGACCGCGGCGGTGTCGCCTTCGAGTTTCTGCGCCGCAACAAGGAATACCGGCGAGACTATGCCGAGACACTGGCAAGGATCGCCTCCGGCGGCACGGATGAGGCAGCAGAGATCGAGCGCCTATCCTGTCGCTGGGGGCTTTCCTTTCCCGGCGGACCCTTCTGTATCTGCCGCCTCCGCCCGCCCAATCTGGCGGGCCATACACTTCCCTGCCACACTCATTGTCAGAACTGTGCCCGACGGTTTCGAGGGATTGCCACTCCCTGATCCGCAAACGCTGCCCGCCGATGGCCAGCTTGCCAGGGATGGTCTCCACGCCCTTGTCGCTGACGATGATGGCGATCATCGACTGTGGTTTCCCGATGGTGACGCACCGACCAAGTCGGCCATCGTTCTGCCCATCGACGAGCACTTCTTCTGGCGTCACCGTAATGCGGGCCGCTTTGTGCGAAGGCTTGAGGGAAAGCGATCCGGCCTCTTGCCGCGCGCACAGCGCCTCACTGCCTTCCAGACCCATCGCGCAGCTCTCATGCTGCGTGCCTGGGACGGTATGGAAGCTGGCGCGTCGCGCCGCTTGATCGCTTCCGTCCTGCTTAATAGACAGGTAGAAACGTTGCGCGCCATCGAATGGCAGAACGCGTCGGAGCGCCGACGGCTCGCCCGCATCCTCAAGGCAGCGCGCGGACACATTGAGGGCGGCTATCTGCGCTGGCTGCGAATTCGCGGGTGATCCGCGTGGGCAATTGTTTTCGACACCTAGGCGTCCTGCCAACCCGGATGGGCGTGCATCTCCGCCGACTCGCAGTGTTGCAGCTTGTGGCGTTGGAAACGTCTCAGATTTTTGGGAGTTTAGCGGCAGCAGAACACCAATATTGTGAAATGAACAGGTAGGTTTCGCACGGATTCTCTGGGGATTCTGCCCTCACCTGGCCAATGTGCTTCGGCTGCTTCGCGCCCCCACTTCAGCCGTTGGGGCAAACCTTGCCTCCCCCTAGAACCGGAAATCGCGGGGAACAGAATGTAGGCCGCCGTTCTCCGCGGCTCCCTCGAGAGGATTGGAGGAGAACCATTCACTCGGCAGCGGAGATCCGAGGCACCCGCAGCACCGACGACCACCTAGATAAGTGCACGAAAGCGCCGTTGGCACCATCACTCAGAGATGTGTATGGTGTGGTCCTGATTCGATATTCAATATTGCTGGCATCATGGCTGGTGGGAACAGTGATCTGCGCTTGTAGACGCCGCATTTTACTCTGAGCCGCATAAGCTTCTTATGGTCAATTGCGGCGAGCGCTGCTACCCTCGCGAAAAATTGGTGGAGGCAGGATGGCAAGGGGCGAGCTGATGAAAAAGCTGCTCGCAAGTTACGGCCGCGAGGACGATTTCCGTGCGGTCGTGGAGCAGATCATTGCGGACGAGGAGAAAAAAAATAACCGAGTGCTCGCGCGCAGCCTGCGCAAGACCCTCGATAATCTTGGCTCGCATCCGCAAACAGGCGGCCTATCCCGTCTTGTTCCGTTTCCTGATGAAGCAAAAGACTTCATCCAGCGGATCGAGCCACGGCACGGGCCGCAGGACATCATTCTTTCGCGCGGGAACATTGAGCTCTTCGTTGGCCTGATCCGTGAATTTCGGCAAGCGGACCGGATCAGGCGACATGGCCTTCCGGTTCGGTCAAAGCTGCTCTTCTGCGGTCCACCAGGGTCCGGGAAGACCCTGTGTGCCGAGGTCTTCGCCAATGAACTCGGTCTACCGTTCTTCCACGTCCGGCTCGATAGCCTGATCTCGTCCTATCTAGGGGAAACCGCCACCAACATCCGCAAGACGTTCGAGTTCGCGAGGAGGCAACCTTGCGTGCTGTTTTTCGACGAATTCGACGCAATTGCACGCTCACGCGAAGAGACCGGTGAGCACAGCGAACTTCGGCGGGTCGTCAACAGCCTGTTGATCTTCATCGAACAGATCGAACCACAGGGCTTTCTGATCGCGGCAACGAACCTCGATGCGCACCTTGATCCAGCCGTATGGCGACGCTTCGACGAGATTGTGTGGTTCGAGCAGCCCGACGACAAGATGATCCGGAAGTATCTTGAGCATGCATTCCGCAATGTGAAGGTGACATTTGATCCCTCTAGCTATTCAAACCAACTCCAAAGCTATTCCTACGCTGACCTAGAAAGGGTCTGCGTACAGGCGATAAAGCTCTCCGTTCTCAATGGGAACAGGGCGGTATCCGATGCGGATTTCAGGCACGCCATGCGTGATGCGGAACGCCGTAGAATGCGGAAGCAGAAACTGGAAGATCAGACCCGGGAGTAGGTTATGCCCCGGCACGAACATCTGCCGCTGCTGCGGCTTCCTGAGACTTTGGAGCGGCGGAAGACAGGGTATCCAGGCCCGACGCCGTGGCGTGGCAGTGGCTATGGCGGTCAGGTCCGCCGGCAGGTTGAGGCCGCGATTCAGACACAGCAGCAGAACCGTCCGGCGCAGTTCATCGATCCGTCGCTGATTCTGCGAGTTCGGATGCAGGGTATGCTTCTCGAGCCTGATTGGGAAGCACTGGGACTGACACTGCTCTCGAGCGACGATGACCGCAACATCATCCTCTTTTCGTCGCAGGGCGACCTGACTGCCTTCCTGCAGCGCCTGGACGCCTACGATGGCCCGATCCCGGATGGCCAGCAGGGCAGACGTTATGAAGGGTTTGTCACTAGGATCGAGAACATCGGCACGCTCGAGCCCCGGGACCGCCTCGGCATGCGGATCAGGGAGGCTGGGTTCACGGAGGCAACGGACCTTCAGAATGATGAGGTCTATACGGTTGATATCGAACTATGGGATTTCGGAACCCGTCTGGCCCGGGAACGCAAGGCCCGGCAGATCGAGGATTTCATCACCGGGCAGAATGATGAGGTGTTCGATGTCTATCTCGGACCGTCAATTACGCTGATGCGAGTGCGTGCCCGGGGACAGACACTTCGGCCTCTGCTGTCTGTACCGGAAGTGGCCTTCATTGACTTGCCACCTGTGCCCGATATCGAAGCGGCCGACCTGGTTCAGATGGAGCTGGATGACGCTCCGGAGATACTGCCGCCGGATGAAAACGCACCGGTGATCGGTGTGCTGGACAGCGGCGTCAATGATCACCCTTTCCTTGAAGGTGCGATCCTAGAGCGGTTGGCTTTCCCAGCCGAACTTGGCACTGCGGACGTCTGGGGCCATGGGACACGAGTGGGCGGTGCCGCACTTTACGGGGATCTGAGAGATCGTCTCGGAGAAGTGCGAATTCAGCCGGTGGGCCGTCTGGTCTCGGCGAAGGTTGTGGGCAACAATGGCAGGTTCTACGAGCGGAGAACCCTTCCGACGCAGATGCGCGAGACCATTATACGCTTGCGGCAGGATTATGGCTGCCGCATCTTCGTGATGTCCCTAGGCGACGTGCGGGCGCGCAATGAACCTGGCCGGGTCGGCCCGTGGGCGGCCACGCTCGATGAACTCGCGCGTGAACTCGATGTGATGATTTTTGTCTCCACCGGTAACCGTGCGCCGCGAAGCGGAATGGCAGTGGAGCAGGGTATCACGCACTACCCTGGATATCTTCTGGAACCGGCCAACCGCCTTTGTGAGCCGGCTGGTGCGGCAAACATTGTGACAGTCGGATCGCTTGCCAACGGGACGGGGCTCGGGGCCAGACATGAACTCGACGCCCACGTTCGGCCAATCACTGGCGCTCTTGAGCCCTCGCCGTTCTCACGGGCGGGCCCGGGGGCGGGAGGAATCCGCAAGCCCGATTTCGTGGACGTCGGGGGCACGATGGTGTTCGATGCGCCCTCGGCTAGCCTTCAGTGGGCCCCGCACATCCCAGAAGCAGGGATTATCACCCTTAACCATGAATACCTGCGACAGCTGATCACCAGCGGCACGGGAACGTCATATGCCGCGCCGATCCTCGCCAACAAGGCGGCCGCGCTGCTGCGGCTCTTTCCCCACGCTTCCGCCAACCTGATCCGAGCGCTGCTTGCTGGAGCGGCCTCGGTACCGGAGGAATGCGAGGCCAGGTTGAGGGGCATGGATGCCGCTGACAAAATGCGCATCTGTGGCAACGGTTTGGTGGATGTTCTCCGGGCAGCCTATTCGGACGATCACCGCGTGGTGCTATACGCGGAGGATCGGCTCGCAATCAATCATTTCGCTGTCTATCGGGTACCCATCCCGCAGGAATTTCAGACCAACGGTAGGCGGACCATCCGAGTTTCGCTGGCCTTCGATCCACCGGTTCGTCGAACACGGGCAGAGTATATTGGTACAAAGTTGAACTTTCGTCTCCTACGGGGCTGCCCCGCGCAGGAGGTGTTCGCACATTTTCGAGCACGTACAGCGGATGAGGGTGACCCGCCGGACGTTCCGAACAGATTCCGATGCGATTTGAAGCCCGGACCCCAAAGTCGCGACGGACATACGCTTCAAACCGCAGCGCAAACATTCGTGCAGGACACCACTAACTATGGTGACGAATACTACCTGGTCGTCCGCTGCGCCGGAGGCTGGGCGGAGGAGCAGGAGGTCGATCAGCGCTTCGCAGTGGTGGTCGAGCTGGAACACCAGCCTGCCGTCCAGCTATACGCGAGGCTGAGGCAGCGCGTTCGGGTATAAGACTGTCAGCGGGACAATGCGGCATTCAGCATTTGAGCTTGGGGGCGATTTTGGGTCGGCGTGCGGGTGGATAACCCCGGTTATCGGCTAACTCTACAGTTCGCTTGATGACTGTTTTTGGCGCTTTCGCTCGATCCAATGGGCGAGACGGACGATGCCCACGCCGACGCAAATGTCGGCAATTCAAAGATTGCGGCTGGAAGCCGTCAGCCCGCTCTCGGCCCCGGCTCTGCCATTCGTGGACACTGTCCGGATGAGTAAGGCGGGACGGCATCCCTAAAGCCGCTGCCGATGTCTTTGACACCACACCGTGGAAGGGACATTTCTCCTATGATCCCCGAATTTTGTCACTCCGCCTAGCTGCTGATTTTTCGCCATCGTCGCATCTGCAACGCCGCTCTGCCGGCTTACGCGACGGAGGCCGAACATGCAGGACAAAACCGACAGCAACTGGCCGCGCTTCATGCGCACACCTGAAGCAGCCCGTCTCCTCGGCCTGTCTCCCCGCACGCTGGAAAAATATCGCTGCGAAGGCATGGGGCCGATCTATCACAAGCTGGGCGGCCGCGTGGTCTACACGGTTACCGATCTTGTTGCATGGATCGATGCCTGCGCCCGTCGGTCCACCTGCGAGCCGCTGCTCCCAAGCCTTTCCGCACCGCGGGACGGGAAGGGGCCGGACGGCAGCTGTTGATCGGCGACACCCATGTCGACGCCCGTTCCAGCACGTCATACCGAACCGTTTCGGACCCACGCTCGCGCCATCGCCGCCCGTGATGCGCAGGACCTCATGTCCTGGCCCTTCTTCTCTCTGGCAAAGTCCCGCCGCGTCATCCCAATCGACTTCCGCCTGGGCGACGTGTCGATCCGTGTCGAGGCAACCGCCGAACACGGCATGGCGACCATATGGGACGCTGACATCCTGATCTGGGCCGCCAGCCAGATCGTCGACGCGCGTGACAACGGCTTGCGCACCTCGCGTTTCATACTCGCCAGGCCTTACGAGATCCTCTCCTTTATCGGCCGAGCCGACACCGGCCTGAATTACACACGGCTGAAAGCCGCGCTCGACCGGCTCCAGTCCACCACCGTCGTTACTTCGATCCGCCAGCCCTCGGAGAAGCGGCGGCACCGCTTCTCGTGGATCGCCGAATGGAAGGAGCGTCTGGATGGTGGCGGCCGATCGCTCGGCATCGAACTCGTGCTCGCCGACTGGTTCTATGCCGGCGTCGTCGACGATGCACTGATCCTGACCATCGACCGGGAATATTTCGCGCTCAAGGGCGGCCTCGAACGCTGGCTCTACCGGCTCGTGCGCAAGCATGCAGGCCGTCAGCCCTGGGGCTGGAGCTTCGAAGTTGCTCACCTCCACCTCAAATCCGGCAGCCTCGCGCCGCTGCGCCGCTTCCGCTTCGAGCTGCGCGCCATTGTTCGGCGACAGCCGCTGCCGGGCTATCGCCTCAATCTGCTGGATGATTCACATGGCTGTCAGCGCCTGATATTCCGGCCAGATACGTCTGATCCGGTGGAGCGTCGTACCGGAGGCGCAAGATGATGTTCCCCGCGCCTTCGCATTCGTACGGCAATTGTGGATGGCCTGTGTATCAAACCGAACCAGCGGGAACACTCTTTCCCGTACCAGCCGGAACGCCATACCCGTACCAGCGGGAACGAAAGCACCCTGTAACAGGCGGATATTATTCGCGGATTCCAGCCCCTCTAACTAATCTAACATCAAGAATCCTTCGAATTCTTGATTCTAACGGCAGCTCCGAACGGGGAAAAAGCCGCTACGGCCGCGAATGTGCATCGAGCAACCTTCGCATGCGGAGGATTGCGTGATGACGATACTGACCGGCGACTGCCGCGACCTCATGCCGATGCATGGTCCCTTCGATCTGATCCTCGCCGATCCTCCCTATGGCGACACCTCGCTCGCCTGGGATCGCCGCGTCGACGGCTGGCTGCCGCTCGCGCGCGCAGCCCTGAAGCCGTCCGGTTCGCTCTGGGTCTTTAGGTCGCTGCGATCCTTCATGACCACCAGCAGGGCCTTCGCCGATGCCGGCTTTGCCTATGCGCAGGAGATTGTCTGGGAAAAGCAGAACGGCTCTTCCTTTCACGCCGACCGCTTCAAGCGCGTGCATGAATTCGTGGTGCAGTTCCGCCGCGCCGACGTGCCATGGAGCGCCGTCTACAATGACGTGCAGACGACACTGGATGCGGTCGCGCGCACCGTACGGCGCAAGAAGCGGCCGCCACACACGGGCCATATCGACGCCGGTCACTATGTCAGCGAGCACGGCGGCCCGCGCCTGATGCGTTCGGTGATCTTCTTGCGCAACGCTTATGGTCGCGCCATCCACCCGACCGAAAAACCCGTCTTCCTCCTGGAAATTCTCATCCGCACGAGTTGCCCGCCGGGCGGTCTGGTCGGCGACTGGTTCGCCGGTTCGGGTGCTGCCGGCGAAGCCTGCAAGCTAACCGACCGCCGCTACATCGGCTGCGAGATCGATCCGAAGATGGCCGAGTGTGCGCGGGCACGCATCGCCTCCGTACTGCCTTTTACCGAAGGGACACGGCCATGACGACTGACAGCCGCAGCGCCAGACAGCCGAAAGACCGCACACTGGTCGAACTGACCTGGCGCGAGAGGAAGATCGAGCACTGGATACGCTTCGGCCGCATCGCCGAAGATCAGCGCCTTGACCGCCATCGGCGCGTCGTCAGCCTCCAGCCGGGCAGCATCTTCGCTTTCGTCCGCTGGGCCGGGAACGAGCATGGCACGATCATCTCGCGCATCGACATCGTGCGCGCTGTGGCCGCCGGTGAGCTATTTCAGACATTGCCCTTCGTGCGCCCTGGCGGCGAGATTCTGCTCAGGCTGACCGGCTGGCCGAAGGTCGAGACAGTGCTGAAAGCCATCGACGCGATCGAGGCGCTCGGCATCGATCCGGCCGATGTCGCGCCGGATCACTGGCGACACATCCACAACCGCATCAGCGTCAACGAGCCGTTCCGCGCCTATGGCCGCGAGCAGCACCGCGCCTGGCTGCGCCGCCGCGAGGTGACGCGATGACCAGCCGCCGCCTGACGATCCTCTCAATGCTCGCCGGGGTGGCTCTGGTCGCCACACCAGCATGGCATCGGCCCGATATCCGCTTCATCTGGAATGCCTCCGCCAGCGTGCCGGTCGGCCTCTACCGCATTGTACCTGCGGATCACATCGACGTCACCGACCTGGCCGTCGTCATGCCGCCCCACGAGCTCGCGGCTTTCCTCGGCGCGCGCGGCTACCTGCCGCGCGGCCTACCGCTGATCAAGCGCGTTCTGGCACTCGGCGGCACCGAGATTTGCCGGCGCGGCAGCGTGATCATCGCCTACGGCACGAGCTACGGAACAGCTCGCGACCACGACGCGCGCGGCCGGCCGCTGCCTGCCTGGCAAGGCTGCCGGACGCTCGGCAACGGTGAAGCCTTCTTCATGAACTGGGACAGTCCCGACAGTTTCGACAGCCGCTATGTCGGGCCATTTCCCCTCACAACAGTCGTCGGCCGCGCGATCCCAATATGGACGACCGACGATCCCGACCCGGCCGCGGAAGGCTTCCGCGAGCCGGCTTCCGACGAGCCGTGACGGCTCGTTTCCCCCAGCAACGAAAGGAAAAACATCGTGGCCCAGATTGGAACCTTTACCCGCAACGACGATGGCTTCTTCGGCCGCGTCCGCACGCTCACCCTCGACGTCGAGATGACCGTTCTTCCCGTCGAAGGATCAGACGCGGAAAACGCGCCGAACCATCGCGTCTTCTGCGATGGCCTGGAAGTCGGCGCGGCCTGGGATCGCACCGGCGACAAGGCTGGCGCCTACCTCTCCGTGACTATCGACGACCCATCCTTCGTCGAGCCCATCCGCGCACGCCTGTTCGAGTCCGACACAAAGAAAGGCACATGGAACCTGCATTGGACGCGCAGGAAGAAGAACGACGGCGAGGCATGACAAGTTATGCGCTGCCACCGTTCTCGTCGAACTTTAGGCCCAATCCCCTTGATCGATCGAGTGCCGGTCAATCCCCTCGACCCGATCGCCCATCGGGCGGCCGTCACGCGCAGCGAAGGTCAAGAGCGGCGGCCTGTTTTCCGGGGAGCGGACACGTCATCATACGCTACTCGTCCGGAGAATGTTGGCCGCCGGCGAAGCCTTGCCCTTGGCCGTAGCGAGCACGATGGCAGACTGATGGCGCATCGGGATGGCGGTGCATGCGCTGCCGTCCCGACAATCGTCACGATGCTCATTGCAGGTACGATGATCGTCATCATGGAGGCCCCCGCATCGGCCGAACCGCCACCGGGCGGACGGCTTGAGCACTCGTCGGCAGTCGCGCCGGCGACCGATCCGTGGGCAGTTTACGTCACCGAGGCGGCTCGCCGCTTCGTCATTCCGGAGCAATGGATACGCGCGGTGATGAGCATCGAAAGCACCGGCGATCCGGCTGCACTCTCGCCCAAAGGCGCCATCGGTCTCATGCAGGTCATGCCCGCCACATGGGATGAAATGCGCGTCAGACACGATCTCGGATCCAATCCCTGGCAGCCACGCGACAACATTCTCGCCGGTGCCGCTTATCTGCGCGAGATGCACGACCGCTACGGCTCGGTCAACGCGATGCTAGCCGCTTACAATGCCGGCCCAGCGCGCTACGATGCGCATCTCGCGTCCGGCCGATCGCTGCCGGTCGAGACGGTCGACTATGTCGCGAAGATCATGCCGATGATCGAGGGCACGATCTCCGTTACGTCCTTCGATGGACGCCGATCCCACCCATTGTGGTCTCGCGCGCCGCTCTTTGTTGCGCGGTCGATCATCCATACCGACGACGAACCCGCGTCCGCCGATCTTCCTTCCGGTCGCCCTTCGAAGCGACCTGCAATCGTCGACCTCTCGGCGCTTGTCCCGCTATCCGATGGCCTCTTCGTAGCTCGGCCGGAAGCGGAAGGAACCCGTCGATGAATTTCGTGGTTCTGCGCAGGGATTCGTGCATAGTCGTTTTGACTACGGTGCGCTGCGGGACAGCGGGAGCAACGACCGAAGCATGGCAAGATAAAAAGCCGCACATCGCGGCTTTGACGGTCGGTTGGTTTTGCTGGCTTCGCCGGGGTTTTGCGCACATCGCGCGCACTCAGCGCGATGTGCGCTGCCTCATTTTGTTGAGTGCTTTCAGCACAAACCGCACATCGCAGGTTTTTGCCCCATGAGCCGCGACGACGATTTCCGCGTCCGGCCCGGCCGCATCCGCTCCTCAAAGGCGCAGCGCGCAAAACCCTTCGTCGCCCAGGCGCTCGCCGCCGCGCAGAAGGCCGGCGGGCGCGTCTCGCGCTCCGGCAAGATCACATCATGCCATGGTCGGGGACCGAGTTTCGCGCGCGGCCGTGTAGCCAGCGTGCGCGCCAACCGTTTCATCACCAGCCGCTCGCGGCTCTGCACCGTCAAGGCGCTCGTGGTGCGCAACAGAGGTCAGCGCGGCCCGCTCGCCCGGCACCTCAATTACCTGCGCCGCGATGGCGTCACGCGTGACGGCGAAAAGGCCCTCATGTTCGGCCCGGATACCGACGACGCCGATGCCAGGGAGTTTTCTGACCGCTGCAAGGACGACCGGCACCATTTCCGCTTCATCGTCTCGCCCGAGGACGCCACCGACATGGAGGACCTGAAGCGCTTCACTCGCGAGTTGATTGCGCAAGCCGAAAAGGATCTCGCCACAAGACTCGACTGGCTGGCCGTCGATCATTGGAACACCGACAATCCACATGTCCATGTCATCGTCCGCGGCCGCACCGACGACGGCCACGACCTCGTGATCGATCGCGACTATATCAAGAACGGCTTGCGCGATCGCGCCCAGGACATGATCACCCTGGAACTCGGTCCCCGAACCGATCTCGACATCAGTCGCTCTCTTGAGCACCAGATCGAGGCCGAGCGCTGGACGCAGCTCGACCGGCAGCTTGTCCGCGACGCCAACGAACACGGTGTCATCGACGTGGCGCCGTCACCAGATCGCCAGCCCGACGAGTACCTCACCCAGAAGGTCGGGCGGCTGCGTCATCTCGAACGGCTGGGTCTCGCTGGGACGATCGGCCCCGGCCAGTGGATCATTGCGGAGGAAGCCGAACCCACCTTGCGGGAACTCGCAACCCGCAACGACATCATCAAGCGCATGCACCGGGCGCTCACCGAACGTGGCATTGAGCGTGGCGCGGCCGACTACGTCATCTCCAGCGAAGCTCATGACGAGCCGATCATCGGGAGGCTGGTCGAACGTGGTCTCGAAGACGAGCTGCGCGGCACCGCCTATGCTGTGGTCGACGGCATTGACGGCCGCACACATCATATCGGCCTTCCCAACATCGAGGCGGCCGGTGACAGTGCGCCCGGTTCCATCGTCGAGCTGCGGTCCTTCGAGGATTCTCGTGATGAGCGTCGTGTTGCGCTTGCGGTCCGCTCCGACCTCTCAATAGAGGCGCAGACCACAGCGGAAGGCTCGACCTGGCTGGACCGCCAACTCATCGCCCGCAATCCCGCCGATCTTGGCAGTGGCTTCGGCCTGGAGGTGAAGCGGGCAATGGAAGAACGCACCGAGCATCTGATCGAGGAAGGACTTGCCCGGCGCGAGGGCCAGCGCATTGTTTTCGCCCGCAACCTGCTCGGCACATTACGCGAGCGCGAGCTGGACGCGCTCGGCCAAAAACTCGCGACCGAGACCGGCATGCCGTTCCAGAAATCCGCCGCAGGCGAGTATGTCTCTGGCACATACCGGCAGCGTTTCGCTCTCTCCTCCGGCCGCTACGCCATGATCGACGACGGGCTCGGCTTCAAGCTCGTGCCCTGGACGCCGTCGGTCGAGAAAAATCTCGGCCAGCACATTTCCGGCGTGGCTCGAGGCGACGGGGGCGTCGACTGGTCTTTCGGACGCAAGCGGGGGCTGGGACTGTGAGCGCCTGCCCTCGAACGGCCTTCCGCCTGCCGGCCAACATCTCCGTTTCGATACTTGCAATGATCCAGAGAGGCAATATATGACTATCGGTAGTCACATCAGGAGCGACACGATGAAGGAACTCCAGCTCAAGGACGCCAAGGCGACGCTCTCCGCCGTGGTCGATCAAGCCGTGGCCGGCGAGCCGACTGTCATCACCCGGCATGGCCGCAAGGAAGCCGTGCTTGTCTCCTTCGAGGAATGGGAGCGCGTCTCGAAGGTACCAAGTTTTGCCGACCTGCTGCTCGCCTTCCCCGGCGAGCCGGGCGACATCCCCGAGCGGTCCCGCAAGCCCGCCCGCGCGTTGCATGATGCCGGCCACTGACCTTGTATCTCCTTGACACCAACATCGTCTCGGCCGATGCACCGGCCAAGCGGCAGGTCGGGCCGGAGGCATTTGCGACCTGGGTACGCGAGCAAGGCGACCAGCTCTACATTTCGACCGTGACCATCGCCGAGATCGAGGCAGGTATTGCCCGCGCCGACCGGATCGGCGCCACCACCAAGGCCGAACACCTGCGTCAATGGCTCGGGGCGATCGAGCATTTCTATGCCGGACGCATCCTGTCCTTCGGTATCGAGGAGGCTCGCGAGGCCGGCGCCATGCTCGACCGGGCGCGCGCGCACGATCCCGGCTTCGAGGATATCGCCATCGCCGCCACCGCCGCAGCACATGGCTTCACCGTGCTTACGGCCAACGAGCGTCACTTCGCGCCGCTCGGCGTCACGGTGATCAATCCGTTGAAGCGTCTGCCTCCTCCGCCCGCCTGACAGGACGCGCCGCCGCATCCTGCAAGTATTTTCCGCAGTCCCTTCGCTGCTCTACGACCTGCAGGCCAATTCTGGTTGAAACCTGCGCATCCCTTGCCCTTCCTCGACTTTCTCAGTCGCCGCAGCGGAGGTCAGCACAGCCATGCCCGCCAGTCGTGTCATGTGGGGCCAGATCGTCATCGTCTTCACCATCGTCCTCGTCGCTGTCTGGGGCGCAACGCAATGGACAGCGTGGCGGCTCGGTTTCCAGGCCCAACTCGGACAGCCATGGTTCGAGATTGTCGGCCTGCCGTTCTATCCGCCGCCGGCTTTCTTCTGGTGGTGGTATTTTTACGACGCCTATGCCCCGCACATCTTTTATGAAGGCGCCGCCATCGCGGCGTCGGGCGGCTTTGTCGCCATCGCCGCCGCCATCCTCATGTCGATCTACCGCGCCCGCGAGGCGAAGGACGTCCGCACCTTCGGCTCCGCCCGGTGGGCCGGGCGCAAGGAGATTTCCGATGCCGGCCTGCTCGGCGACGATGGGGTCGTGCTCGGCCGCTACGAGAAGGATTACCTCCGCCACGACGGCGCCGAGCATGTCCTGTGCTTTGCACCAACGCGCTCCGGCAAAGGTGTCGGCCTCGTCGTGCCGACCCTGCTCACCTGGCCGGGGAGTTGCATCGTCCACGACATCAAGGGCGAGAACTGGGATCTGACTGCTGGCCTGCGATCCCGCTTCGGCCGCGTGCTCCTCTTCGATCCGACCAACGCGAAGTCGGCCGCCTACAATCCCCTGCTCGAAGTCCGGCGCGGCGAATGGGAGGTGCGCGATGTTCAGAACGTCGCCGATGTACTGGTCGATCCCGAGGGTTCGCTGGAAAAACGCAACCACTGGGAAAAGACCAGCCATGCGCTGCTGGTCGGCGCCATCCTGCATGTTCTCTACGCCGAGAAGGACAAGACGCTCGCCGGTGTTGCCGCCTTCCTGTCCGATCCGCGCCGGCCGATCGAGTCGACCTTGGCCGCCATGATGACCACGCCGCACTTGGGCGAGAAAGGGCCGCATCCGGTCATCGCCAGTGCTGCGCGCGAGCTGCTCAACAAATCCGACAACGAGCGCTCCGGCGTGCTTTCCACCGCCATGTCCTTTCTTGGTCTCTACCGCGATCCTGTAGTGGCCGCCGTCACCCGCCGCTGCGACTGGCGCATTACCGACATCGTGTCCGGCAAGAAGCCGACGACGCTCTACCTCGTCGTGCCCCCCTCCGACATTTCCCGCACCAAGCCGCTCGTGCGCCTCGTGCTTAACCAGATCGGCCGGCGACTGACAGAGGATCTGCACGCGAAGGATCGTCGTAACCGGTTGCTTTTGATGCTCGACGAGTTTCCCGCGCTCGGCCGCCTCGACTTCTTCGAGTCGGCGCTCGCCTTCATGGCAGGCTACAGCATCAAGGCATTCCTCATCGCCCAGTCGCTGAATCAGATCGAGAAGGCATACGGCGCCAACAACTCCATCCTCGACAATTGCCACGTCCGCGTCAGCTTCGCCACCAATGACGAGCGCACGGCCAAGCGTGTTTCGGATTCTCTCGGCACGGCCACCGAGATGCGCGCCATGCAGAACTATGCCGGCCACCGGCTGGCGCCCTGGCTCTCCCACCTGATGGTCTCGCGCTCCGAAACCGCGCGTCCGCTGCTCACCCCCGGCGAGGTCATGCAACTCCCGCCGGACGACGAGGTCGTCATGGTCGCCGGTATTCCGCCGATCAGGGCCAAGAAGGCGCGCTACTATGAGGATGTGCGGTTCAAGGAGCGCCTGCTGCCGGTGCCGAAAAACCCGAATGCCGGTTTCCTGCCCGAGCGCGACAACTGGTCGGCACTTGCCTCTGTCGCCGCTCCCGTCGTGTCAGGCAATGCCTCTGCCAAGGCGCCGGCGACCAACGGCTCTACGAAGACCGCGGCGGCGAAGCAGGACGACGATCCGCTCAACGCCGGCCTGCGCCGCGAACCCGGCCTCGAGCCGCACAAGGACATCGCTCCGGAGAAGGAGCAGGCCCCGGTCAATGAATTCGATCCGGATGCCGACGAGCCCGAACGCGACTCTGCCGCCAACCGCGCGGTCGTGCGCGACATGCGGCAGACAGCACGACAGATCTCGATGAACCCCGGCGATGGCATGGAGCTTTGAGCGATGGCCCGATCACGCGACAGCCGGGAGCGCCCCGACAAGAAGAAGCGGCTTTCCGTCTATCTCGATCCAGAGCTCATGCGCCTGCTCGCCGACTTCGCTGACCGGCGCGAACAATCCC
This sequence comes from Chelativorans sp. AA-79, assembly GCF_029457495.1. Classification (NCBI taxonomy): domain Bacteria; kingdom Pseudomonadati; phylum Pseudomonadota; class Alphaproteobacteria; order Hyphomicrobiales; family Phyllobacteriaceae; genus Chelativorans; species Chelativorans sp. AA-79. The sequence goes on from NZ_CP120361.1 coordinate 4,282,478, forward strand.
GCTCGCTGATAGCCGAGGCCGCCATCGCATCCTTTCTGTCCCCCGACGCCGACGAGCGCCAGGAGGCGGCGACCGCCAAGCGCCTCGACCGGATCGACCGCAATGTCCAGCGGCTCGAACGCGATATCGGCATCGCCAACGAAGCCTTCGCCATCTTTATCCGCGCCTGGCTGACCTCCACCGCGTCTCTTCCGGAAGCCGCGAATACCGCTGCCCGCGCTAGGGGCGGTGAGCGCTACGACAGGTTCCTCGAAGCGCTCGGCCGTCGTCTCGCCAGAGGACCGAAGCTCAGGCAGGAAGTGCCGGAGGACATCAAAGCAGGCAACGCTCCACACTCTTCCCCCTAACTAAGTGCATCAATCACAAGATCTGGTGCGCCGGCTCATTGGCCTGGGTAAGCGCGCTTGCCCGTGAGCAAGCAGTGAGCTTCCTGGCGGTTGTTGAAAAAACATGACTATAGAAGTATGGTTTTGTGACGCTCGGATCAGGCTGTATCCTTGGGCGTTGAATGCGGCCTAGCTATCTGGTGTTGTCGGGAATTCTTAATCCAATAACCGATGGCAATACGGGGACGCCCTCGAACAGGCGCGTCAGGCATGACGGCGGGGTGGGAATGAGACATAGAGCGGCAACGACAAGGCCGATTTCAGGGCGTCCTACAAGACCAAAGATTGAACCGGGCACGATGGGTCCGGCATCGCTTCATCTTCTGTCTTTCCCCATGATGCGGAGCAGTCTCGAATGAAAGAGGGACCTAGCCTTCGCTTTGCAACATATCTGTCGAGTCGTTCCATGCTGGTCGAGTATGCTTCCCAGCGGCTCGGCTCGCGAGACGCTGCTGAAGACATCGTTCAAGAAGCCTTCATTCGTTTTGTTCCTGCGACGCTGGACAGCACACCACATCGGCTCAAAGCCTATCTTTTCCGGATCGTTCACAATCTTGTTGTGGACGTCATACGGCGCAGAAGGCTCGAAATTGATACACTGCAAAACGATCCCACCCACCATTGGATGGGGTCGCAGCCGGAACCAACCCCGGAGGAAACGGTTCTGTTCTGTGAGGCGATACGCCGGTCGATGGACGCAGTAGCCAACCTGCCGGAGAACCAAAGGGTCGCGCTGGAAATGGTCAGATTCGGCGGCTATTCGGTCGAACAGGTCTCGGAGCACCTCGGGGTATCGGTCTCCACAGTCTATCGTTTGGTACAAAATGCCGTGGCGACGATTACGATCCAGCTCACGCAGGATACGGCTGATCCGCTCCCCTCGCAGCCTCGGAAATAATCCTGTAAGAATCATCCTCAAGAACGATATGCACTGGCTTTGGCGCTCTCACGATAGCGGCGGCAGCTTGGTGCGCTAGGGGAACGTGTAGAACGTTGGACAGCAAGACGGAACATGAATTGCTGCAGGAAGCGACAGGCTGGATTCTGAGGCTGGAAAACGCCCATCGAGATTCGCCGCTGTTTCAGCAGTTCAATGACTGGCTCACCTCCTGCGAGGAACATCGCAAGGCGTGGGAACGCGCCAATAAGACCTGGCAAGTCCTTGGCGCGATCAACCTTGCTCCCGGCCAGGAAGGCTCGAGCGATGTCCCGCAGCGATCGAAACCGCCGATCTCGCCTGCCGATCCGACCCGATCCGCGCGCCCTATTGTGGCGCGCAAATTATATCGTCGGCCGGCCGCCGTGGTTGCGGCCGTCGCAGCCGCTTGCATCCTTTGGTTCACCGTACCGGCGATGCTCCTTGCCTTCCGTGCGGATTACCGCACGGCGACCGGCGAAACCGAAGTGGTCCACATGGCTGACGGATCCACAGTCGAGCTCGGGGGTGCGAGTGCGATTTCCACGGATATCGACACGACCCAGCGCCGCGTGACGCTTCTGGCCGGCTCGGCCTTCTTCGATGTCACGCCCGACGCAGAAAGACCGTTCATCGTCGATGTCGAAGGACTCGAGGTACGGGTACTGGGCACCGCCTTCGATATCCAGCTCTCCTCCGCGAGCACAAGTGTCGCTCTTCTTCGAGGCTCGGTTGAGGCCGTTGCCGAAACGGGAAATCAGACCTCTGAACATCTTGAGCCCGGCCAGATGCTCGTGCTCGATCACGCTACGGACGCCGTCACGATCAACAAGATGCCCCTTGAAGACATCGGCTCATGGCGGGAGGGCAAGATCTTCCTCGTGAACACGACTGTCGGGGAAGCCGTGGAACTGATCCAGCGCTATCACGACGCATGGGTCTCGATACCCGATGCAACACTCGCCAACCGGAGGGTCAGCGGCCTCTTCGACCTCCGCGACCCCGATCGTGCGCTCGCCACGCTCGTCGAGCCTTTCGGCGGAAGGGTGCGGTCGATTACGCCGTTCGCCCGCGTCATTTCCCGTCTTTGAATATATCTTGACTAATTAAATCAGGAAAAATTGTAGCTGCCGTGAGAATCTTGCGGAGTTGTTCGTCTTTACGGTCGGGAGCGCACGCCCACAGCCCGTGCGCAGCGACACAGGGAGATGGACGGCGCGATGAGTATTTGGGGCGTATGGGGTACATCTGAAACAGGACACGACAAGAGGCTAGCCGCCATTCGCGGCCGATTGCTTGCCGGTGGCGCCATGTGTGCGCTTTGCCTCGCTCCCGTCGTATCCGCGTCAGATGCGCATTCTCAGACCGTTCAGGTCCAGGGTGCGGATATTTCCGCCTCCCGCCAGTTCGACATACCGGCCCAACCGCTGATCACGGCGCTTTCCCAGTTCGGGCGCCAATCGGGGCTTCAGGTCGCCTTCCCTGCCGAAACGACACAAGGCACAAGGTCGAACGCCGTGGTCGGCAGCTTTACGCCCGAGCAGGCTTTGACGCAGCTTCTTCAGGGCACCGGCGTCTCCTGGCGGATCACGCCGCAAGGTTCCGCCGTTCTGGGTGTCAATCAGTTTACCGATACAGAAGGCGGTGATTTTGCCGCCGGCGACACGACCCTGCTCGACAAAATCACTATCATGAGCCGGGTCAATGCGGCCCATGGTTCCGGTTTCCAGGGCACGCCGGATTGGGTCTACGAGACACCCGAAAGCATCAGCGTGATTTCGCGGGAGGCGATAGTCAACAGCCCGTCGCGTAATACGCGCGACCTGTTTGATCCCATGGCTGGCGTCTGGGCCAACAGATCAGAGGGTCAGAATCCTGGTATCAGCGTCAATATTCGTGGTTTGCAGGATCAGAACCGTGTCGTGACGATGATCGATGGCGCACGACAAAACTTTCAGCGAAACGCACACGGGTCCACCCAACGGACCTACGTTGATTCTGCCTTCCTTCGCACAGTCGAAGTCGAAAAAAGCGGAACATCAAGTGTTGGGGGCGCCGGAACACTTGGCGGCTCCGTAAACTTCCGCACACTGCTCGCTGACGATCTGATAATGCCTGGGCGGCGCTGGGGCGCAGAACTGAATGCCGCCACGGGGACCAATGAGTTCGATTTTGACGGCTCGATTGCTGCTGCGTTCCGCGTGTCGGACAGGTTCTCTGTCCTCGGTGGCATTAGTCACAAGGACCTTGGCGCCTATGATATCGGCGAGAATGGCACTCTTGACGTTGGCGATGGGACATACAGGAACGAGGGGCTCCTCTTTAGCGGTTCCGAAAGCTGGTCGGGCCTGCTCAAGGCAGAGGTGGATTTCACCGACAACGCGAAACTGACGCTCGGATGGTTCCACAATCAGGTCGATGCGAGCCAGGGGATTTATCAGGACAGCGGGACGCAGATATTCAAACGCGAAGATCAACAATACATCGTCAATGACACGCTGACGGCAACTTTCGCATGGGACCCGGTCAGCGACCTCGTCGATCTCAAAGGCCAGCTTTGGTACAGCGGCACAACGAATGAAGAGAAGCGCGGTGCCCGCAGCTTTGATAATCTTGGAGAGTTCACCACCATCGATTACGAGATGGGGACGTTCGGCGGTAGTCTCCAGAATACCAGTCGCTTCACGCTCGGTCTTGGAGATCTTTCCCTGAATTACGGCGTAGAGGCGTTTCGTGACGACGGTGAGACGACTGCCCCTGCAACGGCCGATCCGGAAACCGGCTCAGACTTGAGTTACGGTTATCGAGGACTGAACCCTAGCGGTCGTCGCGATGTGATCAGCGGCTTCACCAATGCAACGCTGGAACGAGATGATTGGCTGACCGTTTCGGGAGGCCTTCGCTATGACTATTTCGGTCTTGCCGGAACTACAAAGATATTCGGACCCGTTGAACGACATACGGAAGTTATAGAGACAGCATATGAAGAGTTTATACCTGGACAATGCTATACTTATCCTGATGGGACCCCTATTATTAATCCCGTTACTGGAGAGCAAGTCTGCGAAGAAGGCCGGTGGGTAACGCGTACAAAATACAAAACGGTCACGTCGGTCGAGCAAGATTCCGCCGATGTTGATATCGATCTGTCCGGAGGGGCACTATTGCCGACCGCCATGGTCGCGGTAAAGCCTTTCGATTGGCTGCAGCCCTTTATCAAGTATTCCCAGACCTACCGTCCGCCGACCATCATGGAAGCCTTCGCCAGTGGCGGGCACCCCAACGGCACGAACAACGAGTTCGCACCGAACCCTTGGCTTGAACCGGAACAGGGTCGGACCTGGGAGATCGGCGCCAATGTCTCCTACGACGGCATTCTCCGTGCGGGCGACCGGTTCCGCATGAAGGCAGTCGGATTCTATCGCGAGATCGAGGACTACATCACCATTGGTCAGATTTATCGCTCTGAGACTGATTTCGAATACAATGCGTATGTCAATCTGGACGGCATAACGCGCATGAAAGGTATCGAACTGGAGGCAAACTACGATGCCGGACGGTTCTATTTGGGCGGGACGTTCAGCTACATCGATACGGATTGGGCGGAAACGTACATTTACAATGACGTGCCCCACAATGCGGAGCCGGGCGTCATCTTCGTGCCGCCCGAGACGCAATTCACCATCGACGCCGGTGTTCGGCTCCTCGATGAAAGGTTGACATTAGGCGGCCGTGTGACGCACGCAGACATGGGAAGACCGGCCTACGGCATTCTCGCCGCAGGCTATGCGACAGAAGCGTACACCGTTTACGATATCTATGGTTCATATGCCTTTAACGAAAAGGCAAAGCTTCGCTTCGCGGTCAACAACGTGACCGATGTAGCCTATGTACCGGCGCTCGGCGACACAAGCTTGCCCGCTCCAGGACGGACGGCAACTGCCTCCCTTAGCTTCAGGTTTTAGCAAATAACAGCGGCCATTGGCCGCGAAACCGGGGTTCGTCACAAGACGGACAAGCAAGTAACCAAACGCAAAGGAGATGCAAGATGGTTGCTACGATTCAACTGACTAGTGCGAGCAGCGATTGGGTCGACTATCTCACCAACGACTGGCTGTCCGGCTTCAACAATCCGACATACGGCGATTTCTATCAGAACTACAATCCTGGAGATCCCAACAAGGTTTACACGCAGTGGGGAGCCGGCACCAGCACTGGCTCAGGCGTCGTTCTCGACGGCTCATTCACATATAACCAGGGTGATCTGGACGGCACCATCGATACGCTGACTTTCGGCGATGGCCTGACGGGATCCGGATCAACCGGCTTCGGCGTGAGCAATCCGGAGCTCACAATCGATCTTGGCGGTGCTAACGCGATCACCTCGTTCGACTATAGTATCTACAACATTTCAGTGAACGGCAGCTTCACTGGGACCGGGTCAACCGATGGCCTGTTCGATTACTTCGATGATGTCGGCACGGCGCAGATCGGAACGTCTGCCAACGACGTCTTCACCGGCTTCGCAAGCGACGATACATTCGTCTTCGATGACGGCTGGGGAGATGACGAAGTCAACAACTTCGGCACCACTTCAGGCAATGAAGACGTCCTTGATCTCACGGACGTGTCCGGCATCACCAGCTACATGGATCTGATCTTCAATCACTCCAACTGGTCGGACGCCACCGGCGTTCTGACGATTTCAGACGGAGGTAACGAGATCCAGGTCAATGGTTACGTTGGCAGCGACATTTTTGCCTTCGTCAATGACGGCAACGTGCTGGTCTGAGAAATAGCTGTCGTGTTGGAAGCGCCACAGCAGACACCGTCGCAGCCCGAGGCTGCGGCGGGAGTCTCATCTCTCAGACCAGCATTGGCGGGGATAGCCCTGATCAGCGGTGTGGTCAATGTGCTTGCGCTGACCGCGCCGCTCTTCATGCTGCAGGTCTATGACCGTGTGCTGTCGAGCCACAGCTTGCCGACACTGGTCGGGCTCGCCGTTCTGGCGACCGGTCTCTACGCGTTTCAATCCCTGCTCGACATCATCCGCTCGCGCGTTCTCCTGCGCATCGGCGAGCGTTTCGATCATCAGTTGTCCGGACGGGTGCACGAGGCCGTGGTGCGCTTGCCGCTCCTCACACGAATGCCGGGAGACGGCCTGCAGCCGCTGCGCGACCTCGACAATGTGCGCGGCTTTCTCTCCGGGCAGGGTCCTACCGCCTTCTTCGACCTGCCCTGGATGCCGCTTTATCTGGGCATCTGCTTCATCTTTCATTTCTGGATCGGCGTGACTGCGCTTGTCGGCGCCATTGTGCTGATATCGCTCACCCTCCTGACCGACCTGCTCTCGCATCGACCGACGCGCGAGACCATCCGTCACGGCATGGCGCGCAATGCGCTGATGGAAGCGGGGCGGCGCAACGCGGAGGTGGTGTCGGCCATGGGCCTGGGGGAGCGTATCGCGGAGCGCTGGCGCCAGGCGAATGCGGGCTATCTCGCCGCCAACCGCCGCGCTGGCGACGTTGCGGGCGGCCTCGGCGGCGTTTCCAGGTCGCTCCGCATGATGCTGCAGTCGACCATCCTCGGTGTCGGCGCCTGGCTGGTCATCGAGCAGGAAACGACCGCTGGCGTGATGATCGCCAGCTCCATCATGATGAGCCGGGCGCTTGCCCCTGTTGATCTAGCGATCGCCAGTTGGAGGCCCTTCCTGATGGCGTGCCAGAGCTGGACACGGCTTAAGGAGCTACTGGCGAAAATGCCCGACACGCGTTCGGTCATGGCGCTGCCCGCGCCCGAGAAGGAACTGCGCGCCGAGAACGTGACGATTGTCCCGCCCGGCGAGAAAAAGCCGACGGTCCAGGCCGTGAACCTTGTCATTCCGGCCGGCAGCGCACTCGGCATGATCGGCCCGAGCGGCAGCGGCAAGTCCACACTCGCCCGCGCCCTCGTCGGCGTCTGGACGCCGGCGGGCGGCAAGGTCCGCCTCGATGGCGCCAGTCTCGATCAATGGGACAAGAGTGCCCTTGGCCGACACGTCGGCTACCTGCCGCAGGGCGTCGAACTGTTCGACGGCACGATTGCCGACAACATCGCCCGCTTCGAACCGGGTCCGGATCCGGCGGCCATCGTTGCTGCGGCGAAGGCGGCCGGGGCGCACGACCTGATCCTGCGTTTCGAAAAGGGATACGAGACCCGGATCGGCGAGGCCGGTTCGTCTCTTTCAGCCGGTCAGCGTCAGCGCATCGGTCTTGCCAGGGCACTTTACGGCGATCCGTTTCTCGTCGTCCTCGACGAACCCAACGCCAATCTCGACGGTGACGGAGAGATGGCCGTTGCCCGGGCGATCAGAGCCGTGCGGGAACGGAACGGCATCGCGGTCGTCGTTATGCATCGGCCAAGCGCCATGGGCGTCGTGGATCTCGCCCTGATGATGGATGCCGGACGTGTGAAAGCGTTCGGCCCGCGCGACGAAGTTCTGTCGAAAGTTCTGAAGACCCGGCAATCGAACGGTGGCGCGGCACCGGGTGCGCAAGGCTACGGACCGACCGCTCGATCCCTCGGTTCACTCCGGGTTGTCGCCAATGAGACTGCTGATGCGGATGAGCCCCGGCTTGAAGATGCAGGAAAGCCCGATGTCAAACACTGATGTTTCGACAGTGTCGCGCTCCATAACGCGGCATCTTCTGGCTGGCGGGATTGCCTGTCTGGTCCTGGTTGGCGGTGTCGGCGGCTGGGCGGCGGCGACCAATCTCGCCGGTGCGGTGATCGCAGGCGGCACCTTCGTCGTGGATTCCTATGTCAAGAAGGTTCAGCACCCGACCGGAGGCGTTGTCGGTGAAATCCTTGTTCACGAGGGCCAGCGCGTGGAAGCGGGAGAGGTTCTGATCCGGCTCGACGCCACGCAGACCATGGCAAACCTCGCCGTTGTCACCAAGCGGCTCGATGAGCTGATGGCGCGCCGCGCTCGGCTCGAAGCCGAGCGGGATGACCTGAACGAAATCGTCTTTCCCGATGCGCTGCTCGCCCGGTTCAACGACCCCGATGTCGCGCAGGCGATCCACAGTGAACGCCAGCTGTTTGCTTTCCGGAAGCGCTCCCGTGAAGGAAAGAAGAACCAGCTGGCGGAGCGGATCGACCAGTACGAGATGGAGATCGCCGGCCTGAAGGCACAGGAGGATGCCTTCGACCGCGGCCTGGCCGTATTGGAAGACGAACTGAAGGGGCTCCGCTCGCTCAGGGAGAATGGCCTGGTCACCGTCCAGCGCATGAACGCACTCGATCGCGAGGCCGCGACGCTCGGCGGCGAACGCGGTGAGGCGATCGCCGGTCAGGCGCAGGTGGCTGGCCGCATTGCGGAGGCGAAGCTCCAGATCCTCCAGATCGATTCCGATCTCAAGACGGAGGTGGGCCGGGAACTGCGCGAGGTCCAGGCTCAGATCGGCGAGTTCGTCGAGCGCAAGGTGGCGGCGGAAGACGAACTGAAGCGTATCGATATCGTCGCCCCCCAAAGCGGCATGGTGCATCAGCTTTCCGTTCATGCGCCCGGCGCCGTGATCTCGCCGGCCGACACCATCATGCTGATCGTGCCCAACCAGGACCGGTTGGCACTGGACGCCGAAATCGCTCCCAAGGATATCGACCAGATCCGGCTCGGCCAGAAAGCCGTTCTGCGGATGACCGCGTTCAACCAGCGCACGACACCGGAGCTGAACGGCGACGTCACCCGGATTGCGGCCGATCTCACCCAGGATGAGCGCACCGGCCTTTCCTATTATCTCGTCCGCATATCGGTCCCGCCGGAGGAGCTCGCACGTCTCGACGGAGTTGCGCTCATTCCCGGCATGCCGGCCGAAGCCTTCATTCAAACCGGAGAGCGGACGGCTCTTTCCTATGTGGTGAAACCGCTCACCGATCAGATCAATCGCGCCTTCCGTGAAGAATAGCGCACCGCCAACACGCAATTATGAGGGTGAAAAGGGGCTGAGCATGAATGTTGTGAACCTGGAAGATGCATCGGCTGCGGGAGAATTCAGCAGGAGCAAGCGCCTGAAGCAGATGACACACGAGGCGCATGACCGCCTCGACAAGCGCATCATGGCGGCAGAACCATTCAGCACCCAGGAGCGTTATTACCGCTTCCTTGAGCTGCAGTACCGTTTTCATGCAGAAATCGATCCGCTTTACCGTTACGCGACGCTGGCACAGCTTCTCCCGGATCTGGAGGCCCGACGCCGGCTCGGTCTGATCCGCCAGGATATGCGCGATCTGCGCATGAGCATACCAAGCCTTGCCCTCGACACGGACTATGAGATCGATGTCCCGAATGCGCTCGGCTGGCTCTATGTGGCGGAGGGCTCCAATCTGGGTGCTGCGTTTCTCTTGAAGCAAGCGGCCAGGCTCGGATTATCGGAAACACTGGGAGCGCGGCATTTGGCAGGCCATCCGCACGGACGCGGGCTCCACTGGCGCAGGTTCACGGCTGCTCTCGACGCTGTCGATCTCAGCAGCGAGGAAGAGGCGCGTGTGGTCGAGGGGGCGACCAGCGCCTTCCGGCGTGTGCATGTCCTGGTCGACGAGGTGTTTTGATGAATGCCGCCGAAATCCTACGAGGTCGGCGTACCTGCTCCACCGCTGTTCAGAAAGCCGCCGAAACCAAGAGCGCGGGGCCACCGTCGACGAATGGAAAACTCATGGATGAATGCAAGAAAGACGGCTTCATTGCCCTAGGCTGCCTGATGCTCCTGCTGGCCTTCGCCGGGGCAGCGCTGCCACTCATGCCCACGACGATCTTCCTGATCCTGGCGCTGTGGTTCTTCGCGCGTTCCTCGCCACGGCTCGAAGCCTGGCTGCTCGGTCATCCGCGTTTCGGTCCGACGTTGCGCGCATGGCGCGAACAGGGCGCCGTGCCGTTCCGTGCCAAGATGTTGGCCTGTCACGGCATGTGTATTGGCTACACGATCTTTGTGGTCACCCTGACACCCGGAGTTTGGTTGGACATGTCTGTCGCGCTCTTCATGATCGGCTCAGCCATCTATGTCGTAACGCGACCGGAACCCGTGCAGGGAGCGCCATCCAAAGAGTCGACAAAACCATCAAGTCATCGCTAACGGGAGGAAAGCGAGTATGCAACTGTCGCGACAATCACAGATCGCAATCGATGTTCTTCTCAGCTGTGCGGAGCAAGAAGGGGCGACTGTCCTCACCCAGCACACGGCCGAACGTGCGGGAACGACACCGGCATTCGCAGCGCGCGTTGTGAATTTGCTGGTCCACGGCGGGTTCCTCAGGAGCCATCGGGGCAGGCGTGGTGGCGTCAGCCTTGCCCGTCCGGCAAGCAGCATTCGGCTTGGCGCGGTCCTTCGCCTTACCCAGAGCAGCCTTTGCAGCGATACAATCGGTGAGGAGAGAGGGCGCGGGAGGGTACCGATTGATAGTGTGTTGCGAGCAGCAACCCATTCCTTCCTATCGATCATCGACAATTTTACGCTTGCCGACCTTGCACATGGGGAAGGAAGCGGCCGGCTCGCCTGCCTCGACTGCGCCCTGTGGGCAGCTGCAGTACGACGGCCTCTGCCCCGCGGGCTGGACTACTCTCCCTTTGGCCACTCCCTCGTTCCTCCATCGACCAATCAAACGACCAAGTCCCTCAGAAAGAATAGAGCCGACCATGTCCTGTTGTGACCGTTTCCTGTGGTCCACTCCTCTCATCCGGCGATCGAAAGATGGATGGGAGTTGGTAGTCGTCGCCATCGTCCTCACCCTGGCGCTTGGCTGGTGGGACGGGGCCGCGGCACAGGAAGCAGATGAGGTGCCGACGCAGGAACGAATCGTGACGCCTGCCTCCACGCCGGATACGCAGCCGCCCGCTGAAGCACAACGCGCCGAGGAAAGCGACGGTGCAGGACCTGCGCAGTCCGAAACCCAGGCAGATAGTCCGGCAGAAACAGTTCCTGAAACCTCCGAAATGTCTGCGGGAGGCAATGCCGTCACTGACCAATTGCCGCTTGGCCCCTCTGCACCGCCCCCCTCTGTTCTTGAAGATCCAGCCGGTGCCCTTTCCCGAATATTCGACACCGGGCACCGCGCCGACCTGCCCCATGACCTTTCACCCTGGGGGATGTTCATGGCGGCAGACTGGGTGGTGAAGGCAGTGATGATCGGGCTCGCCCTTGCATCGCTCACCACCTGGACAGTGTGGCTGGCAAAATCGCTGGAACTCGCTGGTGCCAAAGCCCGGGCGAAGCGGGCTCTGAAGGCCATCAACGCCTCCGCCAGTCTCAATGAGGCTGACCAGCGTCTCACCGGCCGCCGCGGACCGGCGGCGTTCATGGTGCAATCGGCGGAGGGGGAATTGCGCCGGTCTGATGCCGCACTCGACCACGCCGGCAATGAGGGAGTAAAGGAGCGTGTCGCATCCCGCCTCCAGCGCATCGAGGCCCAGGCTGGTCGGCGGTTGGCGAAGGGCACGGGACTGCTGGCCACCATCGGGTCGACCGCTCCCTTCGTCGGCCTTTTTGGCACGGTCTGGGGCATCATGAACGCGTTCATCGGCATCTCGGAGGCGCAGACCACCAATCTCGCGGTCGTCGCGCCGGGCATTGCCGAGGCTCTGCTCGCCACGGCCATCGGCCTTGTTGCCGCTATCCCCGCCGTTGTGATCTACAACGTCTTTGCCCGCGGCATCGCCGGATACCGGCAACTGCTGGCGGATGCGGCGGCTGGCGTCGAGCGGCTAGTCAGTCTCGATCTCGATTTCCGCAAGGTGCCGGCCGGTGCCGGCCCGGCTCGCGCCGCGCTGGCTGCGGAGTGATGCGCCATGGCTGGAGGCATAAAAGAACGCCACGGCGATGATCTCGACGAAAATTCCGAGATCAATGTCGTTCCCTTCATCGATATCATGCTGGTGCTGCTGATCATCTTCATGGTGGCAGCGCCGCTCGCCACGGTGGATGTCGACGTCGATCTGCCGGCATCGACGGCCGAACCTCGGGAACGGCCGAATGAGCCGCTCTACCTCACACTGCAAGAGGACCTCACGCTGAGCTTGGGGGAAGACCCGATTGACCGCAACCGGCTGAAGAGCGCCCTTGACGAGGTTACCGGCGGTGATCAGGAGGCGCGCGTCTTCCTGCGCGCCGATCGCTCGATCGAGTACGGCGAACTGATGAAGGTCATGAACCTCCTGCGCGCTGCCGGCTATCTCAGGATCGCATTGGTCGGTCTGGAGTCTGCCCCGGATGCACAGAAGGAAGAGGCGACCGAGCCTGCGGAGCAGGAGCACAATGGCTGATCGGAATGGGTTCGCAGGTCACGGTGCCCGTATCGCCCAACTCGCCCTATGGACCGGTGCAGGGATTGTCGTGCTGACCGCCCATGTCGGTGCTGCAGTGTGGTTTTTGCGCGAGCAGCCGGCCGTGTCCGCCGATGAGACGCCGCCACCAGCTATCATGATCGAGTTGGCCCCCGACCCGGAAGCCGTGGCGACGGAGGAAAACGAAATCGCTCCCGATCAGGAAGCCGTCGAGCAGAGCATCGCCCAACCGGACGAGATAACGGAGCCCGATGCTTCCGCTGATGTTCCTCCCGAAGATGCAAGCGAGCCTGAACCAGCTCCGGTGGAGAAAGAGTTTGCTGAGGAAGAACCGGTCACCGAGCCTGTCGATGAACCGATTGCGGCTCAAGTCGAGAATGTCGAGGTTCCGATCCCCACGCCCAGGCCGCAGCGGCCACAGCCGAAAAAGGAAGTCGCCACCAAGCCACCGAAAGAACCGGAGCCTGTCCGCAAATCACAGCGCCAACAGCTGGCAACCACCTCGAAAGCGGCAGTCCAGGCACAGGCGCGGGTGAAAGAATCGAACCGCACGGCTGCGCGTCAGACCTCGTCCGGCCTGTTTTCGTCTTCCATGACACCGGCCAAATGGCAGTCTCGCCTCATGGCCCATCTGGAGAGGCGCAAGCGTTATCCATCAGGCGCCAGAAGGCGCGGCGAGCAAGGTGTTGCCTATGTCCGTTTCCGTATCGACGGTTCCGGAAACGTGTTGTCTGTTTCGCTTGCCCGTTCCTCCGGCTTTACTGAGCTCGATCAGGCGGTTTTGTCGCTCGTCCGCCGAGCCTCTCCGGTGCCCGCGCCTCCGCCCGGTGTCAACAAGACAATCACCGCGCCGGTGCAATTCAGCATCCGCTAGGACGGGAATGATCAGCTCCTGAAAGAGCGGCCGGAACATAAGTGAGGAGGAGAGGATTCGATAGGGAGGGCTGATTGGACCTTCGCCATCTCCGCTACATCGTTGCCAGTGCCCGCAACGGAAGCTTCAGCGCGGCTGCGCATGAGCTCAATGTCCGACAACCGATCGTCAGCAGACGTATCAAGGAGGTCGAAGACGAACTTGGCGGTATCGCCCTGTTCGACCGTTCAACCTCGGGAGCACGGCTGACACCCACCGGTGAGGAATTTGTCACCGCGGCGCGTCGCATAATCGAAGATGTCGACCGCCTTGCCGAAAGGACAAAAGCAAGTGCCGCAGGCAAGGCGGGACGCCTTCTTGTGGGCTTCTACAAGTCGCTGTCGTCGGGGGGCTTCCGCGCTGCGTTGCGCGATTTCCGGGCGCAGTATCGCGATATCGAGGTGGAACTGATAGAGGTTCCGTTCGTCGAACTGATTGCTGGTGTGCTTTCAGACAAGATCGACATTGCCATAATCCTGGGTGACACCGGCAAGTGCAATGTACTCAGTTCTGTCGCGCTCTGGGCGGAGCGTCTCGTGGTCGCCCTGCCGAAAGGTCACCCACTCACCGAGAAACCGATCATCTACTGGCCGGAACTAAAGGGGGAACGCTTCCTCATCAGTCATCATGACCCTGGGCCCGACATCCGACATATCCTGCTTCGCCATCTCGCCGCGCCGTCGGACCACCCTCAGATCATTACACGTCGTCTCAGCCGCGAGAGCATCCTGAGCGAGGTAGCGGACGGCCAGGGCATTGCGCTGCAATGCGAATCAGCTGTCGGCCTGTCGGGTCTCGGCGTGGTCTTCCGCCCGGTTCATGACGGTAACGGTGCAACGCGACTCGGCTATATCGCCTGCTGGAAACCGGGCAACGTCAATCCCGCCAGAGAGCACTTTATCGAAGCCCTGAAACCGCGAAGCTGATTCACCTCCGGTAGCAATTCGCGATGGTATTCTGGCTAGGCGCGCGCCGCAAATCGCGCCGAATGTTTCCTGTATTTTTTCGATCCGCTACGACCGGCTGCGAAACGCCGAAGAATAGTGTTGCAGCGGCGCAATTTGTGCCTTTCTTGATTGTCCCCGTCGCCATCCGCCCGTGATCGCGGAAGGCCGAAAACGGGGATGACATGCCGGCAGATCATCAAAACCACGAGAGACTTTCACGCGGGGCGCGCATGCTGCGCACTGCGCTCGGCCCCGCGATCGTCGGCTATCTCGAAGACCCTTCGATCGTCGAGGTGATGCTGAACCCGGACGGGCGCCTCTGGGTCGATCGGCTCAAGGAAGGTCTGACCGATACCGGCGAAATGCTTCTGCCGTCCGATGGCGAGCGCATCGTGCGCCTAGTTGCACATCATGTCGGCGCGGAAGTTCATCCTGGTTCCCCACGCGTCTCGGCCGAACTGCCGGAGACCGGCGAGCGTTTCGAGGGCCTGCTGCCGCCTGTTGTCTCTGCACCCGCCTTCGCTATCCGCAAGCCGGCCGTCGCTGTGTTCACGCTCGCCGATTACGTCACGGCCGGCATCATGACCGCCTCACAGGCCGACGTTTTGCGTCTGGCGATCGAGAAGCGGAAGAACATCCTGGTCGCCGGCGGCACGTCTACCGGCAAGACCACGCTCACCAACGCGCTGCTGGCCGAGGTCGCAAAAACCCTGGATCGCATCGTGCTGATCGAGGACACGCGCGAGCTGCAATGCGCCGCGCCCAATCTCGTCGCGTTGCGCACCAAGGATGGCGTCGCCTCGCTTTCGGACCTCGTGAAGTCGTCGCTGCGCCTTCGGCCCGACCGCATTCCGGTCGGCGAGGTGCGCGGCAGCGAAGCGCTGGACCTCTTGAAGGCATGGGGCACCGGCCACCCCGGCGGCATCGGCACCATTCATGCCAATACGGCAATCGGCGCGCTGCGCCGGCTCGAGCAGCTCGTGCAGGAGGCTGTCATCACGGTCCCGCGCGCGCTCATCGCAGAAACCATCGACCTCATCGCCGTTCTTTCCGGCCGTGGCTCCGCAAGACGTTTGGTCGGGATCGCCCTGGTGGAGGGGCTCGATCCCGCGACCGGCGACTACCGTACCCTCAACGCACAGATCGAACCCGATCCGCAAAGTCTTTCGAAAGGAGAAGACCTGTGATCCTGCCCCTCCTTACCCGTGCTCACCAGCGATTTGCCCACGGCACCATGCTCGCGTCCGCCGTCATACTGACGGCCGTGCCCGCCCGTGCCGCCGGTTCCTCTATGCCGTGGGAGGAGCCGCTTCAGCAGATCCTCGAATCCATCGAGGGACCGGTCGCCAAGATCGTCGCGGTGATCATCATCATCGTCACCGGCCTGACGCTGGCCTTCGGTGATACCGGCGGCGGCTTCCGCAAGCTGATCCAGATCGTCTTCGGCCTGTCGATCGCTTTTGCCGCCAGCTCCTTCTTCCTGTCCTTCTTCTCGTTTGGCGGCGGAGCGCTGGTCTAATGACGGGGTCCCCGCTCGATTCCGAGGAAGTCCGCGGTTTCTTCGCACCGGTGCATCGCGCGCTGACCGAGCCGATTCTGCTCGGCGGTGCACCACGTTCGGTCGCCATTCTCAACGGCACGCTGGCCGGCGCCGTCGGGCTCGGCCTGCGGCTGTGGATCGCCGGGCTGGTCATCTGGGCCGTCGGTCACTTCGCGTCCGTCTGGGCGGCGAAGCGCGACGCGCAGTTCGTCGACGTCGGCCGGCGGCACCTGCGCTACCCCTCGCACATGGGCGTGTGAGGTCGCCATGATGAACCTCTCCGAATATCGCAAGCGCTCCGCCAGCCTCGCCGACTTCCTGCCCTGGGCGGCGCTCGTCGCGCCGGGCATCGTCTTGAACAAGGACGGCTCCTTCCAGCGCACCGCGCGCTTTCGCGGCCCCGACCTCGACAGCGCTACATCGGCCGAACTGATCGGCACGACAGCGCGGCTCAACAATGCGCTGCGCCGCCTCGGCTCCGGCTGGGCGATCTTCGTCGAGGCACAGCGCAATCCGGCGACGGACTATCCGGAAAGCCTGTTTCCGGATTCCGCCGCCGCGCTCGTCGACGTGGAACGTCGCGAGCAGTTCGAGGATAGCGGTGTGCTCTTTGAAAGCAGCTATTTCCTCACCTTCGTCTGGTTGCCGCCGGCCGAGGAAGCCTCGCGCATGGAAAGCTGGCTCTACGAGGGACGCGAGAAGAGCGGCGTCGATCCATGGGAACTGCTGAAGGGTTTTGTCGACCGCACCGACCGTGTCCTCAACCTCATCGAAGGTTTTGTCCCGGAAGCCGACTGGCTCGACGATGCCGAGACGCTGACCTATCTGCACTCGACCATATCGGTATCCCGCCATCGCGTCCGCGTGCCCGAGACGCCGATGCATCTCGACGCGCTGCTCGCCGATCAGCCGCTCGCCGGCGGGCTGGAGCCGCGTCTCGGCGATTTCCATCTGCGCACGTTGACCGTCATTGGATTCCCGACCACGACGTTTCCCGGAATTCTCGACGACCTCAACCGGCTCGCCTTCCTCTATCGCTGGTCGACGCGAGCGATCATGCTCGACAAGACGGACGCCACCCGGCTAGTGACGAAGATCCGGCGGCAATGGTTTGCCAAGAGGAAGTCGGTCGCCGCCATCATCAAGGAGGTGATGACCAACGAGCAGTCGGTGCTCGTCGATTCCGATGCCGCCAACAAGGCCGCCGACGCCGATGCCGCGCTTCAGGATCTCGGCTCCGATCAGGTCGGCGAAGCCCATGTCACCGCGACCGTGACGGTCTGGGATGCCGACCCTTCCATCGCCGACGAGAAGCTGCGCCTGGTCGAGAAGGTCATCCAGAGCCGAGATTTCACCTGCATTGCGGAGGGCGTCAACGCGATCGAAGCCTGGCTCGGAAGCATTCCGGGACAGGTCTATGCCAATGTCCGCCAGCCGCCGATCTCGACCCTGAACCTCGCCCACATGATCCCGCTCTCGGCGGTCTGGGCCGGACCGGCAAGGGACGAGCATCTCGATGCGCCGCCGCTGTTCTATGCCAGGACCGAAGGCGCGACACCATTCCGCTTCGCGCTCCATGTCGGCGATGTCGGCCATCTGATGGTGGTTGGTCCGACCGGCGCCGGCAAGTCGGTGCTGCTGGCGCTGATGGCGTTGCAGTTCCGGCGCTACGAGAACGCCCAGGTCTTCGTTTTCGATTTCGGCGGCTCGATCCGCACCGCCACGCTGGCGATGAACGGCGACTGGCAGGATCTCGGCGGCGCGCTCACCGACGATGCGGTTTCCAGCTCCGTCTTGCTCCAGCCGCTCGCCGGCATCCACCACACGCCGGAACGGGCATGGGCCGCCGACTGGCTGGTCGACATTCTGCGACGCGAAGGCGTCGAGATCACGCCGGAGGTCAAGGAGCATCTCTGGTCGGCGCTGACCTCGCTTAGCACCGCGCCGGTCGAGGAGCGCACCATCACCGGCCTGACGGTGCTGTTGCAATCCTCCGCCTTGAAGCAAGCCCTTCGTCCTTACTGCGTCGGCGGCGCACATGGACGGCTGCTCGATGCCGAGACCGAGCGTCTCGGCGAGGCGTCCGTCCAGGCGTTCGAGACCGAAGGGCTGGTCGGCACAGGCGCGGCGTCGGCCGTGCTCTCCTATCTCTTCCACCGCATCGAAGCGCGTTTCGATGGACGTCCCACGCTGCTCGTCATCGACGAGGGCTGGCGCGCGCTCGACGATGGTGGCTTTGCGGAAAAGATCAAGGAATGGCTGAAGACGCTGCGCAAGAAGAATGTCAGCGTCGTCTTCTCCTCCCAGTCACTCGCCGACATCGAAGCCTCGCCCATCGCGCCGGTGCTGGTCGAAAGCTGCCCGACCCGTATCTTCCTTGCGAATGAGCGCGCGATCGAGCCGCAGATCGCCACCGTCTATCGCCAGTTCGGCCTCAACGACCGGCAGATCGAGATCATCGCGCGGGCGACGCCCAAGCGCGACTATTATTACCAGTCGCGGCGCGGCAACCGCCTGTTCGAACTCGGCCTTGGGTCCATTGCGCTCATCCTGTGCGGCGCGTCCGACAAGGCCGCGCACGCGCTGATCGACGAATTGCTGCGCGACGGCGCGCGGCCCTATTTCCTCGAAGCGTGGCTCGAAGCCAATGGGCTTCGCTGGGCTGCCGATCTCATTCCCGACCTCACCAATGTCATCGACCGGTCTGCGCAGCCGGGCCCACCCGCGGCGTCCGGAGAAACTGGCCCTGCGTCGACGAAGACCGGAGCCGGCACCGATCCCGAAACCGCCGACCCGTCATCCGAAGAGGAGATTTGATCCATGACCTGCACGTCCCGACATCACCGCCTGCGCCGCATGGTCGTCGCCAGCACCACTGCGATCGGCATCGCGCTGGCCTCACCGCCGGCTTCGGCACTGATCGTGTTCGATCCGTCCAACTACGCGGAAAACGTCCTGACCGCCGCACGCTCGCTGGAGCAGATCAACAACCAGATTGCCTCGCTTCAGAACGAGGCGCAGATGCTGATCAACCAAGCGAAGAATCTCACCAGCCTGCCGACCTCGATACTGTCCGAGATTGAGGGCAATTTCTCCGAGATGAAGGCGTTGCTCGGGGAAGCCGAGAAGCTTGCCTACAGCGTGCAGGATATCGAGAGCCAGTTCGCCTCGACTTATCGCGATTTCGCCGCCGATAAGTCCGGCGAGCAACTCGTCGCCTCGGCGCGCGAACGCTGGCAGCAATCGGTCTCCGCCTTCGAGCATTCCCTGAAAGCAGGCGCCGTTGCCGTCGAAAATATCGAGGGCACGCGCTCGCAGTCAAGCTCGCTGGTCGATGCCAGCCAGTCGGCCGTCGGCGTGCTTCAGGCAACGCAGGCCGGCAACCAGTTGCTCGCCGTGCAGGCCGCACAGGTCGCGGACCTGACCGCCATGCTGGCGGCTCAAGGGAGGGCCGCGGCACTCGAACAGGCGCGACAGGCCGCTGCGCAGGAGCAGGCCCGCGAGCAGTTCAGCCGTTTCATGAATGGCCGCCGATACAGCCCGTCCGCCGTGCGCATGTTCCACGATTGAGGAGCCTGCCGCCATGGACCTGAAGATCGCCGCCCGGATGATCGCCGTTCTCGCCATCGGCAGCGCCATGATTGCTGCCGTCATGGTGCTGCGCAGGGACGGCGCGGAGGACGCCCCCGCCCTTCGCCTCCGCCATCCGGGCGGCGAGCCCGCGCGGTCCGAACTGCTGCGTTGCCGCGATCTCGGCATGGCGGCCGCCGACGATCCAGCCTGCCTGAAAGCCTGGGCCAAGAACCGCCGCCGCTTCTTCCAGAGAGACGAGCCGCAGCGTCCGGCCGAGCCGAAGCCGGAACGCTTTGGCGCCATACCGCCTCCGGCCGAAAGCACGTTCCCCGAACTGCTCCCAATCGCTCCGGACGATGCACCCAGACCCGGCATGGGAGAAGTCACCGGCAACACGGCCGGCGACGAGAAACCCGAAATCAGCGTGGAGCCACGGCCGTGAACGATGTCGGCGTCATCGACCGTTTCCTGGAAACGTTTACCGCCTATATCGATTCCGGCTTCGGCCTGCTCGGCGGGGAAATCGCCTTCCTCACCTCCACGTTGATCGTCATCGACATCACGCTGGCCGGCCTGTTCTGGGCCTGGGGCGCGGACGAGGACGTGCTGCAGCGCCTTGTGAAGAAGACGCTCTATATCGGCTTCTTCGCCTTCATCATCGGCAACTTCAATTCGCTCGCAGCCATCGTCTTCGAGAGCTTTTCCGGTCTCGGCCTGAAGGCGGGCGGCTCCGCGCTGTCCGGTTCCGAGCTTCTCCAGCCTGGTCGCGTCGCACAGGTCGGCCTCGACGCCGCCGATCCTATCCTAGAGGCGGCCGGCGAACTGATGGGCTATCTCTCCTTCTTCGAGAACTTCGCGCAGATCATGGTGCTCATGATCGCCTGGGCGATCGTGCTGATCGCCTTCTTCCTTCTGGCGGTACAGATTTTCGTCACACTCATCGAGTTCAAGCTGACGACGCTCGCCGGCTTCGTGCTGATCCCCTTCGCGCTATTCGGCAAGACGGCCTTCCTCGCCGAGAAGGTGCTCGGCAACATCGTCGCCTCCGGCATCAAGATCCTGGTGCTCGCCGTCATCGTCGGCATCGGCTCCGGACTGTTCGACGAGTTCACCACCGGCATCGCCGAACAACCGACCATCACCGATGCGCTGTCCATGGTGCTGGGCGCGCTCTGCCTGCTCGGCCTCGGCATCTTCGGCCCCGGCATCGCCACCGGCCTCGTCTCCGGCGCGCCCCAGCTTGGCGCGGGGGCGGCGGCCGGCACCGGCCTGGCTGCCGCGGGTATGGGTGCTGCCGGCTATATGGGGGCGCGTGCCGGATTGAGCGGCGGTGCTGCCGCGATCGGCGCCGGCGGGCGCATGGGTGCCGCTGCCGCCCGTGGTGGCGCGCATCTGGCCGGCAGCGCCTCCACCGCCTATGGCCTTGCCGCCTCGACCTCCGGTCAGTCCGGAACGGGGGCCGTGGCTGCCGGCATGAGCGGCGTTGCCAAGGCCGGCGCGAGTGCTGCCGTGCAGCCGGTGAAGGACGCCATGTCGCGCGCCGCCCAATCCTTGTCCTCCAGCCAATCGGCGGGCCGCGCGGCAGCATGGAGCGTCACCGGCGGACAGTCACCCGTCGCCGGCATGGCGGATACCGCCGCTGGCGCGTCTCCTTCAGCCGCTTCTTCTCCGCCAGCCTGGGCCACGCGCATGAAGCGCGGCCAGTCCGTGAGCCACGGTGCAACCGCCGCAGCCCACGCCGTCCGCTCCGGCGATTCCGGCGGCGGCTCCATGTCCGTTTCCCTCGATCAGGATGACCGCAGATGAACCTCTTCAAAAGACCTTCAGTGCGCTATGCGCGCACGCCCGAACCGGAAACTCCATACCAGCGCGCCGCACAGGCCTGGGACGAGCGCATCGGCTCGGCCCGCGTGCAGGCGAAAAACTGGCGGCTGATGGCCTTCGGCTCGCTGATACTGGCAGGCGGATTCGCCACGGCACTGGTCTGGCAGTCGACGCGCGGCACCGTCGTGCCCTGGGTGGTACAGGTCGACAAGTTCGGCGAGGCACAGGCTGTCGCCTCGGCCGTCGCCGACTATCGGCCCACCGATCCGCAGATCGCATGGCATCTGGCGCGTTTCATCGAGCAGGTGAGAAGCATTCCGGCTGACCCGATCATCGTGCGGCAGAACTGGCTGCGCGCCTATGAATACACCACCGATCGCGGCGCAATCGCGCTCAACGATTACGCCCGTTCGAACGACCCGTTCACCAGGGTCGGCCGGCAGCAGATCGCCGTCGAGATCTCAAGCGTGATCCGCGCTTCGCCAGACTCGTTCCGCATCGCCTGGACAGAGCGTCGTTACGAGAATGGCCAGATCGCCGGCACCGAGCGCTGGACCGCCATCCTCACCGTTGTGATCCAGCAGCCGCGCACGGCCGACAAGCTGAAGGCAAACCCGCTCGGCGTCTACGTCAACGCAATCAACTGGTCGAAGGAGATGGGGTCATGAAGGGGGTGACAAGGAAGACCGAAGGCAGCACGGCGCGATATTCGCCGGTGCTCGCCGCAGCACTCCTGTCCGCCACGGCTCTGGGCGGCTGCGCCAACAAATACATCCCGCCGGAGATCGATTACGACAATGTCGCGCCGGCCGTTCTGAAGACCGATCCGCCCGGCAAAGTCGAGGTGGTCGAGCTGCCGAAGCCGCTCCCTTTGCCCGGCCAGTTGAAGCCGGTCGATGGCGGCAAGGCCAAACCGGAGCCGAAGGACCCGAAGGCCCGCGTCACCCAAGCGAACGAAGCTGCACGCATGCAGCCCGTCCGCGACGGCTTCATCAATGCCGTGCAGGTTTATCCCTTCTCGGCCGGCGCGCTCTATCAGGTCTATGCCGCGCCCGGTCAGGTCACCGACATCGCCCTCCAGCCCGGCGAGCAACTCGTCGGCTCCGGCCCGGTCGCGGCCGGCGACACGGTGCGCTGGATCATCGGCGACACGGAAAGCGGCGCAGGCGATCGCAGGCAGGTGCATATCCTGGTCAAGCCGACACGGCCGGACCTCCAGACCAATCTCGTCATCAACACGGACCGGCGCACCTACCATATGGAACTGCGCTCGACGGAGAAGACCTACATGGCCTCGGTCTCCTGGCAATATCCGCGGGACCAGTTGATTGCGCTCCGCCGGCAGAACGCAAGAGCGATCGCCGCGCAGCCTGTGGCGACAGGGGTCGACATCTCGAAGCTGAACTTCCGCTATTCGATCGAGGGTGACAGCGCGCCCTGGAAACCGCTGCGTGCCTTCGATGATGGATCGAAGGTCTATATCGAGTTCCCGTCCGGTATTGGCAAGGGCGAGATGCCGCCGCTCTTCGTCATTGGCCCGTCCGGTAACTCCGAACTGGTCAACTACCGCGCCCGCCAGAACTACTATGTCGTCGACCGTCTGTTCGCCGCCGCCGAATTGCGTCTCGGCGACAAGACGAGCGAGAGGCGTGTGCGCATCGTCCGCACCGACGGTCGCCCGGCCAAGCGGCGCACCGCGCTCTTTGCATCGGGGCGAGGCCGATGACC
Organism: Chelativorans sp. AA-79; assembly: GCF_029457495.1. Taxonomy (NCBI): domain Bacteria; kingdom Pseudomonadati; phylum Pseudomonadota; class Alphaproteobacteria; order Hyphomicrobiales; family Phyllobacteriaceae; genus Chelativorans; species Chelativorans sp. AA-79. The sequence continues at coordinate 4,305,619 of NZ_CP120361.1, forward strand.
AACGCACCGAATATCCCTGCCGGCGACATCAAGGCCGAACTGCGCCTTCGACCCGAGCCTCCTCGCGTGACACGGCTGTCGCGCAAGGTGCTGATCGGTCTCGGCGGCGTCAGCGCCGTCACCATTGTCGGCTCACTCTTCTGGGCGCTCGATACCAGTCAGCGCGGCAGTCAACCCGCTACCGAACTCTACAGCACCGAAAACCGCTCGACGGCTGACGGCTTGCAGAACCTTCCGCGCGACTATACCGGCCTGCCGCGCTCGGACGTTCCAGCGTTGGGGCCGGCCTTGCCCGGTGATCTCGGCCGGCCGATCCGCCGTGCGCAAGAACAAGGCAAGTCGGTTGAAGTGCCAGTTATCGAGACACCACGTGCTGATCCCGACGAGCAGCGCCGCCTGGCCGAGATCGAAGCCGCCCGCGTCGCAAAACTGTTTACGGACAGCCGTGGCCTACGGGCGCCAGGTCAGCAGATCGCGGGAGAAATAGCAGTGGGTAATCGCGATCCGTCGTCCGGCCTCACCTTACCAACAGAGACGTCGCCGCTCGATCCCGGCGCCGCACAGAACATGCAGGACCGCAAGCTCGCCTTCGTCAATGCCGAGGCGGATCGCCGTACCGTCAGCCCCGACCGCGTGCAGGACAAAGCCTCGCCCTATGTCGTGCAGGCTGGGTCTGTCATTCCGGCGGCGCTGATCACCGGAATCAATTCCGATCTTCCCGGCCAGATCACCGCGCAGGTCACGGAACACGTCTATGACAGCCCGACCGGATCGCATCTGCTGATCCCGCAGGGCGCGCGCCTGATCGGCCAGTATGACAGCCAGGTCGCATTCGGCCAGCGCCGCGTCTTGCTCGTGTGGAACCACATCGTCATGCCCGACGGCACGTCCATTGTGCTAGAGCGCCTCGCGGGTTCCGACACGCAAGGCTTCTCCGGCCTGGAGGACGGAGTGGACCATCATTGGGGCCGGATTTTCCGCGCCGCGATTCTCTCGACGCTGCTAGGCATCGGTACGGAACTCTCCAGCGATGACGAGAGCGACATCGCCAAGGCCATCCGGGAAAGCGCCCAGGACACTGCCTCCGACATCGGCCAGCAGATCGTCCGCCGACAGCTCAACATCCAGCCGACGCTCACGGTGCGGCCGGGCTTCCCGGTCAGGATTGTTGTGAAACGGGATTTGGTGATGCAGCCCTACGATGCCGCAAAGGAGCGGTCATGACCAAACTCAAACTCTCCGCCATTCCCGACGACAAGCCCGTCAAACTGACCGTCGAATTGCCCGCTCCGGTGTTCAAGGATTTGCAGGCGTATGCCGAGGCGATCGGGCGCGAGAGCAACCAGCCTGCGCCTGATCCGGCGAGACTTGTTGCGCCAATGGCCGCCAGATTCATGGCTACCGACAAGGCGTTCCGCAAGGCCAGGAGACAATTGCCTCGACCCGAAGGTCGAAGCACAGCCGATACCGATAGCAGCTCTTCGTAGTTTGTGCGCCTGTCTAGCCCGCAACCTCCGGGACGCCGGCTGAGAAGCAGCGTCGCACTCTGGCGAGGTGATCAAACCGGCCCCGAACTCACGAACAAGATATGATTTTTACGTGTTTGGTGCGGACGGCGGAACTCGAACCTGTACTCTCGTAAGAGTAGCTTCAGCAGCGAGACCACGACTATGGATTCGTTTGCGGCGTGGCGCTCTTGTATTTCAACATGTGGTCCAGGCTCCAAACACCGGGGCCCGCGAAAACGAGGTAAAGAAAAACGAAGCAGAAGAGGATCGCGCTGTCACCACCGTTGAGAACCGGAAAGAAGCTTTGCGGGGCATGCGCCATCCAATAGGCCACCGCCATCTGCCCGGAAAGCAAGAAAGCGACCGGCCGCGTGAACAGGCCGAGAATGAGCAAGACACCACCGACGAGTTCGAGAAGGCCGGCAATCCACGGCAGGAACAGCATGTCGGGCGAGAATTCGCTGGCGGGAAATCCGAGCAGCTTCTGCGTACCGTGCTCCAGGAACAGGAACGCGGCGACAATGCGCAGTATGCTGAGGACGCGCGGTGTCCAGAGGCTCAAAGTCTCATTGCTGTTCATGATGGAATGCTCCTGAAATCCACAGGATTCTTGATTGATTTGTTCAGGCGGTGCCGGCAACGCGCATCGAGCCGAGATCCTGTCTGTCCCGTTTCCGGCACGCACTCACCAGTGCCATGGCCAGGATTTCGGTGTCGGAGGTCGGGTGCGGACGCCAGCCACATGGGCAGGCATCGATTCTGGAATGCGCCTCTGCCGCCTCGCTATAGATCGATCCGATAGCCTGTGCAGCCAGCTGCAGGACCGCCATCGGCGGTAACCCCGTTCTGTCGATGACGTGGCAAAACTCGTTCGCCAATGCCATCCGGAAATGTGCCTCGGCCTCCTCACGGCGCGATTCAGTCTTGGACATCTGTGTCACGCGGCTTCTCCATGCCTGGATTCTGGCTCTCTTGTACTTCGGGTTCGGTCTGTTTCGTGCAGGTCGATAGGAGATCGGGGTGTGTCGATGTGCCGAACCCTGAAACGAAGGCGTGCAATGCCTCACATGCGGCATCGAGATCCCGCATCGCCGTGAAGAGCGCTTCCCGATCACACCAATGCGTCTCATACAGGGCGACGAAAATAGTATTGGCTGTATCGAGTGGTTCTGGCGCCTCATGGGCGCGCGCCAGGCTCTCGACGGCTCTTTGCCGGGCCTCGCGAACGCGTGAACGCTGCCGTTCGACTTCCGCCACGAGTTCCCGGTAGCGGCGCGTATCGATCCGTTCGGAATCGCTCGGAAGCGGGTGTCCTTCGATACTCGTGCAATGCTTCATGCAACTCGCCTCCCGTCTGGATCGCCGCTTGAGCTTCCGGTCGCGATCGTCCAGCGTTTCCGGTCGATGATCACGGTCTGGCCCGCCTGGAAAGCGGTGTTTTCGAGCGGGGGCTGTTCGACGGCCTTGCCGTACGCGAGCTTCTGCCAATGACCCGCCCGCGGACGGGCAATTTCGTACTGATCACAAGCCAGGGCGACATGTAGGTCGCGGACTCCGAATGTGCGGGCGACTTCCGTCAGCGGTTTCGACCAGACCAAGTCATAGAGCTCCGCGCGACTCATCTTCAGCATATCCTTCCACCTCCCGCGGCAAGCACAGCAATACCGGCGCCAAAATCGGAAAAAGGGGCTTGCTCCGGCGCTCGCTCCTCTACGCGTCCGGCAGCCGATTTCGGTCGCGGCACCTTCAATCAAACACAATACTCGACTATAAAAGTCAAGTTTATGCAGATCGGACTAAGCATTGCCGCTCACAGCGGTCGGGGTGTTGGATTTGGAGGTCACTCATGCCGGAAATGCGGAACAGATATCCCGGTCCAGACAGCTATTTCGAGCGCCCGGCCGAGAAGCTCGTGCTCGAAGGCCACCGCTGCTGGACGCGCGGCTACGTGATGCGATCGACGGAACCCTGGACCGACGCCCAGTTGCTCTATCGCCGCATACTGGGCGACGCCAACGGGGAACAGGCGATTATCGCGTTGGCGGGTTTCGTCAAGACGAGATAACCGTCTTGTGAAAGCTCCGACCTGACGTTGAGGGCGCTTGACTTCCAGAAACCGGCGTGCTTCCAAAGATGAATATAAAACTCATCTTTTGGCGTCGATCTCACGCATGAAGAGTGGGGTGCAAGGGTACATGCGGAATAAAACATATATCTCTCGTCAATCTTTCCGGCGCTCGGTGATCGCTGCAGGCCGAAAGGGTATGGGTTTTCTAGCGGAGCGGCACGTGGGGATAGAGCGCCGGTTGGCGGGATTATATCTCGAGTGGGGAACTGAAAAGCGTGTTGTGTCGGCGGTCAGCCCCGCATTCAAGTTCGCGGCTCAGGGCCTTCAGCAGAACCTCGTCGAGCGCGGAATCCCCGTTCTGCAAAACGGATTCCCGATCAACCGGGGGGACTGCTCTTGCATTGTTGGATTCTCGAATCCCCAACGGGCCGAGCTCACCAACCTGTTCAACGCATCCTCCGCCTCTTCGACGCTGATCGTCGATCAAGCAAGACCGGACCAGGCGGCATTCCTGCCCCGTGATGGGCGAAGACTCTATGCGGGCCTCAAGGCGACATTCTGAGGCCAAGCCGGAAGGAACCCAAGAAAGGAGCCAACCATGCTCAACCGTCGGACCCTCCTCGCAACTGCCGCAGCGGCGGCGGTTACGCGCCCGCCAGCCGTTTGGGCCGCCGACCCGCTGACGTTCTGGGGGCCGCCGGCAGCGCCCTCCATCGTACTGGCCCAGGCCGTGGCGAGCGGTACGCTCGAAGCCATCGCTCCATCGGTTGCATTCAAGACCTGGCGCACGCCCGACGAAATGCGTGCCGGGATCAGCTCCGGCTCGATGAAGGCGGTCATCGTCCCGAGCTACGTGGCCGCCAATCTCTACAATCGCGGTCTTGGCGTGCAACTCGCCAACATTATGACGCGCGGGCTGTTGTACATCGTGGCGGGCTCCGAAATCGGCGGCATTGCGGATCTTGCCGGCAAGAGGCTGGCCGTTCCCTTCCGCAACGATATGCCGGATTTCATTCTGCGCCGCCTTTTATCCCATGCAGGGCTCGAGCCTGGAAAAGACCTGCAGCTCGAATATGCCGGCACACCGCCCGAGGCGATGCAAATGCTGCTCGCCGGCCGCACGCAAGCCGCGCTGCTGGCTGAGCCGGCTGCGACTGCGACCATCCTCAAGGGCAAGCTGAGCATGAGCGGGCTGACGCGCGCCGTCGACTGCCAGAAGACGTGGGCCGAGGCGATCGGCGGGGATGGCTTCCTGCCGCAGGCCGGTCTTGCGGTCACGTCGGCTTTCATTGACGAGGTCGGTCCGGAAGGCCTTCGGACCCTGCAAGAAGCCCTTCAATCGGCGCTGAACTATGTGGTGAGCCATCCCACCCTGGCAGCGCTGGCATCGGCCGACGAATTCGGCCTGATGAGCCCTGTGGTCGCACAGGCAATCCCGCACAGTAATCTCGCCGCGCTACCCGCATCCTCGATCCGCCCGGAACTGGAGGCCTTCTTCTCCATCCTCGCTGACGACGATCCGCGCATCATCGGCGGCAAGCTGCCGGATGACGGGTTCTACGCGCTCTGAGAGCCCGCTCCGCTGCGTCGTTTTCAAAGGAGACCATAGCCATGCCAACGCAACATCCATCTCTGCTCCGCGACCGGTTCTTCGGTGGCAGCCTTGCGGCGACGATCATCGCGTTTCTCGCATGTCTGTCCACGCACATCGCCACGATCCTCGGTATTGCAGGTGCTATCGCCTGGGTCGGGGAATTGGAGCACGCGCTGCTGTTCGCAACGATCGCCCTCGCGGGATTGACGCTCTACGCCTGGCGCCGCCACCGCCGCGCCGGCTGTGACTGCGCACCTAGGGTCGACAAATGACGCGGGCCTCCTGGCTCGGACGCTATATCTGGTCAGGCTGGGCGGGCGCGACCGGTCTGTTGTGCCTGTTCGCAGCCTGGCAGACCGGCCATGAAGTCTACGGAAGCTTCGTACTGCCGTCGCCACTTGAGACGCTTTCGGCGATTGGCGACATTATACGTGCGCCCGGCTTCGCATCGGCCACGGGAGAAACCGCCGCGCGCGCAGCTCTTGGCTTCTGCCTGGCCGCGGGGCTGGGCACGCTGGCGGGAAGCGTCGCGGGCTTCTCGTTTGCCGCTATGCGGCTCCTCAAGCCCGTCGTCGCCGTTGTGCTTTCCGTCCCGCCGATATCGTGGATCGTGCTCACGCTGATATGGTTCGGGGCGACCGGCGGCTCGGCGGTTGCGACCGTCGTCGTCGCCGCGCTGCCCATCTCCTTCGCCGGCGCGCTGGAAGGCGTTGCCACACGTGACCGGTCGCTCGACGCCATGGCACGGGTGTTCGGTGCCGGGCCGTTCCGCCGTTTCCGCACGGTCACGCTGCCGCATCTCTTGTCCTATCTCTTCCCTGCGTGGACGACGACGGTTGGAACCGCGTGGAAAGTCACAGTCATGGCCGAGCTTCTTTCCAATACCGGCGGGATCGGCGGCGAAATCGCCACGGCACGAGCCCTGTTCGACATTGCGCAGGTGACGGCCTGGACCGCACTCGTCGTTCTCTTCGCGCTTGCCACGGACTATCTCGTACTTCATCCACTGCGCGAGGGACTTGAGCGCTGGCGCAGCGCCGGCCTGCCGTCGGGCGTGAAGCGATGAGGCTTGCGCTTGACCGCGTCGGCCACGCCTTCCTCGGCCGGACCGTTCTCGAAGATACATCGCTTGTGCTTGCCCCTGGCGAGATTGTCGCGCTTGTGGGGCCTTCCGGCTGTGGCAAGACCACGCTCTTGCAGATCGCCGCCGGCCTTATCGAACCCCTGAAGGGCCGCGTCCGGCGGCATTATCGACGCCATGCCGTGGTGTTTCAGGAGCCTCGGCTCCTGCCCTGGTTCAATGCGCGGGACAACATCGCCTATGGTCTTGCCGGTCTCGGTATTCCCGCGCGCCGCCGTTGGGAGGCTGCCTGCGCCAAAGCTCACGATGTGGGGCTCGAGCCTGCCGATCTCGACAAATATCCTTCCGAACTGTCCGGCGGCATGCGCCAGCGCGTGGCGGTGGCCCGTGCGTTGGCGGTGGAACCGGAGGTCGTCTACTTCGACGAGCCATTCACGGCGGTGGATGTCGGCCTGAAGCGCGTCTTGCAGGACCTCGTCGTGGCAATGGCCCGTGAGTGCGGGTTCTCAGGCCTGTTCGTGACGCACGACATCGCCGAGGCCGTGCGCATAGCCGATCGGCTGGCAATTCTCTCCACAAGGCAACGCGGGATCGTCGAAATCCGCGCCATTCCGGGCAGGCCGGGCGGGCGCGACAACCGCTCCGTGTTCGAGACCGTGGAAGGCTGGTCGCACGAGCCGGTATTCAGCGAACTTGTGCATGGCGAGGAGCGGCATCACACATGACGGTCCTGCCAGTTGGCCACGGGACCTTCAACGCCGGTGCCGTCCATCCTCTCCTGTCAGAAGGCCTACGGCTGTTCTTCCCTCTGGCGGCGATCCACGCGATGGCTTGGCCGACCCTTTGGGTCATCGTCTTCGCGTTCGACCTGCCTCTTGCCCGCTCGGTGCCGCCCGGTCAGTGGCATGCATATGAGATGATTTTCGGAACCTACGGCGCGGCACTTGCCGGCTTCCTCACCTCGGCTGTACCGGAATGGACGGACACTCGACCGCGACAAGGTGCAAGCCTCGTTGCCCTTTTTGCATTCTGGTTGCCTGGGCGGCTCGTCGGCCTTTTGGGCGCGGACGCGCTCATGGCCGTCGCCGCGATAACGGATTTCACGTTCCTGAGCCTGCTGATGTGGTTCGCGATCACACCGATGATCGAGCGACGCTCGACACGCCATGCCTCCTTCGTAACCTGGATCGTTCTGCTCGCCGCAACCGAGGCCGCCATCCGGATGGCCTGGATCTCCGGCCAGTTCGATCTTTCCGCGCGGCTCCTGCAAACCGCGCTCCTCATCTTCGTGCTGCTGTTCGCATTGGCGCTTTCGCGCATCAACGTCGTCGTCCTCAATCTCGCGCTTGATCCATCGGGCGAGACCACACCCTACAGGCCGCATCCCGGACGCCAGAACCTAGCCGCAGCCGCGACGGCGCTCTTTGGCGCGACAAGCCTCGCCTTTCCGGGGTCGCAGGCGCCAGCCTTTCTGGCGCTGGCGGCCGGCGCGGCGTTCATGGATCGGCTTGGCGAGTGGTTCATCGGCCGCGGCGTTCTCAAGGGCGAAGTCCTGGCGCTGGCGCTTGCCAATCTCTTTGCCGCGCTGGGGCTGATCACGCTTGGCCTCGCCGATCTGGGCGTCGCGATTCCGCCGGCTGCGGGTCTGCATCTTCTTTCAGTCGGAGCTTTGGGGACCGCCGTCATAGCCGTCTTCATTATCGCCGGGCTGCGCCATACCGGCCGGCTGCTCGTTCTGCCCTGGCAGGCCAATGCAGCGATCGTTCTGATCGTGGCCGCCTGTCTTGTCCGGGTTCTGCCCGAAGTGGGTGTTCTGAAAAGTCTCTTCGGGCCGCACTACACGCTTGCAACACTTTTGTGGGCCGGAACATTTGGGATCTGGTTGGCCGGCTTCCTGCCATTTCTTGTTCGGCCAGGTCTGGATCAGGTGGCAACCTGCGGAAGCAAACCAGGGTATGACGATACATCCGCCAAGCTTGGCGGATGTCGTTGAGGTAGCAAGATGGAATTCGATTGCGGGGATGCGACATGATGCCGGAACCTGAGCCAAGTCCGGACCGCGCCACCACCTGACATCATCCCGGAAATTCTCAACGGCAATCTTAGCCCACACCAACACCTCCTTGCGCCAGGACAAAGAAGCGGCCGATTGGGGCGCCTAGTGTTTTCAAGAAGGGATGCGCCCATGTCACCGCCTCGAGAGCCGACTTTTCATGAAATGTTCATTGTGATGACCTGCCATGTGGCGACCGTCCAAGCTCCGCTTGACAAGCCAGAGCGCAGGATGTCGCCAAAGTCGCATGGTCTCTCCAGGCATGTCCGTTTTTGCCTCCACGTAGTTTCCCGATGGTGGCTGCGTCTAATATGGCACTGGACGCGATAAGCGCGATCTAGCTCGCTGAAAGCCGAGTACCCGCGCGATGCAAGGCTCCCCTGTAGGTCGTCCCCCTGAGCGGTCGTCAGTATGAAATTCAGAAGACAAGTGAAGCGTGCAGAAGAAAAGTGGAGTGAGGCAAGACAAACTCGACGAGTGCAATGTCGCAGTCGGGTGGAAAGGTTACGTTGCCATCTTCGATCAGAAGGGGAAAAAACGCCACGTTGCTGACATTGGCAATGCCAGTCCAAAGGAACCTTTGCGCAAACTTGCACCGCATGCTGATCAGCTCCAAGTATAGGCAGGCGGGCTCATCGCATTTCGCATTCATGACTGTCGACACCCTCCCGGAGCATGCGACGGCATACTGACCCCCGATCTGTCGCGTTGGGGAATGCACCCCCCTTCTTGCCACTTTGACATGCATAGGTGCTCAGAGTCGGCATAGCAGGTTAGCAAGAAGGGGGAGGCAGATTGCGTGTCGTGCAGCAATTCTTCAGACTATTGTTGGTTTCATCAATCATCGCCGGATCAGTAGCGCCCAGTTTCGCAGCCAGTAATGACGGCCCACCCAATTCACACTCCGACAGATATGGCGGTGGTTGGGAATGCGATTGGGCTTATGAGGAAGAGAATGGCAAATGTGTTCCGCTCGACCTGCCCGCAAACGCACATGTGACAACGTGGGGCACGGATTGGGAGTGCGGTTGGGGATACAGTGAAGATGACGGCAAATGCCAGAAAGTCACACCGCCGGCCAACGGCTATATCAATGCATGGGGTGCAGGCTGGGCGTGTGAGCGTGGTTACCGGACCGAAGATGGCGCGTGCGTGAAAGTCGATGTGCCCGAGAATGGATACCTGACGGCACGAGGCGATGATTGGAAGTGCAAGGTAAGCTTCAGCGAGCGAGACGACCGCTGTGAACGCGTTGTCGTCCCTGACAATGCCTATCTGGTCAGCAAGCCGTTCGGGAGTGGCTGGGAGTGCATTCCCGGGTATCGGGAGGTTGACGGGTCATGCGAAAAGATCATGGTTCCGGAGAATGCCTATCCCGACTACTCGGGGTACCGACCGGGTTGGCACTGCCTGCGTGGATTCCACCGAGTAGAGGCGCGATGTGTACCGCTCAACGTGCCGGATCACGCCTATGTGTCCGCCGACGGTGACGAGTGGCAATGCGAGCGCGAGTTCCGGCGAGATGGGGGACAGTGCGTCAAGCTGACGGTTCCTGAAAACGCCCATATCGACTATTCGGGGAATGATTGGGAGTGCAACGGGGGCTACGAGCAGCACCAAAGCAGGTGCGTGGTTGAGAACGGAACGACCTGAAGATTCGTAGGATTTGGATATCGCCACCGATCCATTCGGTAGGCGCCCAAGAATGAGTCATAGCTGTCGGGATGTGTGGCGCCTTCTCTTCAAGGCACATCTTCCTCGTCTGATCGAGAATGCAAACGGAGGTTTCAACCACGGGTGCGTCCCGTCGGGTCAAGCATGCTGAATTGATCGTCAGGTGATGGTTGATAGAGCCTCGAAAATGAGCACGCTGCCAACTACGACGAAAAGGAAAGCTACGAGGAACCAAGCCAATCCCTTCGCGATCAAAGAGGCAAACTTCATACAGCGCGCTGTCCACCGCAGCGGATCGTCGAGAAATCCCACGATTCAATTTCCGGCTCGGCAGTTTTCGGGAGGATCGCAATAAAGACGTGTTGGGAGCACAGGGCGATGCGGGGCCGCGCCTTGAAACGGAATTTCAACACATCGCCACAGCGTGGACCGGGGGTCCAACTGGAAAGCACCACGCCACTCCCGATTGATGCTCAAAAGCAAGCGCTATCGATCTTCGCCGATAGCGCTTGCCCCCTCATGCCCCACATTGTGGGGAATCGAAGCTGTCCCCTTCAGACTCACGCTATATCCAGAAGGGACATTGAAACCGAGGGTTCAGAATTATATCGGTTGACGATATAGTTTGCAACGGATGAAGGCTTGGGCAGATGCGATGCTGATGTCTTTCGTAGGCGCAATCAGGCTATAATCTTCCGGCACTGGTGCTCGGGCGGAACGGAGTTAGACCATGAAGAAGACCACAATGCTCGCATGCCTGCTTATCACCGGGTGCGCGGGTCTTGCGTCCGTCGCCCGGGCAGATATGCGCATGTGGGTCGCGATCGACGACCTGAAACGCTACACGTGCCCCTCAGAAGATTGCGGTGTGACCGGCCGTTTCTTTTTTCGTGAGTCTCTGCTCGTACAGGAAACGCAAGACGGGTGGTCTCGCGTCACGCACTACAGATCCGCAGGCTGCTACGAGGGTAAATCGGCCTATGTCGAATCCGGCCCGGACGAGTGTTCCTCCGACAATGGGATCGTCCAGGGTGAATACGCTGAATGGGTAAAATCAGAATTTCTTGCTGAGGAGCGACCCGACGAGCCATTGGCGGTCCAAGGTTGAACGCCCTGCCGCCACGATCTTCCCGATGGCCGATCCTTCGATTGATTCAGTTTTAGTAAACTTTTTCGTAACACCGGCTCCCATAGGGTTCGGCCACCACTGCCGGCCCACGCCCGGCAATTTCAGGTTCGGTCGGTTGCGGGAGGCGGACGGTGTCTATTGCCGGGCATTCCAACTTTGCGTTCAAAACAATTTTGCAATTGATGCTGTTGTCGGTCCTCGTCGTCGGGGCTCCTTCGGCGGCGACTGCCAATGCAAAATATGCCGGTGTCGTGGTTGACGCCAAGACGGGCAGAACCCTTTACGCGGATCATGCCGACGCACTGCGTTACCCGGCATCCCTGACCAAGATGATGACGCTCTATCTCACATTCGATGCGCTCAAGAGCGGCCGAATTTCGAAGTCCACCCGCATTCCTGTTTCTCGCAACGCTGCGGCTGAGGTTCCGACGAAACTCGGTCTCAAGCCGGGCCAGACCATCACTGTGGAGCAAGCGATCCTGAGTTTGGTGACGAAGTCGGCCAATGATGCCGCGACGGCCCTGGGCGAGTTCCTGGGCGGATCGGAAGCCGGCTTTGCGCGGATGATGACGGCAAGGGCACGAGACGTTGGAATGAACTCGACCACCTTCAAAAACGCTCACGGCCTGCCAAACAGCGCCCAGAAGACCACCGCGCGCGACATGGCCCGGCTCGGTATGGCACTGCGTGACCATCATCCGGAGTACTACGACTATTTTCGGACGAGGTCCTTTACCTACAAGGGCCGCACCTATGGCAATCACAACCGATTGTTGGGCCGAGTGAAGGGCGTCGACGGCATCAAGACCGGCTATATACGAGCCTCCGGCTTCAACCTGGTCAGCTCGGTGGAAACGGGCGGTCGAAGCATAGTTGCCGTCGTTGTGGGCGGGCGCTCTGGCCGTAGCAGGAATGCACATATGATCGATCTGATTGGACGCTATCTGCCCAAGGCGTCGACGGGGCCGGACCGGTTTGTGATCGACCGCCCGGGAACCGGTGCACTGGTGGCTTCTGTCAGGCTGCCGAAAGTCGATGCGCCAGTGCCATCTGGTCGGCCCTCCGTGGAGACGGTGACTGCCTATGCCGCGGGCGACGGCACCGGCGCCAATAACGATGCAGTCGCAACGGCGATCGCGCGCCCGAAGGCGCCCGTCAAAGCGGTGGCTGCCATTGACCGCATAGCCACAGGATCAACGAACAGCGAGGGATGGGTGATTCAGATCGCGTCGATGCCATCCAAGGTGCAGGCCCGTGAGATTCTCGAACGGACCGCCCAGAAGGCGCCGGCGCTTCTTGGCGACAGTTCGGCGTTCACCGAGCGATTCACAATGGAAGGCCAAATCTATCATCGCGCCCGCTATGCCGGATTTGAGACCAAAACCGATGCATGGGATACGTGCCGAGCTCTCAAGGAGAAGAGCATCTCGTGCTATGCGGTGCCGCACGATCCAAATCAACAGTCATGATCGTCGGGTCGCATCCATAAGCTATGCGATTTCCGATCCCGGTCGACTTGAGCCAGGGATCCCATGTCGCCGTTGTCGTTCAGTCCTCTATGTGCCTCAGCCCGGCGCGAAAATAGTCGTAGCCGGTGTAAAGGGTCACCAGCGCCGAAACCCATAAGAGCACGATCCCGGCCTCCGTCGTGTAGGGCACGATCTTGTCAGCTGCCGGTCCAACGAGGAGGAAGGCGACGGCGATCATCTGTATCGTCGTTTTCCATTTGGCGAGCTGCGTTACCGGTACGCTTGCCTCCAGCGCAGCCAGATACTCGCGCAGGCCGGATACGAGGATTTCTCTGCACAGGATGATGATTGCTGCCCACAAGGTCCAACCGGCGATTGTCCGGGCGGTATCGGCCGCCAGAAGCAGCAGACAGGTTGCGATGAGTAGCTTGTCGGCGATCGGATCCAGCATCTTGCCGATATTGGAGGTCTGCCGCCATGAGCGGGCAATGTAACCGTCGAGATAGTCTGTGATGCTGGCTGCAAGAAATATGAACAGGGCCGACCAGCGCGCGAACTCGCTGGACCTCAGGCTTCCCTCGAGAAAGAAGCATAACACGATCAGCGGTACGGCCAGAATGCGCGCGTAAGTCAGAATGTTGGGCAGATTGAATGCGCGCTTCGGCATGGAATCTTCTCGTTCTATTGTTGTGCCCCAATCAGAAGCGGATACGATCGATCAAATGCTGCCTGAACAATCGGGAACATCTGCCTTTCATTCCTTCTCGTGATAACTGATCGCAACCAAATGCAGAAAACCAAGCTGAAACAAATCGATTATTCGGCGCTCGCCGAATTTCGGTACATCATCCGCTGCTTTCTCGAATTCAGCGAGAACGAGGCCCTGCGGATCGGGTTGACCGCAAGACAGCACCAGGCCCTCCTGGCTATCAAGGGGTACGGGCGAGGACAACCGATCACCGTCGGCGAACTGGCCGAACGGCTCAGGATTCGGCATCACAGCGCCGTGGAGTTGGCTACCCGGCTCAGCGACAACGGCCTTCTCGTCAAAGCGCAGGACGCAAAGGACCAGCGCCGCGTCCTGCTACAGCTGACGGACCAGGCTGAAGCCTATCTGGAGGCCTTGTCTGCAGCGCACCTTGATGAACTCTCACGCATAGAGCCGATGCTGCTACGGGTACTGCAGCGTGGTAACAGACCAGCGTCGTAACCAGCTCCCATCACAGGCCTCTCGCCGTCAATCTTAGAGGCCGAAACGGCAGATTATGTGTTGTCTGACGTGCCCACCACGCGGTCGGCGGGCAAATCCTCCATATTGGCGATCCGCTCGGCGCAGAGATCAGCAGCACCTGCCACCTGCTCTTCGAGGCCATCGATTGTGGCCCATCCACCCTCTTCGATGAGATTATCCCGATCCCATGAACTGGCCTCCTTGATATCGGCAAAGGTGGCCTCGGCATTTACCGACGAGACGAACCCGTCGACGCAAAGATTGGCAACCAGATTCTCCCGCGCATCTTCTTTCGCCTGCGCCGCCATCGACTCCGCTGTGCCCCCGGTCACCCAGCCACCGTAGGTGAATCCGACGATCATGGTGAGAACAACAGAGGCGATGCAGGACCATGCCCAAATAGCCTTCGAGGGGCGATACTCCTGCCAGCGCTGCGAAAAGGATGTTCCATTTGTCATCGAGCTTCCTCTCACTTTTTCACGAAACCTATCAGCCTGTCATCGCTTGAGAGTATCGTGCTACGATATGAATGTGAAGGGCGACCGTTCGAAACTGCGTTGACGCGTTAAGGAAACGTTTCCGTTACCCCGCGCAGCTATTGATCCCGCCGGAACGCTAAGAATCTGGATGGCTGAGCAAGCGGAGGCTGGGTGATAAAAGGACTGTGGCTGTCAGTGCTCTTTGTATCGATCCTGATTTCCGGATCACAAATCCGTGAAGGGCGCGCACAGGCAGCCAGATTGGGGAGCGAGACGGGGCTTGAACTGCCCCGCTACGTATCGCTTGGATCAAGCAGGGCACGCCTGCGCGCGGGTCCTGGAACGCAATACTCGATTGAATGGGTCTATGTGACGCCAGGCATACCGCTGGAGATCATTGCCGAATACGGCAACTGGCGCAAAGTGCGGGATTGGTCGAGTGCCCAGGGCTGGATGTACCATGCACTTTTGTCCGGACGCAGAACCGCTATTGTCGCGCCCTGGCAGACGGATCCCGTGCCGCTGAAGCATGAACCGTCGGACAAGGCAGCCACGACTGCCATATTAAGCCCCGGCGTGAAGGGGAGCCTGGAGAGATGCGACGGTAGCTGGTGCCGCATTTCGATCAAAGGCGATGCTTGGCATGGTTATGTGTCACAGGCAAAGCTCTGGGGGGTCTATCCCGGCGAAGCGCTGGAGTAGTTAAACAGATTTCACGTAACAAATTCTGCCATAGGAAGCAGCATGCCCGCCGACGCCGGTCGCCTGTCGAACCTCAAAACCTTTCTTCTATCTCGGCTGCGTGGCGAAGCGGCTCTGGCGACCGTATTCTGGCGTGATATGATGCTCGTCGGAACGATGATTAATGCGGCGGCAACATTGGCTGCGATGGCGCTGCTGGCTTCGGAAATCCCGATCATCGCAGCGCTTCTGATGTTCCTTGCGCCGCTCCCGTGGAACTTGTTTCTCTTTTTCTCCGTTTGGCGCAGCGCCGAGAGAGCGGAAGCTACGGCCGCATTGGCAGCTAAGGCCGGCGCGACCATATGGCTTGGCGCCGCGATATTGCTGTAGCCTCCGTGACCCGAGCATGGCATTCCAGTGTCTATCGAATTTCACAGTCAGGCATACACAAGCAACGGTCCTACTTGCTTGACTCAGGCGACGAGCGGAAATGGTGAGATCGGGTTGGCGCATCTCGCCCGATCGGCTTCGACTGCCGCAAAAGCCCGTCCGCTGGTGTTGGGATCACGCAGCACCCGTTCGATGAGCAGCGCGACGTCCGCGCGGCCAATGAAGCCATGCATTTCCGGATCGGCGGACAGGATTCCCTGTCCGGTGGCGAGTTGGGTGCGTAATCCTCCCGGGCGGACGATCGTGTAGGAAAGCCCGCTCGCCTTCAGGCGCTCTTCCGCGCGCGACTTCGCTTCCACCGCGTCACCGAAGGCAGCGCGGGCGCGCTCGGACATGAACGGCGCCATCTCGCCGCAGCCGATGGAGGTGACCAACACGAAGCGCCCAGCACGATGCTCGGCGGCCACCTCGATAACGTTGATGTTGCCGGCATCGTCCGCCCGCCGACCGTCCTCCGCCATTCCGCCGAGCGTGGAGACGACCTCCCGGACACCCGGCGGCGCGCTTGCGAGGGCGGCGCGGATATCGTCCTTCACGAACGCATCCCCGCGCACCACATGCGCCCCGAGCGCCTGGAGCGCGTGACGCCCCCCCTCTGAGCGCAACATGGCTGTCACCTGCACATTTTTCTCGCGCAGGACGCGCGCCAACTCGAAGCCGACGCCGCTGCTTGCACCGAAAATCAGGACGCTGCGCATGGTATCATCGCCCCGCGCCGTTCAAGCGGTTCTCCAGTTGTGTGAAGCGATCGATCTGGTCGGCCTTGAGCGCGCCCGCCTCGTTGCGGCCGACGAAGATCTTGAACATCGCCTCACCCTTGGCATTGAAGAACTGCACCGAGGCGGTCTCCTTGCCCATGAAGGGCCGGCGCAGGTAGATGATGGCCTTGCAGTTTTCCGCTCTGAGATGCCCGCTCACGGCGCCACCGCCCCGAAGGTTGTAGAAACCGTGCCCGACGCGTCCTTCCGGCAGCGGTCCGTGGGCCTCCATGATGACGTCCTTCGTATGCACGATGATGGTAACGTCCCCCCAGGAAGCGATATCCGTCAGGGCCTCGACGAAGTGTTCGCCGGAAACACGCTTCCACATCTCTTCCGGCAGGCTTTCGACTGCCGCCTGGAGCGAGACACCGTGCTCTTCGGCAAGTAACTCCAGAATGCCGTCCTGGTTTTCGGCAAGCCGTGCCTGCAGGGTAATCAGATCGTTGTTTGCTGTGCTCTCGGTCATGTTTGCGTACCTCGTGCTTGATGGTCGGTGGGAATGGAGAGTCCGGCCGCCTTGGCCAGAACGTCGTTGAAGGCGGTCACCAGATTGGCGTACCAGAAGCGCCCAGCCGTGGTGAGCAATGCCGCGGTGCCGTCGAAGGTGAGAAGGCCGGCTGCTTGCCACTGCTCGGCGAGCGGCTTAAGCAGCGTCGGCGCGTTGGACACCAATGGTGTCTCCAGCTGCGAAAGGTCGAGACGACCCACTTCGAACCCGGCGGTGACGAAATCGCGCGTGGGCTGCAGATCGTCTGCGATGCGCATGGCCTCTATCGGCTTACGCCCCTCGCCCAGAGAGCTCGTGTAGTGTTCCAGGCTGCCGGAGAGATTGTAGCTGTAGCGGTCGAGCGACCCGCCCGCGCCCGATCCGTAGGCGAGACAATCCGCCCCTTCCTTGATGAGCAGGTTGTAAAGATTGCGCTCGCGCGTCGTGCGCGCCCAGTGGCTGTTGCTGATCTGGCGCCAGCCCTGGGCGGCGAGAAACTCGACGCCTATCCGGTACATCGGCCCCAACTCGGGGAGCGCCACGGTATGGCCGAATTTGTTGCTGGCGATGGCCGCGTGAAGCGGTGTGCCGGGAAATATGCTGAGACCATAAAGATCCACGCCATCCGGCTCCAGCGCGGCCGCCATGCGCAGATCCTCGCGCCAGACTTCATGGGTTTGGCCCGGCAGCCCATAGATGAGGTCGAAGACCAGTGTGGCACTGTCCTTCTGCCTGATATCGTCGAGGAAGCGGATGACTTCCTCGCGGCTTGCCCGTCTGCCCTGGCGGCGACGCACCTCGGTGTCGAAGGTCTGCACACCGATGGAGAACCGGTTTGCGCCCGCCTCCAGACAAGCATCGATCTTTTCCGCGTCGAAGTGGATGATGCGCCCCTCGACGGTGATTTCGCAATCGGCCGCCAGCGGCAGGCAGCGGCGGATCGTGCCCAGGATGCGCGACAACTCATCGGCCGAAAGCGCGCTCGGCGTGCCGCCGCCGAGATAGACGGCGTGGACCGGCCGGCAACGAATTGCGGGCTCGCAAGCCTCGCGTTCGATCTCCTCGATAATGAGCGCCACATAGTCCGCCGCCGCCTCGGGACGATAGGCATTGCGGTAGAAGCCGCAAAACAGGCAATGATTGGCGCAGAACGGCACATGAACATAAGCAAGCCGCTTTCGCCGCGCACCCGCGCTTTCTGCCAGCAGCCCTTTCCACACCGCCGGCAGGTCCTCGGCCGGCAGCGGGCGCTTGTCTCGCCACGGCATGACCGGCGTCCGCCGGAAGAACGCGTCCCGAAGAGGATCGCCCCCGGTCTTGGCGAAATGACGGGAAATATCCACAACAGGTTTCATGGCCGCTCAGAACATCATCTTGAGCGTCGCCTCGATGCTGCGGCCGGTACCGGGCAGCTCGTCGAAGGAGGAGCGATACTCCTTGTTCGTCAGATTGTTGAGATGGACGGCGAACTGGACCCTGTCATCTTCGCCGAACGACCCACCGAAAGCGAAATTGAGCGTTCCCCAGCCCGGGAGCCTTTCGGTCTCGAGTCGGGAGGTGTCCGCGTTCAAAGAGGTTAGCTTGGTACCGGTTGCCGCCCGGACGAACAGGTCGGCCCAAATGTTGATGCCTTGCACCTCACCTTCGTATTTTACGCCCGCTCGGCCAGAAAGCTCGGGCGTGTTGCTGTTGTAGGTCGAGTAGGTGGGGAACTGTAGCTCCCGCCGCATCCAGGCACCGCTGACATAGGGCGTCAGCGATGTATTCGGCGCGGCGTATTCAGCCAGAAGCTCGACACCATATGTCGTTGCCGCATCGGCGTTCTTGTAAAGGTAGTCGGCGGCCGTCGCGCCGCCCGGGCATCCGGCCCCTGCCGTGCAGGGAACCGTCGTGACGTAGTTCTTGGCCTCCGTATAGAAGGCGGCCGCGTCGAGAACGATGCCATACGCATCATAGCGCGCGCCGGCCTCGAAGTTGCGCGAAGTCTCCGGCTCCAAGTCGGGATTGCCGTAGGTCAGCACTCCGCGGCCCGCCGTCGTGTTCGTGAAAAGCTGGAGCAGCGTCGGTGTGACATAGCCTTCGGAGTAGAGCGCACGCAGTGTTGTGTCCGGCAGGCCCGTGTAGGTGAGCCCCGCCGCGACGACGGCGCGGTCGTCGCTCCTCCCTTCATAGTCCGCCCGCGCGGGGTCGGTGGTGTCGTTCAGATCGGTCTCGATGTGGTAATAGCGAAGGCCGGTCGTCAGCTTGAAGTCCTCGGCGAAGGACCACTCGTTCTGGGCGAATGCGGACAACGTATGGATCGAGGCGTCATCCGCGCTCAACGAGGATGTGATGATCGGGAAGGGGCCGAACCCGGTGGTGACGGTGGTTGATGTCTTGTCCGTCACCAGATTGTCGGCCAGGTAGTTGAGGCCGACAATCGTATAGTGGTCGGGGTGGAATTCCAGATCGAGCTGCGCGGTGCCGCCCCAGTTGGTGATCCGGTCGTCGGATGTCGAGGTGACATCCACGGTCCTGCCGGGCAGCGGTGCCATGACCACCTGGTTTTCGAACAGCCGGTCGACCGTCTGATAGTACACGTCGAGATGGACGTTGCGCAGCACAGGGCCGAGGTCCTTCCCGTCGTAGTAAAGGCCAATCTTGCGGCGATCGCGTTGCGGCAGATCCACCCTGAAGTCGGTTATCGGGTATTCGAGATAGGAGGGGTCGGTCCAGCTTTCCGCCTCGAGCCGATGCTGCTCTGCCTTCAGCGCAACATAGTGGTTGCGGTCCTCGCCGAAGGCGTAACCCAGATGCAGGTACAGATTGTCGTTGCTGAAGGATGTCCCGTCGAGATAGCCGGTAGAGGTGTACTGCCCCTCGGGGACTTTGCGGTCCCCGTGGTCATCCAGCCCGCCCGAGAGCCTGTAGTCGAAGTCGCCGACGGTGCCGGACACCGCAGCCCAGCCCTGCCAGCCTTTCGAGCCGGAATAGTAGGTTCCGCCAAGCTCCACCTGGACCGGCTTGTCCGCCCCGCCCTTGGTGATGATGTTGACGACACCGCCGATCGCCCGCGCGCCATAGAGCACCGAAGCCGGACCGCGCACCACGTCGATGCGCTCCACATTGGCCGGATCGATCAGGATCGGCGTGCCGTAGGTGCTGTGGTCGGTGATTTCCTGTCCGTCGACGAGAATCGTGACGCGGGCCGAGGATTCGCCGCGGATGCGGATACGCTTCATGCCCGCAGCCGAGGCATCGACTACTTCAACGCCGGGAACGTCCCGCAGCATTTCTGCGATGCTTTCGGGCGCCTCGCGCTCAAGCTGCTCCTCATCGACAACCGTCACGGAAGCCGGATTGTCCTGCACCGAGACTTCCGTTCGTGTCCCAACGACCGTGATTCGTTCGAGCAAGGTCGCACCGTCCTGCGCATGTGCGATGCCGGTTGCGCAGGTCGCGGATGACAGCAGCAGGCCGATGGTGATGGTTTTCTTTACAGTCTGGCTTGAAGGGCTGTGCTCCTTCTGGCTGACGGTGTTTGCGTTTATCATGACCGTTCCTTTTCCAGACTTCCACATCGCGCGGAGAAGACCGGCGCAATGCGTCGATGCGAATGTTCTGTCCTTTCCTTTCGTGCTATTGGCCTTGCGGGATCATGTTTTGCGGCGATGTTGCGCAGTATCGAGCCAGGCCCGAAGCGGCACGTGCCTCGCACGCTTCGCCGCCGGAGACGTCCGGTTCCACCCAAGCATCCCGGTCATCGAAGGAAATGAAATAGTTGTAACGTTTCGGGTCTTCCTGGGCGTCGTGAGCAAAGGGCTCGAATCGCGCCTCGGATGCCCGGCAGACAAGCTCTTTGATGGTAATGTTCTGGTCCTCCAAGATTGCCTCGACAATCTTGGAGCGATCCTCGCACTCGTCGAGCGTATGCGTATTGACGAAGGCAGCCGACAGCCCGCCGTCTTCCAGCGCCATCAGGATGATCATCAGGAAACCGAGCTTCATTCCATCACCTCTTCGCTGCAGGAGGCCGCGAAAAGGCTTCTTGATTGCGCATTGCGATTCCCCCGCCACGGATATGTGTTGCGAATTGCTTGCATCTGCGGCGCTAACAAATACTGGACTGAAATAGTCATCTTTGTTCTAGCGCAAAGACGAAGCGAAAATGGCGTGGAAGCCGCTCAACATGACAATGTTCAATGAAGGCAGAAGATTAGGAATGAGGGAACGGATTCAAGATGCCAGCGGATGGGGCACCGGGCCCATATGCATCGCGGGCGATCGACTGCCGTCCCGTGTATTCTCAGACATTCGCGTCCAGCGAGCGGCAAGCGGATGACCCTTCGACTCGTCTGGATACTTGTGGGTGTTGCGGCGACCGCATGCGGCGTTGCGGGGGCCGTGTTACCGCTCCTGCCCACCACGCCCTTCCTGCTCGTTGCTGCCTACGCCTTCGCCCGCTCCTCGCCGCGCCTTCACGCATGGCTGCTTGGCCATCCGTATCTCGGCCCCCTCATCTCCAACTGGCAGCGGCATGGCAGCATCGATAACCGCATCAAACGTGCAGCGATCACGGTAATGATCGCAACCTTCACATTGTCCTGGCTGCTCGGCGTATCGGCCACGGTGCTTGCCATCCAGGCGGTCGTTCTGAGTGGAGCCGCTGCATTCGTACTGACGCGCCCGAGCGGATCCCGTGGACAAAACGACGACTAGCACTCGGTCGTCCGCCACTGTTTCGCGCCCATTGTTCGACGCCCTTTCTCAGGCGCGCCACCATGAGCACCTCTCGCCGTACAATCGAGACACTCTGTCGCAGCGCATCGAAAAAGCGATATGCGGGCACCGTTATTTGCTGCGGCGCAAAATACGATGTCTGCAGTGATGCATTCGTTGGTCGTCAAGCTAAGAACTAGCGATTGGAGACGACAATGCTCATCGCCGTCGAACCACCTGGCGTCGTGCGTGTCGAGCCCGGCACTTTCGCCTATCGGGTTGCCGGCGACTTCACCAGCGACGGTCGATCTGTCAATGCACCGCTTGTCAGAATGCGGATCGACTATCCCCTCACGATCATGAAGACACAGGTGAGCGCGGCGGATTTCGACCGTTGCGTCGCGGACGAAGCCTGCCAACCTCGGGATGCCGGGTCCGGGCGGCCCGACCTTCCGGCCGTGGGCGTAAGCTGGCTGGACGCTACCGCCTATGCCAGATGGCTGTCTGAGAAAACAGGATGGCACTGGCGCCTGCCCACCGATGAGGAATGGTCGTTCGCCGCCGGCTCTCGACTCAAGGACGATGTCCTTGTCGCCGACGCGACCGGCGGTTTTGCCGAGCGCTGGCTTGCAGAATACGATGAGGAAGCGCGTCGCAAGAGCCTGGGAGAGAAGGCGCCGCGCCCCTTCGGTTCCTTTGGTGCGAACGAGAACGGCCTTCTCGACATAGCCGGCAATGTCTGGGAATGGACGGACACCTGCTTCATTCGTCAGGCTCTCGATGAGAGAGGTACGCCCGAAGGCGCCCCGACCGTCAATTGCGGTGTGCATGTCGTGGCCGGCGAACACCGCAGCTATATCTCCGATTTCATCCGCGACGCGAGATCGGGCGGGTGCTCCGTCGGCACGCCGCCGGCCAATCTCGGTTTCAGGCTTGTGCGGGAGGGCCCAGACGAAAAGGGATCACTTCTTTCGCGTCTGCTCGCTCGCATCCGGGCAGGAACCGGCCGTCCTGGCTTTCGGCCCTGGCATGAGTGGCCGAGGGTCGAGTAGATCATGAACGTCTCGGAGACGCTGAGTTCCCTCGCTGGCTATAAGGGCGAGCTGATGGGGTTCCCGCACAATGACCTTGCGTCTTCCGCTCGCAACGAGGCCGCGTCCCTCCCAAGCGCTGAACGTGCGGCTCACCGTGTGGAGCGTCGTGCCCGTCATCTCGGCGAGATCCTGCCGGGAGAGCGGGAAGGCAAGTTCGATTCCCCTCGCTGTGCGTCTGCCGGCCTGCCGGATCAGACGCAAAACGGTTCGGGCGATGCGGTGCTCGGCATCTTCGGTGGAGAGCTCCGTGAGGCGCTGCTGCATTTCATGATAGCGCTGGCCCAGGATATTCAGCGCGTTCATGGCAACTACGGAGTGGCAGGCCATGATCTGCCGGATGGCGTTCCGAGACCAACCGATGAGATGGCTTTCCTTGACCGCCACGACGGTCGCCGGATGATACTGGTCGCCGCTCAGCACCGCATGGCCGGCAAGCCCGCCCGGTCCGAGATAACGCAGGATCAACTGGTGGCCGCAGGGTGTCGTTTGCGTGGTCCGCAGGTGCCCGCCAAGCACTATGTATAAGGTTGTCGCTTCATCGCCTTGATGAAAGATCGGTGCATGTTGAGTGGCGTGCACAGGGAAGCCGAGGGCCTGGATATCCTTAAGGACCTCGTACGGGACATCGTGAAAGAGTTCCGCCTGATTGAGGATATCGAGAGCTGAAAGACACTCCATCTATAACCCCGCCCGAGGTCCCTGCGCTGCGACAAGCAGGGTCCGGGATGCACATGACCACCAGCGCCGGGCGCGCTCTTTGTCCGGGGACAAAGACGCTGCTGAAAGGTTGGATAAGGTCTTGATGGTGCGGGCCGGGGCTGCGAAGCGTGCCGTGCTTCCGACAAGGCCGCGCGCCCGGACCAACTGAGCAGTCGATCCCGTCGGCATGCACGACACGATCGGCAACGAAGCAAGCAACCGTCCTGCCGGTGAAAATACACGATGTTGGACGTCAACAAATACGATCTCAACCGTCATCGCGAACCGGTCACCTTCAGGGACCAGGTGGCGACCGGCATTTCATGGGCGATGGGATCAACAGCAAACTTGCTGTTCGGGCGCCGCTATGGTGACCGCGCAGCGGTACTTGAAACGATTTCGGCCGTGCCGGGCATGGTGGCGGCAACGTTGCTGCATCTCAGGTGCCTGCGCCGTATGACCGATGACCGGGGCTGGGTCCGCGTGTTCATGGACGAAGCCGAGAACCAGCGCGCCCACCTCATGGCATTTGTCGCAATCCGGCGGCCAAGCAGCGTGGAGCGTTTGCTTATCGTCCTTGCCCAGGGTGCCTTCTACAACGCGTTCTTCCTGCTCTATCTACTTTCCCCACGAACGGCTCACCGGCTGGCCGGCTATCTCTCGGAAGCTGCGGTACGCGGCTACTCCCACTGCCTTGAGCGCCTCGAACGAGGCGAGCAGGAGGATGTTGCCGCCCCTGCCTCTGCCATTGCCTACTGGAACCTCGATCCGCAGGCGCGGCTTAGCGACGTGATCGTGGCCATGCGCGAGGACGAGGCGATCCATCGCGATATCAACCACGCCTTCGCCGACGCGCTTGCGGCAGGCAATCCCGTTCCGGATCGATCACGTACCGGAATGTGATCGACCTCAGCCAGATTCCCAAATCTCACCGACCTTGCGGCAGAGCAAAGTGAGGCCCCGGGCAGTCCGCTATGAGCAATTCGGCAAGGAGACCGGGGCGCTGGTGTGCTGAGGCCTGTTTAGATATGCGAGAATTCAGGGACGTGACGATGAGACCAAAGGTTGGCCTAGAAGAAGCTCGTGACGCCGAGTTCGCTCAGGCAAGGTTAGATCGGGCCTTAGGCCCAGACGACGACACGATGCTAAATCGATGCAGGAAGCGTCCCACTTTCTTTACCCAGAGCCGAGACAGTTAGATGACGCGTTTCGATCCCACTGCCCGCTTCCAGCAGGAACGGCTGCCGCGCTATACAAGCTATCCGACCGCCCCGCATTTCTCCGATGCGATATCGCAAGAGACCTACGGAAGATGGCTCGCCTTCATGCCAGGAGGTGTCAGCGGCTCGCTCTATGTGCACATTCCATTTTGCCGGTCGATGTGCTGGTACTGCGGGTGTCATACAACCATTACCAAGCATGATGCACCGATTGACGACTACCTCTCGATATTGACACGCGAGATCAATCTCGTAGCCGATCGCATCGGGCAGATCTTTCCGGTACGTCATGTCCATTTCGGAGGTGGTACCCCGACGATCATGGCGCCGGGATCGTTCGTCGAACTCGTCACACTCATTAGAAAGAGGTTTCCTTTTGCTGCGGACGCTGAAATCGCCGTCGAAATCGACCCACGCACGCTGAGCGACACAACGGTCTCGGCCCTCAGCGCAGCCGGCGTTACGCGAGCAAGCCTCGGTGTCCAAAGCCTGGATCCTGTGGTTCAGAGGGCAGTCAATCGCGTACAAGATCTCGACCAGATCGCTCGCGCGACTGAAGATCTGCGGAACGCAGGTATTTCCGGTGTGAATTTCGACCTCATTTATGGGCTGCCGCACCAAACCGTAGTGTCGTGTGTGGAGACAGTCCTGCAGTGTGTTGCGCTGCGCCCTGACCGATTCGCAGTGTTCGGCTACGCGCATGTTCCACAGTTCAAGAAACATCAGCGCAAGATCGATGAAGCCACACTTGCCGACAGTACGGGTCGCCTCGCGCAAGCGGAAGCAATCGCGGCTCTGTTGATGGAAGCGGGCTACAAGCGGATCGGCTTCGATCACTTCGCCCTACCCGACGATGCCATAACACGAGCGCAATCGAGCGGACGGCTCCGTCGGAATTTTCAAGGCTACACCACCGATCCAGGCGACGTTTTGATCGGCTTCGGGGCATCTGCGATCGGGCGACTCTCCCAAGGCTACGTGCAGAACGAAGTCGCACTGCCCCGCTATGCCGAGCGTATCGCCAGAGGCGAGCTCGCGACATCGAAGGGATACGCCCTGACAGCCGACGATCGCCTTCGGGCCGAAGTCATCGAACGCCTCATGTGCGACTTTCGCGTCGATGTGGACGAAGTGTGCCGGAAGCACGCCGTGCGACCCGACGTCTTGCTGCACGCGAATCAGCGGTTGTGCGATCTGGTCGCCGAGGGGCTCGTGGAGATCGACGGACCCATCATTTCCGTCTCTGAAGAGGCTTCCATTCTGGTGCGCAGCGTCGCATCGGCCTTCGACGCTTATCTCGGGTCGTCAAACAGACCCTACAGTCGTGCCGTGTGAACGGCAGCCGAACGTGGCTACTCCAGATGTGGCTTATCGGCCTGCTTCACGTCCGCAGCACTTCTTGAATTTCCGGCCGCTCCCGCAGGGGCAGGGCTCGTTTCGACCTGCCTGACTACCAATGGATTTGCCAGGTAAATATCGGTTTCGCCGCATCTCCATCACGTGAGCGGCGGGTTGACCCTGGCGTACCAGATTCGCCATTGTCAGCAGATATGGGCCGGCATGATCGAAGAAACGCCTGTAGGATGCGCAGAAATAATTGAGGTTTGGCTCGCCGTCGGGCGACTCGAGAAAGCGGTGCTTGGGACAGCCGCCATTGCAGGCGAAGCGGTATTTGCACGTCAGGCAGCAGCTCGGCAGGGTGTCCCGCTTGTCGTCGCCGAACCGGCGCTGCCCGGGAGATGCGGCAAGTACGTCGAGTGGCGTCTTAGCGATGTTGCCGAGCAGATGCTGCGGGTAGACATAGTGGTCGCAGGCATAGAGATCACCATTGTGCTCCAGGGCCATTTGCTGGCCGCAGGTCTCGGCAAAGATGCAGAGGCTGGATGGTCCGCCCATCCATAGGCCCAATTGCACGTCGAAGAGCTGCACGAAGATACGCCCGACATCTTGCGCGATCCATTCGTCGAAGACGCCGCAAAGAAATTCGCCGTAGGCTTTCGGCAGCACGCTCCAGGGCGTTACCCGTGCCCTTGCCGCGCCGTCGTCCTGCTCCGGCGGACCGGCGAGCATTCCGCCTTCCGCCGCCCGCTCGACCAGCGGAATGAACTGCATGAACTCGACGCCCATGTCTTTGAGAAAGCGGTACACCTCCTTCGGCCGGCGCGCGTTCTGCCGGTGCACGACCGTCAAGGTGTTGAATTCCACCTTCTGGTCACGCAGGAGTTCAAGGGCGGCGACGACCTTGTCGAATGTCGGCATATCGCGGCGATCGACCCTGTAGCGGTCATGCTGCTCCCGCGGGCCGTCGATGCTGATACCGACGAGAAAGTCATTCGCCTTGAAGAAGGCCGCCCAGTCCTCATCCAGCAAGGTGCCGTTCGTCTGTATCGCGTTCCGGACGACTTTCCCTTTCGGACAATACCTCTCTTCGAGGTCCACGACTTTCCGAAAGAACTCGATACCCAGCAGCGTCGGCTCGCCGCCCTGCCATGAAAACCAGATCTCCGGCATGTCCAGCCGGTTCTGGGAGGCTATGTAGTCCCTTATGAAGATCTCGAGCACATCGTCGCTCATCCGGAATTTTCGTGTATCCGGATAAAGCCGTTCCTTCTCGAGATAGTAGCAATACCGGCAGTCAAGATTGCAGCGCGGACCTCCGGGCTTGACCATGACGTGAAACGGCATCGGCGGATGGGGAGGGCTTCCTGGCAATGAGATCTGCCTGCCTCGTTGGCTGAACATGATGTGCCGACCTTTTCACATGCGAACTTGGACAAAACGACGCGTATTGTCCTTCCGAGAGCGCTTGAACTCTGCGACAGGATAAAGATATAGTAAAAATATATCTTTATCCATATTCGGCGGTAATGACCATGTCCCATGACAACTTGGAAAATGTCCCATGTTCCGCAACCGGCAAATGGCTGGGCGCCTTGCAACAGTTGACGATTTCGAGAAAGCGCGGAGCGATGTGCCCCATACGGCGATGAAAAAAGCCGCTTGTGCCGATGACGGCTGCAACATTGGATCGACTGGGCTGGAGTGAACCTATGGCGCATCAACATATCCGCGACGATGTCCTGCCCGGCCTCGACCGCGCCTTGCTTCGTGGGTTCGGATTGTTCGAGGCGATGAGCGAGTCGGAGTTGGAGAACATCCTGCGCCCGGCCCGAGTGCGCCGGGTTCAACAAGGCCAAGCTGTATTCCGGCAAGGGGATGCAGCTCGTCACTTCTATCTGCTGCTCCAAGGCCGACTGAAGGTCGTGCAGGTGACTGAGGAAGGCCACCAGATTGTCGTCCGCATCGTTAATCCGGGCGAACTGTTCGGTGTCGCCAAGGCATTGCGCCGCACGGACTATCCGGGCACGGCGATGGCGGTGCTGGAGAGCACGGCTTTGGCATGGAACTCCGCGTTGTGGGACGACATGACGGAGCATCATCCGGCGCTCACGATGAATGCCTTGCATATGGTCGCCCGGCACCTGCAGGAGCTTCATGCGCGGGTCAGGGAGCTTTCGACGGAAGACGTCGAACGCCGCATGGCGCATGCGCTGGTGCGGCTGTCGATGCATGCGGGTCGCCGTACAAAAGACGGGATCCTGATCGACTTCCCCGTAACCCGCCAGGACATCGCGGAGATGACGGGAACCACGATCCCGACGGTGAGCCGCATTCTCGGTAGCTGGGCGGAACGAGGCCTCGTTGAAATCGGGCGTCTGCGTATCGTGCTCCGCGAGCCTCACAAGCTGTTCGATCTGGCGAGGCGGTAGTTCGGGTAACGAGAAGCGTCTCTGAACCTGGCGCGCTAGCGTCTCGACCCGGAATGCCCGCATGGTCGGATCAATTCCCATCGATGCCGCCATGCTCCATGTTTGTCCGAATCACCACCCGAAGGTCGGCAAGGAAGTGATCGAGGTCGATGCCATGCTCGCGGCAAGCATCAGCCAGCGTGTGAAAGCGGCCGATAGGACAGCCGACACAGTGCATCCTGTAATTGAGAAAGACGCGGATCGTTTCCGGCCAGCGGCGCATGACATCATCGACATAGTGATCAGGCGTCATGGGCATCGTGGTTCTTCCAGCCTGTCGACTCCGTAGTTACCCTGGGGCGACTTCCGGTCCGAATGGACACGGCTGCCTACTGGGTAAGGAAAAGGGCCGTCGCGATCGCGACCGACAGGAGGACCGCCGTGACGGTCGCGCTCGGACGCAACGCGCCCATCCGGTGCAAGACCAGTGCAAAGAGGATGATGAGCGGCGTTGCCACCGCCAATCCGATCTGTGCATCGCTCACGTGACGTATGCTCCTCCTGTGTCACTAGACAGGAGGTATTATAGCCCGAAATGAACCGAAACTGTTTGCGCCACGACAATGAAGAGACCTGTTTGTTGGGTTCAATGGGACGCGACTGGAATCAGCGAGCAGTGCAAGAACCGTGGCCAACATCGAAGACAACCTGAAAAGCCCGGAGCATGCTGGCGCAGCGCACGGAGAGTGGAGCGCGCTGTCGGATTTGCCCGGACATCCGATGATGTGGGTCCTGATTTTCAGTGAACTGGTCGCTTTCGGCGTTATGCTGGTCGCCTTCTCCGTAGCGCGGGCGGCGCTTCCGGCGCTCTTCGCCGCCGGGCAGGCCACGCTTGATCCTTTCGTCGGCGGCTTCAATACGGTCGTGCTCGTAACAAGCGGCTGGCTTGCCGCCTGGGCGGTGCGCGCGCGGGTGGACGGCCGCGGATCAACCTCGAGTTTTGCTCTTGTCGGCGCTATCTTTTTCGGTTTGGTCTTCGTGGCAGTGAAGCTCTTCGAGTACGCGGCGAAGGTCGAGGCGGGCATCGGCCTGGAGACCGATACGTTTTTTACGCTCTATTTTCTCATCACGGGGTTTCACCTGCTGCATGTGCTGCTCGGCATTGTCATCCTCGGCGTCGTCGCCTTTTCGGGCACCGTCGAAGCCCTACGAACCGGTGCGGCCTTCTGGCATATGGTGGACCTCGTCTGGGTCGTCATGTACCCGCTGATCTATCTGGTGGGATGAGGTGGTGATGCCGTTCGATCTCGCGCGCAGCTGGGGCATCCTCGTCGTCCTGAGCCTGCTGAGCCTGTTGGGCAGCCACATCGCGTGGCCTGCACTCGCGGCTAACGCCGCCGTTCTCCTGCTCGGAATCGGCAAAGCGCGACTCATCCTGCTCGACTTCATGGAATTGCGGCATGTCCCGCGTTCCTGGCGCGCAGTCTTTGCGTGGTGGCTCGGGCTCATTGCCGCGACAGCGTGGATCACGCCTCTTTGGCCAATCCTCTGGATGCATTGATCGCACTTTCCGGTGGCTGGTTGTTCCAGAACAAAGAGCGGAAGAGATGTCGCGACTAGCTTGCCGACGCCTTCATCAAGCTCCATGACCCGCCCCTCCCGGCGGGGCTGCGGCAGCCTCAATCTCATCTTCGGAGAGGATCGCAATGGCGGAAAGCCTCACCAAATCTGCGGCGAGAAACGTCTTCTACGGCGGCTCGCTATTCTTCTTCATCATATTCGTGGGCCTCACCGCCCACAGTCACTTCTACATGGTGGAAACCTCCACAGACAAAGCTGGCCTCACTGCGTCGGTCGCGCGCGGCAAGCACGTCTGGGAGAAGAACTCCTGCATCAACTGCCATACGCTGCTCGGCGAGGGCGCCTATTTCGCGCCGGAACTCGGCAATCTCTGGATTCGCTGGGGCGGCGACGCGGATCCTGAAACCGCACGCGAGATACTCAAGGCCTGGATGGAGTCTCAGCCTTCAGGGATCGAAGGCCGCCGCCAGATGCCGCAGTTCAATCTGACGGACCAGGAGATGTCGGACCTTGCGGACTTCCTGGAGTGGACGAGCCGCATCAAGACCCAGAACTGGCCCCCCAACGACGCCGGATGAACGAGGAGCGAAACATGCGATACAAGACCCAACGGATAGCGCTTCTCTATTTCTACGGCGCGCTTGCCCTGTTCCTGGCCCAGGTGACGTTCGGCGTGGTGGCCGGAACCATCTACGTTCTGCCCAACACGCTTTCCGAGCTTCTGCCCTTCAACATCGTGCGCATGATCCACACCAACGCGCTGGTCGTGTGGCTGCTGATGGGCTTCATGGGCGCCACCTATTACCTCCTGCCGGAGGAGACGGAAACCGAGCTTTACAGCCCGAAGCTCGCCGTCTTGCAGTTCTGGCTGTTCTTCGTCGCCGCGGCGATTGCGGTTGTGGGCTATCTCTTCCGTATCCACGAAGGGCGCGAGTTTCTCGAGCAGCCCTTCGCCATCAAGGTCGGCATCGTCGTCGTGGTGCTGATGTTCCTCTTCAACGTGACGATGACCGCGCTCAAGGGGCGGAAGACCACGGTCACCAACATCCTCCTGTTCGGCCTGTGGGGGCTCGCGCTCTTCTTCCTCTTCGCCTTCTACAATCCGGCCAATCTCGCGCTCGACAAGATGTACTGGTGGTACGTCATCCACCTCTGGGTGGAAGGCGTGTGGGAGCTGATCATGGCATCGATCCTCGCTTTCCTCATGATCAAGCTCAACGGCATCGACCGGGAAGTGGTCGAGAAGTGGCTTTATGTCATTGTCGGCCTGGCGCTTTTCTCAGGCATCCTAGGTACCGGCCACCACTATTACTGGATCGGCGCGCCCGGCTACTGGCAATGGATCGGCTCGCTTTTCTCGACGCTGGAGGTCGCCCCCTTCTTCGCCATGGTCGCCTTTACGGTGACGATGACCTGGAAGGCCGGCCGCCGCCATCCCAACCGGGCGGCGCTTCTCTGGTCCGTCGGCTGCTCGATCATGGCCTTCCTCGGCGCCGGCGTCTGGGGCTTCCTGCACACGCTCTCGTCGGTGAACTACTACACCCACGGCACGCAGGTGACCGCCGCCCACGGCCACCTCGCCTTCTTCGGCGCCTATGTGATGCTGAACCTCGCAGTGATGGCCTACGCCTGGCCGGAGCTCAAGCGCCGCGCGCCCTACAATCAGTGGCTTTCCATGGCGAGCTGCTGGATCATGTGCACGGCCATGATGGTGATGACCTTCGCGCTCACCTTCGCCGGCGTCGTCCAGGTGCATCTCCAGCGCGTGCTCGGCGAGAGCTACATGGAGGTCCAGGACCAGCTTGCCCTGTTCTACTGGATCCGCCTCGGCTCCGGCGTCACCGTTCTGGTGGCGGTGCTGATGTTCGTCTGGGCGCTTCTCGTTCCCGGCCGCGCGGCGAATACGCAGCAGGAAGGCACCATGCAACCGGCCGAATAGAAAATCAGGCGGCGCGCGCGCTGTCGCCCCGCTTCTCCCGACCCTGCCAGTGACGAAGGACCCAGCGATGATGCAGAGCGCGCTGAAAGCCGTACCCCACCCCACGTCCGATATTCCGTACTATGTTCCCGCCGGCAATGAGTGCGCGCTCTTCGAACATGCCTGGAGGCGGCGGCTGCCCGTGCTCTTGAAGGGGCCGACAGGCTGCGGCAAGACGCGCTTCGTCGCGCACATGGCGGCGCAGCTCGGCCTTCCGCTTACAACGGTCTCTTGCCATGACGATCTTGCCGCCGCCGACCTTACCGGCCGTTATCTGCTGAAGGGTGGCGAAACGGTTTGGGTGGACGGACCGCTGACGCGGGCCGCGCGCGAGGGCGGCATCTGCTATCTCGACGAGGTCGTGGAAGCGCGCAAGGACGTGGCCGTTGTCCTTCATCCGCTGACCGACGACCGGCGTATCCTTCCGCTTGAGCGGACGGGCGAGGAGATCAAAGCGCCCGACGGCTTCATGCTGGTCGTCTCCTACAATCCCGGGTACCAAAATCTGCTCAAGTCGCTCAAACCCTCGACGCGCCAGCGCTTCGTGGCGATCGGCTTCGATTTTCTGCCGCTCGACCACGAGGTCGCCGTCGTCGCCGCCGAGAGCGGCCTTGCCGAGGAGGAGGTGCGCCCGCTCGTGCTTCTCGCGCAGCGCCTGCGTGCATTGAAGGGGCAGGACCTCGAAGAAGGCGTCTCGACGCGCCTCGTCATCTACTGCGCAACGCTCATCGCCGAGGGACTCGGGATCGAGGAAGCGGTGAGAGCGGCCATGATCGAACCGCTAACGGACGAGCCGGATGTCCGGGAGGCACTCACGGAAATCGCCCGGGCCACGTTCGGCTGAGGCACCATGCTGGATTTTCTGGAACTCGAGGAGACCGTCGGCCGCGCCTGGCACCGTCTGGTGGGCGATGCGGCGAGCTATCCTCGCTATCCTGAGCACGGGGTTACGCTGGAGGAGATGCGCGGGGCACTCGGCGTCTTCTTCCGCGGCATGGGTGGCGAAGCCGGCGTGCAACTGGCGGCAAGCGCCGGACGCTCGTTCCGCCACCGCCTCAACCTGCGCCAGCGCATCGGCATGACAGAGGAGCGGCTGGAGCAGCCGCGCCGCGATCCGAGGTCCCTCTTCCTGCCGACGAGGATCGACCTCTTCCCGTCGCGTCGACTTAACCGAATGCTCTATTTCTGGCTGGGAGCCTACTCGGTGGACGTTCCACTCACCCCCGTTGAAGAGACTGACCCCTTGTTCCGCGACCTGGCAGCGCTTCTCAAGGCAAGGGAGACGACGACCCGTGTTCTGGCTGCCCATCCCGGCCTTGGCTCCGGCTATCGCGAACTCGCCTCCGCCCTCCTCGCTGCCCGGCCGGCCCGCAAGCTGCCGGCAACCGAGCAAGGGATCGAGCGCATCGTTGCGGCTCTCCTGGGCGGCCTGGAAGCAGGCGAACTCGACGAAATGGTCGACGCCATGCATCTGGGGCGACTTGCTGCGCCGTT
Organism: Chelativorans sp. AA-79; assembly: GCF_029457495.1. Classification (NCBI taxonomy): domain Bacteria; kingdom Pseudomonadati; phylum Pseudomonadota; class Alphaproteobacteria; order Hyphomicrobiales; family Phyllobacteriaceae; genus Chelativorans; species Chelativorans sp. AA-79. The sequence goes on from NZ_CP120361.1 coordinate 4,338,797, forward strand.
CGGCTACCAGCCCTTCCTACCCGTTCCGCTGTGGGTGGATGCCGCCCACCGGCGTCCGGTGGCGCCCTGCAGCGAGGACGAGCCGACCCGCGCTGGCCCGTCGGCGCCGGTCATCGACCTGCGCAAACGCCTCGCCCACCGCCGCGAGGCAGATCAGCCGCGAAGACGGGATCCTTTCGTGCTCAACCGCTTCGAGAAGATGCTCACCCTGGCCGAGATGGTGAACGTCAACCGTCCGTCCGACGACGATGAGGACGACGAAGCGCAGAAGGCGGCCGACGACATCGAGGACCTCACCGTCTCCCGCCGCCAGCCCGGGCGGCCGGCGGCGCGGCTGAAATTCGACCTCGACCTGCCGCCCGAGGCCGTCGATACAGCGCGACTTACCGGCCTTCTCACCTATCCCGAATGGGACTATACGCGCCGCGCCTATCTGCCCGACCACTGCCGCGTGCTGACGGCAACAGCGCGCGAACACGGCGAGACATGGTCGCCCGATCCCGCCGCCCTCCGGCGCATCCGACGCGTGCGCCGGCAATTCGAGGTGCTGCGTCCACGACACCAGATTTTGCGCGCCCAGACCGACGGCGAGGAGATCGATATGGATGCGCTGGTGCGCTCCATGAGCGAAATCCGCGCCGGCGGCGCCGGCTCGGACAGGGTCTATCATGCAAGCCGTCCGCTGCGCCACGATCTGGCGGTGGCACTGCTCGTCGACGTGTCGCTTTCGACCGATGCCTGGGTGGACGGCCATCGCGTGCTTGACGTGGAAAAGGAGGCGCTGCTGACTCTGGCTCACGGCCTTGCCGCCTGCGGCGACCACAGCGCCATCCTCACTTTCACATCCCGTCGCCGCTCATGGGTGCGCGTCGAAACGGTAAAGGATTTCGACGAGCCGATGGGCACGACGGTCGAGCGTCGCATCGCTGCGCTCAAACCCGGCTACTACACGCGCATCGGCGCCGCCCTGCGCCATGCGGCGGCGCAGCTTGCCGGCCAGCCGAACCGCAAGCGTCTCCTCATCGTGCTGACGGACGGCAAGCCGAACGATGTCGACCACTACGAAGGCCGGTTCGGCATCGAGGACACACGTCGCGCGGTCAGCGAGGCGCGGCGACTGGGGATCGGGGTCTTCGGCGTCACCGTCGACTGCGAAGCGCAGAGCTATTTCCCTGCGCTTTTCGGCCGCGGCGGCTTTGCGATCGTCGGGCGTATCGGGCGGCTGCCCTCGGCGCTTCCGGCGATCTACCGGCAGTTGGCGCGGTAAGCCGCGTCCACAGGCCACATTGAGGTATCGACAAGACCTCCGTAGATATCCTGATAGTTTCGGTGGGCTAAGCTCCCGTGTTGCAGGAGGAGGCAATTGTGCGACCCTTTTGAACAGCATTGGTCACAAACTCGCAGGGTATGGCAACAGTTCGCTCAGTTTGACCTGATGATGAAGCGCACGGGGGTCGACCCGATTGTGGCAGCCCGTAAATCCGGTGGCGCGGCGATGGCACAGGCGCGAGACATCTGCTTGCGCTGTCTGTTAAATCGCGAATGCCAGAATTGGCTGAAAAACTCCGAGGGCTTACAGAACCCGCCAGACCTTTGCCCAAACGCCAGCTTCTTTCGCGAGTGCGTCCGCCGATCGCGTTGAGGGGAACGCGAGATGTCAATCGGCTGTGGCCTTATCCCGATAATCCTCGATGCGAGTGTCGAGGGCCATGGTGATCTGCGGAGTGCATGGTAGCGGCGATGGAACTGCTGCGGTCTCCTCCCGACCGCGAATGCGCCTGAACAGCGCGATCAATGCCAAGACCGCCAGGAGAGCGGAGGCATAGACGAACAAGCCCGACGGCCCGAGCCTGTTCATCGCAATGCTGGCAAAAAGGGGCCCAAGGGCTGCTCCAAGGCCGTTGAGCAGGAGCAAGCCGCGCGCAGCCGCGAGCGCGTCCCCGGCTTGCAGTCGATCGTTGGCGTGCGCCACGCATAGCGTATAGAGTGGTATTCCAAAGCCGCCGAAGAGGAAGCCGAGAGAGAGCAGCGCCGGCAGCTTGGCGTCGACGGCAAACACAAAACCCGCCCCCGCGAGCGCAGAGCCCAAGGAAGCGAAGGCAATCACCAGCCGACGCGGAAACCGGTCGGAGAGCCACCCCAATGGCCACTGCAGGACCAGGGCACCGATCAGGACTGCCGCCATGAAGGTGGAGATGCCTGCAGTGTCGAGCCCCACTTTCTGCGCAAAGTTCGGGCCCATGCCCCAAAACGCGCTGAGCGCCAGACCGGAGAGAAATGCGCCGAGCGTACCCAAGGGCGAGATCCTGATGAGGCGGTGTAGTCCCAATTGCGCCTCGCGTGGAATCATCGGCGGCCGGCTTGGCAACAAGGTGATCGGTACGAGGGCGAAAGAAATCAAAATGGAAACGAGGAGGAACAATGTCATCCCCGCTGGCGGCGCCAGGTTGAGGAGCCCCTGACCCAACGCCCAGATGCCCATCGTGAACATGCCGTAAAGGGAGAGGAGCCGCCCGCGCGTGGACGCTACAGCATGGGCGTTGAGCCAACTCTCCGTTACCAGAATCATCCCGGCATAGACAAAGCCAGCAAGCGCACGGAGCAATATCCATACCCAAGCGTCGGGCAGAAGAAGGTGAAGCAGGACGACCGCCGAGCCTATGGATGCGAAACCAGCGAAGGCGCGGATGTGCCCGGCCGAGGCCACCAGGCGGGGTAACAGCAACGCGCCCAAGGCATATCCAGCGAAATAGCACGACATCATCGCGCCTATCATCTCGCTGCGAAAGCCTTCGAGGCCCGCGCGTACCACGAGGAGCGTGCCTTGCAGCCCATTGCCCAGAACAAGGAGGCTGACGCTCACGAGCAGCGCGGCGACCGGTGTAATCGCGAGTCTTGGCACCCCACCGATGTCAGAGCTTTCCGATATCGCGATTCCTCCCTCTTCTGCGGTACAATTGCCTTTCCTGCGCAGTAATAAGCGCCAACGATCCCCCCGGCTGCTACCGCAACCCAATCCGGCGATGGCCAGCCATTTATGGCGGTGCATGCCCCTTGAACTGCTGCTGGAGTTCCTCCTCAACCACGGTTGAGGGGATTGGTAACCCAATTCGCTGACTGCCGGTTTGCGCTGCGACAAAGTCAGTGGATCAAGCGAGAGCAAAGATGGTGCTGTAGTCAACCTGTCAACCACACCTGCTTGCCATGCCCGATTTCCGCGAGCGCTGCCCGCGCGTCTCCGCTTTCTTGCCCGCTGCTCAAGCATCGGCGGCGAAAGACGCGCCCAGTCGTTCAATGGCGCTGCTCAGCTATGGTTTCCGGCCGTTCTTCCTTGGTGCGAGCGTGTGGGCCATCCTGTCGCTTGCGCCATGGATCGGAGTCGGCATTGGCTGGGTATTTGCGGAAGGTTACGGACCCGTAGCATGGCACGTCCACGAAACCTTGTTTGGCTTTTGTGGCGCGGCGGTGGCCGGTTTCCTGCTGACAGCGATCCCAAATTGGACGGGACGTCCGCCGCTCACCGGTATCCGGCTTGCGGCTCTCTTTGCGTTATGGTGCGCTGGGCGTGCGGCCGTCCTTGCTCTCTATGCGTTCGGTCCATTAGCCGTCGCCGCAGTCGACGGCGCCTTTCTTCCCGTACTCACATGGCTGGCCGCGCGGGATGTCGTCGCTGCCCGCAATTGGCGAAATCTGAAGACCGTTGCGCTTCTTGGCTTGTTCGCCGCGGCCAATATCGGTTTTCACTACGAGTCCCTGATCGGTGGCGCTCGGGACCAGTCGACCCGCCTCGGCATTGCGGCGCTGATCGGTCTCATGATGCTGATCGGGGGCCGCATGGCACAGAATTTCACGCATCAGTGGATGCTTGCCCGGGGAGCGGATCGACTTCCGCCGCCGTTCGGCCGCTTTGACGAGGCAGCGCTTGTCGTAGCGGGAGCGGGCCTGCTCCTGTGGGTTTTGCGAACCCACGGCATGGCAACGACCTTGCTGCTGGCTCTGGCGGGCGTTCTGCAGTTGCTGCGCATGAGCCGATGGAGGGGGCTGTCCACGTGGCGCGAACCGCTCGTTCTGATTCTGCATCTCGGCTATGCGTTTGTCGCTCTCGGCTTTTTGCTTGTGAGCGCTTCCATGATCTTTCCCGATGTGGTCCCACCAACTGCTGCACTCCATGCCTGGACGACCGGCGCAATCGGCACGATGATGCTCGGTGTGATGACACGGGCATCGCGCGGGCATACGGGGCGGCCGTTCACCGCTTCAGCTCTGACGACGGGGAGCTATGTGGCCGTTGTTCTCGCGGCGCTTCTCCGGATTGGGGCGGGTATGCTTCCTCCGATCGAGCTCTTGCTCGTCACGGCCGCAGCGATCGCATGGATGGCCGGCTTCTTACTGTTCATGATCGAACATGCTTTGATGCTGGTGCGTAATCAGACTTAGCAGCCTTGACGATCCCGGTGCCTCCCTTGATCCGCATGCCGCTCGGTATGGCGCCGTGCAGCCTTATTGGTCGCACACGCTGCAAAATGGCCGGCATTGGGGCAGAAGGACGGCGGCCTATTTACGCGTATCCGATCAGCGGTCTCAATCCACTGCCGACATGCTTCCCCTTGTCGGCAAAAGAAGCATGCACGAGCAACCGCCTCCACGGTCAAGCCGCAACGGTCGTGCGCCAGCCTTTCTATATCAACCTCGCAACGCTCCATCATCTCGCGGAGGTTGTTGCCGCGAAGCTCGAGACCCGAAAAGAAACCGTTCATGGACTCCTCCCTGCGGTTGCTTGGCAGCGTGCACCGGCAAGCGCTTCCCCGCTTTGCGCCGAAGCAAAATCGGCACCGCAGGCACCCGCCAGAAATCCGTTTGCGAAGGTCGCCTCGGGCATCATCATTGCCAATCGGCTGACTGCCTCCGCGCCTTCGAGATTCCCGTCCAGCACGCGCCGAAAGAGCTCTGTGACGGCCACCATGTCACCGCTGTGCGGCGACAGGCGGAACGACGTAACGCCGACTGCGCACAGGCGATCGAGGTCACCCAGGAGATTGCAATGAGTGAAGGAAAGTGTCTGCACGCCGTTGATGGCGAGGAAATCCTCACCGTCGAGCGTTTCCACCTTCAGCCCGTCCGGGTCCTCGCCACAGACGAACCGGCAATTATCCTTGGTCAGGCCGTGGACGCGCGCGTGGTAGCAGCGTCCGGAGATGGCAAGCGGTACGCGACCGAATGCCCACACCTCCGGCGCGACACCACAAGACGCCGCCGCCCCGGCAAGCGTCTCGATGGAAGACATCGGCAGCTCGGGTGGGAGACACAGCCGGCTCGCGCCTCGTTTTGCGAGATAGTCGAGTGTACCTTCGTTGTAGACGTTGACCAGCGGGCCGATTACGAAGGGCCGGCCCCTGGGCAGATGGGCGAGTATGGTCAGGTCGTTGACCTCGATCTCCAGATCGCCGCTTGCGACCAGATCGGCGCACATCTGTCGCTCGCGCTTCAATGTAACCAGGGCCAGCGAGGAAAGGATGACCTGCTTACCGGCCCTGTGAAGCCGCTCGATGGCGTCGGGTATCCTGTCGACATAGAAGGGCATCCGCTTGGAGCAGACCACCTCGCCGAGACAGACGCGATCGACCGGCGCCTCGTCGGCGATGCGGGCATAGTAGTCGCTCCATTGGTCGGCCGTCCAGTTGAAGAGCAGCGGGCCAAGGGTAATTGTGGGGCGTTCTGTCATGTGGATTCCCCCATCAGCGCCAAGTCTTGCGGTAAGCACCGGCGGTCGTCATCTGCCCCTCGCTCAGGCGCCGGAGTTCGCCTGCGGGAATGGAATTGCCGGCGGCTTGCGCATCCACGGCGCGGCGAAAGCTCGCCACCACATCGCGAATGTAGGAGCGACTGCGCTGGCGGCCTTCGATCTTGAGCGCAGTGACGCCGGCACGTGCGAGTTCGGGGATCAGTGTCGCGGCATCGAGGCTCACCGGGTCTTCGAAGACATGGCCGCGCTTACCGCCAACGGAGAAGCAACCCTTGCACAGCGTAGGATAGGGCGCCGGTTCATCCTTCGGGACGCGGTCGATGGTGAATTCGCCAAGGCGCGAGACGAGCTCGCCACCTTCCTCCTGGTAGTGGACATGGCTTGCCGGCGAGCAGACACCGTTCATATTGGGCGACTTACCGGTGGCGTAGGAGGAGAGCGAACAGCGCCCCTCGGCCATGACGCACAGGCCACCGAAGACGAAGACCTCCGTCTCGCACGGCACTTCCCGGTTGATGGCGGCGATCTCGGCCACGGTAAGGACGCGTGGCAGCACCACGCGCTTCACACCGAATTCTTCCACATAGAAGCGGATGGTATCGGCGTTCGACGCCGCTGCCTGCACGGAGAGGTGACGCCTCAAGTTCGGGTGTCGTTCGGCAGCATAGGCGATGAGGCCGATATCGGCGAGGATGACGGCATCCGCCCCGGCGCGGGCCGCCTGATCGACAGCCCCGTGCCAGATCTCGGCAGCGCCCGCACGCGGAAAAGTGTTGATGGCGACGAGAATGCGCGCGCCCTTTGCATGGGCATAGGCGGCACCCCGTGCCAACTCCTCGGGCGAGAAATTGAGACCGGGAAAATTGCGCGCATTGGTCTCGTCGCGAAAACCGCAATACACGCTGTCCGCTCCGGCATCCACGGCCGCGCGGAGCGCGGCCGGCGTGCCAGCCGGGCATACAAGTTCGAGCCTGTTGGCGTTTCCCATTTTTCAGTCCCTGTCCCAGCGCGTCAGTGTGAGACCGGTCAGCCGGGAGGCCATCGGCATGATGTGCCGGGCGATGCGCTCCACGCTGGCGCCTGCCGGACCGAAGATGGATGTTGCCTCCGCGAGGAGATCGAGTTCGGCATCGTCCAGAGCATTGCGCAACGCCAGCACGGCCTCTGTGTCGCCCTCGATGATGATGTCGCGGGAGAAGAACAGCGCGTCGCCGTCGGCCGCACCATGGACCAGGCCGAGGAGCGCGCCGAGCGTGCCGGCGATGCGTACGTCCCACGCGCCGGCGACCTCGCGGCGGCACGATTCGATATGCGGATGGTCCCGGCGAGGTTCAAGTCGGAAGACGAAGGGGAGATCGGTCGGATCGAGAAGAAAGACCTTCTCGGTATGGACCCCGAGCCGAGCGAAGAGCCCGGGCTGTCGCCGGCCCACGCTCTTCGCCATTTGTCGCAATAGCAGGCCGAGGGGCGGAAGCGGCAAGGGCAGCAGGAAGAGCCGAACACCCGTCGGCAGGGGAGCAAAGTCGGTAGGATGGTTCATACCGGACAGCATGCAGGGAAAGGCCGCACCGTCATTGCGCCAGCGCAAAGACGGCAGGAGTTTCGTACCCTCATGGAAGGTTCAAGGAGATGCTTGTGCCCATCCGAGACTTTCCCCCCTTTCGTGACCTGCGCGATTTTCTCGGCCATCTGGCGGAGGCGGACGATCTCGCCCGCATTTCAGAGCCCGTGTCGCTTGTCCACGAGATCACCGAAATCCATCGCCGCGTGATTGCGGGCGGCGGACCGGCGCTCTGCTTCGAGCATGCGCGTGACGCCTCCGGGCAACGTGCTGCCGTGCCCGTCATCGTCAACCTGTTCGGTACTACGCGAAGGGTCGCGGCCGGCTTCGGAGTCCGACCGGAGCGCCTTCCTGTGCTTGGACAGGCGCTTGCCGCGCTACGAGGGCCGCAGCCCCTGAACGGCGTTCGCGATGCGGTGAACCGCTGGCCGATGCTCAAGGCCGCCCTGCGGACGCGCGCCCAGACAATAGCCCGCCCGCCGGTGCAAACCGTGGTGCGCAGAGGCGCCGAGGTGAGCTTAAGGGACCTGCCGATCCAGACTTGCTGGCCCGCCGAGCCGGCGCCGCTCATCACCTGGCCGCTGGTGATTACCCGCTCGCCAGATGCCGACCCCGCAGATAGCGCCGGCCTCAACATCGGTGTCTACCGGATGCAGGTGCTCGATCGCGACCGCTTGATTATGCGCTGGCTGGCCCATCGCGGCGGCGCCGCCCATCACCGCGCCTGGGCGGGGCAACGGAAAGAAATGCCGGTCGCTGTTGCCATCGGCACCGACCCCGCCACCATGTTGGCCGCGGTCATGCCATTGCCCGAGAATCTTTCGGAACTGAGCTTCGCCGGGCTGCTGCGCGGGGAGCGGCCACGCGTGGCGTCGGCCGTCAGCGTGCCGCTCATGGTGCCGGCCGATGCGGAGATCGTGATCGAAGGCTGGGTCTCCGCAACCGAGACGGCGCCGGAGGGACCCTATGGCGACCACACCGGCTACTACAACGGGATAGAGGAATTCCCCGTGATGCGGGTGACTGCGATCACGACCCGCCGCGATCCGCTCTATGTCTCCACTTTCACCGGCCGGCCACCGGACGAACCTTCGGTGATAGGGGAAGCGCTGAACGAACTCGTCCTGCCTCTCATCCGCCAGCAGATACCGGAGATTGCCGATCTCTATCTCCCGCCGGCCGCCTGTTCGTACCGGCTGGCGGTGGTCGCTATCCGCAAGCGCTATCCTGGCCAGGCGCGACGGGTGATGGCGGCACTGTGGGGGATGCTTCCCCAGTTCAGCTACACCAAGGGCATCGTCGTGGTGGACGACGATATCGACGTGAAAAGCGGTGCGGATGTGCTTTGGGCCGTCTCGACGCGGGCGGACCCGTCGCGCGATCTCATGCTCATGGAACGCACGCCGATCGATTACCTCGACTTCGCCTCGCCGGAGCCGGGCCTGGGCGGCAAGCTCGGCATCGACGCGACGAACAAGATCGGTGCGGAGACGCGCCGCGAGTGGGGTCGGCCGCTCGCCATGTCCGTCGACATCTCCGCACGGATCGACGCGCTCTGGCCCCGTCTTGGCTTGCGCATGGATAAACCTGAAGCGGAAGGGGGAGTGAGATGAATGCACGTGTCGTCGTCGGTATCAGCGGTGCGTCGGGTGCGGCCATCGGTGCGCAGGTGGTACAGATTCTGGCAGGCCTCGGCGCCTGCGTCGATCTCGTCATTTCGTCTGCCGCCGAGCAGACCATCGTTGAGGAACTGGGGCCGCATGCGCTGACCGCGATGAACGATCTGCCCGCGCGCCGCCACAGCGCCTTCAATGTTGGCGCCGATATCGCCTCGGGCTCCACGCCGACATCCGGCATGATCGTCGCGCCATGTTCGATGCGGACGCTGTCGGCCATCGCCCACTCGCTCTCGGACAATCTTCTTGTCCGTGCCGCTGACGTGCACCTGAAGGAACGCCGCCCGCTCATCCTGATCGCCCGCGAGATGCCGCTTCACCTCGGACACTTGAGGGCAATGACGGCGGTCACCGAGATGGGTGCAATCGTCATGCCGCCGGTTCCGGCCTTCTACTTGCGTCCTCGTGACATAGATGACGTAATCGACCAGATCGCGCGTCGGGCGGTCGATTTGCTGCGCATCGCGCCGGCGACTGCGCAGGTATGGCAGGGTTGACTTCTAGCTTACCAATTGAAGGCGCCATCGCGGACGAATGAAGTGGCGTTGAGGATCGTTGGCGCTCAGTCTTCGTTGACTCTGTTTCTCCCGAGTAGACCCCATTTTTGAATCGTAGTCTTTTTGATCTCCCTCAAGGTCGCGGCCCACGATCTGGAACAAGTAGATATTTGAGCCTTCAGGCTCCCGTTAACTTTGACCTGCGCTCCCCGTGCGGGAGGACCGCCCAAGTGACTGTGGATACGGCAATACGAGTGCGGCTCATACGCTATTGGGCAGCGATCGGCATGGCATTGGCCGCCTTTGCCATTCGATTGGGCCTAGATCCCCTTCTGGGCGTCCACGCGCCGTTCCTGTTCTTTTTACCGACTGTAGTGATTGCAGCGGCCATCGGGGGCCTGAGACCCGGCCTGCTTGCTAGCACCCTGGGCTTCCTCGGCGGGATGGCATTTGTGCCACTCGATGATGGCTTGGCCTTCGAAGAGTCCGTTAATGTTGCTGCCTACTGGGGAATGTGCCTACTGCTCGTCTGGTTCGGTCAACGACTGCACGGGGCACAGCAGCACGCTACCTCGCGCGCGAGCGAACTCGCTGCGCGGGAAGCGCATCTACGATCAATCCTAGATACCGTACCCGACGGGATGATCGTCATCGACGAGCACGGAATCATTCAGTCGTACAGTCGAGCAGCAGAACGTTTGTTCGGCTATGCGGCTGAGGAGATGATCGGTCGAAACGTGTCGATGCTGATGCCCCTTCAGTTCCAGAAGGAGGATCGTGGAAGCACCGTGCAGCATCTCGCAGCCGTAATGCAGCGCGTGCAGCAAAAAGGGGGAGTGGTCGATGGAGTGCGCAATGATGGCACGACATTCCCGATTGAGCTTTTCGTCGGGGAAATGACCATTGATGACAAGCGCTTCTTCACCGGTTTTGTACGTGATCTGACCGAATGGCGGGAAATGAGCTGCGCATGCAGGAGTTGCAGGCTGAACTGGTACACATCTCAAGACTGACGGCGATTGGCGAGCTAGCGTCAAGCTTGGCGCACGAGCTTAATCAACCACTGGCGGCAATCGGCAATTACCTTAGTGGCGCGCGTCGCCTCTTGAGTAAGCCCTCCGCGGGAAACGTGATTCTGCTGGAATCTGCAATCGGCGAAGCCACCGATCAGGCATTGCGGGCTGGTGATATTATTCGCCGGCTTCGCAAGTTTGTGTCCCGTGGCAGGAGTGAGCGTAAAGTCTGCAGCCTCTCGAAGATTATGGAGGATGCTGGAGCGCTCGCTCTGATTGGGGCGAGAGAACAGGGAGCAGCCATCTGTTTCAATCTCGATGCGGCAGCCGACCGTGTTTTCGCTGACCGTGTTCAAGTGCAACAGGTTCTCATTAATTTGATCCGCAACGCGATTGAGGCAATGGAGACATCCGAGCGCAAGGAGTTGATCGTATCCTCGCGAGCGAAGGGGGACGGGTGGCTGGAAATCAGCGTCTCCGATACCGGCCCTGGACTGGCCGGTGAAGTGGCCGATCGGCTGTTCCAGTCATTCGTGACAAGCAAGCCGGCGGGAATAGGTGTTGGACTGTCGATCTGTCGGACAATTGTAGAAAGTCATCGGGGGAAGATATGGGCTGAGTCTCCACCGGAGGGCGGTTGCGTATTCCGCTTTACACTCCCCCAGGTCCGAGAGGATGCCTAAACAGCGACTGAGCCGATTATTTTTATATTCTCTACTCTGGGCGCGGCTGAGGAATGCTCGGGAGCACAAGGCTCAAGACTACCGGGCGCCCATTTCAGTCCGCAAGCGCTATCCCGGATAGCAACTAACCGCGATGATTCCCCTTGGAGGAAAGCTTCCCAAGCCCCTTGCCCAAGATGATCGCGCTCGCGGAATTCAATGGAATGACTCGGAATGGACCCGGGCTGCGACAATTTGGTGCGTCTTTGCGACAGTCCAACTTGATCTGGCGCAAAGAACGAAGTCGGGACTCCGTTGATCGTGGCTTCGCTGATCCTGGACAGCCAATACGTAGCCACGGAAACGGACTATGAGCCATCGCCAGCCAATGGACGGACAGACCCGCGCGCTCGCAATGAGCACCGTTGCGTTCACCGTCTGCTTCGCCGTCTGGACGATCTTCTCGATCATCGGTGTGCGCATCAAGGAGGAGCTTGGCCTGAACGAGGCCCAGTTCGGACTGCTGGTCGGCACACCGATCCTGACGGGGTCGCTCATCCGCATCGTGCTGGGCGTGTGGTCCGATCAGTATGGCGGACGGCCGGTCTATGTCGCGGTCATGCTGTCCGCCGCGGTCGCCACCTTTCTCCTTTCCTATGCCGAGACCTATCCGCAGATGCTCCTCGCCGCGCTCGGGGTGGGTATTGCCGGCGGCTCGTTCGCGGTGGGTGTCGCCTATGTGTCGCGCTGGTATGAGACGGCGAAGCAGGGGACCGCGCTCGGCATCTTCGGTGCCGGCAATGTCGGGGCGGCGGTGACCAAGTTTCTCGCACCCTTCGTACTCGTCGCCTATGGCTGGCAGACGGTCGCACAGGTGTGGGCTGTCGGTCTCGTCGTCATGGCGGCCGTCTTCTGGTTCACCACCAGTGACGATCCGGTGACCCGCAACCGCCGGGCGCGCGGAGAAAAACCAAAGAGCGCCTGGCTGGAACTGGAACCCCTGAAAAAGCTCCAGGTCTGGCGTTTCGCCCTCTACTATTTCTTCGTCTTCGGCGCCTTCGTGGCGCTGGCACTGTGGCTGCCGCGCTATCTTATCGGCGTCTACGGCCTCGACATCACGACGGCCGGCATGATCGCCGCCGCTTATTCGGTGCCGGCGTCGATCTTCCGCGCCTATGGCGGCGTGCTCTCCGACAAGTATGGCGCAAGACGGGTGATGTACTGGACTTTCCTTGTCTCCGTCGTGATCACCTTCATCCTGTCCTATCCGCCGACCGATTATGTCGTGCAGGGCATTAAGGGCCCGATCGCCTTCCATTTCGAGATCGGCGTCGCTGCTTTCACTGTGCTCATCTTCGTCCTCGGCTTCTTCATGAGCCTCGGCAAGGCGGCGGTCTACAAGCACATCCCGGTCTATTACTCGGGCAATGTCGGTGCGGTGGGCGGCCTCGTCGGCATGATCGGCGGGCTCGGCGGCTTCGTGCTGCCGATCGCCTTCGGCCTCCTGAATGACTTCACCGGCATCTGGACGAGTTGCTTCATGCTGCTCTTCCTGCTCGTCGGCATTGCGCTCATCTGGATGCATGTCGCCATCCGGCGCATGGAGCGCGGGGCGACCGAACCCCAGCTTCGCAAGCTCCCCGAGTTGCCGGAGATGCAGGAGGTTCACGGGCCCAGGCAGGTTGGCGTGCTCGGCCCGCATCTGATCGAGGACTGGCGGCCGGAAGACCCCGTCTTCTGGGAAAAGACCGGCCGGCGGATCGCACGGCGCAATCTCTGGCTTTCGATTCCCGCGCTCCTTCTGTCCTTCGCGGTGTGGATGGTCTGGTCCGTGGTGGTGGCGAAGCTGCCCGCCGTGGGCTTTGCTTTCACCACCGATCAGCTCTTCTGGCTCGCCGCCCTTCCCGGCCTTTCGGGCGCGACCTTGAGGATCTTCTATTCCTTCATGCCGCCGATCTTCGGCGGACGGCTGTGGACGACGCTTGCCACGTGGTCGCTGATGGTGCCCGCGCTCGGCATCGGATTTGCCGTGCAGAGCCCGGACACGCCCTATGTCGTGTTCCTGGGCCTTGCGCTGCTCTGCGGCTTCGGCGGCGGCAACTTCGCCTCCTCGATGGCCAACATCTCCTTCTTCTTTCCCAAGGCCGAGAAGGGCAACGCGCTCGCGCTCAATGCCGGCTTGGGCAATCTCGGCGTCAGCGTGGTGCAGTTCGTGATCCCGCTGGTCATTACAGCCGGCGTGTTCGGCTGGTTCGGCGGCGAGCCTCAGGCCGTCGCCGACGCCGGTGAGACAGGGAGGCTCTGGCTCCAGAACGCCGGCTTCATCTGGGTGCCGTTCATCGCCGCATCCGCCTTCGCGACCTGGTTTGGCATGAACGACATCGCTTCGATGAAGGCATCCTTCGCCGAGCAGGCCGTGATCTTCCGCCGCAAGCACAACTGGATCATGTGCTGGCTCTATACCGGCACATTCGGCTCGTTCATCGGTTATTCGGCCGGCTTCCCGCTGCTTGCCAAGACGCAGTTCCCGACAGTCGACGCGTTGCAACTCGCATTCATCGGGCCCCTTGTCGGCGCGATCTCGCGGTCGGCGACCGGCTGGATCTCCGACCGCTATGGCGGCGGGCGCGTCACATTCTGGGTGTTCGTGGCGATGATGGCCGGGGTGCTCGGCGTGCTTTATTTCCTTGGCATCAAGGACGAGGCTCACGCCTTCTGGGGCTTCTTCGCGAGCTTTATGCTGCTCTTCCTCGCAACCGGCGTCGGCAACGCCTCGACCTTCCAGATGATCCCGGCGATCATGCGCCAGGAGATCGCGCGGCTCGAGCCGGCGTTGAGCCCACCCGAGCGGCTGAAGCAGGCGGAGAAAGAATCGGCCGCCATCATCGGCTTCACCTCGGCGATTGCCGCCTATGGCGCCTTCTTCATCCCCAAGAGCTACGGCAGTTCAATCGCGCTCACCGGCGGCGCGGAGGCCGCACTGTGGGCCTTCTTCGCCTTCTATGTGAGCTGCCTCGTCATCGCCTGGTTCTTCTACACCCGCCGCGGTGGCCTGCTCCATGCCGTGGAGCGGGCCCGCCAAGCCCCTGCCGTCCGTGCGGCCGAATGAACGGAGCAACTGAATGAGCCACTTTCTCGACCGCCTCACCTTCTTCCGCAAGAACGTCTCCGAGTTCTCCGGCGGCCATGGCATCGTCACAGCTGAGGATCGCGGCTGGGAGGACGGCTATCGCAAGCGCTGGCAGCACGACAAGATCGTGCGTTCGACCCATGGCGTGAACTGCACCGGCTCCTGCTCGTGGAAGATCTATGTGAAGGGCGGTATCGTCACCTGGGAGACGCAGCAGACCGACTATCCGCGCACGCGCCCCGACCTGCCCAACCACGAGCCGCGCGGCTGCCCACGGGGCGCGAGCTATTCCTGGTATCTCTATTCCGGCAACCGCGTGAAGTACCCCCTGGTGCGCGGACGGCTCCTCAAGCTGTGGCGTGAAGCGCGCAAGGACAAGCCGCCGGTTGCTGCGTGGGCGTCGATCGTCGATGACGCCGACAAGCGCGCCTCCTATACCTCGATCCGCGGCCATGGCGGCTTCGTGCGGGCGGACTGGGACGAGGTCAACGAGATCATCGCCGCCGCCAACGCCTATACGGCGAAGAAATACGGGCCGGACCGCGTGGCGGGGTTCTCGCCCATCCCGGCCATGTCCATGGTCTCCTACGCGGCGGGCACGCGCTATCTTTCGCTGCTCGGCGGCACATGCCTTTCCTTCTACGACTGGTATTGCGACCTGCCGCCGTCCTCGCCGCAGACCTGGGGCGAGCAGACGGACGTGGCCGAGTCCGCTGACTGGTACAATGCCGGGTTCCTCATGCTGTGGGGCTCCAACGTGCCGCAGACGCGCACGCCGGACGCCCATTTCTATACGGAGGTGCGGTACAAGGGCACCAAGAGCGCCGTGGTCTCGCCCGATTATGCGGAAGCGACCAAGTTCGCCGACATCTGGCTCCAGCCGAAGCAGGGCACCGATGCGGCGCTGGCGCTTGCCATGGGTCACGTGATTCTCAAGGAGTATCACCTCGACCGGCAGGTGCCGTATTTCGCAGACTATGCGCGCAAATATACCGACCTGCCCATGCTGGTGCGCCTCGTCGAGAAGGACGGCGCGTATGTGCCCGGGCGCTTCCTGCGCGCCTCCGATTTCGACCGCAGTCTCGGCGAGCGCGAAAATGCCGACTGGAAGACCGTCGCTCTCGACGAGACGTCGGGCAAGGTCGTCGCGCCCAGCGGCACGGCCGGGTTCCGTTGGGACAAGAAGAAAGGCCGCTGGAATCTGGAGGAGAAGGACGGAAAAGACCGCGAGATCCGGCTCAAGCTCAGCCAGATCGGCGAAGGAAGCGAAACGGTCGCCGCGGCTTTTCCTTATTTCGGCGGCCGCGCGACCGAGCATTTCGTTAAGACCGAGCACGGCGAGGTGCTCGTCCGCAACGTTCCCGCTACCCGCATGAAGGTCAAGGACGGCGAGGCGCTGGTCGCCACCGTCTTCGATCTTATGTGTGCCAATTACGGCGTCGACCGCGGGCTCGGCGGCGAAAACGCCGCTGCTTCCTACGACGAGGACGTTCCCTGCACGCCCGCCTGGGCGGAGACGATCACCGGCGTGCCGCGTCAAGCCATCGTTACCGTGGCACGCGAGTTCGCTACCAATGCCGAGAAGACCAACGGCCGCTCCATGGTGATCCTCGGTGCCGGATTAAACCACTGGTACCACATGGACATGAACTACCGCGGCATCATCAATATGCTGGTGCTGTGTGGCTGCATTGGCCAGTCGGGCGGCGGTTGGTCGCACTATGTGGGTCAAGAGAAGCTGAGGCCTCAGACGGGGTGGCTGCCGCTTGCCTTCGCGCTCGACTGGAGTCGTCCGCCGCGGCAGATGAACGGCACCTCCTTCTTCTATGCCCACACGGACCAGTGGCGCTACGAGACGCTGTCGGTTGGAGAAATCCTCTCGCCCACCGCGCCCGACGGCGACTGGTCGGGCAGCATGATCGACTACAACGTGCGCGCCGAACGCATGGGCTGGCTGCCCTCGGCCCCGCAGCTCAAAGCCAATCCGCTGACGATCGCGGCAGAGGCCGAGGCCTCCGGGCTGGAGCCGAAGGACTATGTCGTGAAGGCGTTGAAGGCGGGGGGGCTGGAGCTTGCCTGCCACGACCCCGACCATCCGGACAACTGGCCGCGCAACCTCTTTGTCTGGCGGTCCAACCTGCTTGGCTCATCGGGCAAGGGGCACGAATATTTCCTCAAGCACCTGCTCGGCACCTATCACGGCGTGCTCGGCAAGGATCTGGGCGAGGAGGGGCACGAGAAGCCGAAGGAGGTCGCCTGGCGCGACGAGGCACCCAAGGGCAAACTCGACCTTCTCGTGACGCTGGACTTCCGTATGTCCACGACCTGCGTCTATTCCGACATCGTGCTGCCCACTGCCACCTGGTACGAGAAGAACGACCTCAACACCTCCGACATGCATCCCTTCATCCACCCGCTGACGGCGGCAGTGGATCCGGTCTGGGGTTCGCGCACCGACTGGGACATCTACAAGGGGATCGCCAAGAAATTCTCGGAGGTGGCGCCGGAGGTTCTGGGAGTGGAGAAGGATGTGGTGCTCACGCCCATCCTGCACGACAGCCCCGGTGAACTGGCGCAGCCATTCGATGTGAAGGACTGGAAGCGCGGCGAAACGGAGCCCATGCCCGGCCTGACGATGCCGCAAATTGCGGTGGTGGAGCGCGACTATCCGAACCTCTACAAGCGCTTTACCGCGCTCGGGCCGCTCATGGAAACGCTCGGCAATGGCGGCAAGGGTATCGCTTGGGAGACCGGGAATGAGGCCGAGGCGCTGAAGGCGCTCAACGGCGTCGTGCTCGAAGAGGGGCCGGCCAAGGGGTTCGCAAAGATCGAAAGCGACATCGACGCCGCCGAGGTCATCCTGATGCTGGCGCCGGAAACCAATGGCGAGGTGGCGGTGCGCTCCTGGAAGGCGCTATCGGAACGCACGGGCCGCGACCACGCCCATCTCGCCTTGCCCAAGGAAGACGAGAAAATCCGCTTCCGCGACCTCGTCGCCCAGCCGCGCAAGATCATCTCCTCGCCGATCTGGTCGGGGTTGGAGAGCGAGCATGTGTGCTACAACGCCGGCTACACCAACGTGCATCAGTTGATCCCGTGGCGAACGCTGACCGGCCGCCAGCAGCTCTACCAGGATCACCTGTGGATGCGCGCCTTCGGCGAGGGCTTCGTCACCTGGAAGCCGCCGGTCGATCTCAAGACCGTGGCCGAGGCGCTCAAGAACAACCATGATGGCAGTGCGCATGTAGTGCTGAATTTCATCACTCCGCACCAGAAATGGGGCATACACTCCACCTATTCCGACAACCTCCTGATGCTCACGCTCAACCGCGGTGGGCCGGTAGCGTGGATCAGCGAGACGGACGCGAAGACGGCCGGGATCCGTGACAATGACTGGATCGAGGTCTTCAACCGCAACGGTGTGCTGACGGCGCGCGCGGTGGTCTCGCAACGCGTCAATCCCGGCATGTGCATGATGTACCACGCACAGGAAAAGATCGTGAACACGCCCGGTACGGCGATCACCGGGCAGCGCGGCGGCATTCACAACTCCGTCACGCGCACGGTACTGAAGCCAACCCACATGATCGGCGGCTATGTCCACCAGGCCTACGGCTTCAACTATTACGGCACCGTCGGCTCGAACCGGGATGAATTCGTGATCGTGCGCAAGATGGTGGGTGCGGTCGATTGGATGGAAGAAAAATTGGAGGCCGCAGAATGACCATTCGCGCCCAGATCGGCATGGTGCTCAACCTTGACAAATGCATTGGGTGTCACACCTGCTCAGTCACCTGCAAGAACGTCTGGACGAGCCGCGAAGGCGTCGAATACGCCTGGTTCAACAATGTCGAGACAAAGCCCGGCATCGGTTATCCGAAGGAATGGGAGAACCAGAAGCGCTGGAAAGGCGGATGGAAGCGCCGGAAGAACGGCGGAATAGAGCCGCGGATCGGTGCCAAATGGCGGGTGCTCGCCAACATCTTCGCCAATCCCGACCTGCCCGAGATCGACGACTACTACGAGCCCTTTACCTTCGACTATGGGCACCTGCAAAACGCGCCCGAGTCCAAGGCTTTCCCGACCGCGCGGCCGCGCTCGCTGGTCACGGGCGAGCGCATGGAGAAGATCGAATGGGGGCCGAACTGGGAGGAGATCCTGGGCGGCGAGTTCGAGAAGCGCAGCAAGGACTACAATTTCGAGGGCGTGCAGAAGGAGATTTACGGGCAGTTCGAAAACACCTTCATGATGTACCTGCCGAGGCTGTGCGAGCATTGCCTCAATCCCACCTGCGTGGCTGCCTGCCCGTCCGGCGCCATCTACAAGCGCGAGGAGGATGGGATCGTCCTGATCGACCAGGACAAATGCCGCGGCTGGCGCATGTGCATCTCCGGCTGCCCGTACAAGAAGATCTATTACAACTGGTCGTCCGGCAAATCGGAGAAATGTACCTTCTGCTTCCCGCGCATCGAGGCGGGAATGCCGACCGTCTGCTCGGAAACATGCGTAGGCCGCATCCGCTATTTGGGCGTGCTGCTCTATGACGCCGACGCCATCGAGAAAGCGGCGAGCGTGCCCGACGAGAAAGACCTCTATCAGGCGCAGCTCGACCTGTTCCTCGACCCCAGCGACCCGGAGGTGATTGCCCGCGCCCGCGCCGACGGCGTGCCGGACGCCTGGCTGGAGGCAGCCAAGCGCTCGCCGGTCTACAAGATGGCGATGGAATGGAAGGTCGCCTTCCCGCTCCATCCCGAATACCGCACGCTGCCCATGGTCTGGTACGTGCCGCCGCTCTCGCCCATCCAGTCTGCTGCCGAGGCCGGCAAGATGGGCCTCGATGGCGACATGCCAGACGTGCGCTCGCTTCGCATCCCGCTCCAATATCTCGCCAACCTGCTCACCGCCGGCGACGAGGAGCCGGTGGCCAAGGCGCTCGAGACGATGCTCGCCATGCGCACCTACATGCGGGCGAAGACGGTGGACGGCGTGAGAGATGAGTCCATTGCCGACAAGGTCGGCCTCGGCGGCGATCAGATCGAGGAGATGTACCGCATCATGGCCATCGCCAACTACGAGGACCGTTTCGTCATCCCCACCTCCCATCGTGAGCTGGGCGAGGATGCCTACGATCTGCGCGGCTCCTGTGGCTTCTCCTTCGGCAATGGCTGCACGGACGGCAACAGCGAGGCCAGCCTGTTCGGCGGCAAAAAGCGCAAGGCCAGGAACCCGATGGAGATTGCCTGATGAAAACCTTCAAGGCGCTTTCGGCGCTGCTTTCCTATCCCACACAGGACCTCCTCGCCGCGCTGCCCGATATCCGCGCCGAACTTCATGAAGAAGGGCTGCTTGTGCAAGAGCGGCTTGTCGGGCTCGACCGCCTTTTTGGCTGGATGGGCGAGACCGGCATCTACGAGTTGGAGGAAGCTTACGTCCTCCTGTTCGACCGTTCGCGTGCACTCTCGCTCAACCTGTTCGAGCACGTCCATGGAGAATCCCGCGACCGCGGCCAGGCGATGGTCGATCTGAAGGCGCTCTATACGCAGTACGGCCTCGACATGGCACCGGGAGAGTTGCCGGACTTCCTGCCGCTTTTCCTGGAATTCCTTTCCGTCCTGCCGCCGGAAGAGGCCCGCGAGCACCTTTCCGACGCGGCGCATATCGTGGCCGCACTCGTCGAGCGTCTGGAGAAGCGGGAATCGCCCTATGCCGCCCTGCTCGCGGCGATTGCCGATCTGGCGGGGAATGGGCCTGATGTTTCGCTGGTGGCGGACGAGGGTACGGCTCCCGACGATCTCGCCGCGCTCGACGCGGCGTGGGAGGAGGCCGCGGTAACCTTCGGTCCCGGCGAGGCGCTCGACGGCTGTTCGAGCGATCGGCTGGCGACCCGCATGCGTGCCCACCGGCGCAACGCGGCTGCGCACGACGCAAGGGGAGACACGGCCAATGTTTGAACACATCAACTATGCCGTCTTCGGCCTCTACCCCTATCTGTGCCTGACCGTCTTTCTGGCCGGCAGCCTCATCCGCTTCGACCGCGAGCAATATTCCTGGAAGAGTTATTCCAGCCAGCTCCTGCGCCGAAGGCAGCTCATCTGGGGCTCCAATCTGTTCCACGTGGGCATTCTCGTTATCCTGCTCGGCCACATGGGCGGCCTGCTCACGCCGATCTGGATCTGGGACGCGCTGGGTGTGTCCCACGGCGCCAAGCAGTTGCTCGCCATGACGGTCGGCGGTATCGCCGGCATCGCCTGCTTCGTCGGGCTCACCATGCTCCTGCATCGTCGGCTGTTCGACGCGCGCATCCGCAAGACGTCAAACCCCAGCGACATCGCCGTGCTGGTCATCCTCTATGTCCAGCTTATTCTGGGTCTGGGGACCATTCCCGTCTCGGCCGGGCATCTCGACGGCGAGGAGATGGTGAAATTCATGAACTGGGCGCAGGGAATCGTCACCTTGCAGCCGGGCGTGGCCGACTATGTCGCCGACGTGCATCCCGTCTTCCGGGCGCATCTCTTTCTCGGCATGACGATCTTTCTCATCTTCCCCTTCACGCGCCTGGTGCACATCTGGAGCGCCCCTGTCTGGTATCTCGGCCGACGCGGCTATCAGATCGTGCGCACGAAGCGGCCTCAGGGCCACAGCATGGTGAAGCCAGCGGAGTAGGTACAATGGCGACCATCCTCATCGATCATCGCCCCCATGGCGCAGAGACGGCCGAGAACCTGAAACAAGGAAGCCCGGTCGCAGTGAAACCGGCGGCCCGCAGGCCGGCCGTGACGGTCGACGGCACGACGATCCCGCATGCCGCGATCGCCCGCGAAGCGCAGAACCATCCCGCCGAAAACCCCGCTACGGCGTGGGCCGAAGCGGCCCGCGCATTGGTCGTCCGCGAACTGCTCCTGCAGGAGGGGCGCCGGCTCAGCCTCGCGGCAGAACCAGTCGAAGACGGTGAGGGCCGCCGCGAGACCGAGGAGCAGGCACTTATCCGCGCACTGCTCGACCGAGAGCTTTCGGTGCCGGAAGCGGATGAAGCATCGTGCCGGCGCTACTTCGAGAAAAACCGCAACCGCTTCAGGAGCGCGGACCTCTTCGAGGCGGCGCATATCCTCTTCTCTGCCGACCGGCAGGACGAGGCGGCATTCGCCGAGGCGCTCCGATCCGCCACGGCAGCTTTGGATCTGTTGGCCGCGCATCCCGAGCGCTTTCCAGACCTTGCCCGAGAGCTGTCCGCCTGTTCATCGTCAGGGAACGGCGGCCATCTCGGTCAGTTCACACGGGATCAGGTCACGCCGGAATTTGCCGCTGCCCTTGACCGGCTGGAACCCGGCAGGATAGCAGCCGCACCGGTCGAGACGCGCTATGGTGCTCACATCATCCGTCTCGACCGCCGCATCGAGGGCCGCCTTCTTCCCTTCGAGGCCGTGCACGAGCAGATCGCCGCCTGGCTCGCCGATTCCGTTTGGCGCCGTGCTGCCGCGCAGTACATTTCCCTGCTTGCCGGCAAGGCCACGATCACTGGTGTGGACTTCGGCGGCGCCGATACGCCGCTCGTGCAGTGAGGCCGCGATGTTCGGTGAATTGATTGCTCATCTCGACCAGCCGGAAATCGCCGCCGAATTGCTGGCAACACTGGACGATGCCACGCTCGAAGCGACAATCCGCTCATATGCCGCCGCCAACGATATGGCCGTCGCAGACTGCGTGGCGGGGGTAGTCCGCAGCTTCCTCGACCAGGCCGACGACGATACCTGGCTTCAGCTTGTCGGTATCATGGGGCGGGCCGAGGATCCTGGCCTTGCCGCGCTCCGCGCGATCCTGCGGCATTGCGTCGACGATCTGAAAGCGACTGCCGTCGCTTGATCAAACGCGAAAGATTCTAAGCATGCTCATGGAAATTCCCGCGATAGCAGCTATCCGCGCCGACACCGGCGAACCCGTCGATCCGATCTTTGCCGACGTCACAACCGCTTTGCGTCGCTGCGGCCTGCGCATTGGCGGCATCCTGCAGGAAGAGCATCCCGGCTCTGGCGGTGCACGCTCCGTCACGCGCCTGCGCAACCTTTCCGACGACACGTTGATACAGATTTCACAGGATCTCGGCCGCCATGCCCGCGGCTGCCGCCTCGATCCGGGTGCACTCGCCGAGGCGGCGCGCCGGCTTGAAGCTACGGTCGACACGGGTGTCGATCTTCTGATCCTCAACCGCTTCGGCAAATCCGAGGCGGAGGGCGCTGGCCTGCGGCCCATCATCGAGCGGGCGATCCTGGCCGGGGTGCCGGTGCTCACCGCGGTTCGTGGGGAATATGCCTCCGCTTGGGAACAATTCCACGACGGAATGGCGGCGTGGCTTCCGGCGGATGCAAGGGCGGTGCTCGCATGGTGCCGGGCGGCGCCCGGCCTGGCTCAGGTGCCTGCCGATGCGCTGGACGCCGCCGAGCGCTGAATGGTCATGGTCCGTATCGGCATTCTCACCATTTCCGACCGCGCGAGCCGTGGGGAGTATGAAGATGCGAGCGGCGATGCCATCGAAACTTGGCTCACGCGCGCCATCACCTCACCCTGGTCATCTGACCGGCGTATCGTCCCCGATGGCATTGAGCCGGTCCGAAGCGCCCTGACCTCTCTTTGCGACAGGGATCATGCCGATCTCATCCTCACCACCGGTGGTACGGGGCCGGCTCCCCGCGATCTGACCCCGGAGGCGATGCAGATGGTGATCGAACGTGAACTGCCGGGCTTTGGCGAGCTCATGCGTCGTGTCAGCCTGGAAACCGTGCCCACCGCCATCCTCTCGCGGCAGATGGCGGGCACTCGTGGACACACCCTGATCGTCAACCTGCCGGGCAAGCCCGCCTCAATCGATGTCTGCCTGGATGCCGTGTTCCCGGCGATCCCCTATTGCCTGGACCTGATCGGGGCGGGCCGGATCGATACGGACCCGCATGTGTGCGGTGCCTTTCGGCCTTCTTGAGAACTCAGGGCGAGCGAGTATGTCGTCAAGAGGGTTTCTTGTTCACGCCATCGGTCGACGATGCCGCGGTATGGCGCAACAGACGGGCAGCTTCAACCGCCTGGCTGGCGATTTCGTCGAACAAGAGTGCCATCTCCATGAAAACGGTGGGATCGCTCTCGCGGTCGGTGATTTCGTCGATTTCGGCGAGGAACGAGAGTTGAGCGGCAATCCAATCCCTCCGGTGGCGTGCCTCCCTCAATCCGTTCCTCAACTGATGACGGCTTTCGAGAGCGGAAAAGCGATCGAGCGCTTCGTCCAGTTTCGTCCGGCAGCGGCAATCCAGTTCCACGGAAGACAACACCCGGCGCAGCCGTGAAGCGACGTCGGAACGGTTTGGGCTATCGGCAGGCTTGGTCACGGCTCGATTCTCCCTCACCAGTTGGCCCATGTTGGCGTCGGTGCTCTGCTTCTCGAAGCAATCCCGGAAGGATAACAACCCGAGTGGGAGGGACGTTGATGTAGCGCAAGCTCGGAAGAAAACATATGTGTCAAACGTGGCGTCATGTGCGATGCCGTTACCGGTCAGGAAGGCGTCTCTCGCGCGCGTCTTCCATCGCTGGCCGGCTCTCCAGGTGCGGTGAGCCTTCGCGACCAATCCTCGACGGCCCGACGTTCGAGCCGGCGGCGTGCCAGCTTGCGCCAGGAATCGGCCAATTCGGGCAAATCTGCGAGCCGGGCAAGACTGCCTAAATTCAGGGTATCGCGGTAGAGCACGTCCATGATGCGCTCCAGCGTCCATCCGTCGGCCGGCCGTTCGACGAGAGCGATGGAATCGCCCGCCTCGAGACGGCCTTCCTCCAGAACGCGGTAGTACCAACCGGTGCGCCTGCTTTCCTGAACCTGGCGGGCCATGGTCGGCTCGCCGAACCGCTCGTTGAGCCGCCAACAAGGCTGGCGGCCTTGCGACACCTGCACCAGCGCCGTCCCCAGGCGGTAGATATCCCCGACGCAGACATCTTTCTCCGTCATGCCTTCGCTCGAGACATTCTCCCCGAAGGCGCCGACGGTGGCGAGCTGCTCCACCAAGGAAGGTATTTCGCGCCGCCACCCGGCATAGTGATCGTAAGGATAGTGATGCACGGCCTTCTCGGGGCCGCCGTGATTTTTGCGGTCGCCCTGCGCATCCCCGGAAAGACCGTCGCGTTGCACCCTAAGCGGCCCTGTCGTCGGGCGCTTGTATATGCCGCTGGGAACGCCGCGGGAGCCAAGCGGCGCGAGACCGCCGACCAGAACCGCGTGTATCGACACGGTCATCGCGTCTCGCCCCCACGGTGCGAGTGGGTGTGAAAGCCGCTTTCCGTCACGATCACATCCATTGGAATATCATGCGGTTGCGGGTAGATGGTTGGGAGAGCGGCTTGCTCATAGCCAAGGCCGATCACATGCGGCTTTTTCTGCATGGCGGCGAGCGTTCGATCGAAGAAGCCGCCGCCATAACCAAGCCGGTAACATGCGCTGTCGAAGCCGACGATCGGCGCGATGACGACGTCCGGCATGACCTCCTCGCCCTTTGCCGGCACGAGAATATTCCAGATGCCGCGCTCCAGCTTGTCGCCAGGTTTCCAGGCGCGGAACACGAGAGGCGCATGCCGTTCGACCACCACTGGCAATGCGCAGGAGCCGCCACGCACAAGGATGTCTTTCATCCAGCCTCGCAGGTCGGGTTCACCACGGAAAGGCCAGTATGCGCTAACGATCCGGCCTGACACATCAGGCAGTACCCTATCAAGGCTCGCGCTGATCTTCTCGGCAAGCCTGGACCGTTCATCTGCGGAAAGCGCCAGCCGTTCCTCAATCAGCCTTTGGCGCTCCGCCTTGCGCCAACGCGCAACATCGATGCGCTGTTGCAGATCATCGACCGCCAGTCCCAAATAGTCCGAATCAAGCTCATGCATGTAGCAGGGTGGTGATGCATAGGAGCCCGTTCCGTCACGCTCGTCGTCGTCTCGTTTTCCACTCATATCATGCTCCTGGCCCGGTGCTCGACCTGCTGGCGGGTTTACCGCCGCTTCACGATGTTGATCCATGCCGCTCGCCCAACATGGATCACCAATCCGGCAAACGTAGCCAACCATGCAGAGATGGCCACAAATATGAAGACCTTCGGGATGGAGACGAGAAAGGGCAGATCAAGCGCTCGTGAAAGCTGGTACGTCCCGGTCGTGTACATTCCGAGGGGAAACACCATTCCCCAGAGCTGCGGCTCATAGACCATCTTGTCCCTCCGTATCACGTACCGCCAAGCCATGAGCGCCAGCAGGAAGGGAATCCACCAGGTGGCAGCAGCCCAGAAGAACAGTGTAAAGCCCTTTAGAAACGGCAGATAATCCGCAAGTAGCGGCCAATGATCGGCGCGCATGATGAGCGTGGAGCCGGCAAGTGTCGTGATCGCAACCGCGCCCATGTTGATCCAGTAAGGTGGCGCGAAGTCGCGTGCTGCCAAGCGCACAAAGGTCAGACGGTAGAAAATCAGCGGAATAATGGCGAGATAAAGCATGCAGCCGATCATGAACATGGCGAGGGACAGGAATTGTATCTCCACGGTTGGCGCCGTTTGCAGATCGAGTGTCCCGCGCAAGACGACGATTGACTGTGTCGCGACCGCTGCGATCAGCCAGGCACCGTTGATTCCGGCTGCAAGCGATGGCTTGTTCTCGCGCACCGTGACGGCAGTGAAGAACGCGTACATCACGAGCAGCCATAGGCCGAGCCCGACATACCATAGCGTGCTCGCAACGTCGGGAGCATCGGCCACAATCGCGCTCTGGGTCCCGAGGACGCACGTCCCAGCGACCAGCGTAAAAAACCCTGGTGCGCGTTGATGATCGGAAAGATCCTCGGTCAGCTTGCTTCGGAACAGGATTATCCGGAGCAGCGTCAGGATCCAAAGGATCACGTAGGCGATCCAGTTAATGCCGACGAGGAGAGAGGCAAATGCCGGGAACCCTAAAAGCTGGCATGCGATGGACACCACGCCCGTCGCCATCACCAGAGCGAAGTATCCGGGAAACAGACTCTCGGCCGCACTGAGGACGAAGGGTCCCAGCGCCGACGATCTCTGTTTGCTATCAGGGGGGGCGGCCATCTGTCAGTGTTCCAGGTAGCGCGTCACCAGATCGAGCTGGAGAAAGAAGATAAGCAAAGCCGTGTTTCCCGCCCATGCCACCGTCAACCAGCGGGCCAGTAGACCCCAGAACGGATGCGCGTTGGTTGCGCAGCGCCAGACAGATACAAGAATCCAGATTGTATAACCGGCAAAGCCGAACAGCAGGAGTTGCTGCGCAACGAGCCGACCTTCGTGTATTGCCAGAACGTGAAGGAAAACGAAGATGGCGCTCGCGCTGACGCCATAGCCCCAAAACACCTTCCCGAGCGGTTCTGCGCCGTGCCATGCGCGCAACTCCGGCTCGAAGAAGCCGGAAGTGACGCGTGCCACAAAAGATTTGGAGCGTCGTCCCGATGTCATATTTGGCGCCTTCACGTGGGCGGGCAGCCTGTTTGCCGAAATCTCACACCTCCTTGTCTTGATCTCCCGGTGGGCCGGACGGAAGGTGCCTCGGTGTTACCGGGACGCCCCACTATCTCCCCAAAGCCAGTCTTCCAGCCAGTCAAAAAGGACTGCCAGGACAATTGCGAGGGCGACGATTACAAGACGCTGTCGTGCATACCGCATCGCGCTGGTGGGCGGATACCATAGCTCGGCCATCATTTCATGAAATCGAACCGGGAGCCGAGGCCCCATAAGGTGGACGAGCCCACTCACCGCTGCGCGTCCGGTTGCACAGCGGTTGTCGACCCCGCCGGGTATGCGTGTCCCGCTGATTCCGGTTGTCCAAACCTCGGGAACAGCACGTTGTTCTCCAGATGGATATGCTCCATGACGTCGTCAACGAGTTTGGCCCCGCCCGCACAGAGCGCTTGCCAGGATCGGCAAGCGCCTTCCGGCGGAACAAAACCGTTGGCTATCTCTTCCAGCCGCCGCAGGTGATCGCCATGACGGTGGTGATCATCACGCATCTGCTCGATCGAAAGCGCATCGAGAGGATCACCATCCCGTCGCATCAGCGGGAAGAGTTCCATCTCCTCCTTCTGCATGTGCACCTCGAGTTCTGAATGCATCTCGTGGAGCGTGTCGGCGAGTCCGATCGGAGCCTGCGGGTGGACGGCATGAACCGCCTCGACCTTGCGCGCGAGACGTATCAGCTCCGGCAGCTCGCGCCGATGCGTTTCATGGTATCGGCTCAGGATATGATCGATCAGTGGACCGGTTTCTTCCGGTACCGTGAGACCTGCGTTCGGATCGAGTGCGGCGAGTGCGCCTTCAATGGAGGCGATATCCAAACCCCGCTTGCTGGCCACTTCCCCCAGCGTCAGATCGCCACCGCAGCAAAAATCCAGCTTGAACTTCCTGAACACGGCGGTAGCGCCGGGCAATGCAGCTGCGATTTCGCCGATGTTGCGGTCCCTGAGAGAGACTTTCGCGGTTTCGCTGGTCATCGTTCATTTCCTTTCCGATCCGGAGGTAGATTTTCCGCCGTGATCCGCCCGCGACGCAAAGGGATATTGTACATATATCTCTATTCTGACTCTGCGTCCCTTGCAAACGCTTGTGGGCGGACGCCCGTGCTATTGACCGAGGTTAAACGTCAGTCATGGATTCCCGGCCCTTCGCAGGGAGTGTGGGAGCTGGTGTTGGCCGAAGTCGATCGTCGAACGCCGGAGAACCTGGCCTGCATCATTGACATCCAGTCGGACACGACGTCCCTTGTAGAAGAAGGTCAGCCGATGCAGCCCGCGATGTTCCCCCTCGCCATGCTCGCAAATGCTCGTGATCTCGTTCTCGCACATCAGCGTCTGGACGCGGTGCGCTGGCACATTCAGGAGATCTCCCAGCAGTGCGGCGTCGATGCAAAAACCGTCTTCGTTTCTTTCTAGCAACATCCGCAGTTCCTCAAGGAAGACAGAGCGCCCCTCCGTGCAGAATGCAGGCGACGCCCGGCGATTGCGATTTGAAAGTCAGTTGCGCCTCCTCCGTCCGCGCATCTTACCAAGGCAGCTTCGGTGTTAGCCGATGCAGCAGAACGTCAAAGCGCCTGGCGGTTTTCGGGCTGGTGTGCCTCAATGCGACGCAAGCCTGCCCGGCGAGACGGCAGGCGAACTCGATCTCGCCAGCTTCTGCGAGTGCCTTGAGGCTCGCGGCCAGGATGTCGGCGAGATGCCGTGCTTCACCGTCTACGCCAGCTCCACTGGCGGTGATTTCGTTTCCATGCTCGCTCACCAGCCGCCTCCGTCGCGTATTCCGAAGCGCGCCTTGGCCCTCTCGCTCATCATTTCTGGTGTCCAGCGTGGTTCGTAGGTGAGCTTCACGTCCACGAACTCGACCCCCGGCACGTTGCTTGCGCACTCGCCTGCGCCCGCTTTCAGATAGTCCGTCGCCGGACATCCGGGCGTGGTCGTAGTCATAGTGAGATGAACCACACCACCATCTTCGATGGCAACGTCGTAGATCAGGCCGAGATCGACGATATTGTAACCCAGTTCCGGGTCTATCACCTGACGCAGCGCATCTCTTATGCGCTCGGCAAAATCATTTGTGTCTCCCTCCGCAACGGTGCGGTCGGATGACGGTGCGTCAGATCCTGCGGGCTCGACGACCACCGGCGCGCCGGACATAAAGTGCTCCATGATCGCGCCCAGGATCGCCGGCTTCAGGTGCTGCCACTCACCGCCCCCCTTGGTGACGGTAATGAAATCACCGCCGAGGAATATGCCCGATACGCCCGGAATCTGGAACAACCGTGCCGCGAGCGGAGAGCTTGCAGCCTGTGAGCTATCGTGGAGGTCGAGTGTGCCGTGGCTGAGCACTTCGCGACCAGGCAGGAATCTGAGGGTCGCAGGGTCCGGCATCGGCTCGGTCTGGATGAACATGGCGGTCAGGCTCCGTGCTGGCTCGCGACCCTCACCAGGATCCTGTATGTCTTACCATCCGGCTCAAAGCCGCCCCGCCAGCAATGTCCCCGTTTCTCGAGTTCGGGGAACAGGAACACCGGCTCGCGGCACAGCAGTGCCGAGACAACCTCGCCTTCCTTCATAGTTTCGGTCGCGGCCAGAATGCGCACCATTGGCTCGGGTGGATCGAGGTCACGATTGTCCATTTCGGTGACTGGCTCTGGCCATTCCTCGCCGTCCCCAGCTGCAATCGAGACTTCGGCTTCTGAGGGCTTCTCTACTCCGGTCGGCCTGAAGAGCACTTCCCAGTCGCCGGCTTCGAGTTCCCTCGCTTCATGTGAATAGCCTTTCGCGCCAAGGACGCTGAAGAGCGGTACGGGCTCGAACGTGGCGAGTAGCCGCAGGCCCTCCCCTGGGCCGAGCGCGGCGACCGCGCTCAGGATTTCCTCAAAGGGTTCTCCGCCGGCGCGCAGGATGGGGCGGACATCAAGGTCTACGAATGTCATTGTCATCGGCTTTCTCCTTTCGGATCAACTTTGTCGGGCGACCGACATAAGGAGGCGGGGTCGCGATGCGCCTGCCGGAAGACGCTGCTCTGCCCCCACGTTGAGCAGCCGGCGGGTGCACAGAAGCTGCACGACGATCCCGGAAGTCGCGACAAGCATCACCGCGGCCGCAAACCTGAATGCGAAGGTGTGTTCCAGGAGGAGCGCAGCAGTGCCGGACCAAACAGCGAGGAAGTAGATGAGGAACCATTTGATCGCGCGTTGCTCGATCACCAGGTCCTGCACTCTCGGCGTCGACGCCCTGCCGAGCACGGGTCCGTAGCATTCGAGCCACGTCAGAAAAGCGACGATCTTGTAGAGCTTGGCGAGGCCGAGCCCGGACAACCAGCCGAAAGCGACCAGGAAGACGAGCGGGGCGATGAAGTCTGACAGCCGGCCGAGTGCGAGTAGGACAGCCATGAGAACGACGGAGGCCGCAAGCGAAGCGAGCGATAACGCTGCCATGCGGCTGTTCAATTCTATGTCCCGGCGCTTTCGGGCGCGATAAAGATGGAGCATGTCGCGCCCATAAAGCGCCAAAGCCGCAACGGCGATGAGGCCCGCAACAAGGAGGGCGGTATCAGGCTGTCCCTCCCACCAGATAGCGGCAACTCCGCCCACGATTGCGATGGTTAGCCCGGCTGCGCCAAGACCGAGCGCCGCATGCGTACTCGGCGAATCGAGTTCCGGTGCGAGCATGAACATGGCCAATAATCGGTAGCTGACGCCCATGGCGGTAAAGGTCAGCCAGCCGCCAAAGCCGGCAATCGCGTGGATGGAAACCCCTTCAGCGGCTATGGCAAGGAAAGGCGGATATGTGGTTGCGCCTCCGAGAACGAGCGCAAAGATAATCCCCAACGTCGCAGCAACGGCAACGCTGCAAAGCCCGATCACAACAAAACGTGCCGGCAGAGGCAACGGCCGCGCGGCCCACAATGTACGCCCGAGGTTCCAGAGAACGAGCGCAAACCCAGCGCCGAGAAGCGCGCTGGCGAGCAGAAAATATGGCAGAACCGGCTGCACTCGCCCTGCGAGCGTCAGAAAGCCGAGAAGCAGTGCCGCAATGCCGCCGATCAGGCAGATGAGCGTCGGCAAAGGCAACGTGTTGCTGAAAAGAGGCTTCGCGACAAGAACCGGCACGAACTGGAACAGCGCGCCGCACATCAGGAGGCTCAGCCATCCGAGCGCGACGACGTGTACCAGAACGAGCGTGTCAGGAGACTTCAGCGGTGCGTTCGGAAAGCCGTATCCCAGGGTCATCATCAACTCCGCCGCAACAAGGGCAAGGAGTGATGCTGCGAAATAGGACATGGTCCAGCGAGACAGCGAAACTCCAGTCATGATCGGACACTCCTCGAGATCGTACCGGGCACCGGCCCGGTACGATCCGAAATGGCTGGACTAGGCAGCTTCGGCACGCTTCCCTATCTCGACACGCCAGACTTCCGGTCCGCGTTCGAGATAGTCCCACGAGAATTGCTCCGGATACTCTGCCTCGAGCTGATAGTAGAGCGGTTTGGGATCGTGGTCGTTCACCAGGATGAACGCCTCGCCCGCCACGAGGCTTCCCACCAGCTCGAAGATTCGTCTGTGTCGCTCAGCCGGCACCAGCGTACGCACGTCCATTACATCAATATCCCGATCCTCAGGTCTGGTCGTCATCTGAAACTCCTTCTTTCGGCCAGGGAGGCGGTCAGTGGCCTCGCAAGTGTGGAAGGACGTGCCCAATCGGAAGCGAGTGCACGCGACCTTGCCACGTCGAGCCCGGCCTTACGCCTATGTCGCAGCGTTGATCATAAAAGATGTATTGTCAATATATCTTTTATCGTCTATCGATTGTGAAGCGATGCCAACGCATGGACATGCGTGGCGCAGCTTGCAGAGAGCAAAGAAAGACGATGACCCATTTAGGCATCATGACGGGCGGAGAGCACCTAGTCGCAGGCACGGCCGCAAAACTAGTCCAAGTGAGACAAAAGACCGCCGAACGAGAAGAGCTTGCCCGAGCGCTACTGGCTGCCTTTCGCCGGCATCCTCACGTCAACAATGTGATGACCCATATCAGCCACGGACAGTGGGATCGCGTGGAGGAAGCGCTCCGCGCCATTCTCGACCCGACTGCTGCGGCCGGCACACTATCCCCGCTGGCGATCAATATCGTGGAGTTAATTGCGGCGGAACAGGGCGTCACTGGGCGTATACTCAGCCTCTTCATGAAAGAGTTGCTGGCCAGGTTGCTGCCGCCACAGGAGGCCGCCTGCGTGCAAGCGCACATCTCTGGGGTCTTCGAAGCCTCTGCATCCGAGCGGCCATCCGCCGCTCACGCGCGAAAAGCAGGCGCCAATCACGGAAGGAGACTCTGATGGATGATCCAACCAGAAAATTCGATGCGGGTCGGCGGGCATTTCTGGAGTCCTTGATACGCGATGATTACGCGCGATGCCATCCAGGGGAAACACTCGACGACCTAATATACCGCGCACGCTTTTCGCGAGAGGACCAGGGTCTCTTGCGCGACTGGCTCATGTTTGCCGTCACGCGGGAAAAGGAGCACCAGGTAGAGAAGGCCGCTAGCTCTCGCGTTTTCCATCAGGCGGCGTGACAGGCGTTGGCACAGTTGCCGTTGGTAAGCGGGCTGGCAGGTTCACAAGTCAGAGTGCACGGCGGTTACTGGTAAGGGGAGAAACAGCATGGCGTTCGAGAAAATTGAACAGTGAGTCGGACCGCCAGCGTGAGACGACATCAGGAGATGTATCGATGAGGAAACCAAGCAAAGAACAGCCGTCGAAGCCGGTTAAGGTGCAGGCCTATGACGATTCCGGCCACACCTTGTTGCCCATGCTCATCGCAGGCCTGGTGCTGATCATAATTGGCGCCCTGTTTGTGATGGCATTTGTTTAGGTAGAAAGAACTGTGACAGCGTACCTATCCGCTGAGGTCGGCCACAGGTTTGACGGCTGATCCGTGGGATCCCAATGTTCCGGAGATGGTCATGTCTGAGATGAGTTTTCCAAAAGCCACGCGTAAGCACGCCGAGCGCCGGCACGCGCTGTCGCCCAACTCCGACGACGCTTTTCGAGCGTTTTCAAAGGCGGTGTTTGATGATGGTGCGCTCGACAAGCATACGAAGCAGCTCATCGCGGTAGCCGTGGCTCATGTGACCCAATGTGCCTGGTGCATCGAGGGCCATGTCAATGCCGCGCGCCGAGAGGGAGCGAGCGCAGAAGAGATCATGGAAGCGATTTGGGTCGCCGCCGAGATGCGCGCGGGGGCGACAGTCGCACACTCTATAAAAACACTCGAGCTATTGGACGATGCCCAAAAACGATAGCTTCCCGCACGGCGGCAGACCGTCATGACGGGCACCGCCGAACAAATGCGGGCTTGGCGCGGTCCAGCTCTGCTGAGCTATGGTTTCCGCCCGTTCTTCTTCGGCGCGGGGATCTGGGCTTCGCTGGTAATGGTGATCTGGATATCCCTGTTGAACGGTATTCTGGATCTTCCCATAGCGTTTGATCCTGTTTCCTGGCATGCGCACGAGTTCCTGTACGGCTATCTGAGTGCGGTGATCGCTGGCTTCTTGTTCACGGCCGTACCGAACTGGACCGGACGTCTACCAATCGTGGGCTGGCCGCTCGGCGCATTCTTCGCTCTCTGGATCGTGGGCCGGATCGCCATCGCACTGTCGGCCGGGCTTTCTCCAATTCTGGTGGCGGCCGCCGATCTCGCATTCCCGCTTGTGTTGGCCGTAGCGATCGCGCGGGAAATCATTAAGGGACGTAACTGGCGAAATCTGATCGTGTTGGCGATGCTTGGCGTGTTGATTGCCGGCAATCTGGTTTTCCATTGGGAAGCCGCGCATGGAGACTATGCGGCCCGCGGCATGGGGCTGCGAATCGGGCTTGCGGCCGCAGTCATGCTGATTGCGATAATCGGCGGCCGAATCGTGCCATCCTTTACCCGCAACTGGCTGGCGCGACAAAGTTCTCCGGTCCTTCCTGCACCTCCTATGCAGCGGTTCGACAAGGTGGCGCTGTCGGTTCTTGCGGTTGCGTTGTTATTGTGGATTGTGCTGCCGCATACATCCACGACCGGACTAGCGATGCTTTTGGCAGGCGGCATGCACTCGCTTCGGCTGGCGCGCTGGGCCGGAGACCGGACCGCATCGGAGCCGCTCGTCCTTGTTTTGCATGCCGGCTTTGCCTTTGTGCCTCTTGGTGCGCTCGCGATCGGAACGGCAATTCTTGAGCCCGAATGGATAGACATGGCCGCGGCACAGCACGTCTGGATGGCCGGTGCTATCGGAGTGATGACCGTCGCAGTGATGACGCGTGCCACGCTCGGTCACACCGGGCGCGCACTGACTGCCGATCTGGGTACCGTCATGATATACATCCTGCTCATCGTCGCTGTACTCGTACGCGCTCTGGCCGGACTGACGCCTTCGCTCGCCGTCGCGTTGAATAGCCTTGCCGGGCTTGCCTGGATCGCGGCGTTCAGTGGTTTCTCAGTGCTCTATGGACGCTATCTGCTTCGATCCAAAGTGCGCGCTTAACGTCAGATTTACCCACCAATTGCCGTGCTGACCGCAGATATGGCGAGGTGCTTGAGACCCGCCCTATTTTCCGCTCCCGTGTTCCTCAGACTGTTCTGCGATCGCCCCCTCGAGTGAGTCGCCTTGCCTTCGCTCGCCCATCACTGGCAGCTTTCGAATCTCGGTGACGTAGTTCAGCAGAAGCGATACGACAACAATGCCGTAAAGCAGCATGAATATGCTCGAATTGAACCGGAAGGTCTCGACAATTGCCCCGAACATGATCGGCAACAGGAATCCGCCGAGGCCTCCAACCATGCCGACAATACCCGAGACGGTTCCCATGGAATCCGGAAACTCGTCGCCGATATATTTGAAAGTTGAGGCCATTCCGCAGGCGAAGGCGACACCGAGAACGAAGAGAATGCCCGCGAAGAACCAGAAGGGCGGCGCGACTGAGAAGTGCAGCGGGTTGTCATCCACTGTGTGGATTATCAGATCGTGCTTCGGGTAGGACAACAGAAACAGGCAGATCCAAGCGACCCAAAGGACCCACCAAGTGACCGCGTGGGCGCCGAAGCGATCCGCCAACCAGCCACCAAGCGCACGGAACCCTCCGCCCGGCAGAGAGAAGCAGGCGGCAAGAAGAGCAGCCTGCGCGATGGAAAAGCCATACTCGCTTCTAAAATAACTCGGCATCCACACTGACAGGGCTGTAAAGCCGCCGAACAGGATCGAATAGTACTGGCAGTATTTCCACACTTGAGGGTTCTTCAGGATGGCAAACTGTCTGATGGTGGATTTGGGCGTCATCCCACTCGCGCCGGGATCCGGCGCGGATAAAAGCCAGAACAGAGCCGCGGTTGCGATAAGGGCAACGGCATAGACTCGCGGCACAGCCTGCCAGCCATAGGCATTGATGAGAGCTGGTGCAATAAACATGTTTGCCGCCGCGCCGACAGTCCCAGCGCCGAAGACGCCCATCGCGAAGCCGCGGTGCTCCTTCGAAAAGAAGCGTGCCACATACGGCGTACCGACCGAGAATGAGGCCCCGACCAGACCGAGTGCCAGACCAAGCAGAAGAAACTGCCAGAGCGCGGTTGCGTAGGATGACAGCCAGAGCGGAATCGCGCAGACAACGAGAAGGGCGAACATGACGACCCGCCCGCCCAACCGGTCCGTCCAGATTCCGAGAGGCAGCCGGAACAGAGAACCGGTCAGGATAGGGGTGGCCGTTAGCAGCCCAAATTGGAAAGCGTCGAGGCCGAGTTCTTCCTGGATCGGGATGGCCGTGACGCCGAACATCATCCACACCGCAAAGCACACGATGAATGCCCAGGTCGTGACGGCCAGAACGATGATGCTTCGCATGTTCGACATAATGCCCCTCGTGAAAACCCGGTCTACGGTTTCGCGCCCCCCCCTCGTGGAGACAGCGGCCTGTCGGCAGAGTTGACGAAAGTGCGGTGTTCGGGCCCTCCCTGCGATTCGGCTGAAGGCGCATAGGCGAAACCAGCGAAAATCCCGTTGACGAAATTGTTAGCAGCAAGGACACCTCCGGCATTACCATGCCAGCCGCCACTGATCCAAACTCAGCCGAAGGCCAGGTAAAGGAGAATCAGTACGCCGACGATCGTGACAACAAGCCAGATCATGGGCCAAGCACGCCCCTCCTCGCGCTGAACCGAAGCCGTCTCCAAGGGCGACGGGCTCGGCGTTGAGGTGTTGTGGGTCGTCTCCTTGCGGCTTTTCAGCGCCGGATTTAGCCCCCGCTTCCCATCGTCATGTCCCTGAGTCATGATCTGGTCCTCCACTGGCCGCACACGCAGTATCCAAGGCACGCCGTTCCATGGCCAGTCGCCACCGCACCATCGTCAACAGACAGGCGGTTCCGGGGTCGGAACTGTCCCGCATCCGCGACGTCAGGCTTGCCCAATCCTCCTCCGATGCGATCTGCGAAAAGGCCGAAAGAGCGCCGCGCACGAACTCCGCGGTGCTTTCGCCCGACCGTTCTGCCGCCGCCTCCACTTCCGACAGAAGACCAGGCATCGTCTCGCGCAACCAGGTCTGGAAGGCGCCCGAAGAGTGCCGCGCCTCGGCAAGGATATCGCCCAGCATCGCCATCAGGTTACCCCGGGTTCGACCATCGCCTCGATGGCAATACCGTCGACCTCGGCACGCTCGGCGAGCCCGGCGATATAACGCGCCGCGGCGATCGACCAGCTACGCGCCTCAAGCATTTCGGCGATCTTGTCCTTCACCAACTCGAAGGGCAACACATGGCCCTCGATCTTGCGCGCCAGGCGGATTACGTGCCAACCATAGCGTGAGCGCACCGGTTCAGATCGTGTCCTTCCTTCTTCCAGTGCCATGATTGCATTCTCGACATCCGGCAAAAGTTCGCCGCGCCGCACCTGGCCGAGCGAGCCGCCCTGATGCGCCGAAGGACAGGCCGAAAGTTCCCGCGCCACTTCTGCGAAAGCGGCGGAATCATCGCCGATCTCTCCGATAATGGCACGGGCCTGCGCCTCGGCCTCATCCCATGCTTCCGTATCGTCGCCTTCTGGCTCTATCAGGATATGCGAAGCTTCAAAAAGGTCCGGCGTACGGAATTTTCTGGCCTGCGCCGCATAGAAGCGATGGCACTCGTCTTCGTCTGGAACGGCGGGCGTGACTTCCTTGTCCAGCAGTGCTTCGATCACCGCATCGGTGTCCGTCTCGACCCGGCCTGCCTCATCAGGCTGTGGATCGGCTTCGATGCCAAGCCGTTCAGCCTCCTGCAACAGGAGCTCGCGGATGGCGAGCGCCCGCACGGCCTCGGTCCATGCAGTTTTGGGATCGGCTGCGGGGTGATGTTGGATCTCCCGGGCGATCCCCTCGGGCGTGATTTCCACGCCGTTGACCCAGACCTGGGAAAAGCTTGGCGGTTGCATTCGGGGCGCTGGCCCGCCGCCGCACCCGCCCGCCTGGCAAGCGCTCATCATCACGGGCTCGGGACGCCTATCGGTTCTCGGCTTTTGCGTATGTGTGGCGTTGCTCATGCTCCGCTCTCCCCGCTTTCCGATTGTTGTCGTGCTGTCGTCTGGGCTCCATATCCGCCCAGCGCGCCAGGCCCCGCAGCTCGCCGCCGCACGGGCCCGAGCGAGCGGACGATCTGATAGCCCGGACGGAACAGGTACCAGATCGGCGCACTCCAGATATGCACAAGTCGCGTGAATGGCGTAATCATGAACAGTGTCAGGCCAAGAATGATGTGAAGCTTGTAGATCAGAGCCACGTCCGCGATAAGGTCCGGCGCCTCGGGATTCAGCGTCAGGATTCCGCTCGCCCAACCCATGAACTGCACCATTTCGCTGCCGTCGAGATGCTGCATGGTCCAGTAGATCGTGCCAACGCCCAGCACGAGCTGAAGCCAGATCAGCACCAGAACGGCAATGTCGCCGATCGAGGAGCTCTGCCGAACACGGGGGTCGGCCAGCCGCCGGTGCAAAAGGATCGTTGCCCCGATCAAGGCCATAATGCCAGCAATCCCGCCCACGACAAGGGCCACCAGCTGCTTGAAGCCGTGGCTGATGCCCAGTGTGTCAAGCACCCCGATCGGCGTCAGAAGGCCGAAGAGATGGCCGACGAAGAGCACCAGCACGCCGAGATGGAAGAGGTTCGAGCCGATCATCATCTGCCTGCGGCGCAGGAACTGGCTCGACTGCGCGCGCCAGCTGTACTGGGCCGCATCGAAACGCAAGATCGAGCCGACGAACAGCACTGTCAGCGCCAGGTACGGATACCAGCCGAAGGCCAACTGATTGAGAAAGTCGTTCATCGCACTCTCCTCATGCCTTCGTTTTTGCCTGCGCTTCCATCTTTGCCTTGCGCGCCGCACGGATCTTGGCAACGATTCCGGTTGGCCCTCCCATATCGTGCGGCTCGGTAAACGTTACCGGCTTTTCCTCCCACTCCTCGTCAATCCTGGCGAGATCGTCGGAGGGTGCATTCTTCTGCAATTCCTCGAGTGCAACGCTGTCCGGCCGGGCTGCCGCGAGCGCGAGCAGGGCGCCGAAAATCGCCGAATAGTCCGAGCCGCGATCGGCAAGACGCTGTTCGAGTGCAGCGAAGACGTGGGCAGGCTCGCCGAGCATCTCGCGTGCTTCTGCCGGCGCCAGGCACGAGACGAACTCGAGGAAGACGGGAACGAAGTCCGGCAACTCGTGCGTCTCAAGCAGATAGCCACGGTCGATATATTGCTGGCCGAGATCGATCATCGCCTGACCACGCTCGCGACTATCGCCGTGGACATGTTCGAACAGATGCAGAGAAAGAGCGCGAGAGCGGTCGAAGAGCTCGCTATAATCCGCCTGCGCCTCGAGCAAATCCTGTGTCTCGAGCCGTGCGAGCAGCGGCTCAAGGCGGCGCATCGCGGCGCGCGGCAGTGTCTTCTCGGATAGGAGTGCGGCGCGAATCTCGCCTATATGCGCCTGAAGCTCGGGCGACGGATAGCCGAGCAGGGCAGCCTGGGCGCGCAGCGTCAGTCTCATGTCGGCACGTCCATATAGGGTTTGCGGGGCGTGCGCTTTGCACCGCCGAAGAGATTCATTTTCGTGGCGCCGTTGGTGTCCTCCTGGAAGCCGAATCCGGTTGAGCCTCGAAGCACATAGGCGTCCTCCTGAGTCTCTCGGTGCGCCGTCGGAATCACGTAGCGGTCCTCGTAATTCGCCAGGGCCATGACCTTGTACATGTCCTCGATCATGGCCTGGGTCAGTCCGACACGCTCCGGAATGGAGGGATCGATCCGGCCGTCGACGCTCTTGGCGCGCATATAGGCACGCATGGCAAGCATGCGCTCCAGCGCGGACGCCACCGGTTCCTCGTCACCCGCCGTCAGGAGATTGGCGAGATAGCGCATCGGGATACGCAGGCTGCGCACATCCGGCATGCCGTCCTTGGCGCTGATCTTGCCAGCCTCGTGTGCCGACTGGATGGGGGAAAGCGGGGGTACGTACCAGACCATCGGCAGCGTGCGGTATTCGGGATGGAGCGGGAAGGCGACTTTCCATTCCACCGCCATCTTGTAGATGGGCGAGCGTATCGCCCCCTCGATCCACTGATCGGGAATCCCTTGCGCCCGCGCCTCGGCCTGTATTTCGGGGTCATGCGGATCAAGGAAAACGCCAAGCTGCGCCGGATAGAGGTCCTGCTCGTTCTCGACAGAGGCCGCCGCTTCGATCCTATCGGCGTCGTAGAGCACGACGCCGAGATAGCGGATCCGACCGACACAGGTCTCGGAGCAGACCGTCGGCTGGCCCGTCTCGATGCGCGGATAGCAGAAGATGCACTTTTCGGATTTGCCCGTTGACCAGTTGTAATAGATCTTCTTGTACGGACAGCCCGAGACACACATGCGCCAGCCACGACACTTTTCCTGGTCGATCAGCACGATCCCGTCTTCCTCGCGCTTGTAGATCGCGCCTGACGGGCAGGAGGCGAGGCAGGACGGATTGAGGCAGTGCTCGCACAGCCTCGGCAGATACATCATGAAGGTGTTCTCGAACTCGCCGTAAATCTCCTTTTCGACGCCCTCGAAATTGTAGTCCTTGCTGCGCTTTTCGAACTCTCCGCCAAGCATGTCCTCCCAATTGCCGGACCATTCGATCTTGTTGATGACCGATCCGGTAAGCAGCGAGCGCGGCTTGGCCGAGGGCTGCGCCTGCAGTTCGGGCGCCTTTTGCAGCCACTCGTATTCGAAGGTGTAAGGTTCGTAGAAATCGTCGATTTCGGGCAGATGGGGATTGGCGAAGATCTTCGACAGGATGCGCCATTTCGAACCCTGACGCGGAACGAGCTTACCGTTCTTCTTCCTGACCCAGCCGCCCTTCCAGCGCTTCTGATTCTCCCAGTCCTTGGGATAGCCGATGCCGGGCTTTGTCTCGACATTGTTGAACCAGACGTATTCGACGCCTTCGCGGTTGGTCCACACATTCTTGCAGGTGATCGAGCAGGTGTGGCAGCCGATGCACTTGTCGAGGTTCAAGACCATCGAGATTTGCGCTCGGATTCTCATTCCGCGGCCTCCTCCTTGCGTTCCTGTCTTCCGGTGCCCCAATCGGCGGTTCCGCCCGTTACATCCGCGGCGTCGTCGGCAGCCTTGTCGAACCAGTTCACCTCGCTCATTTTCCGAATGATGACGATTTCATCGCGATTGGCGCCCACGGTACCGTAGTAGTTGAAGCCGTAGGCCAGTTGCGCATAGCCGCCGATCATATGCGTCGGCTTCATATTGATGCGCGTGACGGAATTGTGGATGCCGCCGCGCTGGCCGGTGACCTCCGAGCCGACCGTGTTCACCAGCTTTTCCTGCGCGTGATACATGATGCACGAACCCGGCATGATCCGCTGGCTGACGATTGCCCGGGCGGTCAGCGCGCCATTGACGTTGAACGCCTCGATCCAGTCATTGTCGACGATGCCTGCCTCAGCCGCGTCCTTTTCGCTGATCCACACTGCTGGTCCGCCGCGGTTGAGGCTCAGCATGATGAGGTTTTCGGTATAGGTGGAATGAATCCCCCACTTCTGGTGCGGCGTCAGAAAGTTCAGTACGATTTCACGATTGCCGTTGGGCAACTTCCCAAGTGCCCGCGCCACGCTCCGTGTGTCGATCGGCGGCTTCCAAGTCACGAAAGCTTCGCCGAAGGCGCGCATCCAGTGGTGGTCCTGATAAAGCTGCTGGCGACCTGTTATGGTGCGCCAGGGGATTAGCTCATGGACGTTGGTGTAGCCGGCGTTGTAGCACACCCTCTCGCTCTCGATGCCCGACCAGGTCGGCGAAGAGATGATCTTGCGCGGCTGGCTGACCACGTCGCGGAAGCGGATCTTCTCTTCCTCCTTGCCTTCCGCTAGATGCGCATGTGGGCGGCCCGTCGCCTTTGAAAGCACGTCCCAAGCCTTGATCGCCACCTCGCCATTCGTCTCCGGCGCCAGCATCAAGATGGTCTCGCAAGCATCGATATCGGAATCGACCTTCGGCCGTCCGGCGGCCGGTCCCTCTAGAACACGTCCGTTCAGGTTTCCAAGCTGCTCGACTTCGCGCTCCGCCTTCCAGATCAGGCCTTTGGAGCCATTGCCGTGCTTTTCGATGTCAGGACCGAAGGACGTAAAGCGGTGAAAGGTCTCGGGATAGTTGCGCTCGACCAGATGCACGTTCGGCATGGTCTTGCCAGGGACCGGATCGCATTCGCCGCGCTTCCAGTCCTTCGGCTCGTAGGGCTGGCCAAGCTCGCCCGGCGTGTCGTGCTGGATCGGCGAGAGTACCAAATCCTTCTCGATGCCGAGCACTTCAGGCGCAACGTCCGAGAACTTTTGTGCAAGGCCGCGGAAAATGGCCCAGTCGCTGCGTGCCTCCCATGAAGGGTCCACCGCCGCGGTCAACGGATGAACGAAGGGATGCATGTCCGTGGTGTTGAGATCGTGCTTCTCGTACCAGGTCGCTGTCGGCAGAACGATGTCGGAATAGACGCTGGTAGTCGACATGCGAAAGTCGATATTGACCATGAGATCGAGCTTGCCGACGGGAGCCTCGTCGCGCCAGACGACTTCGTCGGGCCGCTGGATTTCCTCGCGGTCGTCGGTCCCCACCACGCCGTGCAACGAGCCGACGAAGTGCTTCAGGAAATATTCATGCCCCTTGCCGCTGGCGCCCAGCACGTTCGAGCGCCAGAAGAACATGTTGCGGGGCCAGTTGCGCGGGTTGTCGGGATCGGCGTTGGCAAGCCTGATCTTGCCGGATTTGAGCTCCTCCGACGTTACCTCGCCGGGATCGCGCCCGTCCTCGGCGATGCTGCGGCCGAGATCCAACGGATTGGTTTCGAACTGCGGTGCAGACGGTAACCACCCCATGCGCTCGGCGCGGATGTTGTAGTCGAGCATTGCGCCTGACCAATCCCCCGCCGGCGCCAGCGGTGAAAGGAGCTCGGAGACCTTCATCGTTTCGTAACGCCACTGGTCGCTGTGAGCGTAGAAGAAGGAAGTACCGTTCATTTGCCGTGGAGGTCGGTTCCAGTCGAGCGCAAAAGCGAGCGGCAGCCAGCCGGTCTGCGGACGCAGCTTCTCCTGCCCCACATAATGCGCCCATCCGCCGCCGGATTTGCCGATGCAACCACACATCACCAGAAGCTGGATGATGCCGCGGTAGCTCATGTCCATATGGTACCAGTGGTTAAGTCCGGCCCCGAGGATCACCATGGATCGCCCCTCGGTGGTCTCGGCGTTGGCGGCGAACTCGCGCGCAACCTGGATAATGGCTTGCTGCGGCACGCCGGTCACCTTCTCCGCCCAGGCAGGCGTGAACGGGATGTCATCGTCGAAATGCTTGGCGACGTTTTCACCGCCAAAACCGCGATCGAGACCGTAATTGGCGCAGTAGAGGTCAAAGACCGTAGCAACCCGCACCTTGCTACCATCGGCACGCTCAATCTCTCGTACCGGGACGTTGCGCTTGAGGACCCGTTCGTGTCCGGTGGCGACCCAGTCGTGCGCCGCGCTGCCACCGAAATAGGGAAAGGAGACCGGCACGTTATCGTCATGCGCGTCGGCGAGGCTCATGCGCAGCCGGATATCGCGACCCTTGCCGTCACGCTCCTCGAGGTTCCACTTGCCTTCCTCGCCCCAGCGGAAGCCGCTTGAGCCAAGCGGCGCCACGAGCTCGCCGCTGATCTCGTCGATCCCGACAGCCTTCCAGTCGGGATTGTTCGTCTCGCCGAGAGAGTCCGCCAGATCGGCCGCCCGCAGCATGCGGTCCGGCACCAGATGTCCGTCGCGTTCGCTCAAGGTGACGAGCAGCGGGAAGTCGGAATAGCGCCGAGTGTAACTGGTAAAATATTCAGACTGTCTGTCCAGATAGAACTCGCGCAATACCACGTGGCCGAGCGCCAGAGCCAGGGCCGCATCCGTGCCCTGCTTGGGATGCAGCCACATGTCGGAGAACTTGGCCGCCTCATTATAGTCCGGCGCGATGACGATGCTCTTTGCGCCCCGATATCGCACTTCAGAGTAGAAATGGGCATCGGGCGCGCGCGTCATCGGCACATTCGAACCCCAGACCAGCAGGAAGCCCGCATTGTACCAATCAGCGCTCTCCGGCACGTCGGTCTGCTCCCCCCAAACCTGCGGCGAAGAGGGCGGCAGGTCGCAATACCAGTCGTAAAAGGAAAGGATGGTGCCGCCGAGCAGCGAGAGATAGCGGGAGCCGGCCGCATAAGAGATCATAGACATAGCTGGAATGGGCGAAAACCCGGCCACCCGGTCTGGCCCGTACTCGCGAATCGTATACGCATTGGCCGCGGCGATGATCTCGTTGACCTCATCCCAACCCACGCGCACGAAACCACCGCGGCCGCGCTTGGCCACCCAGTCGCGGCGCTTCGCCCCATCCTGGACGATCGATCGCCAGGCGGCGACCGGACTCATCGTCTTCCGCGCCTCACGCCAATGTCTGATCAGCCGGGCACGCACGAGCGGATACTTGATGCGTGTTCCCGAATAGAGATACCAGGAATAGCTGGCACCCCGCGGACAGCCGCGCGGCTCATGATTGGGCAGATCGGGACGCGTCCGCGGGTAGTCCGTCTGCTGGGTCTCCCAAGTGACGATCCCGCCTTTGACGTAGATCTTCCAGGAGCAGGATCCGGTGCAGTTCACACCGTGCGTGGAGCGTACGATCTTGTCCGCCGCCCAGCGCTTCCGGTAAGCATCCTCCCACTTGCGGCTTTCTCGCGTCGTAATGCCGTGGCCACTCGAGAATGTTTCCTGATCCCTACGAAAATAGGTCAGTCGATCTAAAAAATGGCTCATCGGCTAGCCCCCTCCAGGCGTATTCCGTTCGCGATAATCGATCGTCAGCAATGTCTCGGATGTTCAACTAGCGTGCGGGATATCGTTATCAAGGTCAACCGCAGTCGGCCGACTTATTTGATCAACGACGCCGTAGTGTTGGGCGTAAGACCGCCAATTCCAGAGCACTGCCGAGCGGTTTCAACCATTAGCCTTCTCGTCCCATTCTCGAAGCGACAATAGGGCGCGCCTACGGCGTGGGACCGTTGTCACGATCGTATCCAAGTCAGCGGGTGAGGCCCGATGAGGGATTCATGCCTTTGGAAGAGGAACCAGATATAGACGGCTACCGCCGCCACTATGGTGAGCCAGATGGCTTCCGCCGCTCACGTTCACTCGTCTAGACAGGATAGCGAAACGACGTTGCCATTGGACGCAATGTGGCTGCCAGCCCAGAGAGCAAAGCTCCAGAGCACCGGACGCCGTGTCACCGTTGCTGCCGAACCGTGCTCGGTGTCCGAGCCGACTATGCGTAGGGATATTGAGAGCGGATTGGACTCCGTCAGGACGGCAATGAGCGACCATAACGCAAACGGCATGGTGACTATCGGAACCCACGCCTGCCATTCAGCTGACTCCCACAGCGGCAGGTAGGATGCACGCCGCGCAGCCAGAATGATCCAGACAATGAGGACCGTCGAGAGGGCTGAGTAGCAGGCGAGATAGGTTCTCCTTCCGAGCCAGACGACGAGGCGAGCACGAACTGGCGGCGCTGGCGGGACGATATG
Source organism: Chelativorans sp. AA-79 (assembly GCF_029457495.1). Lineage (NCBI taxonomy): Bacteria > Pseudomonadati > Pseudomonadota > Alphaproteobacteria > Hyphomicrobiales > Phyllobacteriaceae > Chelativorans > Chelativorans sp. AA-79. The sequence goes on from NZ_CP120361.1 coordinate 4,383,727, forward strand.
AGCAACAACAAAAGCAGTGATCGCGACCAAAAACGCAGCCATGGATTGGACACACCATTGGACAAGCCAAAAAGATTCATTTAATAGTCATCATATAGATACGCGGACGCAATGCGGCATCTTGTGACAAGCAGGTATCTTGATTCAGTGGAGCAGCCGAACGACATTCCCAGTTTCAGTGGATGTTAGCCTGCAATTGAAACTCGTATGGCCGACAGGGACACAAGTGCGCCCTTGTGATCGGGAGACAATATGCGCCTGACAACATTCTCGGACTATGCTCTTCGCGTCTTGATGTACGCGGCGACGGCAGGTGACCGCCTCGTCACGATCGACGAGACGGCCAAGACCTATGATATTTCACGCGCCCATCTCATGAAGGTCGTCAATATCCTCACACGAACGGGCTACATCAAAGGTGTGCGCGGACGGTCCGGCGGGTTCACCTTGGCGAAGCGTCCCGAAGACATCAATCTCGGCGAGGTGGTGCGGGCGACGGAACCTGATTTCGCGCTCGTCGAGTGTTTCGCCACGGGCAACCAATGCGTCATTACGGGCAGTTGCCGTCTCCCGATGGTCTTGAACGAAGCGTTGAATTCATTCGTTGCGACTCTCCACCGGTACACGCTCGCCGATATCGTCCTTAGTCCGCGAGATTTCATACCGCGTGCGGAATCCATGGGCACCCGGGGACCGCACCTTGTCGCTGCATCCGGTGAGCGGAACTAGATCTCATCGATCCATTTCAGCTGACTGCAGGGATCTGCGACAGGTGATCGCACTGACCGGAATACGGTTGACCATAAAGATATATTGAGTATCCATCTTTTAGTGTTGAAGCGAAGGCGGTCGTGACCCGAGTTGTCATCGAATTTCCCTAGAGCGCAAACTTTCGGCCTGCATCGGGGTCTGCGCCGCAAATTGCTTCTGTGAAGACCATCCCGATCCGAAGAATTGACAACAAGGAGAGACTTCATGCGTTACCTGTCGGTGCTTGCGGCTGGAGCCATGGCAATTGTCGCCCTGAATGGTGTGCAGGCGGCAGAAGTCGAGGTGAAGATGCTCAATCGCGGCGAAAAAGGCGTGATGGTCTTCGAGCCCGATCTGATCACCATCCAGCCGGGCGACAGCGTCCGTTTTGTTGCAACCGACAAGGGCCACAATGTCGAGAGCATCAAGGAGATGCTCCCGGCAGGTGCTGAAGCCTTCACCGGAAAAATGAACAAGGAGCTGACGGTTACTTTCGAACAGCCCGGCGCCTATGGGGTCAAGTGCAAGCCGCATTACGGCATGGGAATGGTGGCGCTTGTTGTCGTCGGCGAGCCCGAAAACAGGAACGAGGTGGCTGAAGTCAAGCATCCGGGTAAGGCTGGGAAAGTGTTCACCACGCTTTTTGAGGAACTCGATAAGGTTCAGAGCGCTGCCCGATAACCTCGCCTACAAGGCTGGACGCTGGCGCGGTCGAGCGCGCGAAGGTGGAAGGCTTTTGGGAAGTGTCTGCCACTGGGACAATTTCATTGTAGCGAAGTGTTGCCTGTCGCAGCTGCGTGATCTCACCGACCGCATGTCGGCACGGTGAACGCAGAGGAGTTTATTAGCATGGTATCGGGATTAACAGTTTCGGAACGGCAACTTTCCTTGGCGATCCTGTTTCTGCTTGCGCTGTGTGGTCTCGCAATGGCTGCCGGCGGACGTGCCGATTTGCTCGGCATCCACGGCTTTATCGTCCTTGCCTTCAGCGGCGTGCTGTTCTGGTGCGTTCTGTCCGGATTTTACGATCCGGAACCTTCGGATGAGAGGTTGTCGCAATATTACGACGATCCAACCAAGGCAGGCATTGTTTTTGCCATGATCTGGGCCGTGATCGGCATGTTCTTCGGCGTGTGGGTGGCGGCGCTTCTGGCATGGCCCGAACTTACTTTCGTCGACCAGGCTTGGGCGAGCTTCGGGCGTCTCCGTCCCGTGCATACATCTGGTGTGATCTTCGGCTTCGGCGGCAATGCGCTGATTGCCACGTCCTTCCATGTCCTGCAGCGCACTTCGCGGGCGCGGCTTCCCGATCAGTTCAGCCCGTGGTTCGTCCTCATCGGTTACAATCTGTTCTGCATTGTCGCGGCGTCGGGCTACCTGATCGGCGTCACTCAGTCGAAGGAATATGCCGAGCCTGAGTGGTATGCCGATATTTGGCTGGTGATTGTCTGGGTGGTCTATTTCCTCATCTACATCCGCACTCTGCAGCGACGCAAGGAGCCGCATATCTACGTCGCCAACTGGTACTATATGGCCTTCATCCTGGTCGTGGCCGTGCTGCACATCGTCAACAATCTCGCTGTACCGATCGGGTGGGGTTCGGCCAAGAGCTATTCGGTTTATTCCGGCGTGCAGGACGCCATGGTGCAGTGGTGGTACGGCCACAACGCGGTGGCCTTCTTCCTGACGGCCGGCTTTCTCGGCATGATGTACTACTACCTTCCCAAGCGCGCCGGGCGGCCGATCTTCTCCTATCGGCTCTCCATCATCAGCTTCTGGGGCATCACCTTCTTCTACATGTGGGCGGGATCGCACCACTTGCACTACACGGCGCTGCCACAATGGGTACAGTCGTTGGGCATGACCTTTTCCGTCATGCTTCTGGTGCCGTCCTGGGCATCGGCGGGCAATGCGCTTGCCACGCTAAACGGCGCCTGGGACAAGGTACGTACCGATGCCACGCTCCGCTTCATGATGGTCGCGGCGGTCTTTTACGGGCTTTCCACCTTCGAGGGCTCGTTCATGGCGATCCGCGCCGTCAACTCGCTGTCGCACTATACCGATTGGACGGTCGGTCATGTCCATGCCGGCGCGCTCGGCTGGGTGGCGATGATCACCTTCGGTTCGCTCTACGCGCTGGTGCCGTGGATGTGGAAACAGGAGCGCATGTATTCGCCTGCTCTGGTGGAGGTTCACTTCTGGCTCGCGCTGACGGGTAGCGTTGTCTACGTCTTCGCGATGTGGAATTCGGGCATCATCCAGGGCCTGATGTGGCGCACCTATAATGACAGCGGCACGCTTGCCTACTCCTTCGTCGACAGCCTTGTTGCCATGCATCCCTATTACATCGCGCGCACGATAGGTGGCCTTTGCTTCCTGCTCGGCGCGGCGGTGGGCGCCTACAATATCGCCATGACCATCCGAATGGCGCGGGCGGGCGGCATTACGGATGAGCAGGACATTCCAGTCAAGCGACCGGTCGGCGTGGCGGTCCAGCCGGGAGAGTGACTATGGGTGAGTTTTTTCATCGAAAGATCGAGCGGAACGCCATCGGCTTCGTACTGGCCATCATCCTCGTTTCGGGGATCGGAGGCCTGGTCGAGATCGCCCCGCTGTTCACTATCGATGAAACAGTAGAGGACGCTCCCGACATGCGCGTCTATACGCCGTTGGAACTGGCCGGCCGCAACATCTATATCCGCGAAGGCTGCTATGCCTGTCATTCGCAGATGATCCGCACCTTGCGAGATGAAGTGGAGCGCTATGGCCCCTATTCGCTGGCAGCCGAGTCACAATACGATCATCCCATGCTCTGGGGATCCAAGCGGACGGGTCCGGATCTGGCGCGTGTGGGCGGCAAATACTCCGATGCCTGGCATGTCGCGCATCTGATCAATCCACGCGATGTGGTACCGGAATCGGTCATGCCTCGCTATGGATGGCTGCAGCGCAACGCGCTTAGGACCAGCGATCTCGGCGATCATCTGACCGCTCAGCGAGCGGTTGGCGTCCCGTATACAGACGAGATGATCGAGAACGCAACGGCCGATGCCTACGGACAAGCCAGCCCCGATAGCCCGCAGGCTGGCGGTATAAGCGAACGCTACGGCGAGGCAACCAATATTCGCGCCTTCGATGGCAATCCCGGTCGCGTGAGCGAGATGGATGCGCTTGTCGCCTACCTCCAGGTTCTCGGGCGTCTGACCGATGCCGCCCATGAGCAGACCGCATCGACGCAGGAGTGAACCATGGGGTTCGACCACGATACGCTCGTCGCATTTTCCAAGAGCTGGGGGTTGTTTTACCTGATCGCCCTGTCCATCGGCGTGTTGATTTACGCCCTATGGCCCTCGAACCGTAAACGTTTCGAGCGCGCAAAGCACAGCATTCTGGACAGCACCGATCGGCCGGGGAAATAGGATATGAGCATTGAGAAACGCGATCCCGTCACCGGCCGCATGACAACCGGGCATGAATGGAACGGAATTGAGGAACTCGAAACGCCGATCCCTAAAGTCGTGTTCCTGTTTCTAGCGGCGGCGGTGCTGTTTTCTGTCGTCTATTGGCTGTTGATGCCGGCTTGGCCGCTCGGCTGGACCTACTCGAGGGGCCTTCTCGGCATAGATCAGCGCGATGTGGTGACCAGACAGGTGGAGGATGCCGCAGCCGCGCGCACGGTATGGACCGCGCGTATCGCCGAGGAGGACTTTGCGACGATTGCCGCCGATCCCGACCTCATGCGCCATGTTAAGGATACTGGAGGCACACTCTTTGCCGATAATTGCGCAGTCTGTCACGGAAGCGGCGGAACCGGTGGCCCCGGCTTCCCCAACCTGACGACTGGATCCTGGCTATGGGGTGGCGACCCGGAAACGATCGCGGAGACCGTCCGTGTCGGCATCAACTCCACCCATGACGAGACACGGTTCTCCGAGATGATGGCATTCGGACAGATGGGCGTTCTCAACCGGGAAGAACGAAGGAGTGTCACGGCCTATGTCCGGTCGCTCTCCGGTCAGGAACCGAGCGAAGCGGATCAAGGACGCCTCAGCGAGGGCGAGGAGCTTTTCGCAACGAACTGCGCCGCATGTCATGGAGAAAACGGCGCAGGGATGCATGAAGTCGGCGCGCCGGACCTGACCGACGGCAACTGGATCTACGGCGGCGATGCACAGTCTATCATGACGACCATCTATGCCGGCAGGCAGGGGCATATGCCGCACTGGCAGGACCGGCTTTCGCCCGTCGATATCAAGATCCTCACGCTCTATGTGGGCATGCTTGCTGGAGATTCGCCATGAGCGCAGGCACGCGGGAAACGCGCGATAGCGCCGTCAACTGGCGCATGGTCTCGGCAATGGTCGTTGTTGCCGGTGCGCTGCTGTTTATCGGCGCCAATGCTCATCTCGTCTATGTGGCACTCGGTTCCCAGCCCGACTGCGTGCCGCATGAGAAGGCGGACGGCAACGGAACCTATCGTGCCGCAAGGTCGGCCTGTTGAGAGGAGGTCGATATGGGACATACGGAAAACGCACCGCTTCCCCTTTCTGTCCAGCGCCAACGCAATCTGCCGGCAAGCGCCGCTTTCGGCTGGCTGAAAGCCGGATGGAAGGATCTCTGGTTCAGGCCGCTGCCGAGCCTCGCTTACGGGCTCCTGGTCTTCTTCCTGTCGATTGTTATCGTGTGGGGGATGTTCAGATTCCAGCTCGACTACATACTGTTTCCGGCCCTTGCCGGCTTCATGGTGGTCGGTCCACTGGTTGCCATCGGCCTCTACCAAAAAAGCCGTGACATCGAGGACGGCCACCTGCCCAGCCTGCTGCGCATGATCTTCGTCAGAGCCAAATCCGGGGCACAGGTCTGGTTCACCGGCGCGATCCTGTGCCTCCTGATGCTGGTCTGGATGCGGGCCGCCGTTATCATCTACGCACTCTTTTTCGGCTTGAGGCCGTTTCCCGGCCTCGGCGATGTCGCATCGCTGCTCGTCTCCACCCCCGAAGGCTGGGGCATGTTGTTGGTGGGAACGGCGGTCGGTGGGCTGTTTGCCGCCTTTTCCTTCGCCATCAGCACTTTCGCTGTTCCCATGCTTCTGGCGGAGAAGGTCGATGCCTTCACCGCCATGGGCACCTCGATTTCGCTCGTTTTCAGGAACCTGCCGGTCATGCTGATGTGGGGCGCCATCGTGCTTACCCTATTTTTGGTCAGTGTCGTGACTGGGCTTGTCGGCCTGATCGCCATCTTTCCTCTGCTCGGTCACGCCACCTGGCGCAGTTACAAAGCGATCCGATGAGCTGCTGCGCGCCCATAGATCTGGCTGCCGACGCCGGCCGGACTACGGCGCGGGAAGAATTGCGGTTGGCAAGCCGGGATCTGGGTGGGGGACTCCACGAGACTGACATTGCCGTACCAGAGGTCCATTGCGCCGGCTGTATCCACACCGTCGAAATGGGCCTGGCGAAGCTACCCGGCGTCGAACAGGTCCGCGTCAACTTGTCGAGCAAGCGTGTCGGCGTCCAGTGGCGCGGCGATACACCTCCCGACCTGCTAACTGCCCTGGGCAAGCTGGGTTTTCCCGGCCACCTGACCGGCAATGACGACGACAAGGCCGACCCTGAACTGCAGCGCCTGATACGAGCGCTGGCCGTGGCCGGCTTTTGCGCCATGAACATCATGCTTCTGTCGGTCTCGGTCTGGTCCGGCGCCGATGCCACGACCCGTCATGCGTTTCACTGGATCGCGGCAGGGCTGGCGCTGTCGTGTCTTCTCTATTCCGGCCGCATCTTCTTCACATCGGCCTGGGTGGCGCTTCGCAGCGGTCGCACCAATATGGACGTGCCGATCTCCATCGGCGTGTGCATGGCGTTCGGACTGAGCCTCTACGACACGATCGATAACGGTCCGCACGCCTATTTCGATGCTGCGACCGCACTCATCTTCTTCCTGCTTATCGGCCGCACACTCGAGCATCTGATGCGCGAGAAGGCACGATCGGCCGTACACGGACTGATAAGGCTCGCCCCGCGCGGCGCCACCGTACTGCGCGGGGATGGGCGGCGCGACTATCTGCCGACCGGTGAAATCGAGCCCGGCATGCGGATCGCGATTGCCGCCGGCGAGCGCGTACCGGTGGACGCTGTCGTAGAAGACGGCGCCTCCGAACTCGACTGCGCCATCATCACTGGCGAAAGCGAGCCGCAGCGAGTCGCGTCCGGCTCGACCGTGCGCGCCGGCACGCTCAACCTCTCCGGTCCGCTGGTGATCCGGGCATCGGTATCTGCGGGGAATTCCTTTCTCGCCGAGATGGTCAAGCTGATGGAGGCTGCGGAAGGCGGGCGTGCCCGCTACCGCCGCCTGGCTGACCGGGCAGCAGCGCTTTATTCCCCGGTCGTTCACTCGGTTGCTTTCCTGACATTCCTTGGCTGGATCCTTGCGACCGGAGACTGGCATCGCGCCATCACCATCGCGATTGCCGTGTTGATCATCACCTGTCCCTGTGCGCTGGGGCTTGCCGTTCCCATGGTGCAGATGGTGGCGGCGCGCCGTCTGTTCGAGAACCGTATCATGGTCAAGGACGGCTCGGCACTGGAGCGCATGGCCGAGATCGATACCGTTGTCTTCGACAAGACCGGCACTCTGACGCTCGGCCGACCGAGCCTGATAGACGCCGATACCATCGCTCCGCGGCACTTCGCCATTGCCGGGCTGCTGGCGAGCCATTCGATCCATCCCCTGTCGCGGGCGATTGCGAAGGAGGCACCCGTTGCTGGCCATTCGCTCTCCGACGTGGTGGAACGGCCGGGACTAGGCATTGAGGCGCGTGTCGACGCCGTCCCCTACCGCCTCGGCCGTGCCGGCTGGGCGCTCGGCCAAGAGGCAAGCGGTCAGGAAGAAGGAACCGTTCTTGCGCGCGAAGGGCAATTGGTGGCTCGGTTCCGGTTCGACGAGACGCCGCGCCCACAAGCAACGGATGCGGTTGATACGCTGCGCGGTAAGGGCCTGCGGCTCGCCATCCTTTCGGGCGATGGAGCCGACGCTGTTGCCAACATATCAAGAGAGCTCCGCATCGATGACGCTGTGTCCGGCCTGCTTCCCGCCGAAAAGGTCGAACGGCTCGACACGCTCGCCCGTGAAGGCCGCAAGGTGCTGATGGTCGGCGATGGTCTCAACGACGCGCCCGCACTTGCCGCATCCCATGTCTCGATGGCGCCGGCGAGTGCTGCCGATATCGGTCGCAATGCGGCGGATTTCGTGTTCCTGCGTGATGGACTCGATGCCGTACCCATGGCGCTCGATGTTTCGCGGGCGGCCGGGCGGCTGGTACGCCAGAACTTCGTGCTGGCAATCGCCTATAATGCCGTTGCACTGCCTATCGCCCTTGCCGGCCATGTGACGCCGCTGATTGCCGCTCTCGCAATGTCATTTTCCTCGATCCTGGTGGTGGCCAATGCGCTGCGCCTGAGGGCAGGCAGTGCCGCCCCGCGGAAATCCCGCCTTGTAGGGCATGCGCCGCAAGACGCTCTTCGCACGGCATCTGGAGCCTAGACCGAGATGGGCAACAGTCTGGTCTATCTGGTCCCGTTGGCTCTGGGTTTGGGCGGAGTCGCGCTCGCTGCCTTCTTCTGGTCGCTGAGGAGCGGACAGTATGACGACCTGGACGGAGCGGCCGAACGCATCTTTCTCGATGAGGAAGATTACAAAGCCGGAGGCGATGAAGTGACCTTCGGCAATGCCGCGCACAATTCGGACAAGGAGAACACCGGATGAAGGGACGTCCCGCGCCACAGCGCACCATCGTAGTGGACGGAAAGCCGCTGCCCGACGTGCTGGACGAGGCAATGATCGTTTCCGTCGTTCACGGCTTCTACGACCGTATCCGCAGCGACGAATTGCTCGGACCGATCTTCAACGACGCCATCGCCCCGCAGGACTGGCCGCGCCATCTCGACAAGATGTGCGACTTCTGGTCGGCAACCCTGCTGCGAACCGGTCGCTATGACGGGCGCCCGCTGCCGCCGCATCTGGCGCTGCCGGGGCTGGGCGAGATGCACTTCCGCCGCTGGCTCAGCCTGTTCAGGGCGACGGTGCAGGGCTTGTGCCCGCCAGATGTGGCCGCCCTGTTCATGGACCGGGCGATGCGCATCGCCCATTCCTTCCGGCTGGCCATCGCCTTCAGCCGCGGCGAGGATACGCTTCTTATGCAGCCTATCCTTGAGCAGAGCCTGTAGTAGCCGTGATGTTCCGGTCTATAACATAGCGGACCTTCAGCGCTGATCACCCTTTGCCTTCTATGGCTCGCTCGGCAGAAGGGCAGTGAGACGCGAAGATAACCACTATACAGCCGCTCAATTGGAGTGGCGAGTGATTAGTGGCAAAGGTGATCCGAGGAACACGATCCGGGACCTCGAGCCGGCCTCGCTCGATCAGGCGAACAGAGAGAGTTTCGAACTGGTCCGAACCCTACGTTGAGCAAATTTCGGTGAACTTTAGCAATTGAATTCACCGCCACACTGCAGTGACACGACGATATTGCTCTTCCTCTACAAAACTTCTTCAATCATTTCAGGTATCTGCGTCTCTTTTACGCGCTGGAATAATCATCTGCGGATGCGCTTGGGTGCCATTCTTGGGGTCCGTGCCGAAACTGCTCATGATTGGCGTGCGCTGCGTCTTACGAGGATGAGGACGGCTGCTGCATAGAAAGTACCGGGCGTGAATTGCTGCGGTTGCGCTACCGCGATTTCATCCGCGATCTGCCTTATCTCGCGGTACTGAGGACAGATCTTGTTCGCTCGCTCGCGGAGATCCTGCCGGAGACCGGCTCGATCCGCTTTGGCGAGACGATATCCGGCTTCGAGGACAAGGGCGATTGCGTCGAAGTAACGCTCGGAAGCGGTGAGACATTGCATGCCGATCTGATGATCGGCGCGGATGGCTTTCGCTCCACCATCCGCCGACGTCTTTTCGGTTCGCACGAAAACTGCCTTCAGCCGCTCGGCTACTATTTTTCTGTCTACGACGTCGACGCGCCGAAGGACTTCGCGACCGATTTCGTATCCTATGTCGAGCCCGGCCATCTGGCCGAATATTATGCGCTGCACGACGGCCGTCTTGCCGCCATGCATGTCTGGCGGGACGAACGCACCGGCCTGGAACGGACGGAGGACAAGGTAGGTCTGTTGAGAGAAGTCAGTGCTCGTAGCCATTTGCAGGTGCGCACGCTGCTCGATCATACAGGCCGGAAGGACGATTCTGTTGTGATCGACAGTCTGACGATGATCGAACTGCCTAAGTGGTCAAGGGGCAGAGTGCTCTTATTGGGTGACGCAGCCCACTGTCTGACCCTCGTTTCTGGGCAAGGAGCAGGCATGGCACTCGCCTCCGCCGAGATGCTCGGAGAGGCATTAAAGACGAACGGCGATCTGCAGGAGTCTCTCGCACATCATGAGAAGCGTCTTCGCCCGATCATCGGCCGTCTTCAAACGCGCAGCCGCAAGATGGCCGCAGTCTTCATCCCGCAGAGCGCCTTTGCCTTCCGGTTCCGCAATTTCGTAATGCGGCACATGCCGCGCGCCTTGCTGGGGCGCTATTTCAGCAATGCAATCCGTTCGGAGATAAAGCTTGCTTGTAAGACCACGTAGAAGACCAAGGTGTTTCGCCGCGTCTGCCAATGCGTCGCGGAAATTCACCTCATCTATGCTTTCCGATGTGCGCTCCAGAAATGTTTCGAAAACAGTCTGCATCGATCCAAATCGGGTGAATCTCGGGAAATCTGAAGCGGGCTATTCCTCTGCATCGAGCAGGTGCCTTGCTGCCGCTGATACGTCACGAAAGCTCCATCATGCAGCAGGAACGGCATCGCCACGCCAGGCCAGTATAGCCTCCAGGGACAGACCGATACCAAGGAGTCTTCTGTCGCTTCCAACGGGACCGTCGAGCTCTATACCAACAGGTAGGCCCTGCTCCGTGGCACCAATGGGAATAGTGAGGCCTGGCAGACCGGCATTGGCACCGGGATCCGTATTGCGGATATACGTGTCGAATACTTTGACAGTTCCGACATCGGGAATATCGATCGTTCCAAAAGCATCATCGATAGCTTCGATCGCGGGAACTGGAGTTGTTGGAAACAGAAGAGCATCCAATCGAGCATCGTTGAAGACGCGCTCATAAAGGTTGCAAAGCTGCGGGCGGTAGATGGAGACTGCCGCTTCGTAAGCCTCCCCCAATGCGTCCCGTAAGATCAAATCGAATGCTGCTTGCACATCAGGATTGACGATCTTTTCGGCGATGTTTGCTAAGGTAATTTCGCCGTATCCGTTTTGTGCCAGATATGCGGGTATGTCGGCGATGGGCTCATGTAGCACCACCGGCGCTGAAATCTTTTCCAGAAGACCGCGCAGTCCAGGAAGATCGACCTCAACAAACGTTACACCCTGCTCTTTCAGTCGATTGCACAGTGCATGGCAGACAGTTTCAACCTTGGGATCGAGAGCATCCCAGAAGCACTTCGGCAGGCCGAGCGTAACCTGCGAAAGCGGCACTGGCTCCGCGACCTCTCCGCCGCAGATCGCAGCATCAAGCAACGCGAGATCCGCCACCGACACCGCCATCGGGCCGACCGTATCGTTGGTGTGGCTTATGGGCAGCACACCATCACATGGGTAGCGCCTCTGTTTCCCCCCGTCGCCGACGGACGGACGTAAACCCGCAATGCCGCAGAGGGATGCGGGAATTCTAATGGATCCGGATGTGTCCGTTCCCAAACCCGCCGAGACGATGCCTGCGGCTACTGCGGCAGCCGTTCCACCGGAGGAACCTCCGGTAATTCGCAGCGGGTCGTGGGGATTGCGAGTGGATGTGTAGGTCCCGCCAAAATTGGTGTTCGTGATCCCAAACGCCAATTCGTGCAGGTTGGTTTTCCCTATGACAATCGCTCCGGCTTCCTGGAGGCGGTCGACCACACTTGCGGTGCGTTGCGCCATCAATCCCGCGAGCGACGGCGTTGCGCCTGTCGTGAACCAGCCTTTTACGTCAATATTGTCCTTTATGCAGATAGGAAGCCCCGCGAGCGATCCCTGCCGCTCGCCCTGGCGGCGCGACTGATCGATAGTCCGCGCCCGTTCCAAAGCATCGTCAGCATATACGCCTATGAAGGCGTTCAGGTTTGCATGAGCCTGGACTCTTTCCAAAGCCTCTTTCACCACCGCTTCGGCGGTCGTTTCGCCCTCGCGCAACGATTTCAGGAGTTCGGTCGCACTCCGCGCCGTGTGTTTTGGTTTCATCAGACGGTCTCCCGTCTCGGCAGCGGAGCTGCATCCGCCGTCCGGGCTGTGCGCGAGCGGACGAGGTCCTCGAACAGCCCCACAATGCCGCGCGGCATCAGAACCACACACACCACCAGAATCAGCCCCATGCCGATATCCCGCATATCGCCAAGCTCCCGCATGGCCTCCTCCGCGCACATCAACAAAAGCGCCCCGACGATCGGCCCCCAGATTGTCCCGACCCCGCCGACAATGATCATGGAGAGAAGGAACAGCAAATGCGAGAAAGAGAACACCACCGGCCCCACCGCGCCGGTGTTGACCGCATAGAACGATCCTGCAAGTCCGGTAAAGAACGCCGACAGACCGAAGATCCACAGCTGGTATTTGAAGCGGTCCATGCCGCGCGCGGCCGCGTAGACCGGGTTGTCGCGCAGAGCCTGAAACGCAAGCCCCATCGGGCTGCGGATGACGATGATCGAAACGATCATCGCAACCGTCAAAATCGCTAGGCCGACATAGTAGCGACCGACATAAAACCCGGAACCAAGCAGCTCCCGAAAGCCGAGATCGCCAAACCTGGAAAATCCACGAACGCCACCCATCAGCGGCATGCAGCCAGACGGCGGGTTGGTGAAACAGTCCGTATCGTTGACGATGGTCAGATAGAGGACCTGGGCAACGCACAGCGTGAGCAAAGCGACATAGGGGCCACGCAGCTTCAGGCAGGCAAGGCCAAGCGCGACACTGAACAGAACCGCCAACAGGGCACCTATCGGCATGGCAAGGATCATCGAGGTGCCGAAATAATATCCCAGCATGGCGGTCGTATAGGCGCCAATGGCGAACAGGGCCATCTGAGCCAGGGAGAAGATACCGCCGATCCCGAAGACGAGGTTCCACTGGACAACGACGGTGGCCCAGATGAAGAAGAATGTCGTCTGCGTAACCGTGTATCTGACTTCGGACACGAGCGGCAGAAGCGCTGCAAGACCCGAAAAGAGCAGACACAGAGTTATGTCTCGCTGCCGCGCGGTCATAGCCGAACTCCCTGAACGCGGCCGAATACGCCTTGCGGTCGGCCGATAAGTACAATGATCACCAGGATGAGCAGGAGTGCGAAGCTGAAACGGACACCAAAAACATACTGGACGATTGCCTCCAAGACGCCGATGAAAAGCGCCGCCATCACGCTGCCGGGAAGACTCCCCAGCCCGGCAACCACACAGATAATGAACGCCTTGAGCATGGGATCCGCACCCATATTGGGAAGCAGACTGGAGAGGGAGGAAATCGTTATGCCTGATACCGCGGCCAGCCCGCCCGAAATTGCCAGAACGAGGGCATAGACATAGCCGATACGCACCCCCATCAATTGGGCGGCGTCCCTGTTCTGGGCAGTTGCCCGAATGGCTCTCCCGATCCGTGTTTTCTGGAGGGCAAACCCCAGCGCCGCCATCAGCAGCATGGCGATGCCAAGGATCATGAGGTTCTGGTAGGGCAGATGCACGCCAGCCAGGGTCAGCGAACCCGGCATCGAAACCGGCTGCGGCTTGGGTTGCGGCCCGAAGGTTTCCAGAATGATGCTTTCGAGAATGACACCCACGCCGATCGTGGCAATAAAGATGCGGGTCTCGAAATTGGCGGACCGGAGCATCGGCCGCGCGACAATCTGATAGATCAAGACACCGACGGCAGCACAGACGAGCACCGCGAAGGCGACCCCGACCGGGGCCGGCAAGCCCATCCCGCCGACAGCGAAATAGGAAAGATACCCGCCAAGCGCCAGGATCGCGCCATGGCTCATATTGAGCATGTTCATCGCGCCGAAAACCAGCGCAAGCCCTGCGGTGGATATCGCGTACATGGCGCCCAAGGTGAGGCCGGAAGCAAGAATTTGAAGTATTGTGTCCATCGGCCCCTCTAGGATCCAAGATAGGTTTCGAGCAATTCCGGCCGACCGGACATTTCCGAACCTTTTCCGCACCACGCGATGCTGCCGTGGTCGAGAAGATGCACCTCGTCAGCGATATCCGCCGCGCGCATTGCATTTTCCTCGACCAGAATCACCGTCCGCCCGGACCCGCGCAGGGTGTCGATCACATCGTAGATCTGATCGATGATGATCGGCGCCAAACCCAGGGAAGGCTCATCCAGCATCAGGATCCGCCCCGAGGTCATCAGGCCGCGGCCAATGCCGACCATCCGCCTTTCCCCTCCGGACAACGTGCTGGCCGCCTGCTGCTGCCGGTCGCGCAACTTGGGCAGCAGCGAAAAAACCTCCTCCAGCCGCTGCTTCTCGAGCCGCGCGGCGGCAGGCAGATAACTGCCCATGCGGAGGTTTTCCAGAACGGTCATGTCGGGGAAGAGGAGATCTCCCTGCGGGACATGGACGATGCCGCTGGCGACGATCGCGTCCGGTCGAAGAGGGTCGATACGGGTTCCGGCGAGAGTGATCTGCCCGGCCGTGATCGGCACAAGCCCGGAAATCGCGCGCAGCAGCGTCGTCTTGCCATGGCCGTTCGGTCCGATCAACGCCGCAAGCGTTCCCGCTCTGACTTCGAGCGAGAGATCGCGCAGAACAACTTGCGCGCCATAGCCGGCGGTAAGGTTTCGGATCGAGAGTTCAGCCGACATGTTGCGCATCCCCGGCGGTTAACGCCGCGACATATTCACCGGCACCCTTGCCCAGATAGACGTCCACAACGTCGCGGTCATTGGCGAGCCCCGCGGCCGGGCCTTCGTAAAGCTTCCGGCCGTGATGCAGGATCAGCACCCGCGTGGAGAGCTGGACCAAAAACCGCATGACATGCTCGATTAACAGAACCGTCACGCCCGTGGCCGCGACCCCTCTGACAATCTCTGCCACATGATCGATTTCCTTATGCGTGAGCCCGCCAACCGGCTCGTCGAGCAGCAGCAACTTTGGCTTCATCACCAGGGCGCTCGCAAGCATCAGAAGCTTGCGGTCGAGCACGGGCAGCGTCGCCGTCAGACAGTCGTCGCTCCCCGCCAGCCCGACATCGCGCAGCGCCGCATCGACCGCTTCCTCGACCGCAGGCTCCATGCTGATACCCGGGACAATGCGGTTGCGGCGGCCGTAATAGGCCGCCACGCGCACGTTGTCGCGGACACTCAGGCTATCGAAGCCCGTGTTCAGCTGGAAAACCCGTGCCATGCCCGCATGGCACATCTGCACGGGCGAACAGCGTGTCACATCCCGTCCTTCGAGCAGGATCTGGCCGCTTGTGGCCGTGTTATGTCCCGAGATGATCTCGAACAAGGTGGTCTTTCCGGCGCCGTTCGGGCCGCCGATGCCGAGGATTTCCCCTGCAGGCAGATCGAAGCTCAAATCGTCAATGGCAACCAGCGAACCAAATCGCTTTGTGACATTTCGACAGGACAACAAGGGGGGTGAGAGGGTGGCAGACATCGTCGAACTCACCCCTTCATCCAGGGCGGCAGCATGAAGGCTGACTTCCCGTATGGCCATGGCGCGATCAGGTCTGGCTCCGCCGTATGTTCCTGTATCTGAAGGAATTGATGCGGCATCCCAAGAGAAGGATCATCGACAGAGCCTGGATATGAATAGACGTCCTGGGCACCGGCAGTGAAGCGCGTAGTTCCCCCCACGCCCCTGAAAATCAGCGAACGGATCCGGTCCGCGACTTTTCGGTTCTGCGCGTCATTTCCAGGCTCACCAGAACCGCCCGCAACTGCAGCAGCTGTCGCCCAGATCCAAGCGCCGTTATACGACTGCATTCCAGAGTTGTGTCCGGCATCAGCGCCGAAGCGCTCCTTATAGCGCCGTTCAAACTCCAGTCCTATCTCATCCTGGAGAGCGCCAATGACCGTGGAGAACACGACGCCGGTCGCGGCCTCGCCGGCAATGTCCCGGAAGGATTTCACCGAAGGCCCGTATTGCATGTAGACGAGGCTCGGCGTGGGGTTGTTCATAAACTGAATCATGAACTGCGCCAAGTCCGCCGGGAAGTAGTGGGTGACAACGATGACGGCGGGCGGATCTTGGCGGATTTTTGCAAGAGTTGGTCCCCACTCGGAAATGGGCACATTGACCGTTTCATAAAGACTGACATCCCAGCCAAATTCCGCAGCGCCGTCGCGAACGGTATTGGCTATGTTCGAAGCGTACGTTCCTGCCGACAGGATGATCGCCATCTTGTTGTTGGGACGGCTGAAAGAACGGTCGTCCTCAAGACTCTTGAGGAACTTGAGAAGACCAGTGCCGTACCAAATTTCTGCCGGGTCGGTCTGAAACGAACCGAAATAGCGTTGCGGATCGGACTCCACGAGCGCCCCGTGTCCACGCGAGGTGTCGTTGTGCATGTAGATAATCCCCGCATCCGCGATGACGTCTTGGACGGCAGAGCCGGAACCGAGGTTGTAGCCATTTATGACGGCGTGTACGGCATACCGATCGATCAGTCGCTGTACGGCCTGGACGTTGGTGGCATCCCCCATCTGCTTGGTGTCTTCGAAATAGGGCTCCAACGGACGGCCCAGCACGCCGCCCAGGGCATTGATCTCCTCGCATGCGAGGAGGAGCCCGTTCCGGAACTCGACGCCATCCGCGGCTGCAAAGTCTGTCAACGGCGCGGCCTGACCAATGGGGATCGGCTCACCGCTCGCGTATGCAGTTCCGTTCGCGCCAACCAATAGACCGGCGCTGCCCGCAAGCAGAGCAGAGCCTTTGAAGAAATTCCGACGATTAATTTGACTGTCCATGGTTTCCTCCTCCAGTCGCTAGAAATTCCGGTTAAAGTTCCGGGCGCCTTCCGCTCCACGGTTTCGCGATCTCCATCTGCCCCGCGAGATTGAACAGGCTGGCCTCATCGTTGAGCCGCGCCGTCAACTGAACACCAATGGGCAGGTTGTCGCCGGTCCAACTCATCGGGACACTTGCCGAAGGCAATCCGGTCACGTTCGCTGGAGCTGTGAAGGCGAAGGAATCGAGAACCCGCTGCCACGCCTCTTCGCCACCGAGGGTGCCAGCATCGAAATACCCGAGCTTGGGAGGGGCAAACGGCAGCGTGGGAGATAGCCAGATGTCGTATTTTTCGAAGAAATGTCCGAAGACGCGCGCCATACCTTGGAATCGGACAAGATCCTGGATGTAATCGACGGCTCGGCGGTTTATGCCTCTGGAGAAGAGATACTGGTTGAACGGCTCAAGGTCACGAACCAGAACATCGGGATCGGTGCCGCGGTGCTCCGCAAGCGCGACCAGACCGCGGGTCACCGTCATCGGCCAGAAGTTGCTTAGGGCCGCGCGAAACCCCGGGCCGTCGATCGGCGAGGAGATCTCCTCGACGTGGTGTCCGAGCGACCGGCAAAGGTTCGCCGCCTCCTCGACAGCAGCTACGCATTCGGGCGCGACGTTCGTTCCATCCGGAGCGCCTGAGGAAACGGCAATCCGCAACCCCGCTTGAGGGCTGCGTACCGATTCCAAGAAGGGTCGCGGAGGAGGAGGAGCGACATAGGGATCGCCGGCCAGAGGACCGCATGTCGCGTCGAGAATTGCAGCGCTGTCACGCACGCTCCGGGTGACAACATGCTCCGCAGTAATTCCGCCGATGGATTCGCCGACATCCGGACCAAGGGTGATCCGCCCCCGTGACGGCTTGAGACCGAAGAGACCGCAGCAGGACGCAGGAATACGGATTGAACCGGCTCCGTCATTGGCATGTGCGGCAGCCACATATTGTGCGGCCACCGCGGCAGCTGCGCCTCCGCTCGATCCACCCGGCGTATGATCGAGATTCCAGGGATTGCGCGTCGCGCCTCGCCAAGCCGGCTCCGTTGTTCCCACTGAGACCATTTCCGGCACGTTCGTCTTGCCAAGCGTCACAAAGCCTGCCTGCCGATAGCGGCGCATCAATTCGCTATCGTGGTCGATGACGTTGTCTTTCAGGAGGCGCGCGCTACCTGTCGTCGGCGTGCCTTTCATATGGCAATAGAAGTCCTTCACAAGGAAGGGAACGCCCCGGAACGGACCATCCACCAAGCTGCCATCCGCGTTCTTACGCGCCTCGTCGAAAAAACGCTGCGTGACAGCGTTGATTTGCCCGTCACAGGATTCAATCCGGGAGATACTGGCTTCGATCAACTCGCCTGCCGAGATTTCGCCGTCGGCGATTAATCTGGCCTGCTCTGTGGCGTCGCACTCGAGAATTTCGGAATTCACGCGGAAACCTCCCGGCCAATAGAAGTGGAAGCGAGAAGCTCGTTCTGCAGATCGGCAAGTGCATCGGAGAGGCGGGAGAACAAGGTGGCGATCTCCGCCTCCTCGATTACAAGCGGCGGGCAGATGGCGATAACGTCGCCGAGGTTGCGCAAGATGATCCCCCGCTCCATAGCAAGCTCGATCAGGCGTGCGCCGACACGGCTGCTGGGCGGGAATGGCGCCCGCGATGCCTTGTCAGCAACCAGTTCCAAGGCGCCGATCATGCCGATGCCGCGCGTTTCCCCGACAAGTGCGTGGTCCGAGAAGGAATGCAGATGCGCAAGAAAGGTCTTGGAGAGGGAGCGCACGCGCCCTAGAAGATCAATTTCGTCGTAGATGCGCAGCGTTTCCAAAGCGACAGCGCTTGTTACCGGGTGGCCGGCATACGTAAAACCATGGCCAAAGACGCCAAGCCGCCCGGCTTCCTCCGACACGGCTTGATAGATTCCACCGCTCATGAGCGTTGCGCCGATCGGCTGATAACCGGAGGAAAGACCCTTTGCCACGCTCATCATATCGGGCGTGAATCCGAACGCCTGGCAGCCAAACCAGTGGCCGGTGCGACCGAAACCACAGATCACCTCGTCACTCAGGAGCAGGATGTCATGCCGACGCAATAGCGCCTCGATGTCGCGGTAGTAGCCCTCTGGAGGAATGATCACACCGCCGGCGCCCATAACCGGCTCGACGATCATCGCAGCAATATTTTCCGGCCCTTCGCGCTGGATCAACGCATCGAGCTCGCTCAGCATCCGAGCCGTGAAGGATTCCGGCGTTTCGTCCTTTTGTGCCTGGCGGTAGTGGTGAGGCGCTGCAGCGAAGAGAACCACATCGTTGTCTTCGAAAGCCATTGCCCCACGTACGTGCGGCAGGCCGCTTAGAGTAGCTCCCATTACGGTGCTGCCGTGATAGGCATTGTGCCGGCTTATGATCTTCCGCTTTCGGGGCCGCCCGTGCGCGCTCTGGTATAGCCAGGCAAGCTTGATCATCGTGTCGACGGCCTCCGATCCCGAATTACAGAAGGAGACCTTTCCGTCCGACATCGGAGCGATCGACAACAGCTTCTCGGACAGCTCAATCGCGGGCGGATTGGCTCGTCTGTTGAACGTATGATAGCTGGCAAGCGTCAGGATCTGGTCGTGAGCCGTCTTGGCCAACCGCGGATTAGTGAACCCGAGCGTCGCGCACCAGAGGCTGGCCATTCCTTCGATGTAGCTGCGGCCCGAGCTGTCGGTGACCGTCACCCCGTTTCCCCGCTCGAAAATGATCGGGCCATCACGATCAAGAACTTTCGGGTCGGTCTGCGGATGAAAGTGTGCGTGCCGATCAAGAAGGTCCAATGAGTTTCTCATTGCGGCTGCTCCACCCCAGCCGCAATGCATTCGATCTCGACACGCCATTCCGAACGGCCCAACGCCTTCACGAGCACAAGCGATGCCGCCGGATAGGGTGGCTGAATGAATGAATCACGGACAGCGCGGATGGCCATAAGGTCCGCTTCATCGACGACGAAATAGTTCATCTTGATGATATTCGCGAATGTGAAGCGGGCCTGTTCGAGGACCTTCGACATGTTCTCGAAGATGATCCGGGTCTGCTCTCCTGCATCGTGCGGAATTGAGCCATCGACGCGGACACCAACCTGCCCGGCCAAATGCACAGTGGAGGCGCCTGGCGGCACGATCACGGCATGGCTGTAGTTGCCAAATGGCGCGGCCACCGCATCGCAATTGAAATAACGAACTGTCATATCTTCAATCTCCGTCCTCGCGGTCACTGTGCGACAAGCGCGTTAAGTGCTTCGAGGTACTCGTGCTTGCATTCGCGGAACCGCTCGGCAGGCGCAGATAGAGCGATCGCGAAAGGTGCGGTGCCGGCCTCCAATGGCACCGCCATGCAGCACACGCCCAGCGCAAATTCCTCGTTGTCGATGGCGTACCCATTTTTGCGAATGGTCTCGAACTCGCTCTGAAGCGCTCCGAGGTCCGTTAGGGTGCTGGGCGTGAGCGCCACGAGAGGTTTGCCGGCAAGGTATTCGCGGGCACGGAGGCCAGGAGCGAAAGCCAGCAATACCTTTCCAGCCGCGCGTGCATGCGCATGCTCATATTGCCCGTGCGGCACTTCAGCGGCACGCACAGCGTTGGTACCGCGTGCCACGTCGAGCGTAACGATCTCGCCTTGCCACCAGCCAACCGCATAGCAGGTCTCTCCTGTAGTCGCCGCCAACGAACGTACAAGCGGGCGTAGATGATCGGGTGCAGAGAACTGGCGCTGAAAAGCCTCGGCCAAGACACCGGTCTTCAATCCCAAGCGGTAGTTGCGCCTTTCGTCGCGTGCAATGAAGCCCATGTCGGCCAGCGTATGAACGAGATGATATGCGGTCTGCCGCTCGACGCCGATTGTCTCCGCGATCTCCCGGACACTGAGGCCAGTTTCACTGCGCGCAATAGCGGTCAGAATATTCATTGCACGCGCCACAGAATTGATGCGTGCGCGAGTGGCAGGTTGTTGAGTGTCACTCATCAGGCGATTTCCTTCTCCATCTGCGGCGCATTGGCGCGAAAGAGGCTTGCTGCGGCATCAACGATCTTTCGGCGGCTCGGTAGGAGGGCTTCTTGAAGAACGGGGGAAGCCGGGATGCGGACGTCCGGAGCAGCGATCCTTGAAAAGCGGACCGAGCCAGGAGGGAGACGCTCCATCAATCCGGCAACAACTTCGGCACCGAACCCTCCCGTGTGGTTTGCCTCGTGCGCCACCACCACCCGGCCACCGCAAGCGCTGACGGTCTCGCAAACCGCTTCCCAGTCCAGTGGCGCTAGCCAGCGCAGATCGAGCACGGCCGCCGATATGCCGATTTTTTCAAGATCGGCCGCAGCCTGCTCAAGCAGCGGCACAACAGCGCCCCAACCGACCAACGCGACATCCTGACCGCCTCGCCTCAGAGTGGCACCAAATGCCGGCTCCACTGGTTGGGCTAAGGAAACGCTTGCGGGGATCTGGTAGAGCGCTCGAGACTCAATGATGATAACCGGATCGTCGTCAGCGACTGCTGCGCGCAGCATGCTGTACGCATCCTGTGGCGTCGCCGGCAGACCGACCCGCAGGCCAGGAATATGGCTCAGCATGGCTTCCAGACACTGGGAGTGCTGGGCCGTCGAGCCTGGCGTCGCACCTTGCTGTACGCGCACCACCAGAGGGACTGTCCGGCGCCCTTGTGTCAGATACCGAATGTTGGCCGCCTGATTTATGATCTGGTCGAGCGCAACGAGCAGAAAATCAGCCCACATGATCTCGACGACGGGGCGTTTTCCTTCGAGCGCTGCCCCCACCGCCGATCCGAGAATGGCCGCCTCAGCAATCGGCGTATCGAAGACACGCTCCTCGCCGAACTCTCGCTGGAGATAACGAGAAGCACCAAAAATCCCGCCAGCATGACCGACGTCCTCGCCATAGACAACCACGTCGGGATTTGTCGCCAACTCTGCCTTCAGGGCTTCGTTTACAGCTTGGATATAGGTAAGGTCCTTGACTTCTGCGGTCGCCTCTTCGGCGGCATTTGCCACAGCAGAGCGATGCGGGCCGACAACATGAAGCTTGGCCGTTTCCGGGTCCGGCGCCGGCAGAGCCAGCACCTTTTCAACGACGGCAGCCCACTCCTGATCAATCCGCTGACGCAGCAGTTCAAGTTCAACTGCGCTACTTATCGCTCTTTCGCAAAGTTGCTGCTCAATCCACAAGAGCGGGTCACGGGTCTGCGCCTCTTGGCGCTCCTGTTTCGGCCTGTAGTGCTCGATATCCCGATTGTAGTGTCCCCAAAGACGCGGAACCCGGCACTCAATGAACACCGGTCCTTCGCCGGACACTGCGCGCTCGCGGGCGAGTGCGAATGTTTCCCGCACGGCTAATGGCTCAATGCCATTAATCGTAACCCCTTGAATGCCGTATCCCGCCGCCCTCTTCGCGAGGCGATCGAGTTTCGTAATGCGTGAGATCGGCGTCATTTCCGACCAACCGTTGTTCTCGCAGACGAAGATCACCGGTAGTTTGCGGCTGACTGCGAACACGAAAGCTTCGTGGAGCGCCCCCTGACTCGTGGCGCCATCGCCGAAGGTGACGGCGACAACGCGATTTGCCCCTTCAAGCATGGCCGCCATGGCGGCGCCGCAGGCAATGGGCCCACCAGCGCCGACTATGGAATTTTCTCCAAGAAATCGATCATTGGGAGCGGTCACCAAGGCAGAACCGCTGCGACCGCCGTTTACTCCTGCCGCCTTGTGGCAAAGCTCAGCGAGCAGGCCTTCAGCCGATACGCCGCATTCCAAGGCCCATCCGTGCCCGCGATAAGTGGCGATAACCCGGTCCTGCTCTTCCAGCGCAGCCAAGGCACCAATTGGCACTGCCTCCTGGCCAGCACAAAGGTGCACCGAGCCGACGATACTCGGCTCCTTGCTAGTGCTGAGATCGAATGCGGTCTGCTCGAACTGGCGTATGCGATACACCCGTTCATACGCCGAGAACAGGAACTCGGCATCAGATACAGAAACTGGTGACGGCACGATGTCTCCCAACGAGTTCAATTCAACACATACGCAACCCTAATGGCCGTTCTCCGCAAATGTCAATATTATTGTCAGTTTATCACTATTTTATAAAACGGCTCGCATGGATATGAAACCTGCTCCGTCTGCTGGGTTGATTCTGCTGCTAGGCCAGCTTCCAAAAAATCTGCAATGCTTTGATTTAATTTGATAAACTTGCTTTGATGCAGTGAAGCTTGGCAGCTTTAGGTATCTTGGGCTCAACCACTGATTCCAAGTCCTGGCCTCGCCGGAGCGGTAACGAGCCGTGTAGATAAAGCTCTGCTCAACGTGCTCCTCGTCAACCCGACCTTCTTCCCCTTTCACCTGCCCACGGTTGGTGCCGAGACTGAGCCAGGTCGGCGCGGAGGAAGGATACCGGATGCTGCCGAAGGGTCAGCCGTATGGCCGTAGTGCTCCACCACTTCTCTTCCCGCCGTCATAGGGCGTAGCGATGGCGGCAAGGAGCGGCATCGGTCCGTCGCGCAGCATCTTGATGGCCCAGAGCGCCTCACGCCTCGCAAGGCCGAGTGCGGACCCGAAGGCATCCGCCTCCGCCAGCTCGACCAGGGCCGCGGCGGGAATGCCGGCGTGGCGCCAGAGATCATCCACTGACGCGAAGGGCAGGTCTTCCCGGCAGGAGACAAGGCGCGCAGCCTCCGCATTCCCCAATCCCTTGACCATGCGCAGGCAGTGTGCCAGGGGGCGAGTTCGTAGATGTGAAACTTACCTACGATCCGCGCTGGGGACCGGAAATGATGAGCAAACGGGCCAAGGCGCGGTTTGGAATTCGCGACGGAGGCGGCTGGTGAGCAGACGTCGATGAATCCTCCAGGCAGCACGCCAAGGGTGTAGCCCATCGCAACACCGTCACAGGTCTGGCCGCTGATCAGGTAATTTCGGAACACGTCGAAGATCGTCCAGGATCATGTAGAAGCCGGGCAAGACGGCGAGGATCAGCACGGTTGCGGCCAGAAGGCCGAATACGACCGAGATAACCAGGGGTTTCAGCGTCTGCGCCTGGGTCGAGGTTTCGAAAAGCAGGGGTGCCATGCCCATGATGGTGGTCGAGACCGATACGAAGATTGGCCGGAACCTCGCGCGGACCGCGTACCCCGCTGCTTCGGCCGCCGGGTTTCCCTCTGTTCGACGTTCTTTCACGACGCTAACAAGCAGTATCGCGTTATTCACGACGATGCCTGCGAGCGAGGCGGCCCCGACGAGCGATGGCATCGAGATATTGTAGCCCATCACCATATGGCCCCAGACGACGCCGAGAAAGGCCAAGGGGATGGTCAGCATCACGATCAGCGGCTCCACGTAGCTGCGGAACTGGAAACTGAGCACGATGTAGATGCCGATCAGGCCGATGAGAAAGCCGCGCAGGATCGAAGCGACCGTCTCGGCCGAATTCGCTGCCTGCCCGCCGATCTGGAAGCCGAGTCCCGGCGTGCGAGCGGAAAGATCGGGAAGAAAACCTTCCGCCAGCCGCCCCGTGATTGCGTCCGCATTGCCGACCCGCCCGTCCACATCGGCCGAAACCGTCAGCGTCCTGAGCCCGTTCCGGCGCGTGATACTGCCCCAGCCGCGCGCCTCCTCGATAGTGGCAATGGTGGCGAGCGGCACGGTCGTGCCACCCGGCAGGGCGATCTCGAATTCGCTCAGGTCTTCGCGGGTGGCGCGGTCGGCGTCTGCCAGCAGGACTTCCAGATCCCAGGCGAGGTCGCCGTGCCGTATTTCGGGAATCTGCGTACCAAGGAACGCCGCACGCAGTTGGTCCGCGACGCCCGCCGCCGTTAGCCCGAGCGCCTCGGCTCCTGACGCGAGGCTCAGGCGCAGCTCGGGCGCGCCGGCGCGCAAGTCAACAATGGCGTTGCGCACGCCAGCGTAGCTCTGGAGTTCCGCCAGCGTGGCACGCCCGGCCGCTTCGAGGGTCGCGAGGTCCGGATGAGTCAGTCGCAGTTCTACCGCAATGCCCTGCGGTCCGATGCCCGGTTCGGTCAGGATCAACGAAGTGACCCCCGGCAAGAGGCCGATCTCCCCACGCCAGTTTGCGGTGATTTCGTCGAGCGTGCTGGTGCGCGTCTCCGCGCCGAGAAGGTCTGCCGAGACGGTGGCCACATGCGGGCCGCTTTCTCCGGCCGACAGGTTGCGGCCCAGCCGCGTGATGCGGCGGACTACCAGCGGCCGTGCCTCCGGCTGATGCGGTGTCAGTCGGACGTTCACGCGGTCGAGCGCCGCCTCGATCTGCGTCACCGCCTCCGTCGTTCGGTCCAACGGCGTGCCTGCTGGCATAAGGATGCGTGCCTCGAGCACGTCGCCGTCGATCTCGGGCATGGCTTCGCGCTTGACGACGCCCCCGGCAATGGCGCCCACGGTCACGATCAGCGCTCCGATGGCCAACCCGGCAACCAGCCAGCGCCATCTGATCGCCGCGTCGGCCAGCCGCCCCACGCCGCGTTCGCGCACAGTATCGAATGCGCGGTCGAAGCGGACGCGGAACCGCGATGGTGGACCACCTTCCTTGAGCCCGCCTTTCAGGTGATGCGGCAGGATCAGGAATGCCTCGACGAGCGAGGCCGCAATCGCCGCGAGCAGCACCACAGGCAGCACCTCCAGCACCGCGCCAAGCTCGCCGGCGAGGAAAGCCAGTGGCAGAAAAACGGCAAGTGTGGTCAGAAACGACGACACAACGCCGGGTGCCACGGCCCCGACACCGTTGACGACCGTTGCAAGCGTCACGCCTTTTTCAGAATGCACGGCGATGGATTCGGCGATGACAATGGAATCGTCCATCACGATCCCGATCGCCATCAGAAGCGCGACCAGGGTCATCATGTTGAGGCTGAGTCCCGTCAGCGCCATCCAGAAAAAGGCGCCCGCGAAGGCCACCGGCAAGCCCATCGCGGTCCAGATGGCGAAGCCCGGTCGAAAAAACAGACTCATCACTACGACGACGAGGACCAGTCCGATCGCACCGTTCTGCACCAGCATCACCAACCGGTCGCGAATGATCGAGGTGACATCCTGCACAACTTCGATGCGCACCGTATCGGGCAGGCGTGCGTCCTCGTCCTTCACCAGCCCGGAAACGGCATCGAGCACGCGTAGCGCGTCGGCGTCGAGCGCCTTCGCCACGTCGATCAGAATCGCGGGGGTATCGTTGACGCTGGCCCGGTTTTCGGCCGGCTCGAAGCGCTCCTCGATCTGCGCCACGTCACCGAGCGTCAGCGTGGCACCACTCTCAAGTACGAGAACGGGGATCCCCGCCAGTGTCGTGGCGGTGTCCCGCTCGGCGGTGAATCGCAGGGTCACGTCCGCGCCCGTGCCTTCGAGCGTTCCTGCGGGCATGTCGATGTTCTGGGCCGCGACGGCAGCGGCCACGCCGGCGGGCGTGAGACCGTGCTGATCGAGCACCGCGCGTCTCGCGGTTATGCTGAATGTCCGCGTGCCCAGTCCGCTGCGGGTGACGCTGGCCACTCCCGGCAGGGCGGCCAGGCGGTCCGATAGATTGTCGGCGTACTGGTCGAGTTCTGTCAGAGACAGGTCGCCGGACACGGCCACGGAGGTGACCATGTCGGTGCGATGCAACTCGCGCACGATGGGTGGATCGGCGCGATCGGGGAAGCTGTCGATGGCTGCCACTTCGGTGCGCAGCGCATTGACGAAGCGCAGCGGGTCGTTGCCGGGGGCCATTGTGGCGACCGCACGGGCGCGACCCGTCTGGGCCGTGCAGGCGAAGGTCTCGAGCCCCTCAACTCCCTGCACGCTATCCCACAGAGGCGTGCAGATCGCACCCTCGACGTCTTCCGCTGCAGCCCCGCGATAAGGCACGGTGACTTCGGCCTCGACAGGACGGAAATCGGGGAAGGTCTCGCGCAGAAGGCCGGGCGCGGCGAAGCTGCCGGCGGCCAGGAACACCAGGAGCAGCAGGTTTGCCGCCGTGGGGTGACCTGTGAACCAGCGAATCATTCGCTCACCTCGACCGGGACCAGCGCCGTGCCGGGGATTGCGGGCGAGACGTCGTCAAGCACAACGCGGTCACCTGGAGCCAGTCCCTCCGCCACGACGACGCGTCCCCCCTGCACGAAGGCCTTGGCAACCGGACGCAGTTGCAGCCGGTCGTCCGAATCTACAATACGGACAAGCCCACCGTGCAGCGCCGCCTCGGGAATGGTGAGCGCGTCGACAATCGGCGCTCCGGAAAAGCGCAGTTCCACCCGCATGTTCGGCACGAGAGGCAGGCGCCGGGGCGGATCTGCGCCCTCATAGGGATCTTCCACCGTAACCACGACGGCCACGGTGCGCGCACGGACGTCAAGCCTGCCTTCGATCCGGGAGACCCGGGCATCCCAGACCTGCGTCGGGTCCGACAGTGGGCTGAGCGCGACATCGATCCGCGACGCGGGGCCCTCGCGCATGAGGCTCATCAGGTCGGCGCCGGGCGGGATTGGGCCGACCAACCGACGAAAATCGTCCAGGGACAAGTTCGCCACGACCTCGGCTTCCGCAATGCCGTCGCCTCGGACGACGACCTGCCCCGGCGCGACCATCTGGAACTGCTCGGCGGGTACCTCGGTCACGCGCAGATCGAAGGGCGCGGTTATCACGGTCCGATCCAGCGCCCGGCGCGAGCGGTCCCGCGCGGCTTCCGTCCGTTCGATCTGCGCAACGATGCGGGCCTTGCGCGCCGGTATCAGGGCCAGCGTGTTTTCCAGTTCGGCGACCGTGCGGCGGGCAAGCAGCGTGGCGCGCTCTGCCTCGTCGGCACGGGCTGTCGGGACGCTGCCCTGCTCTGCCAAGGTCTGAACGCGCTTCAGCTCCGCCTCGGCAAGGGCAAGGCGCTCCCGCTCCAGTTCCAGGATTCGGTTTGTGTTGGCCGCCTCGCCGGCAAGCTGCTGGCTTTCGGCTTCAAGCGCAGCCAGATCGGCCTCGGCCTGTGCAAGCGCAAGTCGATAGTCGGAGGGGTCAATCCTGAGCACCTCCGTGCCCGCTTCGATCAAACGTCCGGGTTCGAGATCGGCGTGACGCCAGACGACTTCGCCTTGCATCTCGGCCACGGCAACCCAGGTTTTCGCCGCACGAAGGTTGCCCCATGCGGTGGTCGCGGGGCGGAATTCTTCAGGCGCGAGCGTCATGACGCGCACCGGCATCCCCGACACCTCGCCCGGCACCTGCACGGGGCCGGGCGCCGTGGTTATCATCCAGGCTGCGGCGGCTGCCCCGAGCGCCAGGGGCAGCAGCACGAGAAGAGGTGCAAGACGCATCGACTCAGCCCTCCGCCCGACGCATCCGTGCCAACGTACTGTCGCGCCGGACGAACTGGTGCCAGAGCGTCGCCGCCACGTGGAGCGTCACTAGCGCCAATAGGATCAGCTTCATCGCGTTGTGACTCTGCGCCGCGGCCTCGACTCCGCCGAACCATGCGAGCGAGCCGCTAACCGGCATCAGAATCATCAGCGCATAGAGCCCGAGATGGGTAAGCTTTGAAGCCATCTTCTGCACTGCGCTGCCCTCGACCGGGACGGGCGCGCCCCGCCGCACGCGAAGGGCGAGCCGCCAGAGGGCAAAGAGCAAGACGAGTGCGCCGCCAACGATGTGGAGAAGGACCAGCGGGTCGAACCCCGTCTCGACGCCTTCGGTCACGCGATCCCACGCCGCCGAGATTGAATCCTTGAACAGATACTGCTGGACGATCAGCGCAAAGACGATCCAATGGAGCGCGATCTGGGCGCGCGAGTAGCCAGAGGGAGTGCGCATCGTCAATGTCCTTTCGTCAGCTGTCACGCGATTGGGACGGTGTTGCGTCCTCATGAAAATTAAGTTAGTAATAACTAACTCACAAGTGGAGTCAACATGCCGCGACGAAGAAGCGCAGGGGAGCGCAAGGCCGAGATTGTTGCCGAAGTGCTCCGTCTCGCCGACGAGATCGGGCCGGATCGCCTGAGCACGACGGATGTCGCCCGTGCCGTGGGGATAACGCAGCCGGCGATCTTCAGGCACTTCGGGACCAAGCATGCGCTTTGGCTAGCGGTTGCCGAAGACATCGCGGGGCAGCTAACGGCCGCCTGGGACGCCATGGAAGCGGAAAACCACGAGCCGGAGGCGCGCCTCAGAGCATTGATCGGCGCGCAGTTGACCGCCATTTCGCGATCACCGGCACTGCCTTCGATCTTGTTCTCGCGTGAGCTGCAGACTGACAATCCGGCGCTGCGCGAGGTCTTCCGGCTGCTTCTGTTGGCGTTCCAGAAGCGGCTCGTCTCCACGGTCGCGGAATTGCAGGCCGACGGCGTCCTGAGCCGGGATGTTTCCGCGGAGGACGTCGCCGTTCTGCTCACGTCGCTGATCCAGGGCGTCGCAATCCGCTGGTCGCTGGGCGGGCGTGCCTACCCATTGGTCGCGGAAGGAATGCGGATGTTCGACGTGCAGATGGCTCTCTTGCGACTGGAAAAGGATAGTTCCCATGGCTGAACGCAGAACCTTGTCCCGTGTCGCGGGAGTTGTGGCCATCGTCTTCGGTGCGTTGACGATCGTCTCGGGCGGCGCGACCCTTGTGGGCGCACCCGACATGGGTGCGGTGGTGCCCTTCGTCCTGTGGTTCAACACTCTGGCGGGGGCGGCCTATGTCGCTGCCGGGCTCGGCCTTTGGCAGGGGCGGAGATGGGCGTTCCCGCTCTCTCTTGCGATCTTCGCCGCCACGGTTCTGGTATTCACGGCCCTGGGATTTCACATCGCGGGGGGCGGCGCCTACGAGATGCGAACCGTCTACGCCATGACACTGCGCTGCGCGGTCTGGGCAGCGATCGCGTTGGTCGCGCGTCAGTCGCCGGCGAGGAGATAAATGCGGTGGGCTTGATCGTGCCCCCATAGTCCGCTGGAGAGCATCGTCGTGGATGCACCGCATTGATGCGCGGCCACGCGCAAGTGGGGCAAAAAGTGTCGCGGCCAACACCGGCTTTCGTTCTCATTGCGAAGACCCGGATGTCGCTGTGAGCCGACTGCCATATCGTACGCCCGCACGGACAAATTGGGTATGGATCTGGAACTGTTCATGGAATTGTTCGAAGAGGAGCTGGCAAATTATTGCGCGTGAAGCGCAAGATGAGATGTCATGTCATCCGGCCAAGAGATCTTCTGCAAGGCGGGTGTCAAGCACGATGTTAGATACATAACCACCGCGCAACGCCGCAAGTGTCGGCTGAAGCTTGGAGACTCCGCTGACGACCAGCAGACCCGCCATCCTACGCAGGGTGGCGTGGTCTGCACCTATCATTCGCTCGTCCAGATCACCCAGGACCGGGTTGCCATCAGGGTCGATGAAACGCCCGGCAATGATGCCGACAGCGCCCTTGGACACGTAGTAGGATATGTCCGCTTCGGTCGCGAGCTTGAACTGCACCACATGGGTATCGAAGGTGCACGGGCTTAGCGAATAGACCGCCTTGTTGCACTCCCCGAGCTTCGACAGCTGCTCGGCGATGATCGGCTCGGCGCGTAGCCTCTCCGCCAGTTCCCTATCCGAACAGACTGCCGGCGCGTTCAAATTGACGCAATGCGCCGAGAGCCGGCGGGCAATCTCGGTAGTGCAGCTTTCCGAAGTCGGCAACAAAGGGTTTGCGAGGGATCCGATCAACTGACGCACGGTCAGGCCCCGCACCGGCCACCACGGCACACGCTCCGAGACGAACGATACCGTTTGGCCCCAACTCACCCCCAATATGTCACCTTCTACAACAAAATCAGGCAGGAATTGCGCCGCGGCCTCGCACACCTGCAGGGTCGTCTCCTCGTCTGACATGCCGTCATTTGGCACAACGAACGCGTTCTGCACCCCAAAGCGCTCTCTCAAGGCATCGGCGAGCGCATTGACCCGGAAATGGGCGCCCACGATCTTGACGCCCACGATCTGACGTTCCTTGGCGAGCCGGAGGTAGCTGATGATCGTCGGGCGGGACAGATCGAGCATCTTGGCGATGTCGGCCTGATTGAGGCCCTTGATGTAGTAAAGCCACGCCACTTCGGCCACGTTGCGGTCCGATGGGTGGTTCGCTCTCGTCATGTTCCTGCCTTTCAGACGCGATCGATAGCTGATCTGTCTATTATTCAAGCTGCATTACGCAGTACATCGTCCGTGATTGCCAAATCGTCTCCGAGATCCCGATCGGGCGCGAGGCCACGTTGTGCCAGGCCGGCGTGGTAGCCGCGGACGGCCTCTTCCGGAGTGGCTTCCCTGTCGGCCACCCGCCGCATCCAGGCAATGAGGCTGCATTGGTCTTCGGCCTGATTGATCTTGCGCCCGAAGAGCGCCAGACGCGCGCCATGGCGTTCGCCCTGCGCGATCAGTTCGAAGGTATCGCGGTGCGTCGCGCCCGATCCGCCGAGCACGCCAACGGGAAGGCTTGGGTCATGTCCCGCCAACTCTTCCATCGCCGCGGGCCCGTTATACGCGACCTTCAGGAATTCGGGGCGCTCGGCCTGCGTCAGGCTCGCCATCAGGCGCAAGATGCAGTCGACCACGTAAGCGCCGACGGTTTCGGGCTCGATCGCACCGGTCCTGTTCGGGTTGAAAACTTCGAGAAAGTGCCGAAGCCCGCGCTCACGCGCTTCCCGGCGGAAGGTCGCGTAAGCATTGAGCGCCGCGGCATCCGCGTCTGCGTCATTGTTGAAGGTGATGGAATAGAGGCACAAATCGGCCTGTGCAAAGGCCAGATCCGCACCGCGATAAGGGCGCGAAGGTGTATCGTCATAGGTGCCGCCTCGGATATTGGCCCAGACATCGGTGGTCTCGTTGGCGCGAAACGCGGGCTGAACAGATGTCTCCGAAAATGCGCCTTCTGCCAGCAATGCCTCGATATTCCCCGCCGAGGCCAGCAGGATATCGACTTCGTCCTGCTTCAGGATTTCCCGCATCTGGTTCAGGAACTCGGACCGTGTCCTGTGACCAACGATCCTGCCTCCGGCATCGCGACGCGGGCCGGTCGTCAGAACGCCTCCCGTCACATCTGCGTCCTTCGCGTCCGCGATGATGAAATCACCGGTCTGGTAATCTCCAGCACGGATGCGGGCGATCTTCCGGGCGTAGCGGTTCCTGGTCACTGCAGTCCTCCCTGGATGCGCAGGGACCGGCCGGTCCCGGGATCGAAGACGTGGATGTGTTCGGGCTGGATGGCGAAATGCACCGTCGCGCCGAGACTGAGATCGCTGAATGCCTGCGTCACAAAAGAGATCTCCTCCCCGCCCACATCGGTGATGACTTGCGCCTCGCTGCCCATGTTCTCGATCAGGATGATCGTGCCGGATATCGCATTCAGCGCATCCGCCCCGCACAGATCCATGCGGGCTGGCCGCAGGCCGAGTTCGACCGATTGGCCCGCATGCAATCGCGGGAACGCATCTTGCGGCAATTGAAGCGAGATGCTGCCGGCATCGGCCACCACCCCGCCGGGGGCCTGTCGCAAGGTCGCAGAGACAAAATTCATGGCCGGCGTCCCTATGAAATCCGCCACAAAGCGCGAGGCCGGCCGCTCGAAGATTTCGTGCGGGGGACCCATCTGCTCGATCCTGCCATCACGCATCAGCACGATCCGGTCGGCGATTGTCATCGCCTCCAACTGATCATGCGTGACGAAGATCGTCGTCGTCTTGAGCGCGAGATGGATCTTGCGGATTTCGGTTCGCAGCTTCTCCCGCAGCTTCGCGTCGAGATTGGAAAGCGGCTCGTCGAACAGAAAGACCTTGGGGGTCTTGATCATCGCGCGCGCCATGGCGACACGCTGCTGCTGCCCGCCGGAAAGGTTTCTGGGTCGCCGGTCGAGGAACTTCTCCAACCCGAGCAATTCCGCGACATGGGCAAGCCGGGCGGCAATCTCTTCCCTGGGAACCCGCTGTCGACGCAGTCCAAAAGTGATGTTGTCGGCGACCGACATATGCGGATAGAGCGCGTAGCTCTGGAACACCATCGCGACATCCCGCTCGCCGGGCGGCAGCACGGTGACGTCCGTGCCGCCGATCTCGATCTTTCCGGAGGTCACCTCTTCCAGACCGGCTATCATCCGGAGCATGGTGGATTTTCCGCATCCCGAGGGGCCGAGAAACACGACGAATTCGTGATCGGCTATGTCGAGATCCAGTGCCTCGATAACCGGGTGAGCACCGTATGATTTGGTGATGTCTGTGCAGGTGATGTTGGCCATATCGGGTTCCTATTTCGGGCCGGCGCGAACCATGGAGTTGATCAGGCCCATCAGCAGGCCGATGAAGATGAGCGGCGGCAGAACCAGAACGACGGTTGCCGCATTGATCACGCCCCAGGGCACTTCCTTGCCTAGCGAGGTGATCGACGCAGCCACGACCGGCAATGTTGCGTTCTGTGCCGCCAGCGTCAGGGCGAGCAGCAACTCGTTCCAGACGAGCACGAAGGTGAAGACGAGGGCTCCGAAAAGTGAAGGCGCCGCAATGGGCAGTGAGAAGCGCCAGAAGACCTCGGCATCTGAGCACCCTTCCATTCTGGCAGCTTCCTCGATGTCTTTTGGAACGCGTTCGAAGGCAGGGACGGCCAGCCAGATCGTGGTCGACACCGTCGTCAGCAGGTAGACGACAACCAATCCGAAGAGCGTGTCGTAGATGCCCAGATCCAGGTAGATCACAATGAAGGGGATCGCGATTGCCACCGGCGGCATGAAACGCAACGAAAGGACGAAGAATTGAATGTCGTCACTCCAGCGCTGCGCATGGCGCGCCAGAACATGGGCGGCGGGAATCCCCAGAACCGCTCCCACCGTGACCGCCGCGGATACCACCGCGATCGAGTTGAAGAGGCCATCGCGGATGGTCGGGTTCCGGAAAACGGTGGCAAAATTCTCCAGTGTCGGGTCGAACCAGAGCGTCGGAACCGGCGTGACGATATCCCGCAGTTCCTTGAATGCGCTCAGAAAGGTCCAGATGATTGGCCCCAGCGCCACGACGATCAGCACTGCCAGGAGCAGGCGTGCCGACCAGGCGGAAATCAGCTTGCCCATTTCTTGCTCGCCTTCCAGATGATGGTGAATGCCACCGTGGTGACGATCAAAAGAAGAATGGACATGGCCGATGCGTAGGAAATCCGTCCTCCCATGTTGATGCCCATCTGGTATGCATAGAGATCGAGTGTTTCCGTCGCCGTGCCCGGCCCGCCGCCGGTCATCACGAAAATCAGGTCGAAGGAGCGAAGCGACTCCACCGCCTTGACCAGCGCAAGGCTGATAATCGGCCCTTTCAGCATCGGCAGCGTCACATAGGCGTGCACCTCCCACGTGCTGGCGCGATCCAGAAGCGCGGCTTCGATCGGCTCGCGGGGCAGCGTCTCCAGCAGCTTGAGCAGGATGACGGTGAAGAACAGGCCCCATTGCCAGATGTCCACGACGGCCACTGACGCCAGTGCTATCGAGGGATCGGCGAGGAATTCGACAGGGCCGAGCCCGACGAGGCCGCACAGGTAGTTCAGCACGCCAAGCGACGGGGAATACAGAAAGCGCCAGATGAAGGCTGCCGCCACGCGCGGCAGCAGCACCGGCACGAGAAACGCAAAGCAGATCGTATTGCGCCAGAGCGGCTTTTTCACCGTTTCGAAGATCAGCACCGCAAGCAGGATGGACACCGCCAGCGTTCCGGCAACGGTGACAAGCTCCCAGGTGGCCGAGATTTCGAGCGCGTTGAAGAAGCGCCGGTCGCGCAGCATGCGAAGGAAGTTGTAGGCACCGACGAACTCGTATTCGGACGAACGCAGGGTGCGGTTCATTACCGAAAACCACCCGGCCCCGGCGACCGACACCAGTGCCAGCGCCGCCAACACCGCGATGGTGGGCAGCAACGAAAGCGCGACGAACCGTTTTCGGGTCATGATGTTACCTTGAACGATGACGACCCGTCCGGCGCATCGAGGCGACGAACCGGACGGGCCATGACGAGGGTTATTTCAGCCGCTGCAGGCTGTCTTCGGCATTGAAGGCGGCTTCGTCCAAAGCTGCCTGCACGTCATCGCGCGTACCGGTGAAAAGCTCCTCCAGAGCCAAGCCGAGATTGTCGCCGATCTCCGGCCAGGCGGGACTGGCCATGATCAGCAGGCTCGTCTTGTCGGCGGTGGCGAGCAGGGCCTCGATATACTCGGCGGGAACCAGGGCCTTGAAGGCGTCGCTCTGCAGGGTCGAGGTGCGGCCGATATCCGAGGCGATGCCAGCCTCCAGCCGCTTCTGCTCCATTTCCTTCGAGGTGGCCCAGCCGACGAAATCGCCTGCGACAGTGCGCACGCAGTCTTCTTTCGCGCCTACGGACGACACCGCCCAGCCATGCGCCCAGCCGGCCGACGGAAGCGGATCGGGCGGCGGCGCATAGCCGACCTTGCCCACAACGGATGACTTCTGCTCATCCTCCATCCAGGGTCCGAAAACGTCGGATTCGATCAGGAACGCGACCTGGCCTCCACGAAACGCCTCGACGGAGTCCGACCAGTTGAACGTGCCGACACCTGGGGGCGCGTACTCCATGAGCTCCATGTACAGCGTTGTGGCCTCCACCCCGGCTTCGCCGTTGAATGCGGGCAGGTCGCCATCCATCCATTCGCCACCCATTGCCCGGAAGAACGGCGTCCAGCGCCAGACATTCATGCCCGATCCGCGCTGTCCGCGCGCCGCCCAGCCATGGAGACCGTTTTTCGGATCGTCCACCGCCTTGATCGCCGCGCTCAGTTCGTCGAGCGTCTGAGGTGCATCGATATCCGCCGCCTGGAGGACATCCTTGCGGTACATCAGGATGTCGCCACCGCCGACGAAGGGCGCAAAATACTGCACGCCATCCACCGTGGCGACGTTGGACAAATCCGTGCGGAAATCCGATAGGTCGTATTCCGCCGGCACGACATCCGCCAACGGATAGACCCACCCCGCCGATACGTATTCGGCAAGATTGGCTTCGTCGATATAGAGCACCTGATAGGAGCCGGCGCCGGTGGAGGCATCGAGGCGGGATTTGGCGCGGCGTTCATTCTCGCCCAGAAGCGTGATCCTGACCTGGGTGCCCCACTTCTCGTTGAACTCCGACAGATGCTCATCCAGCGCCGTCACCGCGGGCATGCCCTGGGCAATGACGTTCAGCGCCGGCACCTCGCCCTTACACACCATTGCATCGTTCTGCGCGCTGGCGTCGGTGGTTGCTGCCAGAGGCAGGAAGGTCAGAGCGGCTGACCCCAGCAGGAAACGTTTGAATGTCATGACTTCTCTCTCCCTTTTCATTCGAGTTTTCGGGCTCCCCCGATGGCCTTATGGCCCTGCCAGCAACTCGGCCATTCCCTGGTCGAGACGCTGGAATTCCTCCAGTCTGTCGTTGTAGAAAGCGCCAAGGCCGCGGTCCGGCACGTAGCGGCGCGCAACTCCGGTCATCGCCCGTGTCGCCTGTTTCAGGTCCGCGAACGCGCCACTGGCAACCGCCGCGCAGATGGCCGCCCCAAGCGCCCCCACCTCCAAGGCTCGCGTTGTCTCGACCGTACGCTGGCAGATATCGGCGAAGATCTGCGCCCACACGTTCGAGCGCGCGGCTCCTCCGGCGAGCCGGATCGTATCGGGCAAGCTTAGACCGGCATGGTTCGCAGCGCTTTCCGCGTGGAGGCGGTGCTGAAACACCACGCTCTCAAAAATGGAGCGCAGCATCGTTCCCAGATCGTCGGTCGCTGCAAGATTGGTGAAGCCGCCGCGGCGTGGCTCCGGCCCGAACACATATGGCAGGAACTGGCAGCGGCGCGCCGTGGGCGGGGTTTGCGCGACAAGCGCATTCACGTCCTCGAAGCTCAGCCTGCCGGCCAGCCCCTTTTCCAGAAACCAACTCAAGTTTGCAGCGGAGGAAGGGCTACCGTCGGCAATCAGGCGGCTGGCCCCGTTGCGATACAGCATATTGAGAAGCGGTGTCGCGTCCGGCCGCGCGCCCGCTGTTTCGATGCTGTTGATGGACCACGTGCCGGCGATCATGGTCAGGAAAGGTTCATCGACGGCGCCCGACCCGAGCGAACAGGCCGCCACGTCCATCATAGACCCGGCCACCACTGCATCTTGGGGGAGACCGGTCTCTCGCGCCGCCAGTGCGCAGACCCTGCCGGCAACTGCTGTGCTGGGTACGATGGGGGGCAATTTGGCCAGGACGTCGGCGGCTCCAAGCTCTGTGAAAACCGTTTGCGCATAGGTTTGAGCGGCGAGGTCCATGAGCGCGCCGCCGCTGGCGTCCGTCGGGTCTGTCAGAGCCTCGCCCGTCAGGCGGAAACGGATCAGATCCTTGCAGGCAAGCGCCCAGCGGGTGCGCGACATCACCTCCGGCTCGTTGCGGGCCAGATGCACCAGCTGCATCAATGTCTGCCCGCCCCACAGTTTGTGTCCGGTTCGAGCGGAGACGGTTTTTGCCACGCCGCTTTCATTCAACTCGCGCACGATAGGATCGGCCCGGTGATCGACGGATACGATGCCGGGGCGCGTGCCGTGCCCGTTTTCATCCACCAGGAAGATGCCGTTCCCGAATCCGGTACAGCCGACCCCCAGGATCTCTCGGTCGTCACAGTCGGCGATCACTTCTCTGATGGCACGGGCGGTTCCCGCCCAGAAGGCTTCGGGATCGCGTTCCACCCGGCCGTCGGGATAATGGTCGGTGCGCACGTCGGCTGCCCGATGCGCGACTTCGGTGCCATGAAGGTCGAAAGCCACCACCTTCACCGCCGTACCGCCGGCATCGATGGCAATGATGAGCGGCTTGCTCATGCGACAACCCTTCGCTCTGCCGCAGCTCCGACGATCCGGGGGTCTGCTAGGGCGGCGAGCGTTTCTTCAGCGATTTCGTCAGGATCCCGATCGAGGCAAGCTTTCAGGATGCCGCCGATGCTCTGCAAAGTGGCATGCGTGAGATCTGCCGCGAGGAAGAGCTGCGTCCGGCGCAAAACGATATCCTCGACGGTGCATGCCGCACGCTCCAGGACCAGCCATTCGATTTCCGCCGTGGTGTAGTCTTCGGCCCCCGCGATCGGTGCGTCCTCCCTCATGGAACAGAAGGCCGCGACCTCCCGTCCCACAGCGCCATAGCGTGCAAGCAATGCCTCGGCGCGTATTCGGGACAGGTTGCCCGCTTTGGCGATCTGCGAGATCGTGCAGGGTGCGGCCCCGGGATAGCCCCGCCTGGCCGTCGACACCCGACGCGGCATTTGCAGCAGCGCCAAAGCGCGATCGCTGGCCTCTTCCGCGAAGGACCGAAATGTCGTCCACTTGCCACCAACGAGAGACAGCACGGGCGTCTCGCTGGCGGGCAGGCGATCTTGCTCCAGTGAATGATCGCGCGCCGCGCGCGTCGGCGAGGCCGTGGCGTCGGCGCACAGGGGCCTGATACCCGTCGTCATCGCAACGATATCGGAGCGTTTCACCGGGATATCGCGGAACAGCTGATTGATCGCCCGCAGCAGATAGTCGATTTCCTCTCCCGCGATCGTGCGGTCGTCCGCATTCGCGGTTTCGACCTCCGTCGTTCCCAGAAGGGTCCTGTCGCCCACCGGCAAGACGATGACCATGCGCCCGGTTCCATCGTCGAAATAGAATGCCCGGCCCGCCATGCGCTCGCGCAAATCGGCGTTGTCCAGCACCAGATGGGCACCCTTGACGCCTCGCAGATAGGACGTGGGGCAGCCGATACGGGCATTCACCCGGTCGATCCACGCGCCGGTCGCGTTGACTATCAGCTTCGGGCGAACGGTGCGGCGGACACCATGCAGCCGATCCGTGACGTCGAACTTCGAGCCGTCAAAGGTCCAGTCTACGTGGTTCAAAGCCGCGGTCCGGTCTGAAACCGTCA
Source organism: Chelativorans sp. AA-79 (assembly GCF_029457495.1). Classification (NCBI taxonomy): domain Bacteria; kingdom Pseudomonadati; phylum Pseudomonadota; class Alphaproteobacteria; order Hyphomicrobiales; family Phyllobacteriaceae; genus Chelativorans; species Chelativorans sp. AA-79. The sequence goes on from NZ_CP120361.1 coordinate 4,422,411, forward strand.
ACGCCTCACCCAGCATCTCGAGGACCAGGCCTTCCGGTTGGGTGATCTGGCCGTCGAAATAGGAGACGACCGCATTCGTTTGTTTCGACAGGCCCGCCGGGAATCTCCTGCGCCTGATACGAATGCCGTGCCGGGGCAATGCCCGCCCGCGTCTGCCGAGCAACTCGTACAGCATCAGCGCGCCTTCGAGAGCGAGAAAGCTCAGCGGCCCACCCCTGTCCGACAAGCCCGCGAACCGTGCAACGGCCCGGCCGAAGCCGCGCGTCCATGATTCGAGCGGCACGACGATCTCCAAGGGGCGAACCAGATGGCTTGCCTGTTCGATCAGGCGGTTGCGTTCGCGCGCCGACTCCGCCACCAAACGAAACTCCCGTCCCTCGAGATATCGCAAGCCTCCGTGCGCCATCCTGCTTGAGGCACCGCTGGCTCCGGCACAAAAATCGCCCTTATCGAGCAGGACCGCGGACACGCCGTTCAGCGCCAGGTCCCGGAAGGTGGCGACGCCGTTCACCCCGCCTCCCAACACGACCACGTCCGCATCGGCCAGGCGCGAAAGCTTTTCCAGATTGCGGTCGCGGAACGATTTGCCGGGCATGAGAGTGTCGGATCCAACAGGCTTCATTCCGCCTAGGGAACGCAATCACTTTACTTATGTCAATATATATTCTCTAAAATAAATTAATTGATTGTGGGTGCGTTGAAGGGAAGCCTTCAGAGGCTACCCGTGGCGCCATGCGTCGTCTGTGACACATGGCGCCATAAGTAATTGAATTAAAACTTGATTTCTCAAGGTCGACTCCGGTCCGGGGTCGATGCGCTAGCCTGGATGATGAACTTCCTGGAGTCCGTAGACCGGCGTTTCGATTCCCTCGAAGCGGGCCTTGAGCTGCAGGGCGGCGTACAGCGAATAGTGGCGCGACTGATGCAGGTTTCCGCCGTGGAACCACAGCGCCTCCTGCTGCGTCGGCTTCCACATGTTGCGCTGCTCGCCCTCCCAGGGGCCAGGGTCCTTCGGCGTGTCGGAGCCCAGGCCCCAGCACTTGCCGACCCTGTCGGCGACCTCACGTGAGATGAGATCGGCGGCCCAGCCGTTCATCGAGCCATAGCCGGTAGCGTAGACGACAAGATCGGCGGGAAGCTTCGTGCCATCCTCGAGCACCACTGCATCCTCCGTCAGGTGGCTCACGCCTTCTCCGGACTTGAGCTTGATGCTGCCGTCGATGACCAGATCGCAGGCGCCGACATCTATGTAGTAGCCGGAGCCGCGGCGCAGATATTTCATGAACAGGCCGGAGCCGTCGGCACCCCAGTCTAGCATGAAGCCCGCCTTCTCCAGATCCGCATAGAACTTCGCGTCCTTCTCCCGCATCCTGTCGTAGAGCGGAATCTGGAACTCGTGCATGATCCGGTAGGGCAGCGAGGCGAAGATGAGGTCCGCCTTGCGCGTCGTCATGCCGCTGGCAACCGCGCGCTCGGAATAGAGGTCTCCAAGCCCGATCTCCATCAATGTGTCGGAGCGCACGATGTGGGTGGAGGAGCGCTGCACCATGGTAACGTCGGCGCCACCTTCCCAAAGGGCGGCGCAGATGTCGTGGGCAGAGTTGTTGGAGCCGATGACGACGACCTTCTTGCCGCGATAGGCGTCCGGCCCTGGGTGCTGCGAGGAATGCTGTTGCTCGCCCTTGAAGATGTCCTGACCCTCGAACTTCGGAACGTTGGGCTTGCCCGACATGCCGGTGGCGAGCACGAGCTGCTTCGGGCGCAGGACCACCTCTTCGCCGTCGCGGTCGACCACCACGGTCCATTCCTTCGTCTCCTCGTCGAAGGAGGCGGATTTGCAGGTGGTCGAGCTCCAGTAGTTGAGCTCCATGACCCTGGTGTACATCTCCAGCCAGTCACCGATCTTGTCCTTCGGCGAGAAGACCGGCCAGTTCTCCGGGAAGGGGAGGTAGGGCAGATGATCGTACCAGACGGGGTCGTGCAGGCAGAGTGACTTGTAGCGCTTGCGCCAGCTGTCGCCGGGCCTCTCGTTCTTCTCGACGATGATGGTCGGCACGCCGAGCTGGCGCAGCCGCGCACCGAGCGCGATGCCGCCCTGGCCGCCACCGACGATGACCGCATAGGGCTGTGTCTTGTAGCCGAGCTCGCCGGCCTCTTCTTCGCGCCTTTCCTTCCAGGTCTTGCGGTTCGGATCGTGGCCATGCTCGGCGCCCATGGGCCGGCGGAACCCCTTTGGCTCCTCGAAACCCTTGAGCTCGCTCATGGTGGTGAGCAGGGTCCAGATGAGGCCGTTCTTCAGGCGGATGTGACCATAGCCGCGCGCGACACCGGTCTCGAACTCGAACCAGCCTTCGTTGATGCCGTCGCCGCCACTCGCCGGTTCTGTCTCGTCCTGGCGGAAATGCTTCGGCTTGACCGCCGCAAGCTGGCTCGACAGCATGTCGCGGATCTGCTCCTGGCCCTCCATGGTGCGCAGGTTCCAGGTGAAGGCAACGAGATCGCGCCAGTAGCAATCGGCCTGGAACAGGTTCGCCGCGGCGTCGATATCGCCGGCTTCGAGCGCCCTGCCGAGCTTGGCGAGCGCCGTGTCGATCCTCGTGCTGGGATGGTCTTCAAGCATTCTATTCTCCTCCACTTGCTTGCTGATATCGGTCGGCGCCGGTCGGCCTCCCTGCCGCGCCGGCGCCTGTCCGGTCATGCTATCAGATCGTTCAGTATCTTCAGATGCTTGCCTGACGAGTCGAGCAGCGCATCGAAACCCTCGCTGACGGCCCGGTCGAGGCCGATACGCCTGGTGACGATCTTCTTGGCCGGCAGGATCTGGCCGGCCGGCGGCCGTGCGCCAGGCTTTTCGACATTCTCGACGCGAAGATCCTTCGCCGCGTGGAAACGCAGTGCTTTCATTGTGCCTTACCCCTGGATGTTCGATGCTTCAGACAAGGACCATGCCGCCATCGACGATCAGGCTCTGCCCGGTCATGTAATCGGAGGCAGGCGATGCCAGGAAACAGGCAACGCCCGTAAGGTCGTCCGATTTCGAGGGACGGCCGAGCAGGATATCCGCCGAAAAGGTCTCGAAAGCCTGGTTGTCGCGCTCCGTCAGCCCTTCGTCGACAAAACCCTTGTCGATGACCTTCCACATCTCGGTTGCCACAACGCCGGGGCAGATCGCGTTGACGTTGATCCCGTCCTTGCCGAAGGCGCGGGCTGCGGCTTGCGTAAGCGCAACGACCGCGAACTTGCTTGCCGAATAATGCGCCAGCGGCTCGTAGCCTTGCTTGCCGGCGATGGAGGAGGTGTTGATGACCTTGCCGCCATGGCCCTGGGCGATCATCTGCCGGATCGCTTCCTGCATGCAGATGAGAACGCCGAGGCCGTTCACGTCCATGACACGGTGCCAGTCCTCGTCTGTGATCGACAGAAAGGGCCTGGTCTGAGCGATGCCGGCATTGTTGAAGATCGCGTCGAGCTTGCCGTGGGCCGAGACGGCGGCGCCTATCATGCCGCGCACGCTTTCGCGCCTCGATACATCCACCGCGACCGCTGTTGCCTGGGCGCCGCCTTCGCGGAGGCTGGCGGCGACCTTTTCGGCGGCGTGAGCGTCGATATCGGCGATGGTGAGGGATGCGCCTTGCGCGGAAAGTCCCCGCGCCATGGCTTCACCGATGCCCCGCGCGGCACCTGTTACAATGATGGAACGCCCATCAAGCTCATTGGACATCGCTTCCTCCGTTCTTTTTCGTTCGTGCAGAGATCAGCAAGCCCCATGCCAAGACGGGCCGGAGCAATAATAGAGGGAATTTCAATCGTTTATGGCAATCTGCCTGTTGCATCCGGATAGGCCGGTGCAACAGCTGTGGCGCGCGATATGCAGCGCGGTCAGTGCGGCTGGAAAACGCCGTGGCGCTTCATGCGGCGATGTACGGTGGAACGGTCGACGCCGAGGCGGCGGGCCGCCCGCGAGACGTTCCAGTCGCAGGCAATGAGCATCTGCCGGAGCGCTGCCCCGACCTCGTCGCGATCGCACTTCAGGGCCAGTTCTTCCGGCAGGTCGCCGATGTCGATGCAGTCGGAATCGCTGAGCGCGGCAGCGACAGCGATCACGTTGTCGATCTCGCGGATATTGCCGGGCCAGCGATGCGCCTTGAGCGCTACACGCACCGCCTCCGACACTTCGAGCGCTTCGCCATCAGCCGCATGACGTGCCAGCAACCGGTCCAGAACCCAGTCGAAATCCGGCCGGTCGCGAAGTGCCGGCAGGGTGATGGTCGCGGCATTCAGGCGATAGTAGAGGTCTTCGCGAAAACGGCCCTCGCGCACCGCCTCGGGCAGCAGGCGATGCGAGGCGGAGACGATGCGGATCTTCACCGGGCGCGGATCGGAGGAGCCGACCGGCAGCACCTCCTGCTCGGCCAGTACACGTAGGAGCCGGCTTTGCAGCGCGTAGGGCATGTCGCCGATCTCGTCGAGGAAAAGCGTGCCGCCGTCGGCCTGCTCGATCAGCCCCTTGCGCCCCTTGGCGGAAGCGCCGGTGAAGGCGCCCGGCGCGTAGCCGAAGAGTTCGCTTTCGATGAGGTGCTCGGGGATGGCCGCGCAATTGACGGCAACGAAGCGACCCTTGAGGCCGCTGCCATCGTGGATGGCGCGCGCCAGATATTCCTTTCCGGTGCCGGTTTCGCCCTGAATGAGGATCGGCAGCGACGTGCGCGCGAGCTTCGCGGCCTTCGCTTGCAGGTTTACGATCTCCGGTGCATCGCCGCCCAGGCGGCGCAATGGTGACGGAATTTGCTCGCGCAGGAGGGGGCGCCGCGAGCGTATATTCGGTTCGATCGCATGAACGAACAGAGCGTTGCCGTCACGCGCGAAGACGACACGCTCCTGTGTGGGGCGGCTGCGCGTGAGATCCGGCAGGCTCTCGATGTCCATGTCGAAGAAGCGCGAAACAGGTTGGCCGAGCAAAAGCCCCGGGTCGCGCCAACCAAGCCCGGCGGAACGGGCCAGAAGCTTCGCGCCGCCATGGGTCATGCCGATGATCCGCCCGCTGGGGTCAATGGAAATAGCCGCTTCCGGATCGACATCGAGGAATTCCGGCGAGCGGGCGAAACGAAGCACCCATTCATGCCGGGTCTGGGCCATCAGATTGGCGAGCTCGATGCGCCGCGCCGTGGCGTTGACCAGATGCAGCGCCAGATTCTGGCTGGTTTTCAGGATCGGCGAGCTCAGCAACGATATATCGAGCACCGCGCACAGCGATCCGCGCATGTCGTAGATCGGCGCGGCTGTGCAGGAGAGCGGCGTATGCGTATTGTCGAAATGGTCGTCCTGGTGAATGGTGAGTGCTTCTCCCGTCTCAAGACAGGCGCCCACGGCGCAGGTTCCTGCACGCCATTCGGACCATTCGGAGCCGAGATAGAGACCGGCCTTGCGCAAATTGTTGTCGAACAGCGGATCGCCGAGGAACTCGACCGTGACGCCCTGCCGGTCGGAGAGCAGGAGCACGTAGTTCTGGCCGGCGACCTGATGGAAAAGACGCTCCAGGCCGGACCGGGCGATGCGGATCAGCTCTTCAGACTGCTGGCGATGCTCCCTGAGTTGATGCTCCGGAACGATGAAGGCCTCGCAGCTCTGGGCCGGGTCGAGCTGGTGCTGTTCCAGGCAGCGGAGCCAGGACTTGACGACGGTCTCGTCGCGGCCCGTCGACAAGCCCATGCCGACATTCTCGATCTCGCGGATGTGGTCGGATTCTGGAAACATGGCACGAAATGGCTGCTTTCGCAGCCATCCTCCCTTTCTCCTCCATCCCGCTTATCAGGGCATCAAGCGGCGTAAATGTAAATGGCCGTGCAGTTCGCGAAGCCCGAGCTTGGCCCTTCGGCGTATTGACAGATGCGGCGGGACCGGCAGACTTGACGGACAAGCCGCCATTCAGCCCGGGAAGAGAAAAGGCGGAGGAGGAGAAAGGGGCTACCGGGAGGAAAAGACATGGATGGACGCGGCCTTCTGCATCATTCCGACAGGGTTCTTGCGGCGATCGATTCCAACCGGTCGGCCAAGTCGGCGCTCGTTGCCTCATGGCAACGCTCGTGCAGGCTGCACCAGCTCGACCCGGCCGAGCGCACGGCGCCGCGCCGTGTCTCCGATCGGGAGCTTGCTGCGGCGCGCGAGCGGCTGGAGCCGCTGATCCCCTCTGCGCAGACCGCCCTCGACCAGCTCTTTCTCGCCGTCGGCGGCGTCGGCTGCTGTGTGCTCCTCGCCGACCGCGAGGGCATTCCCGTCGAGCGGCGCGGAGCTCCCGGCGACGACGAGACCTTTCGCCAATGGGGCTTGTGGACCGGTACCGTGTGGAGCGAGGAAAGCGAGGGCACCAACGGCATCGGTACCTGCCTGGTGGAGCGCCGCACGCTGACGATCCACCGCGACCAGCACTTCCATTCGCGCAACACACTTCTGTCTTGCACGACGGCGCCGGTGCACGACCACGAGGGCAATCTCGCCGCCGCGCTTGACGTCTCGTCCTGCCGTGCCGACCTGACGGAGGGGTTCGTCAACCTGATCGCCACGGCGGCAAACGACGCAGCCCGCAGGATCGAGGCGGAGGCCTTCCGCCATGCCTTTCCGAAGGCACGCATCGTCCTCCTGCCGGCGGCGAATGCCTACGCCCTGATCGCGGTCGACGACGACGACCTGGTGATCGGTGCAACGCGGACGGCACGCGGCATTCTGGGGCTGGCGGCGGGGCCGCTGGCAAACCCCTTCCCGGCATCCGATGTCCTGGGTAGCGTCGGGGCCTCGGGTGCCTGCCTCACCGACGCGGAGCGCGGCGCCTTGCAGCGTGCGCTCGCAAGCGCCGGCGGCAACGTCTCGGAAGCAGCCCGCAGACTCGGTATTTCGCGCGCCACGATGCATCGCAAGATTGCCCGGCTCGGAATTCACCGGACGCATTGATTTTTCAACATCGACCTGTCGCAAAACTGCGACAGGTGCGACATGCGTCCCGGCCCGACCCGGCTGACACGATCAGCCCTCCCGCCCATTCTCCCTTCATGCCGCATGAAGCGGCTTTGAAATCGGGAGGATTTTCATGAACAAGGTGGAATTCGCGCGCGCCGCGAAGATGCCCTTCGCCGAGCGTTACGACAATTTTATCGGCGGCCGGTGGGTGGCGCCCAAGTCGGGACGCTATTTCGACAACATCTCGCCGGTGAACGGCCAGCCGATCGGTGTGGTTGCCCGCTCCGAGGCCGCCGATATCGAGCGGGCGCTCGACGCCGCCCACGAGGCGAAAGACGCCTGGGGCAGGACCAGCCCCGCCGAACGCGCCCTGCTGCTCAACCGTATCGCCGACCGGATGGAGGAGAACCTGGATCTCCTCGCGCTCGCCGAGACATGGGACAACGGCAAGCCGATCCGCGAGACGACCGCCGCCGACCTGCCGCTTGCCATCGACCATTTCCGCTATTTCGCCGGCGCGCTGCGCGGCCAGGAAGGCTCGATCTCGCAGATCGACCACGACACGGTCGCCTATCATTTCCACGAGCCGCTGGGCGTCGTCGGCCAGATCATCCCGTGGAACTTTCCGCTGCTGATGGCCTGCTGGAAGCTCGCTCCCGCGCTTGCCGCCGGAAACTGCGTGGTGCTGAAGCCGGCCGAGCAGACGCCCGCCACGATCATGCTGTGGGCGGATCTTGTCGGCGACCTGCTTCCGGCGGGCGTGCTCAACATCGTCAACGGCTTCGGCCTGGAGGCCGGAAAGCCGCTCGCCTCGTCCAACCGCGTCGCCAAGATCGCGTTTACGGGCGAGACGACAACGGGCAGGCTGATCATGCAATATGCCAGCCAGAACCTCATCCCCGTGACGCTGGAGCTCGGTGGCAAGTCGCCGAACATCTTCTTCAAGGACGTGGCGGCGGAAGATGATGACTTCCTCGACAAGGCGATCGAGGGCTTCGTCATGTTCGCGCTGAACCAGGGTGAGGTCTGCACCTGCCCGAGCCGGGCGCTGATCCACGAGGCGATCTACGACAGGTTCATGGAGCGCGCCCTGAAGCGCGTCGAGGACATCGTCCAAGGCGATCCGCTCGACCCGGCAACGATGATCGGCGCCCAGGCCTCGTCGGAACAGCTCGAGAAGATCCTGAGCTATATCGACATCGGCAAGCAGGAAGGAGCGGAGGTGCTGACCGGGGGCGAGCGGGCGCATCTGCCGGGAGACCTGGCGGGCGGTTATTATGTCAAGCCGACCGTCTTCAAGGGCCACAACAGGATGCGCATCTTCCAGGAGGAGATTTTTGGCCCGGTCGTTTCCGTCACCACCTTCAAGGACGATGACGAGGCCATGGCGATCGCCAACGATACGCTCTACGGCCTTGGCGCCGGCATCTGGAGCCGCGACGCCAACCGGCTCTACCGTTTCGGCCGCGCCATCCAGGCCGGACGTGTGTGGACGAACTGCTACCACGCCTACCCCGCGCATGCCGCCTTCGGCGGCTACAAGCAGTCGGGCATCGGCCGCGAGACGCACAAGATGATGCTCGACCACTATCAGCAAACCAAGAACATGCTGGTGAGCTACAGCCCGAAGAAGCTGGGCTTCTTCTGACCGCCTCCCGAGGCTTGCCGCGGCGCAGCCGGTTGCGGTCCGCGCCGCGGCATCGTCCTGCAGAAGCTGAGAGGATGTCATGACGGACAAGGTTTCCGCGACCCCGGAGGCGCTTGACCTCCTGGCCGAGATCATCGCCTACCATGGCCCCGTCTTGTTTCACCAGTCCGGAGGCTGCTGCGACGGCTCATCGCCCATGTGTTACCCCCGCGGCGACTTCCTCCTGAGCGAGAACGACGTGCTGCTCGGCCATATCGGCGAGACGCCGGTCTATATCAGCGGCCTGCAATACGAAGCCTGGAGGCACACGGACCTGATCATCGATGTCGTGCCCGGTCGCGGCGGCATGTTCTCCCTCGACAACGGGCGGGAGAAACGCTTCCTGACCCGCTCGAAGGTCTGCGACAGTCCGGCCTATTCGCAGTATCGGTCATGAGCGTTCCGATTGCTGTCGCCTAGCCATTTCCGAACGTCCGTTGCAAGCCATACCGTGGTATTGTTGCAGACTCGTTCAATGCCACATTGCCTATCGAGAACGTGGAATTCTCCAATAAGCGAGCCACAGGTTGGCGGCTCGCCAGCCAAGTCATTGAGCTGGGTCGAAGGGCAAAGTTGGCCTATTTTGGATTGTCCGATCTGGATGTGATTGTGGGGCCAAATTTAGCCCTCAAGTATATCAAACGTCAAACGCGAACAAATCCTGTCAGGAAGATCGACGGTAGTGGTCCTGTGCTACCGCCAAATATCGAGGTAGAACACAAGTAGGTTGGTGCAGACTAAAGCTGCGAAACCCAATGAAGACCTAAGCTCGTCCCTCACGCCGCCTTCGCCGCTCGACCATCGAGCTTCATGCGCGCAACTCGTGCTTCCTGTATGACACGGTGCGATGCCCGCGGCGCGAGCCAAGATTGAATGACCGGTGATTTTGTCAAAGCACCGCCCAGGTCCGCGAACATTGTGTCGCTGATCGCCTGCTGTTGGCTGCGCAGATGTTCCTCAAGCAGCTTGTGCCGTGTGATATAGCCGGCATTCACGCCTGGTATGGCGTGATTCATTAGCAGTCGGGCATCGAACTCCGATACACCCGCCGTCGTCGCCAACGTGCGATAGCTCTGCCGCAAATCGTTGCCCCACTTCGACAGGACGCTGCGAGCTTCCTTCTGCTCGACCAGATGGCCGACCGCGCTGTCAGCTGGAAAGGTCCACGCCCGCGCTTCCAGCGGATGCAAGAAGCGGCCGAAGCGCACGGCTCGGATCAAGCAAAGGATCATCTGCCTCGACAATGGAATGTCGAATGCTCGCTTGGCACCACCCTTGGGGTTCGGGATGTGCAGCACGCGGCGGCGTAGATCGATATGCTCTGGCTTCACTTCCATCAAAGCGGTGGGGCGGCATCCGGACAGCAGGCTCATTAGATGGAACTCGCGCCGGATCGGATTTCTCATCGCGGCGACCTGCATGAACCAGTTCGTCAGATCCCCTGGCCCCATCGCCGTGTTGCGCCGCCGCTCCTGATTCCAATCAATCGCGTTGACAGGATTGTCGGCCGGCAGGCCCCGGTTGGTCTTGCGTGCGTGATTATAGATCGCCCGCAGCGTGCGCATGCTGCCATTGGCGATATAGGGACCGCTCTCCTTCGTGATCTCGTCGTGCTTCGTAGCGACCTGGGCGGGATCGTCGGCAAGCTCGACCAGCGGCTTGTCCAGCCAATCCTTGAAGACGCGCTCGACGTGATCGCGATAACTCTCGATCGTCCGCTCGCTGCGACCCTTACGCACCATATGCGCGTCCCGGTAACGCTCCCATGCGGCCCGCAAGGTAATGCCGACCGAAGGTGCGGCAGCCGGCTCCTCGGCCTGCTCCTTCTCCGCTGCCCGCTCCTCGGCCTTCGGATGCATACCCCGGCTAATCTGCGCGAGATACTCCTTCGCCGTCGCCCGTGCCTCGCGCGTCGCCATCTCCCTAGCATCGCCGATCGTCACCGTAATGGAGGCCGCCCGCTTGCCTTCCCGGCGCAGGTCACCTTGGACGGCGAATGTCTTCCGCCGCTTTCCGACAACCACATAGAAGCCCTTCAATTCAGTATCACGTGCGCGATACTGGCCGCTGGTCGCGGCAGGCAGACGAGCCACGTTTTTGTCGTTCAGGAGGATGCGAATATCGGCCATACGTCACTCCATCACCGGCTTACAACCGGCATAATTTCCAACAGCCACACACAACTAGATTCAGAGTCAGAAAGGGGTGCGAAAGTTTTTATGCCGGTTTTAAGCCGGTAATAGACTCCTGTAAAGTCCAAAAGTCCGGGTACGATGCTCCACGCTGGGGTGCGAATATTGAATATTTTACAATAGCTTGATAGAGATTTGAGGAGATTTCGCGAAGGCGGGAAAAGTCGACCGATTTAACTACGAATCTGGGGGTCAGAGGTTCGAATCCTTTCGGGCGCGCCATTACTCTCTGAGAAATTCGTATTTTTCTTCTGCTACTTTGCGGGAAAGATCAAAAATCCTCTCCTGTGATGACGTAGTAATGACGCGGTGCGTCTAATGAAGCCTTCGGCTGAATGAGCTAGGAGATTGAAGCTGATTCCGTCTGTTCTTCCCTTCGCTCGTCAAGCGCACGACAAGGCAAGGAAGGCATAACACCACGGCCGGTACCGTTGAGTGTCCGTCGCCGCGCGAGTACCCTACCGGGCCCCCTACTAAGGGGGACAGCCTTCCCCTTCGAATAAAGGTATTACCCGGAGAAATTTTCTCGTAGAATTCTGGAATCCCCTCCGGGATTAGGTCCGGGCAGACAGGTGAGCTAGCCGCAGCGGATGAAGACGGCTCCGTCTCCCGCTATCCGGACGCCGCTGATCGAAAGCGGGCCGCTTCGCGGCGGCTCCACCGCCAGGGCATCCGGCGAACGGGCGCTGATCGGGAACTCCCGGCGCGGGCTGTCGAAGATAAGGGCCGGATCGTCACCGAGCCTGACATAGCCTGCCCGCGATTCGCCGTTGACACGCGTCTCCACCACCTGCCCTCCTGCCGCATTTCCGCTGACCACGAAGTCCGGCGACTGGCAGGAGGGTTCCCTGGCGGTCCACGATGCCAGCACATAGTCGCGTGTCAGCGACGCGGAGTCGTGTTCCGGGGGCTCCGCCCGCGTGATGCTTTCGACCTCTATGGTCGCAGCACCCTGCATGCAGAACGAGGCCTCGGCGGTTTCGCCGGTCATGCGCACATAATCGCCGGCCTGGAACTGCGCTCCGGCGCCGACCAGACTGTATGTCCGGCCCTCGGACGTGTTCAGCTGCAGGCATTCCGCACCGCGTGCAAGCCGTCCCTCTACCGTTCGCATGCCGGCCCGGTCGTCCGGCGCATCGGGGTCGCGGCGTTCGACCACCTGCACAGGCTGGCTCACCTCCGTGCGACCGTCCCGGGTGTGGATCACGAAGACGAACTCGTCTCCGGGATCGGCGTTTTCGGGTATCCGAACCTGGACTTCCACCTCGCCGTCGGGCTGCACCTGCGCCTGCGCGAGCGAGCGCCATTCCGACTCCGGCGGCCCGACGCCGATCTGCACCGACCGGCCGGGCGTGTAGTTGTCGCCGCTCACCGTGATGGGCGCCCCCGGCCCGCCGGCCCGCGGCTGGACGTTGATGGTCGGCTCTCCGGCGACCGGTTCGTCACCGTCCGGCGCAACGGCCGGGATGCGGATCGTCAGACCGATCCTCAAATCATCCGTGTCGAAGTCCGGATTGGCATCGAGCAGGGCATCGACGCTGGTCCCGTAGCGTTCCGCAAGGGAGAAGAGCGTATCGCCCGGTGCGAGCTCGTGGGTTGCCTGCGACCGCGCCGTACCGCTGCTGCCGCCGTCACCGCCGGTCGCTCCCGGTATGTTGAGCCGGGTTCCCACGGCTATGTTGTTGACATCGTCGATCTGAGGATTGGCGGCGACGAGTTCCGACAGCCGGACCTGGCACTGTTGTGTCACCTGGTACAAGGTGTCGCCCGGCTGCATGACGTATTCATCGGCGCAGGGGCTCTGCGCCCTGGCGCTTGCACCGGCGAGGAACACGACGGAAAATGTCGCGAGCACCGCGGCGGAGGTTGAAAGGCGTCCTGCCATTTCTACGCTCCCTGTTCTGGCGTGAGCGCCAGCTCCGCGCCATACGGCATGCTTCTTGTGGCCGCGGCGGCCTTGGCCGGGCACGGGCACCGGCTTGGTTCTGGCCACAACATTTTCCACTGCACGCGGGTTCCGAGCCGGGGTGGGAAAGCGACGGCGCCTGCCTAGCAGAAACCGGATGCGTCATCACCAGACGCATCTCCATCGTCGAAAATCGCCCTTATGCCGCTTGTCCCGACCGACATTCAAGCTCGCAGACTTAATCTCGGACCGGAGCATCAACGAAAGGCGCCGATATAGTGGAAGGAGTTGGAGGCGCATCGAGGAGCGGATGGAAAGCGTCATCGTTCCGGCACGGTCCGTGCAGCGGCTGTTTCGATGCGGGCTGAAGTGCATTCGGCGCGATAGATTTCGTAGAGATCGAGCGTCACGCCGCCGATCAGAACAATGAACCCCAGTGCCTCCACCAGCGGGCTGTAGCTCACGAAGGCGATATAGCCGATGAGGGCGGCGCCGAGCGCCGTTGCGACCAGTGGCCAAGGCCGTCCGTGCCGCGGCAGATTGAAGCCGGTGGCGATGGCTACCAGGGCTGCGGCGGCAAATATGATGGCTGCCCAGGCACCCTCTGGAAGCGCGATCGAGACGCCGATCACCGACAAGAGCGCCAGGAAGGCGATCACGCCATAGCAGGCGACAATGGCCGCGACCGCTGCCACCGCACCCCAGAGACCGCGTCCGGTGATGGCTTTGAGACGCCTCGGGTGCATGCGGCGCGCCAGCCATCCCAGGCGCTCAAGGCCCGCCGTCCCGGCAGCCTCGCGCGGCCGGCGCATGACGACGGTGACGGAGCGTGCACCGAGCCCGGAGGCAATATGGCGCGTATCGGCGCTGGGGCTCGTCGAGAAATAATCGAACTCGCCGAGCACTTCGACGTCGACAAAGCCGGTCTCGCGGAAGAGTTCCAGATAGTCCTCGTCCACCGAAGCCCCGACCACGCACTCCGCCCACAGCTTCGGATCGCTGCGGCCGCCGAGCGGCACCGGCCTGGTGATGACGATATCGGAGAGTTGCACCCGCCCTTCCGGCTTCAGCACGCGGAAGATCTCGGCGCACGCCTTGCGCTTGTCGGGCACGAGATTGAGAACACCGTTCGAGGTCATCACGTCGACCGAGTTGTCAGGCAGCGGGATGTGCTCGGCGTCCGCCTCAATCGTCTCGACATTGCCGATGCCGGCCTCCCCAAGCGTCGCCTGCAGGCGGGCAAGCATGTGGGTTGTTATATCAAGTGCATAGACCCTGCCTGCCTTGCCCACCAGGCGGCTGGCCAGAAGGGTGTCCGTTCCCGAGCCTGAGCCGACGTCGAGTACGGTGTCGCCCGACCGGATCACGCCGGCAAGGAAGGGATAACCGACACCCGCGAACCGATCGACTGCAGCCTGCGGCAAGCGGTCGAGCTCTTCCTCCGGATAACTCACGGCGAGGGCTGCCGGACGGCCCACCGGAAAGTGAAACCCCTGGTTCGGATCGTCGGCCACGCTGCCATACATCGCGCGCACAGCCTCGGTGATCTGTTCCTTCGAGAATCCCAGGATTGCGACCATTCGCGCTCCTCCGCTGCCTGCGGCGCACCTGGCGCCGGTGAAAACGTTCTTCAGAAGCGCGCGACCATCGCGCGCACGCGGCGGCGCAGCGATTCAGGAGCCTTGACCTCGCTGGCTTCCCTCACCCGCGCGCGCAGCCTGCGCTCGAACTCCGCCCGGGAGAAGCAGGCCCGGCAGGTGTCCATGTGGCGTGCAAGCGCCTGCTCCATCTCCGCGTCGAGTTCGCGGTCGAGGTATTCGAGGAGCTTTTCGATCACCTCCTCGCACCGCAGGTCCTGCGTCATCGGACACCACCTTTCGCATCGCCAGGCCTGATCCCAGCCTCACCCGCCTGCCGCCACAGCGCGCCTTGAAGAAGGCTGCGGCCGCGAGAAAGCCGATCGTCTCCCTCCATTCCTTGATGCGGTCGATCAGCTCCGGCTTCTTGCCGAATCGGGCATTGCAGTGCCAACGTGCGACGATCATTCCAATATCTCCCTTCCTGTGCCTTTATTCTGGACGGCGCGCCTGCCGGCTCGGTCCACGGGATCGCGGCCGGCAAGCACGCCCTGGCGGTTGTTCTCGGTGGGCGCCGTCCTAGTCCGGATGCGGAAGCATGATGGGTTGGCCCGTAGGCCCCACCTGAAAAACGATGAAGCGGGCCCCTTCGTCGGCCGAGGCGGTGCGGGCCACCATCGGCTTGTCGGGCAGTTCGTAGAATGCCTCGCCGGCCGACACCGTCCGCAGATCCTCGCCTTCGACATCGACGTCGATCGTGCCTTCCGTCACGTAGACGAAGACATGGCCCGGATGGATGTGGCGCTGGGTCTCCCAGCCCGGCCCCACATCGAAAACCACGATGTTGGCTTCAGTCCCTTGCTCGCCCACAACCGGTCGCGCCGACCGCGGCCGCTCCAAGGACCGTCAAAGCGGCACAAGTGGCGAACCCTGCTGACTTTATTGCCATGATCCTTCTCCTCTGTTGTTCGGTCAGTGTCTGGCCCACCCTTCGGAGGCGGGTCTTCAGCCTGCTCCATGAGGTAGCGGATGGGCGGGGGCAGGTCTTGGCGTTTCGGGAAGTCAGCTTTTGCAATTTGTGCACCCGGCCCGGCATCGATGCGGCGGCCGGGTTTCGGGGAACTTTTGAAATGAGGTTGCGTCCTTTGCTGCCGAGACGAGGAAAAGGAGGAGAACATGGCGGAGATAGTTTCCGTGCGCCCCAGCAAACCGGCGGTGCCACGGCAGGGGCGCATGCGGGAACCATTCGACCGAGGCGGCAATTGTGGCGAAGTCGTTCCCCCACCCTTGTGGAACAAGACGATCGAGCTTCTTTGCGGCCGGCCGGAGGCGTTGAACATCCAGGCCCGCACCATTGCCGATGCCGTGCTTGCGGAAATCGCTGCTCCTCCCGTCACGGTGACGCAGAACGGATCTGCTAGGGGCGATCCGCACCGCTTCCATCTCGTCGTCCTGCTCGAAGGGCACGGGACCTACCGCTGGGCGGCCGGCGAGCGCACGCAGAGCGCCGGCGACATCGTCCTCATCGACACCACAGAGCCCAGCCAGGTGGTCTCTCCGGTCAGTTCCCGGCTGTTGCGATGGAGCCTGCCGGAATCCCTCGCCGCCCCTTTCCTGCCCTTCCACGACAGGTGCGACGCCATACTGCGCCTGCCTGCCGGCGGCGGGATGACCGGCGTGCTGATGCGCAATGCGTGTGAACTCGCCCGCGAGGCGGAGGGGCTCGACCGCACCCTCCAGCACGGCCTGCTTTCGCACATATGCGGTCTGCTCGGCCTGGCGATGGAGGTGGAGACGCGGCCGCACCGGGCGCGCCAGGGCAACTACCGTGCCTTTCAGCGCCAGCGGGTGCTCGCCTATATCGAGGCGCATCTGGACGATCCGCGCCTTACGGCCGGCCGCGCTGCCAGGGATCTGGGGATGTCGCCACGCTGGCTGCACGCGCTTTTCGAAGAGATGGCCGCGGGCTTCTGCGACTTCGTGGCCGGCCGGCGACTGGAAAAAGGGCGCACGTTGCTCGAGGACCCGGCTTCAGAGCACCTGTCGATCGCGGAGATCGCCTTCCTTTGCGGCTTCAACGACCTGTCGACCTTCTACCGCCGCTTCGGCGAGCGCTACAGCATGACGCCGGGCGAAGTGCGGAGGAGAGGACGGCGGGCCGCCTGACCCCGAGCGGCTGGAGAACACATGGAGAGGATCGCGCAATGTTGCTGCGGCACTCTCCGGGCGAAGGTCTGGGGAGAGCCTGCCGCGGTCGCTGCCTGCCACTGCAAGGAATGTCAGCGCCGCACCGGCTCGGCCTTCGCCGCCATCGCCTTCTTTCCTGCCGAAGCGGTCGAAATCGAAGGCGTAAGCCGCGTCTTCGCACGCGAAGGCCAGAAGGGCCGGATGCTGATTTTCCATTTCTGCCCGCGCTGCGGCTCGTCGGTGTTCTGGGAGGCTGAATTCCGGCCGGGGGAGTTCGGCATCGCGGTCGGCGCCTTCGCCGACCCTGACTTTCCCCGCCCCGTCGGTCTCGGCCTGGGAGCAGTCGAAGCATCCCTGGGTCGCCTTCGGCTGCGATCTCCTTCGCCTTGATCGACAATGAACATGAGACCTTGCCATGACGCCGTAGTTCAGCAGACATCCTGGACTGTCGATCGTGCCGCGATAAGTGAGCCGGCAAAAGCCAGCCCGAAGCTGAAGCCGTTCAGCCGTGCGACTGGCTCGATCGAGACATTCACCAAGTCAGGCCCTTGACGCCCGCTGGTTACCTGGGCGTTGTCGCTTGAACCCTATGGCCGCGATCGGTCTAGGGCACCGGGCGCAAGGTCTCGATATCCCGCACTTCGAACTGCCCCGCCGCGCAAGCACTCACTCAACGACAATATGCACACGGTCGGCGGGAAAACTCGAAACGCCCCAGGCGATCGGTTGGCCTGACACATCCACGTCAATCTTTGTGGTCTCGAGAAGGGGACGGGTGCGCGTGATGCCGAGCAGATCGGCTTCTTCCTGGTCAGGCATGCGGCTGCTAATGCGCGTGTTTTTGCGCCGGTAATCCTCCACGCCCAGTTGCGTCAGTGCCGCGGTGGGTGAAGGATTGTCGCTGAGAAGATCCTCGATGCCGGAAAATCGCTCTGCCGGATAGAGGTCACGGGTAAGCCCGATCGGGCGATTGGCGACAAAGGCCATGGCCCGGACGACCACGACTTCATCCCCCTCTTCGATGTCAAGCGCCAGTGCCGCGATAGCATCGGCTGGCTCATGCCAGCTTCCTAGAAATTTCCGTGTGCTGGAGAGGCCAAGACGCTTCAGATTGTCGCTGAAGCGCATCCGGCCGTCGAGGACAAAGGGTATCGCTTGTTCTGCTACAAACAGGCCTCGCCCATGCTGGATACGCACGAGCCCGCGCCGCTCCAGGTCAGCCAAAGCCTGCCGCACCGTGAAGCGGCTTACGCCGAAACGCGCTGCAAGTTCGAGTTCCGTGTCGAGCTGAGTTCCCGGCTCCCGAAGCTCGATCTCACGGCGGAGCAATTCTGCGATCTGTTCCCACAGAAGAGTCTTCCTTCGGCCGGTATGGCGATCCGCGATCGAGACTTGGGACATCGACCCTCTCCAACTGTTTTCATTGGAAGGCGTCATACGCCTGATACACGGATGATGTAAAGGTCCGGACCATATGTCGAATCAAATATGAATTGAGCATGCCAGCTTCAAAATATGTATTAAATGTTAACATCGTACCTTTTATGTAAAAGGTATGTCATTAAATATTATAATACGCGCATTACGATCTTCGATATTGAGTTTCTACCGAGAGAGGATCTGCCATGCCGGAAATTTCCCGTCGAAAATTCATGATGGTGACGTCGGCGCTGGGTGTTGCTGCACTGGCGCCAAGAGTCCTCGCCGCACAGGAAGCCAACCGGCCGGAATTGCGCATCGCAGTACAGGGACTGCCGGTCACGTTGGAGCCGGTCAATGCCATTTCCAATGTCGGTAACCGCATCACCAACGCGCTTTTCGATACGCTCATCCGCCGCGATTTCTTCAGCAATGAGCAGGGTTCCGGCACCGAACTCGTGCCATCCGTAGCAAAGTCTTGGACGCGAGAAGATGAGCGAACGGTCCTTGTGACGCTCGCCGAAGGCATTAAGTTCCACGACGGTGCCATGGTGACCGCGGCGGACGTGGCCTTTACCTTCTCCAAGGAGCGCCTCTGGGGCGAAAACCCGATGGTTCCGCGCGGACCACTCTTTTCCGCCAAGTTCGAAAGCATCGAGGCGATGAACGAGAAAACCGTGCGCTTCCGCACTGCGGCGGCTGACTATAGCCTTGAAAAGCGCCTCGCCTCCTGGATCGCATGGGTTGTGCCCGAGAAGGCGTATCGTGAGATGGGCGCCGAAGGCTTCGGCCTCAAGCCGATCGGCACGGGGCCTTACAAATTTGTCGAGTTCGTGCCCGGCGACCGGGTCGTGGTGGAAGCCAATGACGATTATTATCTCGGCCGGCCGACCGCTTCTCGCATCACTTTTCAGGTGGTTCCCGAGGTAGCCGCCCGTGTTGCGGGGCTCATCAGCGGCGAATACGACATGGCGTGCGCGCTGGCGCCCGACAACATCGCAATGGTCGACGCCCAGTCGCATGTGGAAACGCGTTCGGCGCAGATCGAGAATGTGCACCTCTACGTCTTCAAAGCCGATGCGCCGGTCGTTTCCGACCGTCGTGTCCGCCAGGCCATGAACCTCGCTCTTGATCGCAAACTCATCAACGATGCACTTTGGGCCGGCATGGCCGGCGTCCCGAACGGCTTCCAGATACCGGCCTATGGCGCGACCTACGAGCCGCAGCGCCCAGGCTTCGCGCACGATCCGGAACGCGCGCGGGCGCTACTCCAGGAGGCGGGCTACAATGGCGAGCTCATCACCTTCCGCACGCTCAACGACTACTATGTCAACTCCGTAGCGGCCATCCAGATGATGCTTGAAATGTGGAAGGCAGTGGGTCTCAATGTGAACATGCAGATCCTGGAAACCTGGGATCAGGTCCAAGGCGAAGGTCTGCAGCTGCGCAACTGGTCGAACGGCTTCCAAATGCCGGATGCTTCGACGCCCCTCACCTCCGATTGGGGTCCGGCAGGCACGCCGCAGGCCGCATATGGCTGGAAGCCGCCGGCGGAATATAACGAACTTGCCGCCAAGGTGGCCGCCCTTCCCGACGGGGAGGAGCGCAAAGTCGCGTTCCAGCGCCTGCTCGACATTTGGGAAGAGGAGGCACCGGGTGCCGTGCTCTACCAGCCGGTCGAGATTTACGGCGTGCGCCGTGACATCGATTGGAAGCCGGTCACCTTCGAATTCATGGATTTGAGACCCTACAATCTGGGCTTCTCGAGGGCTTAATGCTGTCGGATCACATGCGGGCGGCAACGCCGCCCGCTTCAATCCTGGAAGTGCGCGATCTGGTGCTCGCTTCGCGCAAGACCGGGGCTATCCTCGTAAACGGTATGAGCTTCACGCTCAATGCCGGGGAGATTCTGGCCCTGGTCGGCGAAAGCGGTTCGGGCAAGAGCTTGACCGCGCTTGCCGTACTGGGGCTTTTACCTGCTGGCGTGGAGCAGCGAGGAGGGCGAGTCCTGGTCGATGGTCAGGATGTGACCGGCCTGCTGGCGGCACAGCGGCTGCGCGGCAGCGTTTTGGCCGCTATATTCCAGGACCCACAGGCGTCGCTCGATCCGCGCTGGAACGTGGAACGCTTTCTCGTTGATCGCTTCATGCGGCTGCGCGCGATGGAAAAGCGCGTGGCACGCGCCGCCGCTGCAGACATCCTCCATCAGGTAGGCTTGCACAACCCGGCGCGAGTCCTCCGTGCTTATCCGCACGAATTGTCCGGCGGCATGGCACAGCGCGTGATGATCGCGGGAGCGCTTGCGGGTGGCCCGCGTATTCTCATCGCCGACGAACCCACGACTGCGCTCGACGTCACCACACAGGCGCAGATTCTCGATCTGATCCGGGATATCCAAGCCCGCACGGGACTCGGCATTATGATGATCACCCATGATCTGGGTGTGGTGGCGGAAATCTCCTGCCGCGTGATGGTCCTCTATGGCGGCCGCCTGATGGAGCAGGGAAACACCGCCGAGGTGCTTGAAGCCCCCATGCATCCTTATACGAGCGCATTGCTCGCCGCGATGCCGGATATCGACAAAGACGACCCGCCGGTTCCTATCCGGCAGGCGAGGAGCGACGAGGTCTCTGCTTCCGGCTGCCCGTTTGCTCCGCGTTGCAAGCGCGTCTTGGCCTCCTGCCACATGGTCATGCCGGGGCCCACCTTGGTCAGAAACGGCCGCTCCTATGCTTGCCACACCCGCGTGGAACCACTAATGAAGCAAGCAACGAAACTGCTTCGTGCCCATGCTTGAGGCGACGGGGCTCACACGCAACTTCCTGATGAAACGGCCATTCCACCGCCCGGTAACCGTTTCAGCCGTAAGCGGAGTTGATCTTGCCATCGGCCGTTCCGAGACGCTGGCGATCGTCGGCGAAAGCGGCTGTGGCAAGAGCACGCTCGGCCGTCTGCTGCTCGGGCTCCTGCCCGCCACCTCCGGCTCGGTCCGTTTCGAGGGGGTAGACCTCGCCGCCCTGGCAGCCAGTGTCTGGCGTAGACAAAGAGCGCGCATGCAGATCGTCTTCCAGAACCCCCTGGAGGCGCTTGACCCAAGGCTCCCCGTGGGCCGCCAGATCGCGGAGCCGCTTGCGATCCATGGAGCCGCGCCGGGTTCGGTCCGCAAGACCGTGGCAGAACGACTGATGCACGAGGTGGGCCTGGCGGCCAGCCTTTACGAGCGGCGGCCGCTTGAGCTCTCGGGCGGACAGCGTCAACGGGTCGTTATCGCCCGGGCGCTTGCAACCCAGCCGGCGTTCGTCGTTTTCGATGAGCCGGTGTCGGCCCTCGACGTCTCGGTCCAGGCACAGATCATCGCCCTCATTCGCCGTCTGCAGGAGGCAACGCGCTTCGCCAGCGTCTTCATCTCCCACGACCTACGGGTGGTCCGCCACGTCGCTGACCGGATCGCCGTCATGTATCTGGGGCGTATCGTGGAAGAAGGGCCGGTGAAGGAGGTGCTTCGCTCGCCCGCTCATCCCTACACCCGCGCCCTCATAGACGCGGTGCCGCAGATCCGGCAGAGGTCCGGAAGCGCGCGGCAGCGCTTGCGTGGAGAAGCCGTCAGTGCCGAGCAAGCGCAGAATGGCTGCGCCTTTCACTCGCGTTGTCCGCTCGCCACCATCGAGGCATGCACGGCATCGGTTCCTACCCTGAAGGCTCTTGGCAACGGGAGATCCGCCGCCTGTCACTTGGCCTCCGGCACGAGACCACCCCTCCAGCCGCTCGTCTGAAGGAACCCCGATGCGCATCATGACCTACAATATCCAGTACGGGAAAGGCCGCGACGGCCGCTACGATATTGGGCGCATCGCAGAGACCGTGGCCGATGCCGATATCATCGGCCTGCAGGAGGTGGAGGCGTATTGGAAGCGGTCCGGCGACCTGCATCAGGTGGAAGCGATCGCCGAGCGACTGCGCTCCTATTACTGGGTCTATGGAGCGACGGTGGATATCCATAAGGGCTGGATCGATGCCGACGGCAGGGCGCACAACCGGCGCCGCCAGTTCGGCAATGCGATCCTGTCGCGCTGGCCGATCCTGACCACGCGCACCTTTCTCTTTCCGGGCAAGCTCAGCCCGGTCAACGCCCATTCCATCCAGCGCGGCATTATCGAGGCCACCATCAAGACACCAATCGGGGCCTTGAGGGTCTACTCCACGCACTTCTCTCACCTGGCGGACGAAGAGCGCATCGCCCATGCGCAGTTCGCGCTTGAGCTGCATCGCCGGGCTCAGTCCGATGGGCCGGTCTCCAGCGGCGACCATCCCGATATTTCCTGGCTTGAGAACCCGCCACCTTCCGTGCCTGCCGAAGCGATACTCATGGGCGATCTCAATATGACGCCGGACGGGCCCGCTTATCCGGTCATCGCCGGCCCCCAAAACCGCATGTATGGCCGACTTCACCGCAATGACGGCTTCGTGGATGCCTGGCTCGCCGCAGGACACAATGAGGAGGATGGCGCAACCTTCTACTGCGATTGGGAGAACAAGACCGGCTCCCGGATCGACTATATCTTCGTCACGCCCGGCCTCGCCGCGAAAATCGAAGGAGCAGACGTCTTGCGCGATGCCGACGCTTCGGACCATCAGCCGTTGGTGGTCCGTTTTTCCGAGCCGGACGCGCGATGACCGGGTTCATCTTTGTTCGCTTCGGCCGCGCGCTTCTTACGTTGTGGGCGGTGCTCACCTTCACCTTCATCGTCATGCGGCTCACCGGCGATCCGGCGAGCCAGCTTCTCCCTGACAACGCGACGGAGGAGATCATCCAACGCTTCCGAGCGCGCTGGGGCCTCGATCAGTCGATCTTCACGCAGTACCTGATCTATATGAAAAACCTGCTCCAGTTCGACTTCGGCGTGTCGATCGCCAACAGCCGGCCGGCGCTTGTCGTTGCTTTGGAGCGCGTCCCGGCTACGCTCCAGCTCACGACAATCGCATTCGCGCTGACGCTGGCGCTCGGACTCCCCGCCGGGATCATTTGCGCCCTGAACAGGGGCAAATGGCCGGACCAGGCGCTGATGATGGTTTCCACACTGGGCTACAGCTTGCCGAATTTCGTGCTCGGCATCGCCTTGGTCTATATTTTCGCCCTGGCCTTTCGCCTGCTGCCCAGTTCGGGAAGTGCCACCGCGGCCCATCTCGTCCTGCCGGTCATTACCCTCGGCTTCTCGGGTGCTGCCGTCATAGCCCGCTTTACCCGGGCGGCGGTGCTCGACGTGCTGGAGAAACCCTATATATGCGCGGCCATGGCAGGCGGGGAGAGTTATAGAGCAACCATCCTCCGCCACGTGCTCCCCAACGCGGCCATCCCTGTCGTGACCATCATCGGCTTTACGGTTGGGGGTCTCATCGGCGGCTCGATCATTGTCGAGCAGGTTTTCGCGTGGCCGGGGATCGGACGGCTTCTGGTGGACACCGTTGGCATGCGCGATTTCGCGGTGACCCAGACGCTTGTCATGATTTTTGCCGTGGCCATGACGGCCGCCAATCTCATTGTCGACATCCTCTATGGCTTCCTCAATCCAAGAATGCAGGGGGGCAGAAATGGCCGTATTTGACGCCGTACGCGTCTCCCCGCGGTTTACGAGACGCCTTGCTGCTTTTCCGCCGCTGGTGGCATTTTCCGCTGGTTGGATCGGGCTCATTCTCGTTGTCTCTCTTACCGCACCGTTTCTTGCCCCCTACGGTTACGCGGAGCAGCAGCCCTTGCTCCGCCTCCAACCGCCTTCCCTGCTCGGCTTTGACACACCCTTCCTGCTCGGCAGCGATCATCTCGGCCGCGACGTGCTGAGCCGGGCAATCTACGCGATCCGATTCTCCGCTCTCGTGGCCCTGCTCGGCACGGTGGTAGGTGCGGTGCTCGGAGTGATCGCAGGCATGGTCGCCGCCCGACTGCGCGGCTGGTGGGAGGAAACGATCATGATGATCGTCGACATCCAGGCCTCCCTCCCTTTCCTCATCTTCGCGATCACCATCGTCGGCTTTTTCGGCAAGAGCCTTTGGCTGCTCATCCTGGTCGTCGGCTTTGCGGGCTGGGACCGTTACGCGAGACTGGCGCGCGGCCTGGTTCTGGATGCGGAGACCAAAGGTTACGCGGATGCACTGCGGGCGCTGGGTGCCGGCACACCGCGCATCTATCTCCTCCACATCCTGCCTAATATCGCAGGTGCGCTGCTTGTGCAGATGACGCTCAACTTCCCTGAAACAATCTTGCTCGAGACCGGAATGAGCTTTCTTGGGATGGGTATGCAGCCCCCGCTCACCTCGCTGGGCCTGATGGTGAACGATTCCCGCAACCACATCTTCACCGCGTGGTGGCTCGCAGCCGTACCGAGCGGCGTCATCGTACTAACGACGCTATCAATCTCTGTTTTTGGGGACTGGCTGCGTGACTGGCTTGGAGGCGCAGCCTAATTGCCCCTCCGGGTGCGCGCTGGCTACCGGTCTAGGCTGCGCGCTGGTGTTTTCCGCTCTTTGCACAGGCGCAGAAGCGCTGAAGCGCGTGCCGCCGGCCAACCGCGGGAGCGCGATGGGGGCGTTCGTCGCCTTCCCTGAGATTGTTCGGCAAGGTCACGCCCATCGACTGCAGCGGCAAAGGTTGGGAATGACTTCGGGGGCGACCAGGTTTCGGACGCAGAGCATCGAAGCTGACGATCAGAAATGCATGACCATCAGTGACGTATCGGTTTCTTCAGTCGCATATCAGCAATTCCCGCGACAGCGCCCAACACGCTTCAATTGATTCCCGGCCGATCGTGAACTGATCTTCGACCATGAAAGCGCCCAGACCGCGAACGTACCAAGGCAATTCATAAGAAAGGACCATGCCGGGCTCGATTTCGGTCGTTTCGTCGGCGGCAATGAAAGGCCATTCTTCGACAAAGACCGACGCTCCGACTCCATGACCAAAATGACCGCGGCAATACATGTCGAAGCCCTGCGCATGCATTGATCTCATGGCAGCCTCATGCACCTCCTTGAGCGCGACGCCTGGACGTAGAAGTTCCAGACCAGACTCGAACGCATTGTGCAGGGCTTCGTGGATCGCCTTCTGATCTTCGCTCGGGCGGCCCAACACGGCGGTGCGCGCGCAATCCGAGACGTATCCGTCGATCGCACAGGCCAGGTCTAGCCGGATGATGTCGCCCCGCTCAGCCGGCCGGCCCTTGCCGGTTGCGCCGGGCCCGATGGTGATCGTACCGACTGGATAGGCTGGATCGGGATATCCAAGTTCGATTGCCCGCTGTGTCGAGGCGCGGCGAAAGATCGCGAACAGTTCATCAGCAGTGCATCCGGGGCGGATATGGGCGATAGCAGCTCGCGCGCCGGCTTCGGCCGCCTGGGCCGCACTGCTCAGCCGCTCGATCTCTTCTGCTGACTTGATCATGCGAAGGCGACTGACGAGGCCCGAAGCGTCGGACCATCGGACATTGGGACAGGCGTCGGTGAAACACGCCGCATCGGAGGCCGGAAGAAACGCGTGCTCGGTTCCGATACGAGCGGCCCCGAGTCCGCGTCGGACCAGTGTGTCGGCAAGCAGGGAAAAGCTCTCTTCGCGGTCAAAGGTTGCGGGCTTCGCGCGCACCTGTTCCGACGGACGAGCGGCCGAAAGACGATCTACAAGCGATCGGCCCCGAACCGATGCTATATCTATGAGATCGACCCAAACGGGGAACGGCACGACATCGCCAATGCCCGAGGCGGCGCCAAATTCTTCGACATAGAAATCACCCACGATTGCGGTCATGGGCTCGGACGCGTCGGCGGGTACGATCAGAAAAGCGGCACCCGCACGTCGCCAGCCTGCGGCACTGCCGGGCCGCGCGCCCGCACCGTAGATGATCGACTCGGGTTGGATCAGAACGATTCCATCCAACCCGGCGGCCTGCATAAGATTTTGCGCCCGCTGGCGGTTAAGAGGTCGAAGTCCCATGAAGCTTGATTCCCTTGTCATGAGAGATGGGATCACCGAAGGCAGAGATACGGCATCGTCCGGCCGGGCCATTCCATTCAAAGAAATGACCTCACCTCAAGCTGGTGTCTATTCTGTCGCGTAACCAATCGCCCAGAAGGCTGACAGAGAGCGTCGTCACCACGATAAGCATCGCGGGGGCAAACATGATCCAGGGAGCGCGTGTCATATACTCACGACCATAGCCGACCATGTTGCCAAGGCTTGTCATTGGGGGCTGAACGCCGAGACCGAGAAAGGAAAGGCTGCTTTCCATGAGGATGACTTCCGGGAATGTCAGCGTCATGGAAACGATAAGAGTAGACGAGATATTGGGGAGGATGTGGCGCAGATATACCCGCAGCGGTCCCGCGCCAGTTTGGCGGACAGCGCTGGCGTAGCCCTGAGCGTTTGCGGAAATCGCCAGCCCGCGGGAAATGCGTGCGTAGCGCTCCCAGCCGTAGAGCCCCATCAGGCCAATGAAGAGCGGCAACGCATTTCCGAAAAAGGCGAGGACGGACAAGGAGAGGATCAGGAACGGTATGGCAGCCTGGAAATCGGCAAGCATCAGGATCACTTGTTCGACCGCGCCGCGGAAATAGGCGGCGGCAAATCCCATCGCCGTGCCGAAGCATGCGGAGATCAGTGTCGCGCCAAAGGCGACCAGCAGGGAAATCCGCACTGAATAAATCAGCCGCGAAAGGATGTCGCGTCCAAGCTCGTCCGTTCCAAGCCAATGCGTTGGGTCGAAAGGCGGCGCGAGCCGGTTGCCCAGATCGAGAGCAGTGTAGTGATACGGCGCGATCAGGTCCGCGCTGAGTGCAATCAGGAGTACGAGGCCGATCCAGATCATGCCAGTGAGGACCGGGAGGGGGATCGTGCGGCGCTTGGCCCTTCCAGCCAGCCAGGTCGCCTTTTTGCCGTAGGACGGGCCGAGGTAAGGGGCGGTCATGTCAGTGTCCTCCAGCGTCGCTGGCACCGCGCAGACGCGGGTCAAGCACGCCATAAAGGAAATCTACGGTGAGGTTGGACAGCACCATCGCGATCGTGATGAGCAGCAGAATGCACTGTACGACGGCCAGATCGCGCGCGGTAACCGAAACCACCAGCAGATTGCCTACTCCGGGCCAGGAGAATACGCTTTCCACCACGACCGCACCCGCGATCAGATTGCCGACAAGAAAGCCGACGATTGTGACTGTGGGAATTGCGGCATTCGGAAGGGCATGGCCGAGCACCACCGCCGCCCAGGGGATGCCTCTGGCGCTCGCAGCGCGGATAAAGGGTTGACCGAGGACCTCCAGCATCGCGCTTCGTACGAAGCGCGCAAGAACTGCTGCACCACCAATTCCGAGCGTGAGGATCGGTAAGATTAGATGCTGCCAGCCGCCTGCTCCGCCGGTCGGTACCCATCCGAGCCAGATGGCGAAGAACTGCACCAGCATGAGGCCGAGCACGAAACTTGGTACGGTGTAGCCGCCGACGGCGCTAACCATCACCGCTCGATCTATGGTCGTATCGCGATGCAACGCCGCATAGACGCCCGCCGGAATGCCGATCGCAAGTTTGAGGCAAAGCGCAGGCAATGTCAGCGCGAGCGTGGCG
Source organism: Chelativorans sp. AA-79 (assembly GCF_029457495.1). Classification (NCBI taxonomy): domain Bacteria; kingdom Pseudomonadati; phylum Pseudomonadota; class Alphaproteobacteria; order Hyphomicrobiales; family Phyllobacteriaceae; genus Chelativorans; species Chelativorans sp. AA-79. The sequence goes on from NZ_CP120361.1 coordinate 4,449,931, forward strand.
GGAATTCTCGATAGCACAAGGTCGAGAGCGGGCCCGCCACCGCGCATCGAGAGTCCAAGCTCGCCTCGGGATATCGCCAGAAAGTACTTAAAGTACTGCAGCCAGAGCGGGTCATCGAGGCCCCATTCGCGGCGAAAAGCAGCCATTGCCTCGGGTGGGGCGTTGTCTCCCATGATGCTGATCGCGGGATCTCCGGAAAGCCTCAGAACAACAAAGGCGAATGTGACGACCAACGCGACAGTCAGGAAAGCGCGAAGGAAACGGACGACCAAGAAGCGCACCATCAGTTCAGGACCTTCGTCTGAACCGCCTGTTCGGACGCGGCATCGTGTGCAAGATGGCAGGCGATGCTTCGGCCATCCGGACCCGGTGACAGTTTGGGAGGGACGCTTCCGCAAATCGGGCGCGCTGCCGGACAGCGAGGATGAAATGCACAACCCGACGGTCTTGCTGCGGGATTTGGCGGTTCGCCTCCGAGGATGATCCGCTGCCGTCGGCACCGACCCGGGACCGGCACCGCTGAAACGAGCGCCCTGGTGTAGGGATGTGCCGGCTGCGAAAGCACATGACGGGTTTCTCCACACTCGACGATGTTGCCGAGATACATCACGGCGACATGATGGCTTACATGGCGAACAACCTTCAGGTCATGGCTGATGAAGAGCAGGCTGACGCCCAGGTCCCGCTGAATATCCATCAATAGATTGACGACCTGCGCCTGGATCGAAACATCGAGCGCCGAAACCGGCTCGTCGCATACAAGCAGCGAGGGCTCCATGACAAGCGCGCGGGCAAGGACGACGCGTTGGCGCTGCCCGCCGGACAGCTCATGCGGGTAGCGCGTTGCAAGCTCGACACCGAGGCCCACCGCATCGAGCATGGAAAGCGCCTTTTGCTGCCGTTCCGACGCCGGCCCGATGGCGTGTATGTCCAGCGGCTCCCGAACCTGCTCCACGACGGTGAGCCGCCGATTAAGGGCGGCAAGAGGATCCTGGTAAATCATCTGCATCGACGCCCGCATGCGTCGCCATGCAAGCGTATTCGGTGCCGGGATCTCCGCGCCACGAAAGGTAACTCTGCCTTGGTCGGGGCGCTCAAGTCCGAGTGCAATCCGTCCGGTGGTGGACTTTCCCGATCCGGATTCGCCCACAAGGGCCAGCGTGCGCCCCTGTTCAACCGAAATGGAGACGTCATCAACCGCATGGACCGCAATTTTGCGGCCGAGGACTCCTTGCCGCATCGTATAGCTGCGCGATACCCCATGAAGTTCGAGAATGTTTTTGGTCATGCCGGGATTCTGTCCCTTTCACGCAACGCGGCCGCTGACAAACCATCCGCCGCCACGCACGCACACGATCGTCCCTCGTCGGCCGTGATGAGTGGCGGCGCAGCCGCATCGCAAACATCGAGGCGTTTTGGGCAGCGAGGCGCAAAGGGACAGCCGGGCGGCATATGCACTGGCTCGGGCACCTGCCCCTCTATGGGGACCAGGCGTGTCTGATCCCTCTCGAATGAAGGGAGAGCCGCCAGCAACCCCTGGGTGTATGGGTGGCGCGGGCTCGCAAAGAGTTCTTCGGCCGGCGCCGTCTCCACGATCCGGCCGCCATACATAACCATAATGCGCTCGCATGTCTCGGAGACGACCCCGAGATCGTGGCTGATCAGAACCAGCGCCATCCCGGTTTCCTGCCTGATCGTCGTCATCAGATCGAGGATCTGAGCCTGAATCGTGGCGTCAAGCGCGGTCGTAGGCTCGTCGGCGACGAGAAGATCCGGTTCGCCGGCCAGCGCCGCCGCGATCATGACCCTCTGGTTTTGGCCGCCCGACAACTCATGCGGAAACGCGTCCAGTCGGCGGGCCGCATCGGGCAGGCCGACAAGATCAAGGAGACATTTCGCCTCCGCGCGGATCGCGCGTCCCGAAAGACCGCGATGCCGCGCCAGGACCTCGCCGATCTGCTGCCCGATGCGGATAACAGGGTTAAGCGCGCTCGCCGGGTCCTGGAAGATCATCGCGATCCGCCCGCCGCGTATCTGGTCGAGCCGGGGGCCCTCCATTCGCAGGAGTTCCTCTCCATCCAGGCGAACGCTTCCCGAAACTGTCGCCGTTTTTGGCAGCAGCCCGAGCGCGGCAAGCCAAGTCACCGATTTTCCGCTGCCCGACTCGCCAACGACGCCCAATGCTTCGCCACGGCCCACCGTGAGGTCGATCCCACGAACGACGCGAACGCCATCGAATTCGACGGTCAGCTCCTCCATGGTGATGAGCGCCGGCGAAGCAGGGCTTTGGTTGCGTCCCTTATTGTTGGGCATAGGCAGGATTGAGCGGGCCGAAGTCCAAATCGAGCGTCTGCCCGGCCACCCAGGTGATGTCCTTGCGCTTGGCGTAGAACTGGCCCGAGCCATGCAGGATCACGCAGGGAGGATCATCGTAGCTGGTGATTTCGAGCATCTTGCGGAGAATCGGCCGGCGTGCTTGCGGGTCTGAAATCGCCTTCAGTTTCTCGCCGAGACTGAAATACTCCTCATTCTTCCAGATGCCGTCCCTGACATTTACCCCCGATGGTCCGAATACGCGCCAAGCATGGCCGAGCGGATCCGGGAAGGTGGCCGTGTTGGAACTGTCGAAGATCGCGTTGATCGGTTCGGTCTTTATCTGGGCGAAGTTCTCCATCATCTGGATTTCGACATTGATCCCGACGGCGCGCCACATCTCGATCATGGCCTGAGCGCCTGCGACCTGGTTCGGATAATAGTTGTTAAGCAATCTGTAGGTGATGGTCTCACCGTCATAGCCGGCCTCACGCAGGAGTTGGCGGGCTAAATCCGGGTCATATGCGAGGGCAGGAAAGTCCTCGATATATGCTTCGCCGAAGCTGGGGAGTTGATAGCCGTTGGGAATGTGAAGCCTGCCCTGCCAAAGCGCGCCGACGAAGGCCTCACGGTCGATTGCAAGGCTGAGGGCGCGGCGGACGCCGACTTTGCCAAGGATCGGGCCGGTCGTATCGATGTTCAGAGCACGGATATTTTGAACTGGGCCGCCGGCGATTTCGAGTTCTTGGTATTTCTCTATCTCCGCGAACATGTCGGGCGAAAGATCGGTGACGAAGTCCACCTCGCCCGCGACGAGCGCATTCATCCGCGAGGCCAGTTCCGGAACAATTCGGAAATGGACGCCGGCAAAGGGCGGCAGCCCTCCCCAATAGTCCTCATGCGCGGCCAGGACGACTTCCACGTCGAGCGTCTGGCTTACGATGCGGTAGGGTCCGGTGCCGACCGGTGCCTCCGTCCAGACGTCCCAGCTGCCTGCAGCGTCGAACGCGCGCTTGCTCACGATCTCCGCCCCCCAGGACGCGAGCCGCTTCTCGAGCAGTGCATCTTCGATTTTGGTATGAATGATGACGGTATGACTGTTCACGATCTCGACCCTGTCGATCGTCTCCAGGGTCTCCATCGCGGTCGCATTTCCCGCCATATCGGGGCCAAGCAGGTGCTGCGGACTTAGGCTGAAGGCGACGTCTTCCGCCGTGAACGCGCCACCATCGTGGAAGGTCACGCCCTCGCGAAGGAAAAGACGAAGCGCCCGCCCGCTAACGCGCTCCCAGCGTTCGGCCAAGGCCGGGCGCAGCGCCATCCTTGGAGTCTGATCGAAGGCTATCAGCGTGTCGAACATCTGCGACACAACCCGCCGGGTTGCCGTATGTGTGACAAGCACGGGTTCGACGGTGGGAGGGAACCCCGACATACCGACCTTGAGTGTCCTGCGCGTGATGTCCTGCGCATGCCCGGAAGGTACTTGGGTCATGGCAAGGAGGCCGCCCGCCGCTCCCGCCATCAGTAGATTTCGTCGCGTTATCGAGACCATTTTGGACAGCTCTCCATTAACTTTTTTCAAACTCCAAGCACGAGTTTGCGCTTAGTAAGCACTGCCCGACTATTGACCGGCCGTGACACAGCTTCGTGACAGCTATCGACTAATTCGATTGAGACATGTGATTTGTCGATAGATCTATTCGTGCTGCAAGAGGCTGGAGAAATAATGGGATCTGAGGTTGGCGAAGTCCTCCTGAATGCAATCAGGGCGTTCGTTGTGATCGCCCGGGAAGGAAGTGCCCCACGCTCCGCGGCCGCGCTCGGCAACTACCAAGTTCGGACGGGTCGCCAGCACCGTGGCCGAACCTCTTGATCTGATCTCATTTACCGCCCGGCGGAGCGCCGGCGCAGCTGTGCAGTCACGCGCTTCGTGTCGTTAAGCTCACTAGGCGGTTGAGGACCGTCTTCGTCTGCGCTCTCGGTCGATCTGCCTAGACTATCGGGCCCGATCTGCCGCAGAAGCCCTGTGACGCAGCGAGTTAGGATTGTTGCGACACTCGAGCGCCAATCGGTCGAGCGAATTGAACAGGACGAAGGCGGTCGGTGTATCCCGCTAGTCCACCGGTTCCGGCCCATCGATGGCGAGCCGCGCGAAAGCTTCCGGCGGAGCCTCGTTGCGCAGCATCAACTCGCGCATCAGCGCAATCATGCGGTTCTCCGTACGCGGGTCGACCAACGGAGCTTCTTGACCTGGATCCTTCTCGAGATCGTAAAGCCGAGTGTCGCTCTCAAGCAGCGCTCCCGGGCCGTAGTTCGCGTACATGGGGGAGCGCTCGATGACCGGCACTTTCAGAAGTGGCGCCTTCTTCGTCCAGCCGAAGGGCATGGTCAAGGTTGCTGTGGCAAGCTCTTCGGGGGTGAAGCGCTGCGCCAGATGCGTGGGCATGAGCGTGTATTGATAGATCTCTTGCTCGCTGAGCCTTTCCGGGAAGCGGTGATAAGTGTAGCGACCGTCGGTTACGTTCACCGCACCGCCGAAATAGCCGAAGATGGCCGCTTCGCGTTCGCCGTCCCTGAGCAGGGATTTTCCTTCGGTCTCCGGTGGCGGCTCGACGCCATAGAGGTCAAGGAAGGTGGGCGCCAGGTCGATCGACTGGGTAAGGCGCCCGGTACGTCCGCATTGAGGTGCTCGCGGATCGTGGATGAACAGCGGGATATGGACGATCTCCTCATACATATTCATCCGGTTCTTGGCCCAGAAATCGTGCTCGCCGAGCAGAAAGCCGTGGTCGGTGGTGACCACCAGGGCCGTATCCTTCCAGAGGTCGTGTTCGTCGAAATAGTCGAGCAGCCGGCCCAGCAGGTGATCGCAGAGCGCCACCGTGGCATAGTAGTTGGCACGCAGTTCCTCCGCCTCTTCGGGAAGCTCGTCCACCCGGCCATAGCGAGGCCAGTCGCGGATCGGCCCGTTCCACCCGGTCCTGAACGGCTCCTTGAAGCGGTCGGGCGCGAAGAAGGGCTCGTGCGGATCGAAGGTCTCGATCTGCAGAAACCAGTTGTCGGCGCCGCGGTTCAGATCGAGGAACTCGAAGCCGTGCGCGAAGCACTGGACCGAAGGGAAATCCTCCTCCTTGCGGATGAATTCGCGGTTGATGACGTACGGCGTGTACTTGCTGATCGCATCGCCCGAGGAGAGCTGACGCTCGTGATATTTTTCGCGCAGACGCTCCCATGGCGGCTGCACCATCGCCTTCCAGGCGTCCGCCTCCTGGCCGCGCATGAACTCGTAGGTTGAGTAGCGGTTGTGGTACGTTGCGCCGCCATCCTCCCAATAGTGATAGTGATCGGTGACGAGATGGGAGTGGACGCCCCTCTCCTTCAGAAGCTCCGGAAAGGCGTTGTCGAAGGGCTCCAGCGGCCCCCAGCTGCGGTGCAGGAAGGTGAGACGGCCGGTCAACAGGTCGCGCCGCGCCGGCATGCACGGCAGCGAGCCTACATAGTGCCGGTCATAGACCATTGCGCGGGCGGCAAGTCGGTCGAAATTGGGCGTCGGCACGCGCGTGCCGCCATAGCAGCCGAGGATATGGCGGTTCAAGGAATCGAAGAGAACGAAGACCGTTTTCAAGGAGAGATTTCCTATTGGATGCTACCTACACGCGCACCCGTCGCAGCGCTGAAGAGATGAATTTTCGACGGATCGAAACCGAGCCTGAGCCTGTCGCCGACGGAGATGTCGGGTGTGCCGGAACTGCGCCAGCAGACGTTCTGTCCGACTCCGACATCGACGATCACGTAGGTTTCCGCCCCGAGATGCTCCACCACGCGCACCTCGCCGGGCAGGCCGCCGGTCTCGACCGGCCGGAAGTGCTCCGGCCTGACGCCGACATCGACCCTCGGCTCGGAAACGGGCGCAGGGAGCGTCACCTCGATGCGGCCGCCATCGGAGGGAAGCACCAGCCGGTCGGCCGAGATCTCGCCGGAAAACAGGTTGATGGCCGGCGAGCCGATGAACTCCGCGACGAAGCGGTTGGCAGGCCGCTCGTACAGCTCCAGCGGGCTGCCCTCCTGGGCGATCTCGCCCCGATCGAGCACGACGATGCGGTCTGCCATCGTCATCGCCTCCACCTGGTCGTGGGTCACATAGATGGAGGTGGCGCCGAGCCGGTCGTGCAGCGCGCGGATTTCGGCCCGCATCTGCACGCGCAGCTTGGCGTCGAGATTCGACAACGGCTCATCGAACAGGAAAACCTGGGGATGGCGCACGATGGCGCGGCCCATGGCCACGCGCTGGCGCTGGCCGCCGGAGAGCTCGCGCGGCTTGCGGTCGAGCAGGCCGCCGATGCCGAGAATATCCGCCGCCTCCCGCACCTTGCGCTCGATTTCCTCGGCCGGCGCTTTCTTGAGCGCGAGGTTGAAGCCCATGTTCTCCCGCACGGTCATATGCGGGTAGAGAGCATAGGTCTGGAAGACCATCGCGATATCGCGCTCGCGCGGCTCCAGGTCGTTCACGACCCTGCCGCCGATGCGGATGTCTCCGGACGTGATGTCCTCGAGGCCGGCGATGGTCCTGAGCAGGGTGGACTTGCCGCATCCCGAAGGGCCGACGAGAACAACGAACTCGCCATCCGCCACATCCACGTCCACGCCTTTGATGGCATGGAAAGAGCCGTAATTCTTGTGAAGTGCGCGTATTTCGACCGAAGCCATTCCGGCCTCCCTACTTGACCGAGCCCAGGGTGAGGCCCTGAACGACAAACCGTTGCCCGAACAGCATGAGGAGCATGGCCGGTATGGTGGAAATCATCGACGCCGCCGCCATCTGGCCGTTCTGGATCTCATATTGCTGAGCGAACTGCGCGATTCCCACCGGCACGGTCGCCGTGCCGCGGGACGTGAGGTTCAGCGCGATGGAGAACTCGTTCCAGCTGAAGACGAAGGCGATCACGCCGGCCGCGATCAGCCCCGGCACTGCTAGCGGCAGCACCACCTTGCGGAAGGCCTGAGCACGGCGGCAGCCGTCGACGCGCGCCGCCTCCTCGAGCTCGACCGGGATATCGCGGAAGAACGCCATCATCAGCCATACCGTCATCGGCAGGTTGATGGTGATGTGGGTGAGGATAAGCCCGGTGAGGGTGGCATAGAGCCCGATCTCCTGAAACAGCAGATACCAGGGCCCGACGATCGTCAGCACCGGGATCATGTGGAACAGCAGCATCCAGCCGAGGAAGGCTTTCGATATCCAAGGCGCCCAGGGGAGCTTCGCCAGCGAATAGGCGGCGAGCGTGCCGATGACCAGCACGACCACGGTGCTCACCGCGGCCACGATCAGGCTGTTGCCGACATTGGTGAGGAAGTCCGAACGCGGTCCGAACAGGACATCGGCATAGTTGAACAAGGTCGGGGTGAACACCCAGGCGCCCGTGTAGATGTCGATCTGATATTTGAACGAGGTCATCAGGATCCACAGGAAAGGCAGCACGACCAGAAGGATCGAAAGCGCCAGCAGCGCGTAACCGATCCATAATTCGCGTCCCTTGAGTGCAAGCATGTCAGCGCGCCTCCGGTGCGAAGCGGCGTGCCGTCGCCAGGAAGGTGACGATCGCCACGATTATGACGAGCGAGAGCAGCGCGCCATAGCCGAGGTTGTTCTGCTCGAAGAACACCTTGTAGAGGTGCAGACTCACCACTTCGGTGGCTGTGCCCGGCCCCCCCGACGTCAGGAGGTAGACCTCGTCGAACACCTTGAAAGCGAAGATCGTGCGGAACAGGAAAGCGACCGCGATCGACGGCATCATCAGCGGAATGATGACCTTACGGATCGTCTGCCAGGTCGTCGCCCCGTCGACGCGGGCCGCCTCCAGCACCTCCTTCGGCAGGCCCTCCACGCCGGCGAAGAGGATGAGGAAGACGAAGGGCGTCCAGTGCCAGATGTCGACCAGGATGACGGAGGCGAGCGCGATGCGCGGGTCGGAAAGCCAGCCGAGCGGCATGGCCCCGAACACCGCCAGCGCCTGGTTGAAGATACCGAAATCGTAATTGTACATCAGCTTCCACATGCTGCCGATGGCGACAGGCGGCACCAGGATCGGCAGGATCATGAGCGTGCGGACGATGCCCTTGGCGCGCGGCGCACCGCTGACCAGCAGCGCAAGTGCGAAGCCGAGCACCATTTCAGCGACGACCGTGACCACGACGAAGATCAGCGTGTTCTTGAGGGCGATCGCAAAAACATGGTCGTTCAGGAGCCGTCCGAAATTGCGGGCGGGCGTGAAATTCCAGACCTGGCCGCCCTGCACGAAATCGATGGTCGACACGCTCATCATCAGGAGGTTGACCGTCGGGTAGACGGTCAACATGAGCAACAGAACTACCGCCGGTAGAAGGGTGCCGTAGCGGAACCATCGATCGTGGGCGGTCCCGCGGCCCGGGCGAGCCGCAGCCGGGGCCTCGTCGCCCGCCGCCGCGGCAGTCGATCGGAGCCGGCCGTCGGCTCCGATCTGACGCGCTTCAGCCATCTGCGACTACTCCGGAAGCGGCTCGAGCATACCGGTGTTGCGGCCGGTGCGCTGGAATATGGCATGGATCTCCCGCGCCGCCGCATTGAGCGCCGCCGCCGACGACATCTCGCCGATCAGCGCCTGGTTCAGGCGCAGGCCGATCACCTGCTCGACCTCCGCTCCTTCGGCGTAGCCGAGCACCTGCTGCGCCTTCTGCATGCTCTCGTTGTAGGCTTTCATCCAGGCATATTCCGGCTGGGAGGAAAGCTCGGTGAGAACGTCGGAACGGACGGGGATGCCTCCAGCCTCCGCATAGGCCGTCTGGGCTTCCTTGGTGAGGAACCACTTCATGAAGGCCAGCGCAGCCTTCTGCCTCGCCTCAGGGATGTTGTTCGGGACGGCGAAGTGCCAGTTGCCCATCACGACGCCGGGATCCTTCCCTTCGGGGGCGGGATTGACGGCGGCCGCCACCTTGCCCGCCACGGCGGATTTCGTCGGATCCTGGAAGTTGGACCACGCTGCGATCACCGACTGCGCCATCGCCACCTTGCCGGCGGCCATCAGCTGGATCATGTCGGCTTGGCCGATGGCGGCTATATTGTCCGGCCCGCAGGTGGTCATGATCTCGATGAACTTGTCGAGCGCCTGCTTCGCTTCCGGGCTGTTGATGGTGACCGTGTAGTCCCCGTTCTCGGGATCCGCCACGATGCTCGCGTCATAGCCGAGCATAAAAGGCATCCAGTCGAAGCGGATGCCGTTGCCGCGCTCGCCGCGGGTTACGAACCCATAGAGGCGCGGCTCATCCTGGAGTGTCTCGCAAGCTTGCAGCACGTCCTCATAGGTCTTCGGCTCGGAAAGGGCTGCCTGGTCGAACAGGTCCTTTCGATAGACCAGAACATGCGTGTTGCAGTTGGGCGGCACCGCCAGCAGCACGCCGCCTTCGGAGGTACGCCACCGCTTCTCTTCATTCCAGTAGTAGGAATCGCCGCAGGTATAGACGTTCTCCGGCAGCTCGAAACTCGGCTCGATCTCCGCCAGCGGCTTCAGGAAGCCGCCTTCGTAGAATTCGATCGTCCACGCGGCATCGATGTTCAGGATGTCCTGCGGGCTCTGCGCGCCCCGGACAGCGTTGCGCGCCTTTTCCAGCATGCCGCCGAAAGGCGTGACGTCGAGTTCCACTTGATTGCCCGTCTGCTCCTCGTAGAGCCCGACCACCGCCTCGAAACCGGCATACCAGGGCGAGGAGTTGATGAGGATAGTGATCGGCTCCTGTTGGCCGACGTCGAGGAAGCTGTCCTGGGCTTGCGCCGGAACCGCCGCAAACACGGCAAAGATCGCAGCCGACAGCAGGCTGCGCTTGAAGCGACCTATTCTCATTCTTCTCCTCCCAGGTTCGGCGGACCCTCCTACCACAGGCCCTATATTCAGTCGGATGTCTCCCGGCGTTGCCGCGGCACAGGATTGTGCGCCGCTCCGCTCTCATCTGCCTCCCATTGCGTTCGTAAAGAGTATGGCCTGGCCTTGGGTATGGAAAATGATATTCTCGACTGCGATCGATAACTATAGGGAATGACATGGATCGCAATCTGCGCGCCTTTCTGGCGGTTGCGCGGGAGGGCAACCTGACCTCCGCCGCTGACAAGATCGGTCTCACGCAACCGGCCCTGACGAAGACGATCCGTCGTCTGGAGCAGGAATGCGGCTCCATCCTTTTCGAGCGGACCGCGCGCGGGATGCTGCTGACGACGGCAGGCAAGATGCTGCTCGAGCGCTCGCGGGCCATCGAGATGCACTATCAACAGGCGCATGAGGAAATCCGGCTGCTGAACCGGGGCGCCTTGCGCGAGTTCCGCATCGCTGCGGGTTCGGCCTATCATGCGGCGATCGCTCCCGATCTCGTCAAACGGTTGAGCACCGAATTCCCCGCAACGCGCTTCGTGCTCGCCTTCGAAGTGGCCGGCAACGCACTGCCAAAGCTCGTCGACGGCGATCTGGACCTGCTCCTCGGCGCGTTCCTGAGCGTCCCCACCGAAGGCATCGAAACGCATCCCCTCCTGAAGGTCGAGATTACAGCCTATGCCTGCAGGAAAAGCGCCCTGGCGAACAGCGGCCGCGTGACGGCCACCGATCTCGGCGGAAGGGAGTGGGTGATTTACCAGCGCGATACGCTGATGACCGGCCGGCTGCGCTCCTTTTGCGCGGACCACATCCTGCCGGAACCAAGAATCGTAATGGAGATCGATTCCCTGCTGGCCAGCTTCCGCGTGGTCAGCGGCACCGAATATCTGACGGCCGCCTCTACCTTGGTGCGGGAACTGGCGGAGGACGAAGGGCTCGTCATGCTCAGGCTCGAAGCGCCCATCTGGCGGTTCGCATCCGGTGCATGGTTCCGCAGCTCACTGCGCAACTATTCCATCATGCAACGTGCCTTGGAAATCCTGAAGGAGCTGACAGCACCCTACACGTAAGGGCATTCCTACAGGTTATAGAACATCGCATCATATATCATTTTTCCAGCCTATACGCCTCGCCTATGCTTTTGACGAGCGGACGGCTTGCGTCCGCACGGGCACACCTATTTCGGAGACTCCAGATTGCCATGGCCAAGCCGAACGTCATCATCTTCTTTACCGACCAGCAGAGGCACGACACGACCGGGGTCCACGGCAATCCCATGGGGCTCACGCCGAATTTCGACCGGCTCGCCCGGGCCGGCACGCATCTCTACCACTCCTTTGCCTGCCAGCCGCTGTGCGGCCCGGCACGCGCAGCCATGCAGACCGGGCTCTTCGCCACGCAAACCGGCGTCTTCCGCAACGAAATTCCTCTGCCCGACGACATGGAGACGATGGCAAAGGTTTTTGGTCGCAACGGCTATGCCACCAGCTATATCGGCAAGTGGCACCTGGCCGGCAAAGACCCGGTACCGAAGCATCTGCGCGGTGGTTATCAGAGCTGGCTTGCAGCCAACCACCTGGAGTTCGTTTCCGACGCCTATGACGCCGTGCTGTTCGATGAAGACAACAACAGAAAAAAACTCCCCGGCTATCGCATCGACGCGCTGACCGACGCGGCAATCCGCTATTGCGACGCGCATCAGCAGGAGCCGTTCTTCCTGTTCGTATCGTTCCTGGAGCCGCATCACCAGAACCATATCGACGACTATCCGCCGCCCGACGGCTACCGCGAGGCCTATACGGCCACGCAGTGGACCCCGCCAGATCTCGCTACTCTCAAGGGCACCAGCACCTGGCATCTCGGCGGCTATTACGGGATGGTCAAGCGGCTCGATGAGGCCTTCGGCCGGCTGATGGACGCTCTGAAAAGCCTGGGCATGCTCGACAACACCATCGTCATGTTCACGTCCGACCATGCCTGCCACTTCAAGACGCGGAACGACGAGTACAAGCGCTCCTGCCATGAAAGCGCCGTGCGCGTGCCGACGATGATCACAGGACCGGGCTTCGACGCGGGCGGGCAGGTACGGGCGTTGTTCAGCACCGTCGACGTCGCCCCCACCCTTATCGACGCCGCCGGCCTTGAGGCGCCTGAGGAAATGGTCGGCCAGTCCATAGTCCCCGTGATCCGCGATGCCCGCGCGCTCTGGCGGCAGGACCTCTTCTTCCAGATCAGCGAGACGGAAACGGGCCGGGCGCTGCGGACGCACCGCTGGAAATACGGCGTCACGTCCGAGTATCGCCAGGATGCCCCGCGATCGGATGTCTATCGCGAGAGCTATCTCTACGATCTCGATAGCGATCCTTACGAGATGGTCAACCTCGCCGGCATGTCCGCCTTCCGGGAGGTCGCGGACGGGCTGAAGCAGCGGCTTCTAGCGTGGATAGCCGAGATCGAGGACGACCATCGGCCGGAGATCCTCAACGCGGCGGAGCGCGATTCCCGGCAATACCGGATGCGCCCCTCAGATCTTCTTGATCTGCAGCAGAAATGGACCCCCTGAACGCCAGCCGGCACTGACCAGTCCGGGAAAATCGAACGTCGAAGACGAACGAGATGGAGGGCCGATGATGTCGAACTTCACCGCATGGCATCAATGCGACATCGATAAGAAGACGCTGAAGCGGCTGATGAAGCGGAGCGACGGCAAGGCGCTCGTCCACATCGGTGCATACGGGGTGATGCTCGCTCTGCTTGCTGCTGCATCGGTCTATTGGTGGGGAGCGGCGCCGGGTATCCTGGCCTACATCGCCTATGGCGCTGTCTTCGGCTGTCTGGCCTCGCTGGAGCACGAGACCCATCACGGCACGCCCTTCCGAACGCGCTGGATTAATGAAACCGTGCATTGGATCGCCGGCCTTCTGGCCGTGAAGGAGCCGTTTTCCGATCGCTGGCTTCATACCAAGCACCATACGCACACCTACGAGACGGGCGCGGATGTCGAGATCCAGACCGAGCGTCCGCCGAGCCTTGGAAAGCTGGCGCTCGACTTCTTCCGTATCCCCTTCCTCCTGAACTCCTTCGCGTTGATGGGACGATACGCCATCGGCGCACTCCCGCGCGTCATCCGCGAAGAGGCCCCCGTCGAGGAACGTCGGAAGATCATCTGGTCGGCACGGGCGATACTCGGCTTCTATGCCCTGCTTGCGGCCCTTGGCCTGGCATACGGGCAGTGGTTTCCGTTGATACTCACGCTGGGTGCCAAGATATCCGGTGGTTGGCTGCATGCCTGGATGAGCTATACGCAGCACACCGGAATGCCGGAGAATGTGAACGATCACAGGCTCAACACGCGTACCGTTTATACGCATCCCGTCCTGCAGTTCCTCTACTGGAACATGAACTACCATATCGAGCACCACATGTTCCCCATGGTGCCCTTCTATGCGCTGCCCGCGTTGTATCGGGAACTGAAGAGCCAGATGCCCCTCGCCTATCCGGGTTTCTGGGCGGCGTGGCGCGAGATCATACCGACCCTCGTGGAGCAGACGCGCGATCCCAATTATTTCGTCGATCGTAAACTGCACCCCGCGATTCTCGACTGAACGGATCACGATTTATGGTGAGGCAGGGGGTGACCGACATTCAAAGCGGGCGCAGGGAACATCAGTCCAACAGCGCTTACGACCGAATAAAAATGGAGTTGCCTTCTATTCGGTCGCCCATGCACTCCATAGTTTATCCGGTGGTGCGTGCGGAGCGGGCCGTCTCGAGAAATGCCGTCACCAGAACACGCGAAGCATCCACTTTGCGATGAGCGATTTTGTGCACGGAACTGAAGCCGAAGCTCTTGGGCTTTATGGCGCGCAGCCGGCCTTCCGCGACATGCCGTTCAGCGAAATGGCAGGGCAGGAAACCGATGAAATGGCCGGAGAGGATCAGCATGAGTTGCGCTTCCATATGCACCACAGAGGCGCCGGCGCGCGGATGGCCGACCAAATAAAGATCGTCGAAGTGGCGGTAGCTGCGTACCGAGAAACGTGCATCCTCTATGTCTTTCCGACCGATCGCGGTGTCCACCTTGGAAAAGAGCGGATGGCCCGCGCCGCAGTAGAGAAGATGCGGCTCGCTGGCGAAGCTGCGGTAGATGACCCCCGGGGCCTTTTGCGAGAAGGGACCGATGACGATATCGCGCTCGCCATCGGCGATCTGCCGCTCCAGCTCCGCCGGTGTGCCCAGCGACAGGTCGATGAAGACGTCCATGCCCGGTTGCAGGAAAGCCCGGATCGCCCTCTGCACGCCCAGCTCTTCGCTGGTGAAGGTGCCGTCGGAAATACCGATCCGCAGGCGGCCCGAGAGCCCGCCCGTGGCCGACGCCACGCGCTGGGTGAAATCGTCGAGGTCTCGGAAGAGTTTCAGGGTGGCATCGTAGGTGGCCTGGCCGAGCTCGGTCAGGCGAAACTGCTGGCGCCCGCGGTGGCAGAGTTGCCCACCTAGACGCTTTTCGAGCTCCGCCAGATGCGTGCTCAGCGTGGGCTGGGAGAGGTTGAGCGCGATCTGCGCCTCGGCGAAACCGCGCGCATCCGCCAGCGCCACGAAAACCCTGAGAAGGCGGATGTCGATATTGTCGAGTCTGCGCAAGGCATCCTCCTCACATTGGTATTCTTCGATCCAAAAATCAAAATAAGATGATATACATCGATGTAAAAAACGTCGACACTCGCCCCAACAAAATAATGGGGAACTGAAATGGACAGGTATCTTGCAGGTGTCGCTTCCGCCTTGGCTTTGACGGTGACCGTTTCGACGGCCTCGGCCGCCGACCAGATCCGCATCCTGGCGCCCACCTGGCTGGGCTTTGCGCCGGTGCATGTGGCACTGGAGCGCGGCTGCTTCGCGGAGAACGGGCTCGACGTCTCCATCCGCTTCGAGGACGACCTCGCCAATGTGATGGCCGCGATGCAGCGCGGCGACATCGAGATCCAGATGCGTTCGGTGGGCGAATATCAGGGCCGCCCGCGCGACAGGGACACGCCCGGCATCATCATCGGCACGATCGACGAGTCCGTGGGCGGCGACGGGGTCATCACCGACGAGGCTATCCAGTCGGTGGCCGATCTCCAGGGAAAGGTGATCGCCTCGGAGCCCAACATCCCCTCACGCCTGCTCCTGCAGATGGAGCTGAAAGAGGCCGGGCTCACGCTGGAGGACCTCAACATCCGCGACATCGCCACGGCGGACACCGCCGCGGTCTTCGCCGACGAGTCGATCGCCGCCATCGCCACCTACGAGCCCTTCATGTCGCAGGCGATTGCCACGAGCAGCCGCCCGGGCGCGCGCATCCTGGTCTCCTCCAAGGATCATCCGGGGCTGATCATCGACGCGATCATCGCCCGGAACGACGACCTTCAGGCCAACCCGGACAAGTATGCCCGCTTCCTCGACTGCATCTACAAGGCGGTCGATTTCATCAAGGCGGAGCCGGACTCCTTCGCCGAGATCGCCGCCGGCGAATTTGGCCTGACGCCGGAGGAGGTGACGGAGATCGTCCAGACGACGCTCACCTACAACACGCTCGATGAGGCCCTCGACTATATGGGCGCGCCCGGAGAGCGCGGAAAGCTGCACGACATCTTCGACACGGTGATGGAGCTCAACCTGGAAAACGGCGCGGCCGAGAACAAGCTCGTCGCCGAGGAGCAGATCGACAATTCCGTGATCAACCGGCTGCGCTGAGGCGCTGGCACGTCCGGGGGCATCGGCAATGGTGGAGTGGACGGAAAGCAAGCCGGGTCCGCACGAGCGGGCCGCGCCTGCAAAGGGAGGGAGCGGGTTCTTGAGCGGCGGTGGGCTCTTCACCTTCCGGGGGCGTGTCTCCCCCGTGGCAGAGGCGGCGGTGGGAGCGGCGGCAGCGCTCGTCCTGCTGGCGGTCTGGGAAGCCTGCGCCAGGACCGGGCTGGTGGCGCCGCAATTCCTGCCGGCGCCGAGCCGGGTGGTCACCGCATTTTGGGGGATGCTCAAGGACCAGAACCTGCTCTGGCATTCCGGCGTCTCCATCGCCCGCGTCTGGACGGCCTTTCTGCTTGCCGCCGTCATGGCGATCCCCATCGGTATATTGATGAGCAGCTATCGCATCGTGGGAGCGGCGCTCGAGCCGGTGGTGGACTTCATCCGCTATCTGCCCGTGCCCGCCCTGGTGCCGCTGTCGATCATCTGGTTCGGCGTGGACGAGACCACCAAGATATTCCTGCTGTGGCTCGGCACCTTTTTCCAGCTCGTCCTTCTGGTGGCCGACGACATGCGCCGCGTGCCGCAGGAATATGTGGAGGTGGCGCGCACAGTGGGCGCGAATTCCTGGCATGTGATGAAGGACGTGGCGCTGCGCTCCATGGGACCGTCGCTGCTCGACAATCTGCGCATCACGCTCGGCTGGTGCTGGACTTATCTCATCATCGCCGAGATCGTCGCGGCCAATTCCGGCATCGGGTACCTGATCTGGACCGCCCGGCGCTTCGTGAAGACGCCTGAGGTGATGGCCGGCGTCTTCGTGATCGGTCTTATCGGGCTCGTCACCGACCAATTGCTGCGGCTCGCCCACCGCCGCCTCTTCCCCTATCTGTGAGGCCGACCGTGACAACCGGATATCTTCGTTTCGAAGGCGTCGCCAAGGCGTTCGGCTCCGTGCCCGTAGTGGAACGCACCGACCTTGCGGTCGAACGCAACTCGCTGGCGGTCTTCCTCGGCCCTTCCGGATGCGGCAAGACCACACTCATGCGCATGGCGGGCGGGCTCGACAGTCCGAGCGCCGGCGCCATCATCCTCGACGGAGCCATGGTCGCCGGACCGGACCGGCGGCGCGGCATGGTGTTCCAGTCCTATTCCTCCTTCCCCTGGCTCACGGTGGAAAAGAACATAGGCTTCGGCATGCGGTACCGCCGCGACCTGGATCGGCGCGGGAAGGCCGAACGCGTGGCGCATTATCTGCGGCTCGCGGGGCTGGAGGATTTCGCCGGCGCCTATCCCAACCGCATCTCCGGCGGCATGCGCCAGCGCGTAGCGATCGCCCGCACGCTCGCCGCCGGTTCCGAAGTGCTGCTCATGGACGAGCCCTTCGGCGCGCTCGACGCGCTGACGCGGGAGCGTCTTCAGGTGCAGTTGCGCGAAATCCAGACGCGCGAGGCCAAGACCATCATCTTCGTCACCCACGATGTGGAGGAGGCCGTATTCCTGGCCGACCGCATCGTCATGTTCTCGCGGCGTCCGGCCCGCATCGTCGCCGATATCGATGTAGGGGCTGTCCTGGGCGACCGGCGCTCGCTGGAAATCCGCGAGACGAAAGAATTCTTCGATCTGCGCAACCGGGTGCTGCACCTGATCCGCAACGAGACGGGGGACCAGGCATGACGATCGCTCTCGCCGGCCGCGTGGCGGTGATTACGGGTGCGAGCCGCGGCATCGGCCTCGGCGTGGCGCGCGGTTTCGCCCGCGCGGGCGCCAAGCTTCATCTGATCGCCGATGATCCCGCCGTGGAGGATCGGGCGCTCGAACTTGGAGCGACCGCGGCGGTGGCGGATATCCGGGATCGTGCGGCGGTCGGCAAGGCACTGGCTCCCCTCTCTGCCATCGATATCCTCGTCAACAATGCCGGCCTCGAATTGATGACGCCCGTCACGGAAGCGGGCGGCGGTGCGGAGGAGATCTTCCGCCGCGTCGTCGAGATCAATGTGGTGGGCACGGCGCTCGTCACCCGCACCGCGCTCGGCCGGATGGGCAAAGGCGGCGCGATCGTCAACACGGCATCGATCTGGGGGCGGGTGGCCGAAGCTCGCTTCGACGCCTATGTGGCCTCCAAGCATGCCATTATCGGGCTCACCAAGACCTGGGCCAAAGAGCTCGGGCCGACGGGCATCCGTGTCAATGCGGTCTGCCCGGGCTGGGTGGAAACGGAGGCCTCCATGCGCTCGCTGCGGCGAATGGCGGAGGAAGCGGGGCGGCCGGAAAGGGAGCTGCTTTCGGAGATCGTCGCCGGGCAGGCCCTGGAGGGGCTGATGTCGCCTCCCGACATGGCCGACGCCTATCTGTTCCTCGCCTCCGACCTTGCCGCAAACATCACCGGGCAGTCGCTCGGCGTCGATCGCGGAGAGGTGCCATGGTAGGCCGTATCGACGGCAGGAAGGCGCTGGTGACGGGGGCGGCAAGCGGCATAGGCCGTGCCTGCGCCCTGGCGCTCAAGGAGGCCGGGGCGGACGTGGCGGGACTGGATGTCAGGCCGGGCGAAGGCGCCTTCACCGTCTTCGGCTGCGACCTCCGCGAGGAAGCCGCGATCAGGACGAGCGTGGCCGAGGCCGCCGATCTTCTCGGCGGCATCGACATCCTGGTCAACAACGCCGGCATCCTGGAAGAGGCTCCGCTGGCGCGCATAACGGCGGAGCACATCGACCGCATGTTCGCGGTGAATGTGCGCGGCGCCATCCTCGTGGCGCGCGAGGCGCTTTCCCATCTGCCGGAGGGCGGGCGCATCATCAACATCGTCTCGGAACTCGCCTATCTCGGCCGTGCCGAGGCGTCCGTCTATTGCGGCACCAAGGCAGCGCTTCTCGGGCTCACCCGCGCCTGGGCGCGCGAGCTTGCGCCGCGCATCCTCGTCAATGCCGTGGCGCCCGGCCCTACCGACACCCCGCTTCTCGACTTTAACGCGCTCTCGCCAGAACAGAAGGCGGCCGAGACAGCCCACCCGCTCGGCCGCATCGGACGGCCCGAGGAGGTGGCGGCGGCAGTCGTCTTCCTGGCCGGTCCGGGCGCGACCTTCTTCACCGGCCAATGCCTTGGCGCCAACGGCGGCGCCGCGATGATCTGAGGCTCCGATCATGGACAGCGTGTTCCTTGCCGAAATCCCCTGGCCGGAGGCCGAACGGCGCATCGCCGCCGGCGCGCCGGTCTTCCTGCCGCTGGGCGCAACCGAGCAGCACGGCCACCACATGGCGCTCGGGGTGGACGTGGTGATCCCGACGGCAATCGCCGAGCGGGCCGCCCGCGCCGTGGGCGGGCTCGTCGCGCCCACCGTGCCCTATGGCAACCGCTCCCAGCCGCGAACCGGCGGCGGGCCGGCCTTTGCCGGCACGTTGAACCTCACCGCGCATACATTCGCACTTATTGTGCGCGACATCATCTGCGAGCTCTACCGTCAGAAGGCGCACAAGATCGTCGTCATCAACGGCCACTACGAGAACATCGCCCCGTCGGTGGAGGGGATCGAGCTTGCGCTCGACCATCTCGGACGCGACCGCGTCGGCGATCTGACCATCTTGCGCATGGATCATTGGGATCTCGTGCAGCCGCAGACCATCGACCGCATCTTCCCCGACGGCTACCCCGGCATCGAGCTCGAACATGCAAGCGTGATCGAGACTTCCCTGATGATGGCGCTGAGGCCGGAGCTCGTGGACCTCTCGAAGGCGCTCCATGACGGGCCGGCGCAGTTCAAACCTTATGACCGCTATCCCCGGCCCATGGAGGAGGTGCCTCCCTCCGGCGTGCTTTCCATGACCGAGGGCTCGAGCGCGGAAAAGGGCGAGTGGCTGCTGGCCGACTGCCATGAGCGCATCGTCGAGATCATTCATGTGGAATTCGGAAAAGGCAAAACGAGATGACTGCACCCTTTCACCAGCCCATAGACGCGGCCGTCGTTCCACGCTTTTCCGGTCATGCCACGTTCATGCGGCTGCCGGCGGTGAGTTCGGCCGAGGGGCTCGACATCGCGCTGGTAGGCATTCCATGGGATGGGGGAACGACCAATCGGGCCGGCGCGCGCCACGGCCCGCGCGAGGTGCGCAGCCAATCGAGCCTGATGCGCCGCGTGCATCATGTCTCCAAGGTGGAACCGTTCGCGATTGCCAATATAGCCGATGTGGGCGACGTTTCGGTGAATCCGATCGATCTGGCCGATGGTCTCGCCAGGATAGAAGCCGGAATTGCCGAGATCGTCGCCCATGGCGCAATCCCTATTGCGGCAGGGGGCGATCACCTGACCACGTTGCCGGTGTTACGCGCCCTGGCGAAGGAACGGCCGGTAGGTCTCATCCATTTCGATGCGCATTCGGACACCAACGACACCTATTTCGGCAACAATCCCTATACACACGGCACTCCCTTCCGCCGCGCGATCGAGGAGGGCCTGGTCGATCCGAAGCGGATGGTGCAGATTGGGATCCGCGGTTCGATCTACGACCCGGACGAGCATCGCTGGGCGATCGAACAGGGCGTCCGCATCATCTATATGGAAGAGTTCGTCCGCCGGGGGCCGGCGGATGTTATGGCCGAGGCGCGCGAGATTGCAGGCGGAGGGCCCACCTACGTCTCTTTCGACATTGACAGCATCGATCCTTCCATGGCGCCGGGCACCGGAACGCCGGAGGCGGGTGGCTTTACCACACGCGAAGCGCAGGAGATGCTGAGGCTGCTCGCCGGGGTCAACATCGTCGGCTCGGATGTGGTGGAGGTGGCCCCGCCTTTCGATGTCGGCGGGATGACCGCCCTTGCCGGCGCGACGATAATGTTCGAACTCATCTGCTTAATCGCGCAGTTGCTTGCTCAATCTAGGGACTTCCGTAGCAGAACAATGGCCCCAGGCGAGCCGTAAATGTCCCCATATTGGTGCGCGTCGTGAAAGGATAGCCATCTCGCAGACAACATCGCCGGCGATATCCGGGAAGAAGCCGGTTCACCAGGCATCCGGCTCATGGACCATATGGACGATGATTGCGGGATTCGTGATCCAGGCTCCTTTGAATCCTTCGATAGCGGGTCGATTGCATCGCAACGGAAGCCCCTGCCTCGGCGGGATGATCTGCCGCGTCTTCGAAGCGGTAACAGAGGCCGAGGCAGATCTCGGGCTTGGCTGATCTCCGGTGCTTCATTTGGCGAGCCGCAGATCGCAACCAAAGCATCATCTGCACGAAGGCGGCCGGTGTCAGGCAGCGCTTATCCCCGAACCGGCTCGCGCGGCCTCGCGATATCGTTGATGCCATCGGCATCGGGCGCCAAGCCATAGCTCATCCTGCGCATCTGTTCGATCACGCGCTCCATCTCGTCGTCCGGCAGGATCGGCGGCTCGCCGAGTGTCAGAGCCTGCACATATATGCGCGATAGCGTCTCGACCTCGATCGCCAGCCACAGCGCCGATTCCAGCGTTGTGCCGAGCGAGATCTGCCCATGCTGCCCAAGCAGGCAGGCAAGCCGCCCCTCGAGTGCTGCAAGCGCATTGTCGGAGAGGGCCTGCGTGCCGAAGGTCGCGTATTCTGCGCATCGGATCGTCGCGCCGCCGGCAATCCCGGTCATGTAATGGAAGCTCGGTATCGTCTTGTGATGGCAAGCGAGGGTGGTGGCGTAGATCGAATGGCAGTGGAGCACGACGTCGATATCGGTGCGCGTGCGCAGGATGTCACGGTGGAACCGCCACTCCGACGACGGAAGGCGGCCGACATAGGTGCCGTCGAAATCCATTTCCACCAGGTCGTCCGGAGTCATCGTCTCATAGGGCATCGAGGAGGGGGTGATCAGAAATCCGTCGGCCGTGCGCGCGGAGAGGTTGCCCGCCGTGCCCTGGTTGATGCCGCTCGAGTTCATCCGCCGACAGATATCCACCATCTCGCGGCGGAGAGCCGCCTTCTCGTTCTCAGCCATTGACGGGTCCTTTCGTGACATTCGATTTTGAGGAAGTTGCCCGCGCCGCGGCGCGCCACCGGGCGGCATAAGGGGCAAGCATGGAAGCGATATCGCCGAGATGGGCGGGGTCGCTGAGTTCGACCGGGGCAGGCTGCGTCCTCGTCTCGTGGCCGGCAAGCAGCGCGGCGCCGGAGGCGACGCCATAGGCGTCAAGATTGTAGCAAATGCGCCGACCGGGGGCGAATCCGGCGACCAGCGCGGCGTAAAGCGGGTCGCGCAGGAAGCTCCCGTCGAGCATGACCTCCGGTCCGTCCCCCAGGGCATCAAGGCACTCGACGGTCAAAAGTGCACAATAGACTATGGCGAGCGCTTTTCGCTCCTCCGGCGTTTCTGGTGGAGTGCCGGCGAGGCGGCCGCGCCCGGCGCTGCCCGGGAAAAGCCCGTCATCTTCTCCGAAGGACGGGAGGGCCATCGTGCCGCGCGCGATCAACCGGGCAACCACCTCGCGCCGTGTCTTCTCCGTTGGCGCGCTACTGCCCGCGATGGCCGCGAACTCGCGGCCGCCCATGGTCAGAACACCACCAAGCGGGTGGCCGAACACGTCGCTGTTGCAGGTCATGCCGCGGTTCTCATCGAGACGGTCGAGCGGCGTGCGTCCGGAAAAGCAGACGATCCAGGTGCCTGTGGAGACGACGGTGATATCTTTCAGCCCGGCCGCCTGGTAGCGGTAATAATTGAGGCTGCTGTCGTGGCCGCCTGCCAGGATGCGCAGCCTGTCCGGCAGGCCGTGACGCGCGGCCAGAGCCGGCCGGAGCGTACCGGTCATCTGCCATGCCTTGGCGAAAGGCGGCAGAAGGTGCCGCCAACCTTGGCGGGCGACGATCGGCGCCCAGCGTCTTTCCGCCGCGTTCCACAGGTGCGACTGTGCGGCGAGCAGTGTCATCTCCGAAACGGCGATGCCGGAAAGCACCCACGCCCAGTATTGCGGCACGCCGAGGAACCAGCGCCCCCGCGAGAATGCCGCCGGCTCGGCCTGCTGCATCCAGTAGAGCTGCCGTGCCTGATGGGTGGCGCCGTGCATGGTGGCACTGCCCCGGTCGAAGAACGTACCGCTAAGCGGTGCGTAGGCCTCCCGGATCGACTCCGGCAGGGGCTGCTCATAGTCGATCATCGGAAGTGCCGTGCCGTCGCCGTCGTCCGGATCGGCAACGACAAGCACGCCCCCGGATCCATGGCCGGAGGCGACGAACGCCTCGAGCGGATACCTGCGGGAAAGGGTGGCAAGCCCATCGAGAACCCAGCCGCGCAGCGCGTTGAGGTCGTGGTGGCGCCAGGGCGGGCCTTCGCACACGGGATTTTCCACGCTCAGAGTTTCGAGCACCGCGCCGTCCGTGGTCGCGGCACTCAGCTTGACATTGGTCTTGCCGACGTCGAGCACGGCGACCAAGCCGCTCTGCCATGCCTCCGCCATCGGTCTCCTCCCGGACAGTTCGGATCAGATCAGGCGATACTGTTTCGCCTTGTTGCGCAGGAACGGCAGCCCGTTGCCCATGACTTCCTCCTCGTCCCTGGCGACCGGACGCCACACCGCGAGCCCGTATGCCACTTCAGGCGGCATGTTGATGAAGCTCTCCATCGCGAGCCCGCCCTTGAAGCTGATTGCCGCCAGTGCCGCGTAGATCTCGTCCCACGGGACGTTTCCGTAGCCCGGCGTTCCCCGGTCGCTCTCGGACAGGTGAATGTATTTCAGATGCTCGCGTGCATCGAGGATACCATTGGCTGCTCCTTTCTCCTCGATGTTCATGTGATAGGTGTCGAGGTGGACGAAGATATTGTCGGCGCCCACGCGCTCGATCATGTCGACGGCCTGGCGCGCTGTGTTGATCAGGTGGTTCTCGTAGCGGTTGACCGCCTCGATGCCCAGTTCGATGCCTTTGGCCTTGGCGTGTTTGGCGGCCGCACTCAGCGCGCGGGCGATGTTGTCGTACTCGGCCTGGGTAGGCGGGACGCCGGTACGCTCGCCGATGCCGCCGAAGATGACGCCGGCGAGCGCCTCGGCGCCGATTTCCGCCGTCTTGTCGATAGCGACCTGCAGATATTCGATCGCCGCGTCCGGGCGCTGCGAAGCCCAGGCCGACTCCGGCAATCCGAGCGAGCAGATCGCGCGCAGCCCATGCTTTTCCAGAAGCGCCCGGCTATGCGCCGCATCGACCGCCGGCGCATTCAGCAATGCGATCTCGATGAAGTCCATCTCGTATTTGACGGCGGCGGCGATTGCCTTTTCGGCCCCGGCGCGATCCCAGTTCATCGTCCACATGCTGGTGTGTACGCCAAATCCCTGCATCTTTATTCCCTCTTTCCGACAAGATATCCGAACTGTCCGGCGATCCAGCGCAGGATCATGACGGCAACGAGCAGCATGCCCCAGACCGCCGTCGCCAGATGTTGGTTGGCGCCGAGAAGATTGAGTCCCGAAGACAGAAGCTGCAGCACGACCAGTGCAACGAAGACCGGTATGACGCGGCCGAAGCCGCCGAATGGATTGACGCCGCCGAGAAAGCAGGCAAGCACCGTGATCAGAAGGTAGGACTCGCCATGGCCGATGCGGACAGAGTTGAAGCGGGCCATCATGATGATGCCCGCGACCGCGCACATGATGCCCGAGAGTGTGTAGACGAGCACGAGCACCTTGCGGGTGTTGACGCCCGAATAATGTGCCGCCTCGATGTTCGATCCGATCATATAGGTGTTGAAGCCGAGCTTCGTGCGCGACAGCAAAAGATGCCACAGCCCCACGCACAGGATGAACACGAGCAGCGGAGCCGGTATCCCCAGGATCGAGCCGTGGCCGAGTTGGCGGATGAAGGTGGGAAAGCCGGAAACGTCGCCGCCGCGCGTTAGGAACTCGCCCAGGCCGCGCAGGAAGATCATCATGGAGAGGGACACTAGGATGGGGTGCGCGCGCGTATAGGCGATGACGAGGCCCATCACGATACCGCTCGCCGCGCCCGCCGCAAGCGCCAGAAGCGCACCCAGCGCGAAGGCTGCAGGTCCCGCGTCCACGCCGCCGTTTGCCTGCAGCACCCAGGCGACCACCAGCCCGGCGATATTGGCCGTGAACGTGACGGCCAGGTTGAGCCCGCCTGTCAGGATCGGCAGGAGCATGGCCAGCGTCAGAAGGCCCAGTTCCGGCAACTGAAAGGCGACGGAGCCGAAGGTCGCCCGGGAAAGAAACTGCGGAGAGCTTGTGCCGAAGATCAGCATGACCGCCAGGAAGGCGAGGACCGGACCGGCCATTTCGGGGCCAAGCATCCGGCGGGTACGCGCGACAAGCGTCGTCATGATTGCTTCCTCCCATCCGTGCGGAGGAAGGGGATGAGCTTTTCGATGCTGGAGTTCGAAAGAGTTATGGCGAGAAGAATGATCGCGCCGATGATCATCTGGAAAGCGTAAGGCGAAACGCCCATCAGGTTCAGTCCGTTCTGCACGATCGAGATCAGCAGCACCCCAAGCACGCAGCCGAACACCGAACCCCTTCCGCCGCCAAGCCGCGCACCGCCAAGCACCACTGCGGCCAGCACGTCGAGTTCGCGCCCATAGAGTGCGTTGGGCACCACTTCCTGCGCATAGTGCGCCTGGATGAGACCGGCGATCCCGGCCATCAGCCCTAGCCAGCCGAAGGCGATGAACTGCATGGCGCCGATATTGACGCCGAAGCGGCGCGCACCATCCGGATTGTCGCCGAAGGCGTAAAGCTGCCGACCGATCGTGGTGTGGCGGATCAGGAACCAGGTGGCGGCGACGCAGAGCGCCATGACAAGCACCGGCAGGCGGATTTCGGCCCATGTCCCGTCGGCCATCTCGCGCTCGAAGAGAATGACCCTCTCGGTCCACCAGTCGGGCAGGTCATAGATCGAAACGCCGCGCGTGAAGAACATCAGCAGGCCGAAATAGATGTTGAAGGTGGCGATTGTGACGACGATCGAGATGATCCGGAATTTGTGGATCAGAAAGGCGTTGAACGCACCGAGGAGGATGCCGATGCTGCCGGCGATCAGGATGCCGCTCACCCAGCTCCCGCCGCCGATCTGGGCAAGGATCAACGCAGTCACGTACTGGACGACGGATGCCGCGACGGCAAACGAGATGTCGATGCCGCCGGCGATCAGCACCACCAGCAGACCGACGGCGAATATGATGTTTACGGAACTGATGTTCAGGAGGTCGAAGGCGTTGCCGAGCGTGAAGAAACGGTCGGTCGACGTGGCGAGAAAGAAGCAGATCAGGGCGGTGACCGCCAGCAGCGCCATTTCGGTCGCCTGGGTGTGGAACAACCTACGCATAGACGGCATCCTCGATCTCGGAGAGTGCCACATGCCGCGGATCGTATTCGCCGACAATCCGGCCCTGGGCCATGTGGAGCACGCGGTCGGCGTTAAAATAGACCTCCGGCACCTCGTCCGAGATCAGGATGATTGCGAGTCCCTCTCCGGCCAGGCGCGCGACGATGTCGAAAATCCCCGCGCGCGCGCCGACGTCCACGCCCACGGTGGGCGCGTCGAGGATCAAGAGCTTCGGATCGGTCGCCAGCCACTTGGCGATGGCCACGCGTTGCTGGTTGCCGCCGGAAAGCGTGGAGATCGCATCGTCCTGCCGGCCGATCTTGATGCCGAGATCGGCAATCCATCCAGCGACGAGATCGCGCTTCCTTTCGTTTGAGATCAGCCCGCCTGACATGATCTTGTGCATCGAGGCGATCACCAGATTGTCCGCAATCGACTGCGGCTGGATCAGGCCGAGCGAGAGCCGGTCCTCCGAAAGATAGGCGACGCCGGCGTGGATCGCATCGCGGTTCGAGCCGAAGCGGACGGGCTTGCCGTTTAGGCGGACCGTTCCCCGGTGCGGGCGGCGCATGCCGAAGAGCGTCAGCGCAAGTTCGGTGCGGCCAGCCCCGAGAAGCCCGGTGATCCCGAGTGTCTCTCCCTGACGGACTGCGAACGAGACCTCTTCGAACTCGCCCTTGCGTGTCAGGCCTTCCACCTCCATGACCGCCGGCGCGTGGGCGCGGGTGCGTGCGCGCACGTTGCTGTCGAAGGTCTTCCCCGTCATCAGCTCTGTGATGCGGGACTGCGTCATGCCTTCCGCCGGATACACTCCGACAAGCTTGCCGTCGCGCAATACCGTTATGCGGTTGGAAATCTCGATGACTTCGGCCAATCTGTGGCTGACGAACACAACCGCGATGCCGGATGCCGACAGGTTGCGGACGATCTCCAGCAGATGATCCGTTTCGGACTGCGTGAGCGATGCCGTCGGCTCGTCCATGAAGACGATCTTCGCCTCGCCGACCAGTGCACGGGCGATCGCCACGATCTGGCGCCGGGCGATCGAATATTCACGCAACGGCAGATCCACGTCCAGGCTCACGCCGAGCCGCGCCAGGACGCGTTTCGCAGTCTCGCGCATCGCGGCATGATTGACGCGGCGCGGCCAACCGCCAACTACATTCTGAAAGGCGATGTTTTCCGCGACGGACATTTCCGGAAAAAGGGCAAGATCCTGCCAGATCACCTGAATCCCCGCAGCCTGCGCGGTTACCGGCGACATGCGGCTGTAGGTCTTCCCGTCATAATCGATCTGTGCGCCGGCGGCTGGCTGATATACGCCCGTGATCACCTTGATCAGCGTGCTCTTGCCCGATCCGTTCTCACCCGCAAGGCAGTGAACCTCGCCGGGAAACACCTCGAACGAGACGTCGCGGAGCGCCTTCACGCCGCCAAAGGTGACGTTGATGCTCCTCAACGACAGGAGAGGTCGTTGCGCGTCAGCGGCGCCCAGCGAGGAAGCAATGGCCATGCTCTACCAACTGATCAGATGGGAACCACGCCGGACCGGCAGACGCCGGCCCGACGGAGCGGAGGTGGCGGGATCAGAGGCCCATATCGGCCAGTTCGTCCACCGTGTCCTTGTTGATCGCGACAAGTTGATCGACGATCAGATTGTTCCCGTCGGGCGTGACTGCGCCAAGTCCCTCTATCTCGTCGCCGGCCTTGATCTCCTCACCCTTCATCAGCTTGTCGGCGAGCGTCACGAACACCTCGCCGGCTTGCTTGGGATTCCACATGAATCCGCCGGAAATGGCGTCGGACTTGATAAGCTTGCGCCCCTGGCCTGGAGAGAACGGCCCAAGCACGAAGATCTCGCCGGTCTTGCGGCGCTCCTCGACAGCGCGCCCGGCGCCGATCGGACCCTGGCTGCCGAAGGCGAGGAAGCCTTTCAGATCGGGATTGGCCGAAATCAGATCGAGCGCGGTCGAGCGGCTCTGATCCACGTCCTCGGCAACGCCGTAGCGCTCGCCGACGAGTTCCATCTCCGGGTAGTTTTCCTCGAGATAGGCGATGGCCGCATCGGCCCACGCATTGTGCAGCGGCACTGTCAGCGAGCCGACGAAGACGGCGTATTTGCCCTTGCCGCCGGTCTTCTGTGCCAGAAGCTCGGCATGCGCCTCGCCGAAGCCCTCGGCAGAAGCCAGCTCGAAATTCCAATCCGCGCCCTTCTGGCCCGGCGATTCGTGGGTGATGACGATGATGCCCTGCTCCTGGGCCTTGGTCAGTACCGGCTCCAGCACCGTCGCATCGTTCGGCACCACGCCGATGACCTTCACGCCCTGCGCGATCAGATCCTCGATGGCGCGAACCTGGAGCGCCGGGTCCGCGCTGGTGGGGCCGACCATGAACGCGTCGACCCCGAGTTCCTGGCCGCGCTCCCTGATGCCCGCCTCCATCGCATTGAACCACGGAATTCCGCCGATCTTGACGACGACGCCGACCTTGCCGGCTTCCTGTGCACAGGCGCCGAATGCCGCCGCCATCGAAAGGGATGCTGCGAATGCAGCAACAAGAAGTCTCTTCATCTGTTTCCTCCTCATGGTCCCCGGAGGGATCCGCCGGGCGCGCTCAAGGGCGCATGCCCACTTCTTCCATCGCTGGCGAAGAAAGGATTCCGCCTCCCTGAAAGCTGCCCTGTCTGACCAGCAGCACCACCATTGCACGTTCATCCCTTTGCACAATCGATGGTGCAACGACTATCATTCAGAGTTATGGTCTCGTCAAGCGGAAATGGCTTCCGTTGCGCCGGGTGGCGACTTAATGGCGAAAATTGATCCTGGAAAGGTCACCGGTTCGACCAGAGCAGGAACCGTTCCAAAGGGGAGTTCGGGGGCGATGAAGGACAACGGCAGGAAGAAGGCGACGATCTACGATCTCTCCGTACTGGCGGGCAGTTCGCCTTCCACCGTAAGCGCCGTGTTGAACGGCACCTGGCGCAAGCGACGCATAAGGGAGAGCACGGCCGAGTTCATCCGCCAGCTGGCAGACCAGCACCAATATACGGCAAACCGCCAGGCGCAGGGCCTGAGAAACTCACGATCCGGCCTGGTGGGCCTGATGCTGCCTGTTTACGACAACCGCTATTTCTCTTCCATGGCGCAGACATTCGAAGCGCATGTGAGGAGCAAAGGAGGATGTCCGGTCGTCGTCAGCGCCAGCCGCGATCCGCAGGAGGAGCGCAGAACGGCCGAGACGCTGATCTCCTACTCGGTCGATGAGCTCTTCATCTGCGGCGCAACCGATCCGGACGGTGTGCATGAGGTCTGCGAGCAGGCCGGATTGAGGCATATCAATATCGACTTGCCCGGCAGCCGGGTCCCCTCGGTCATCAGCGACAACTACGCAGGCGGGCGCCTGCTGGCCGAGGCGGTCATCCGGCATTTCTCCCCGGAGCGTCCCTTGAAACCGGGCGATTTCTACCTGTTCGGCGGGCGTGATGACGATGCCAGCCGAGAGCGCGTCAGGGGGTTTCGTGCCGTCAAGCGCGAACTGCTTGGCGGCGATCCGGACGAGTGCATCCAGCCCACGGGCTACTCGCCCAACAATACAAGGGCTGCCTTCGAGGCCTTCTACGAGCGCGAGGGGAGGCTGCCCCGGGCGCTCTTCGTCAACTCGACGATCAATTTCGAGGGCTTCCTTCGTTTCATGGCCGGCCATCCCCACGAAACCTTTTCCGACATCGTGGTCGGCTGCTACGATTACGATCCTTTCGCATCCTTTCTTCCATTTCCCGTCATCATGATCCGACAGGACATCGACGGCATGCTGACCAAGGCGTTCGCACTGATGGAAGAGGCGCATCCGGCACCCGAGATACATCTTGTCCTCCCGGAGCTCGTCGAGCCGCGATCGGCGGTACCCGGACCGCTCGATGCGCTGAAGGACATTGATTGAAAATCGCGATTTTCGCGATAGTACTCGGCTTCCTTCCATCAGACCGCGCCGGGACGAACCAACGCGCTCTTTTCCTCCAACATTCCGATACTCAACCGATCGAAGGGCCGATGAAGACCATCCTGGCATTTGGCGACAGCTTGACCTGGGGTACCGACGCCGCCGCGGAACGGCGGCATGCATTCGCCGATCGCTGGCCCAACGTTCTGGCCGCCGCGCTCGGCGCCGATGTTCAGGTCGTCGCGGAAGGGCTCGGGGGACGGACGACAATCTATGACGATCCCGATTCGGTCGCAGACAAGAACGGGGCGCGTGCACTGCCGATTCTGCTCGGCAGCCACAACCCGCTCGACCTGGTTATCATCATGCTGGGCGCAAACGATCTCAAACCCGCCCTGTGCGGGCGCGCCGAAGGTGCTGCAAAAGGCATCGAACAACTTGTCCGGATAGTAAAGGACTACCCGTACAACTGGGGTGCCCCGGCGCCAGAAGTGCTTGTCGTGGCGCCACCCCATTTCGAGAAAAAGTTCGACGGATCGGGACCAGTCGGAGATCGGCTCATCACCGAGTCTCGCAAGCTCGCGGAGCTTTATCGCAACGTTGCCCGCAAGGCGGCAATCGGCTTTTTCGATGTCGCGCCCTTCGCCAGGGCTTCCGGCGTCGATGGCGTGCATCTCGACGCGGCCAATACACGCGCGGTAGGCGCGGCACTGGCACCGGTCGTACGGGAGCTGCTGAGCCTCGCGCAGAAATAGAGTGCGGCGGCCCTCACCGGCCCAGGAAGACCCGTTCCCGCGCCCCTTCGATGTGGGCGCGCATGGCAGAGCGTGCCCGATCCGCATCGCCGGACTTGATGATCTCCAGCAGCCGTGCGTGCTCGGCCACGGCATTGGTGATGCGTTCCTCGTTCGTCCAGCGCGAGAGCGTACGGGCGATCTTGATGCCGACCATGATGGCCTTGGTCGCGGACTCGATGGTGGCGATGTAATACGAGTTTTCCGTCGCCCGGGCGACGGCGAGATGGAAGTTGATATCTTCTTCCCCGCCGAAGGCATCGGCTTCGGACATGGCCTCCTGCATTCGCTTATGGGCCAGTTCGATATCGGCGATCCGTTCGGCTGAATGGCGTAGGGCGGCCAGATAGGCGGCCTCACCCTCGACTCCCACACGGAACTCATAGCAGCGCTGAAGATCGGCGATGCTGCCCGGTTCGGCGAATTCGAGGACCGAGCGGTTGGGCATGTTGATGACGCGCGTACCCGCGCCCTGACGCGACTCGATAATTCCGTCGATGCGCAGCCTCAGGAGAGCCTCGCGCACGACTGGTCGGGACACGCCGTAAGCCGTCGCCAGCTCCACTTCGGTCGGCAGCCGTGTTCCCAGCGGCCACTCGCCAAGGGTGATGTTCTGATAAATCTTTTCATACACACGATCGCTCAGAGAGCCCGACATGCCGGATTTGACGGGCGAGGACAGCTCGTCGCTGCTCATGATCGGGCTCCTTCTCCGCATCGCATCTTTTGCATGTAGGGGAATTCTCCCGCCGGCTCAATCTTCGTTGTCATACAAATCCGGCATCACACCCGCATCGGCTTTTTGCATATTCCAAGCTGAAAAAGGCACAAATCGCGCTTTATTCCCGCGTTTCCACGCCGCTTGCACAACGCGCGGTCTATCATTGACATACCAACTTCACATAAGTAATACCAATTGTGCTTGCAAAGTGAGTTTGTAACATGAATACGGCCATCGATCGGAATCAGAGTGTGTAGATCGGCGATTCGATTGTGGAGCCATGAGATGAGAGCGAAATGAACGACACCTATTCCAACGGAAAAGACGTTATCCGGATCACCGATGTGAAACTGACGACGGTGCAGACGCGACGCCGCACCGGCGCCATCAGTTCCCATATCGTTCTTCAGCTCTCGACGGATGCCGGGATCTCCGGCGTCGGCGAAATCTCCGATCTCGATTGCTATCGCATGTACATGCCCGATCCCGCCGCGGTGAAGATGGGAATCGAAAAGGTCGCGCTCGGGCAGAATGCATTCGAAATCGCCGCCCTCCATGAGCGGCTGCTGGCCTACATGCCTTCCTATTTCCGCTACGCGAACACCTATCCGCCCTTTACGCCGGCCTCCCAGATCGCCGCCGGCGTCGAGATGGCGTTCTACGATATCGTCGGCAAGGCGCTCGGCACGCCGGTCTACAATCTCCTGGGCGGCCGTCAGCGCGATCGCTTCGAGATCACCTATCCCGTGTTCCAGGCCAAGAAGAAAAGCGATACCGAACGCTATCTCGGCTACATGGATGCGCTCGTGGCCGAAGGGGTGACCCGGTTCCGCTACTATGTGGGCGTCAATTTCGAACAGGACGAGGATTTCCTCATCGCGTTCCGTGACAGGTTCGGCGACAAGGTCCAGCTCAAGGCGCTCGATTTCCAGGGTCACCACCACTGGAAGGATGTGCTGCGCATTTACGATCGGTTCCGCCAATACGGTTTCGAGCTTCTGGAAAGCCCGAGCTGGCGCGAGGACTACGAGGGCATGGCCGAATTGCGCAAGCAGGTCGATGTCGACATTTCCGAGCACATCTCTAGCCTCGCTCAGGCCATGCGCATGATCCGGGCCGACGCGGTCGACGTCTTCAATATCACCATCCAGTCCGGTGGCATCTATCAGGCCAAGAAGCTCTTCGACCTGGCCGAGGCCGCGGGGCTCAAATCACTCATCAGCACGACCCAGGAGATGAGCATCGGCACCGCCGCCAACGCGCATCTGGGCGCCGTCGTCCCGCAACTGCACTATGCGGGCGATCCTGTGGGGCCGCTGCTTTACATCGACGACGTCGTCACCGAGAAGCTGCGCTACGACGGCACGCAGCTGATTGTGCCGCAGGGCCCGGGTCTCGGTTTCGAGATCGACGAGGACAAGCTCTCCGCGCTCGAGGCAGGCCTGGTCGAGTGGGACCGCCCGGCCCACGGCGCGAACTACGTCTCGGACTAATCCCCGGGGGAGAAGGACAAATGGACCGAGGTCTCGGCGCACTCAAGAAATTCAATGTCATCGATACGCTGGAAGGACACCCTCCGCGCACAAACTTCAATGTCTTCCGCCTGGACGGCCGATACAATCTGCGCATCGCGCGGGTCGAGGGGCGGTTTCCCTGGCACCGGCATGTCAATGGAGACGAGGGTTGGCTGGTGCTCAAAGGCCGATTGAAGATCGACGTCAAGGACGGTCCCTCCCTGGACCTCAAGCCGTTCGAGGGCACCATGATCCCCATGGGTATGGTGCATTCTCCGATCGCCCTGGAGGACGACACGGTCGTGGCCGTCTTCAATGTCGATAACTTTCAGCACGAATATGTCGAGGAAACGCCGGACCTCGGCGCCTTCGGCGAACACGACGTCGAATGATCGCACCACGGGAGAGATCGCCGTGCGTGCCGAAATCCGCTCTCGGATAACAAGGAGGAGATCAAAATGACCCGATTCTGGAAAGCTGGACTGCTCGCAGCCGGCCTGTTGATGCCCGGCACCGCCTTGGCGCAGGTCGATTATCCCGTCGACACCGTGCGCGTATTCGTGCCCGCAAACCCGGGCGGAGGCACCGACGCCGGCGCCCGGCTTTTCGCCGAGTTCTTCCAGAAGCACTCGGACGCCTCGATAGCCATCGTCAACCAGCCTGCGGGTGGTGGGGTCGTCGCGGCCCAGTCGGTTGCGGAGGGCGCAAGCGATGGAAGCGTGCTGTTCTTCTTTCACGCCGCCCTCCACACGGCCAATCTCTTCGGCCAGTCGCCATTCTCCTGGGAATCGTTCACTCCGCTGGCGACGACCTCCGAGATCAACGAGGTCTATGCCGTGCGTGAGGACGCGCCGTTCGACACGGTCGATGAATTGATCGCCTATGCGAAGGAGCATCCGGGCGAGCTCAATATCGGCTCGCAGTTGGGCGGGACGACGCAGGTCAAGGGTGAAGCACTCAACCAGGCTGCCGGCGGCAAGATGCGGATCGTCGATGCGGGGACCGAGTCCGACCGCATCACCGCCCTACTCGGCGGTCAGGTGGACGTCATCTCCATGAGTGTCGCGAACGCCAAGCAATATGCCGAAGACGGGCAGATGGTCGTCCTCGCGCTGATGAACGAAAACCCGGATCCGGCCGCCCCGGAATTCCCGACCACCGTTTCCCAGGGTATCGACTTCTCGCTCCCGCTGGTGATGACGGTTTACGGGCCCGGCGAGGTCGATCAGGCCGTGGTCGATGCCTTCGACCAGATCGTCGCCGAGATCGAGGCCGATCCCGAATTTGCCGAGGCGCTGGCGAAGCAAAGCCAGGCTCCAGCTCTGCGCGGACCCGAGGCGGCGGCCGAATTCCTTGCCCGCGAGTACAAGACGATTGCCGGCCTTCTCGGCAAGTGATCGTATAGACATGGTGTGCGGGGCCCATTCGGGTCCCGCATCGCTTTTCCCCTTGGGAGGACACTGTCGTGACGGCGGATCGGGTTTGCGGCCTCATCTTCTGCATTCTGGGCGTCCTGATCGTTCTGGGCAGCCGGACGATCGTTTCGAATTTCCCCGGAACGGGCGATCCCGGACCCCAGCTGGTTCCACTTATCCTGGGCGGCGCCATGACCCTCCTGGGGGCGCTCCTGGCACTGCGCAGACCTCCGGCGCTGAGCCCCGAAACAAGCCGGGCGGTCAGCCAGGCCAAGTCGGATGGCAACTTGGGTACGCCCAATGAGATCGTCGCGCCGCCGGCGGTCTGGCGCCGGATCGCGCTCGGCGTCCTGCTGGTCGGTTACGTGGCGACCTTCAACCACCTGGGCTTCTCGCTTGCATCCTTCCTGTTTCTGGCCGGCTCGATCCTGCTTTTAGGCACGTTCGCGATTGCCGAGATCGTCAGAAAGCTCGCCGTCGCCGCCCTCGTCGTCGTCCTGTTGGGCTACGCGCTCAACGGCCTTCTGGGGCTCTCCGTACCCGGCGTCTGGTGGAGTTGAGGCCGCCCATGGTTGATTTGTTCTTCGCCGCCGTCGTTCATCTATTCGAGCCGCACATCCTCGTTCTCGTGATGCTCGGCGTTGCCATAGGCCTCATCTTCGGCGCGTTGCCGGGCCTGAGCGCGACCATGGCGCTCGCCCTTCTGCTGCCCGTGACCTTCGCCATGCAGCCCGACGCGGGCATCGCCATGCTGGTTGCAACCTATATCGGCGGTGTCTCGGGCGGGCTCGTCGCCGCCACGCTCCTGAGGATTCCGGGAACGCCTTCTTCCATCGCCACCACGTTCGACGGCTATCCGCTTGCGCGCAAGGGCCAGGCCATCAAGGCGCTTGCCACCGGCATGGTGGCGAGCGCCGTCGGCGGCCTGCTGGGGCTTGCCGTCCTCGTCGGATTTGCGCCTGTCGTCGCCCGTTTCGCGATCCGGTTCGGAGCAGCCGAATACACGGCGCTGACGATCGCGGCCCTCGTTCTCGTCGTGGTGCTGTCGGAGTCCAACCTCCTGAAGGGACTGCTCGCCGCACTTCTGGGGCTTTCGCTTTCGACGGTCGGCTTTGCACCCATCGGTGCGGCCCAACGCTTCAGCTTCGGCAATATCGATCTGCTCGCGGGTATCGGCATTATTCCCTTCATGGTCGGCCTGTTCGCCATTGCCCAGATCATTCGCGAGATCACCGAGCCGGGCACCCGCGTGAAAGGTAAGCTCGACCTCGAGGGCGCAGGTGTCCGTCTTGGAGAGTTCCTCGCCAACGGCATCAACATGGTGCGCTCTGCCGCCATCGGCATCGCCATAGGCGTGCTGCCCGGCATTGGCGGCTCCGCATCGAACCTGGTGGCCTACGGCGCAGCGCGGTCTGCTTCTCGCAAGCCCGAGGAATTCGGCAAGGGTTCGCTTGAAGGTATCTATGCCGCCGAAACCGCCAACAACGCCTCGGTGGGCGGTGCGCTTCTGCCGCTTCTCACGCTGGGCATCCCGGGAGACGGCGTGACGGCGATCCTGATTGGCGGCTTCACCATCCACGGGCTCCAGCCGGGCCCGCTTCTCTTCCGCAACGAGCCCGAGCTGATCGCGACGATCTACGCGGCGTTCCTGCTCGCGACGCTGGCGCTTCTCCTCGTGCAACTGCTGACCATCAGGATGTTTCCCCGCGTTCTCCTCATTCCCAGGCACTACCTCGTTCCGGTGCTCACGCTGCTGATGGTGGTCGGGGTCTATGTCGGCGAGTATCGCATCTTCGACGTCTGGCTGATGCTCGGCTTCGGCGTCGTCGGCTACCTTCTGGAACGCTACGGCTTCCCGCTCGGGCCCATGGTGCTCGGCTTCGTCCTGGGCACCATTTTCGAGACCAATATGCGACGGGCGCTGATGTTCGCCAATGGCGACTGGTCGATATTCGTGACTCGGCCGATCTCCGCCACACTCCTTCTGATGGCCGCTGTCTTGCTCTGCTTTTCAGTCTGGAATCTTCTGAAGGCCCGCTCAAGGCGGCAGACGGTAAGCTAGCCGATGTCCAACCACATCATCGTGAACAAAGGCCTCTCCTCATGACCAGCCATCGTTTAGCACCCCGGGATCTGCGCAGCGCCCGCTGGTTCGCACCGGACGACCTGCGCAGCTTCGGGCACCGCTCGCGCATGATGCAGATGGGCCTCGACCCGCAGGACTGGGAAGGACGTCCGATCATCGGCATTCTCAATACCTGGTCCGAGTTCAATCCCTGTCACCTGCACTTCCGGGACCGGGCGGAAGACGTCAAACGCGGCATCGCCCAGGCCGGCGGGCTGGGGATCGAAATCCCCACGATCTCCGTCGACGAGAGTTTCACCAAGCCCACCTCGATGCTCTACCGCAACCTCATTGCGATCGAGGCGGAAGAGACCATTCGCTCCCACCCGCTCGATGGCGTGGTGCTGATGGGCGGATGCGACAAGTCCACGCCCGGCCTCGTCATGGGTGCGATCAGCGCCGGCATTCCTTTCATCTTCCTTCCGGCGGGGCCGATGCTGAGAGGCAATTATGCCGGAAAGGTGCTCGGTTCCGGTTCAGATGCATGGAAATACTGGGACGAGCGCCGCGCAGGCAACATTTCGGATCAGGAGTGGCTGGGCATCGAAGGCGGCATCGCGCGCTCATATGGCCACTGCATGACCATGGGCACCGCTTCCACCATGACGGCGATTGCCGAGGCGCTCGGGCTGTGCCTGCCCGGCGCCTCCTCCATCCCCGCGCCCGATTCCGGACACAAGCGCATGAGCGCGCAATGCGGACGGCGGATCGTCGATATGGTGTGGGAAGACCTGCGCCCGCACGCGCTCGTAACACCGGCTTCGGTGCGCAATGCCGTAACGGTCGCCATGGCCATGGGCTGCTCGACCAATGCCGTTGTGCATCTTCTGGCCATGGCCCGCCGGGCCGGCGTGCCGCTCACGCTCGAGGATTTCGACGCGCTCGGCCGCACCACGCCGGTCATCGCCAATGTGCGGCCTTCGGGCAGCGCGTATCTGATGGAAGACTTCTTTTATGCCGGTGGGCTACGTGGGCTGATGAAGCAGCTCGGCGAGCGGCTCGACCACAACGTGCTGATCTGCACCGGCGTCACGCTTGGCAAAACCCTCGAAGGTGCCGAGGTCTATAACGAGGACGTCATCCGCCCTCTTTCCAATCCCGTCTACCATGAAGGCTCGCTCGCGGTGCTGCGTGGCAATCTCTGCCCCGACGGTGCGGTCATCAAACCGGCTGCTTGCGATCCGCGATTCCACGTGCACGAGGGGCCGGCCCTCGTCTTCGATTCCTATCCGGAGATGAAAGCCGCCGTCGACGACGAGGATCTAGACGTGACGCCGGACCATGTGCTCGTGTTGCGCAATGCCGGCCCCCAGGGCGGGCCGGGTTTTCCCGAATGGGGCATGCTGCCGATCCCCAAAGCCCTTATCAAACAAGGCTACCGGGACATGCTGCGGATTTCCGACGCGCGCATGTCCGGCACCTCCTATGGCGCCTGTATCCTGCACATGGCTCCCGAATCCTTTGTCGGCGGGCCGCTGGCGCTTCTGCGCACGGGCGACATCGTCCGGCTGGACCTGGCCAAGCGGCGGCTCGACATGCTTGTCGCCGACGACGAACTCGCGGCGCGGCGCGCCGCCTGGACCCGTCCTGAACCACGCTTCCACCGTGGCTACGGCCACATGTTCAAGGAACACGTCACGCAGGCCAACGAAGGGTGCGATTTCGACTATCTCACCGCCCGCTTCGGGCCTTCAGCGGACGAACCCGCGATTTACTGAGCCGCCCGTCGCGGCTTGTCCCAGAAAACCGTCGAGGAGTTGACCATGTCAAAAGCCTTTCGCGATGCGCTCACCGGCATCTCGGGCATTCTTGTAACCCCTTACGATGAGAATGGAGAGGTTGCCCCCGCCAGGCTTGCACCCATCGTCGACAAGGTCGTCGGCGCGGGCGTCCACATGCCGGTCGTCAATGGCAATACGGGCGAATTCTACGCCCTCACGATCGACGAGGCGTGCATCATGGCCAAGGCGGTCGTGGAGCTCGTCGATGGCCGCGCGCCCGTCCTGGGCGGTGTCGGCCGCGGGGTTCGCGATGCCTGCCGGCTTGCCGGCGAGTCGGTCAAGGCCGGCGTCTCGGGCCTCATGATCCACCAGCCGCCCGACCCCTTTGCCGCCCCGCGAGGGATCGTCGACTACGTCAAGGCCGTCGCGGATGTGGCCGAGGACACGCCCATTGTCCTTTATCTGCGCAACGATGCCATCGGCACGGCGACGATTGCCGAACTGTGCGCGATCGAGACGGTCGCGGGCGTTAAATGGGCAACGCCCAATCCGTTGAAACTGGCCGAGGCGATCGAGGCTTCGCGGCCCGGCGTGGTATGGGTCGGCGGCCTCGCCGAGGTCTGGGCCCCGGTCTTCTACGCGGTCGGCGCGCGCGGGTTTACCTCGGGGCTGATCAACATATGGCCTGAACGTTCGGTGGCGATCCACAACGCGCTCGAAGCCGGCGACTACACTCGGGCCCGTGAGCTGATCGGCGAGATGAAACCCTTCGAGGCGATCCGCGCCGAAGAGCTCAACGGCACCAATGTGACCGGCGTCAAGGCAGCGCTGCGGGCACTCGGGCACGACTGCGGCGCCACCCGCCCGCCTTCGGCCTGGCCCCTCAGCGCCTCCCAGGAAGAACGGCTTCGGGCCTTCATGAGGGCCAGCAATCTCTTGTGAGTTCCACAGGCATTCGGCGATCTACACGATCGCCGGCTGCGGAGGGGCCATCGAGAACATCTCGATCACCTCGGCATAGTCGCGATAACCGCAGCGGGCGATCGTTCGGGCGGCGGCAGCGTCGAACAAACCGCTTCGAAGATACCGGTCGTCGATATGGACGCCCACCACCTGCCCGATCGTGAACCATCGTCCGGTGGGGCGGCCTGCGAGATCCAGCAGGTCGATCGATTGGGTGATCTTGCACTCCAGGGCGGCCGGGCTTTCGCCCACGCGCGGCGGCTTGACGAGGCGGGACGGCACGGGCGTGAGGCCGCTCATTTCGAATTCGCTGTGACCATGCGGCACGCGCGCGGAGGTGAGGTTCATCGCCTCGGCAAGCGGCCGCGTCGCCAGGTTGACGACGAACTCGCCGGTGGCGCGCACGTTGGTCACGCTGTCCTTTACGCCCTCGCTGGAGAAGCCCACCATGGGCGGGTTGCCGGCGAGCGCGTTGAAGAAGCTGTACGGCGCAAGGTTCAGCCTCCCGTCAGCATCGATCGAGGAGATCCAGCCGATCGGACGGGGTGCCACGATCGCCTTGAATGGATCATGCGGCAGGCCGTGCCCGTCCTTCGGTTCATAAAACATGCTTTTTCCTTTCCACAAGCACTCTCAAAAGGCTTCGCCTCACCTGATCTCGCCGGCGAAGAACGCGCCGATCGCCTCATCAAGCATCTCCGCCATCGCTGCACGCGTCTCCCGTGTCACGGCGGCATAGTGCGGCTGGAGGACAACGTTGTCGAATGCGAAGAAAGCGGGATCGATGTCCGGCTCGGATTCAAACACGTCGAGGCCCGCACCGGCAATCGCGCCTCGCGCAAGCGCCTCTATAAGCGCCTTCTCGTCCACCACGCTGCCGCGCGAAACGTTGATCAGGATGCCGTCCGGCCCGAGAGCCCGCAGCACGGCGGCATTGACGAGATGGTGCGTCGCCTTGCCTCCCGGGCAGCTTAGAACCAGAAAGTCGACGGTGCGGGCGAGACCTTCGGCCGCGGGGTCGTAGGGATACGGGACCTCAGGTTTCGGGCGCGGGCCGGAATAGCGCACCTTCATGCCGATTCCCGTGGCGCGCCGCGCGATCGCGGCGCCGATCTTGCCCAAGCCGACGATGCCCATCGTTCGCGAATGGACGCGGCGCGAGGGCGTCATCCGCTCCGCGCCCCAGCGACCGGCGCGCATGAAGCGATCTGCCTCAGCGATCCGGCGCGCCGTAGCGTAGACAAGCGCGACAGCGAAATCGGCTGTGTCTTCCGTCACGATGTCGGGCGTGTTTCGTATCGAGATCCCCCTGCGGGCCGCCGCCTCGAGGTCGATAGACTCCAGCCCGGTTCCATTGCAGGCGATGAGCTCCAGGTCCGGAAGCCCGTCCATCAGCGCCGCGTCGGCGCCGGCGACACTGGTCGTCACGGCGACCCGAAAACCCGGCAGGCGCCGCGCCGGTGAGGGCCTGTCGCGCACGAGATCGAAGCGGAGAGACAACCGCGCCTCGAGTTCGGGCGGTATGGGGGCGACGAGGAGGAGTTTGGGTCTAGCCACCATGCGACGCCTCCTCCGCCTGCAGGATGCGGCGCTGGCGTGCCTCGCGGAAAACGCTGCGGATGGACAGGATGAGCATGAGCGCCGTGATCGCCAGAAGCGTGGCGCTGATCGGGCGCTCCCAGAAGATGGCGAAATCTCCCCGCGACATCAGGAGTGCGCGTTTCAGATGCTCCTCCATCATCGGCCCGAGGATGAAGCCGAGCAGAAGGGGTGCCGGCGGATAACCGAATTTCTGCATCGCATAGCCGATCACGCCGAAGATGATGACGACATAAATATCGAACACCTCGTTCGAGACGGAATAGACGCCAATGCAGATAAAGAACAGCATTACCGGGTAGAGGATGTTGTAGGGAATCGAAAGGAGCCGCACCCAAAGACCGATCAGCGGAATGTTGAGCACGAGGAGCAGAATGTTGCCGATCCAGAAGCTCGCCACAAGGCCCCAGAACATGACCGGCTGCTCCACGAGAAAGCGCGGCCCCGGCGTTATGCCGTGGATCATCATCGCACCGAGCAGGAAGGCCATCAGCGCGTCGCCGGGGATGCCGAGGCTCAAGGTCGGGATGAAAGCCGATTGCACGGCGGAATTGTTGGCGGCCTCGGGCGCTGCGATGCCCTCGATCGCCCCCCGGCCGAAGCGGGAAGGATCCTTGGCCACGCGTTTCTCCACCGCATAGGCCAGAAAGGTGGCGATCGTGGCGCCTGAGCCGGGAAGCGCCCCGATGCCTGAACCGATCATCGTGCCGCGCAGGGTGGGCCAGATGACGGCCCGCGCCTCGTTGCGGCTGGGAAGCATCGAGGAGAAGGTGATGGTCTTCGGGTCCACATGCACATTGTGCCGGCTGCCGACACTCGCCAGGACCTCGGCGACGCCGAACAGGCCCATGGCGATCGCGACGAGGCTCAGCCCGTCTGAGAGTTCCAACAGCCCGAAGGTGAAACGCAGCGCTCCGGTATTGATGTCGATGCCTATGGTCCCGAGCGCCAGCCCGACCACCACCATGGCCAGCCCCTTGAGCGGCGAACCACGCGAGATGGTGGAGGCGACGATCAAGCCGAGCAGCATGATCATGAAATACTCGGCGGAGGAGAAGCGCAGCGCGAATCGTGCGATGAGCGGGGTGAAGAGCATCATCAGCACGATGGCGATCGAGCCGCCGACAAAGGATGTGATGGTGGTCACGAGCAGGGCGACTCCCGCCCTGCCCTGCTTGGCCATGGGATAACCGTCGATACACGTGACGGCCGCCGTCACCGTGCCCGGCACATTGAGCAGAATGGAAGCCGTGGAGCTTCCGTATTGAGCGCCGTAGAAGATGCCGGCGAGCATGATCAGCGCCACGGTTGGGTCGAGATAGAAGGTGATGGGCAGGCACAGCGCCACGGCCGCCATCGCCCCCACCCCCGGCAGCACGCCGACGAAGGTGCCGATCGTGACTCCGAGAAAGCAGAAGGCGAGGGCGTCGAGCGAGAGGGCCCGCTCAAAGCCGAGCGCGATGTTGGAGAACAGATCCATCGTCCCTAGCCCCACCAGAACGGATGAAGAGGAAGGCGGAAGCCCTTCAGGAAGACGAGATAGGCGATGATCGACACTGCCACGGCCGTCGCGAGCGCCCGTCGCAAGCGCATCGTGCTGTCCCCGAATGCGCTGACGAGCACCAGGACGAAGGCGGCCGGAACAAGGCCCATGCGGTCCACCATCAAGGCGAAGGCCACGAGGCCGGCAAGGATCGCCACAAAGGATCGCACCGGAACACTCGGCGACTCGGCGCTGCCGTGCAGCGCCTCCGGGATCAGCGCTACGGCAAGCAGCAGGAGGATGACACCGAGCACGACGGGCAGGAAGCCGGGGCCCATCCGGCTGAGATGGCCGATCGGATAGCCGGACCCTCCCCAGACCAGAAACAGGCCGAGCAGGAAGAGGACGCCTGCCCCAACAATCTCCCAGCGGTTGAATCGGCCTGCGGGTGGAAGGCGGCTCATCTCAACGCCTCCCCGGCCAGGCGGGCCCTCAGCGCCGGCGCCAGCCCGCCCGCGCGCCATACCTCGATCATGCGCGGCGCAAGCGGGCGGTAGCTCAGCGTCTTTCGAGTTCTCAGGTTGCGCACAGCACCATGGGCGAGGTCGGTTTCCACGGTATCTCCCTCCTCGATGATCGAGGTGATGCCGGGACAGGGGATGACGGGCAGGCCGGCGTTGAGCGCCTTGCGGATGAAGGCGGAATCGCAGCTTTCCACCAGCGCGGCGGCAATGCCCGACTCCTTCATGGCCACGGCGGCATGGGGGTGGCTGTGGTGGCCGAAATTGCGGCCGGCAACGACGATGTCTCCTTCTTGCACCCGCCGCGGAAAGTCAGGGACGATGGTGGCGAAGCACATCGCCTTGAGCGCGGGAATGTCGAAGGTGCCGAGGTCCGGCACCTTGGAATACTGGATAATGCCGTCGTCGGCGCTGATGTTGTCGCCGAACTTCCAGGCGCGGCCCGTGATCAACGTCATTGGACGATCTCCGCGAGCATCTCGCGCGGATCGGCAATCCGCCCCGCCACCGCGGAGGCGGCGACGACATAGGGACCGGCGAGATAGGACAGCGATTCGCGGCTCCCGTTGCGGCCGCGATAGTTCATCTGGTGGGTGGAGAGGGAGACCTCGCCCGGATTGAGAAAGCCTTCATAGCCCCAGCAGGTGGTGCAGCCGGGCGCAAGCACCGTGGCACCAGCCTCCATGAATATCTCCAACAGACCCTCGCGCGCGGCAGCAGCATAGACTTCGCGGCTGCCGGGCGTAATGTAGAAAGTGACGTGCGGGGCCACCCGATTGCCCTTCAGGACCGCCGCCGCCGCGCGCAGATCGTCCAACCGGCTATTGGCGCAGGAGCCGATCGCGGCCTGGTCGATCTTCAGCCCCGCGGGCTCCTTGACCGGCACGACCTGGTGCAACTCAGGCGGGACAGTCACCATGGGCGAAAGGCCGGACAGGTCGTATGTCGCCTCGAAAGCATATTCGGCACCCTCGTCGCTCTCGAAGAGATGGATCGGCTCTCCGTTCGCCCGTTCCGCCGCATAGGCAAGGGCGAGTTCATCGACCGGCATGAGCGCGGTGTCGGCACCGGCATGATAAGAGCAGGCAAGGATCGACTGCCGCTCGTCGAGGCTCAGTGTCTGGATTGCCGGGCCGCAATATTCGATGCACGACTGGGAGAGACGGTCTCCCTGGGCGAAGTCCCGGATGATGGTCTGCACGAGATCGCGCGCCAGAACCCCGAAGGGCAGGCTGCCCTCCAGCCGCATTCTCACGGGTTTCGGCACCATCATCCAGTTCTCGTCTGTGAGCTGCGTGACGACCACCTCCGACGAGACTGGGACGTTGAGTGCGCCGACGACTCCTATGCTGGCGATATTCGGCTCGTCGGAAAAGACGAGCATGCCGGGCCTTGCAAAGCCGTTCTCCGTCAGGACAAGATGGCGCAATCCGCTCCCGGGACCATAGAAACGCGCCCCGTTCCGCATCGCGAAGTCCTTCATTTCGCGATGGGTCTG
The DNA here is from genome assembly GCF_029457495.1 of Chelativorans sp. AA-79. Classification (NCBI taxonomy): domain Bacteria; kingdom Pseudomonadati; phylum Pseudomonadota; class Alphaproteobacteria; order Hyphomicrobiales; family Phyllobacteriaceae; genus Chelativorans; species Chelativorans sp. AA-79. The sequence goes on from NZ_CP120361.1 coordinate 4,494,439, forward strand.
GTAGTAGGCCGTGCCCATTCCCGCCGAAGTGGTGTGGTCGACGACCATGATCACCTTTTCGGGCCGCGCGAGCCGGCTGACGCCGGCTTGCTCCATTATGCGCTTGCGCGCCGGCCACGCGATCTCCTGGCAACAGGTGTAGTCGGGAGAGACGTTGACGTATTCTCCCGGCTCGACGCTTTCGCGTCCCGCTGCGCGCGCGATGATCTTCTGCGTGACGGTCTGTTTCATGAAAAGCCCAAGTCTGTCGGAGGCAAGCGGCGCCTGCAGCATCGCTTCGACCGCTCAATCGGCGCGCATATCCGCCGTGTCGATGAGCTCCAGCATGCGCTTCGCGTCGGCAGCCAGATAGTCCGTGAACTCGCTCGAGGGCTTGTAGAAGATCTGCACACCCTGATTCGTCAGCCGTTCGCGAACATCTTCCTCCTGGAGTGTCTTCGCAATGGCTTCATCAAGCTTCGCGATCACGTCGGGAGGTGTTCCGGCAGGAGCGGAAATGCCGTACCAGGTGCTCATCTGGAAGCCCTCATAGCCGAGCTCCTCCATTGTAGGGACGTCCGGAATCTGATCGGAGCGCTCGCTCGCCGCCACACCCAGCGGGCGGAGCTGCCCTTCCTGGATATACTGGAGGAGCGGCGCGACATTGAGAAACGCCATGTCCACATTGCCGGCCAGGAGGTCCACCACCGCCGGCGCGGCCCCGCCGTAAGGGATGTGCGTCAGCTCGGTCCCCGTAACCTGCTGGAAGAGAACGGCCGCGAACTGCGGAAGACTGCCGACACCCACTGAGGCGAAGGAGATGGCCTCCGGCGCTTCCTTGGCCTTGGCGATGAGATCATCGATCGTCTCCATGCCGGAAGACGCATTGACCACCAGCACGTTTGGCACGTTCGCGACCATGCTCACGGGCGCGAAGTCCTCGATCCCGTCATAGTTGGTCGTCATCAGCGCCGGGGTGATGACATGGCTCGGCGATCCTCCGATGAAAAGCGTGTAACCATCCGGATCCGACTGCGCCACATGCGTGGCGGCGATCGCCGTGCCCGCACCGGGCCTGTTTTCCACCACCACCGGCTGACCGAGTATGTCGCCCATCCCTTCGGCGATGGTACGCCCGATCAGATCCGCCGGTCCTCCCGCCGAGTAGGGGTTGACCAGTGTGACGGGACGGGACGGAAAATCCTGCGCGCCCGCGGCACCCGCCAGACAGGTCAGGCCGACGGCCGCAAAAGCGACTGCGAACTTCTTCATCTTGCTCCTCCTCTTCCGGATCCTTGCGGATCCGGTCTCCTCATCGACATCCAGACGCGAACACCACCCCCGCGACAGTTCGTTATTAATTTTATAGGCTAGTTTAATGTACTTTGTAAACTGCGGGATAAGGCGTCGAGGAATCGCGAGGCGAAGCTTTCCCGCTGCCCGGATCGCTTAGCCAGCCGCCTGGTCGAGGACCTCCAGCAGATTGAAGGCGCGTTCGGCTCCGAAGCCGCTCTCCGCCGCCATCGCATCGACCGAAGCAAGAATTCGGTCGCGCGGCATTCGCGCCGCCCAATGCAGAGGGCCGCCGGCCAGCGCCGGAAAGCCGTAGCCGTGGACGAGCACCAGGTCGATGTCGCCCGCCCGCTCGGCGATTCCTTCGGCGAGCACCAGCGCCGCCTCGTTGACGATGGCCGCCAGCAGCCGATTTCTGATCTCGTCGTCACCGATGGCGCGCCGCTCGATGCCTTTTCTTTCCGACTCCGCCTCGATGACCGCCTGTACGTCCGGATCCGGCGCGCCGCGGGAAGAAGCGGAATAGTCGTACCAGCCCTTGCCCGTCTTGCGCCCGAAGCGGCCGATGTTGCAGAGAATGTCGGGAATTTCGACATAGCGCATCCGCGGATCGCGTTTGGGAGCAAGCCGCTTTCGAGTCGCCCAGGCGATGTCGAGCCCCGCAAGGTCGAATACGGCGAAGGGCCCCATCGCCATGCCGAAATCGACCATCGCGCGGTCGACATCCTGCGGCAGGCAGCCCTCCTCGAGCAGGAACTCGCATTGGCGGCGGTAGGCGCTGAAGATGCGGTTGCCGATGAAGCCCTCGCCGACGCGGGCCACCACCCCCACCTTGCCGAGGCGCTTGCAGATCGAGATCAGCGTGGCCAGCGTCGCGGGCGCGATGTTTTCCGTGCGCACGATCTCCACGAGGCGCATGATGTGGGCGGGGTTGAAGAAGTGCAGCCCGCCAACGCGCTCCGGCCTGCTCGTTGCGGCGGCCATCTCGTCGAGATCGAGATAGGAGGTGTTGCTGGCCAGCACTGCCTCGGCACGCACGATCCCGTCCAGCCGGGCCAGGAGGGCCTTTTTGGCGGCCATGTCCTCGGTGATCGCCTCGATGACGAGGTCACGGTCCGACATCTCCTCCAGACCGCCAGGCGAAAGTCGCGCCATCAGTTCATCCGCGGAGTGGACGCGGCCCCGGGAGGCGGCTTTTTCCGCTTCGCCGCGCAGCGCGGCGAGAGCGCTTTCCAGAACGGCTGGGTCGCTTTCGGAAAGGCGCACGTCGAAGCCGCGCAGCATGAAGGCGAGCGCAATGCCCTGCCCCATGCGCCCAGCGCCGACCACACCGACTTTGCTCACCCGAAGGGGTTCGGCGCCTTCCGGCGGGCGCGCCGCCTGGCGCTCGGAGAAGAAGAGGTGGCGCAAGGCCTTCGCCTGGGGTCCGACGCGCAGCCGCAGGGAGGTCTCGCGCTCACGGTACAGGGCCTTTTCCGCGGGCAGGACGGCGGAGGCCTTCACCGCTGCAATGGCCTCGGGCACTGCGGCGGCACCCTTCGCCCGTGCAAGCGCCTCGCGCTCAGCCGCTTCGATTTCCTCAGGATCGTTGGACGCCACGGCCAGTTCCCTGACGACCCGCTTGCGCCCGGTCATCGTCTTCAGATGCTCCAGGGCGCTATCCACGACGTCCCCCTCTGCCACCGCATCGATCATCCCGAGCAAACATGCCTCCTGCGCCTTCACTCTGCGGCCGGAGGTGATGAGCGAGATCGCCCTGGCAATGCCGACGAGACGCGGCAGGCGCTGCGTGCCTCCGGCGCCGGGAATGAGGCCGAGAGTGACCTCCGGCAGGCCGATGATGCTGCGCGGCGTGGCGAGGCGCGCGTCGCAACCGAGCGCAAGTTCGTAACCGCCGCCAAGTGCGGCTCCGTCGATCGCCGCCACCACGGGCACGGGAAGACTCTCGATGGCGGCAATGACCTCCGGGAGATGCGGCGCCTGTGGGGGTGCGTCGAATTCGCGAATATCGGAGCCGGCGACAAAATTGCCGTTGGCACCGGTGAGAACCACTCCGGCAAGCCCATCGTCATCGCGAAGGCGCGCGAACACCTCCAACAGGTCGCGCCGCACCTGCAGCGAGCCGGCATTCACCGGAGGATTATCAATGGTGACGACAGCGATCCTTCCGGGTGCAAGATCGCTCCGCGTCTCCACCCGAACCGTTTTGCAGCTCTCGTCCGTATTCATGGTGCTCCCCTCAACTGTTCCCATCGGTGACCTAGCTCGGCAGGCCCAGCACAGCTTTCGCCAGCACGTTGCGCATGATCTCGCTTGAGCCGCCGAAGATGGTCGTCGGCCGCGCCATCAGATAGGTGCCGGCTGCGTGGAGACGCGGATCGCCGTCGAGCGGGTCCCTGAGTCCCGCCGTTTCGCCTGCCACCTCCATCATCTCTTCCGAAATGCGTTGATACAGCTCGCTCTGGAAGATCTTCAGGATTGCCACGTCGGCGCCGATGGGCTCGCCACGGCGCAGCTTTTCCACGTAAGTCTCGAAGAGCGAAGTGAGATCTGCAAGGTCGAGCTTGAGGCGCGCGAACCGGTCTTCAAAGCCTGGATCGCCGGCAACGCCCATCCGCTTCGCGAGCAACCTCAGCCGCGACAGCGCGCCCTCTGAGAGCCGTGGCGCGCCGATGAAGACGCGCTCGTGGCCGAGCAGCGCCTTGGCCATCGTCCAGCCGTCATTGACCTTCCCCACGAGATGGTCCCTCGGCACGCGCACATTTTCGAAGAAGACCTCGCTGAACTCATCGTGGAGCTCCAGGTTCATGATGGGCCTGACGGAGACGCCTTCCGCGTCCATCGGCACCAGCAGGAAACTGATGCCTGCCTGCTTCTTGACCGACCTGTCGGTGCGCGCGAGGATGAAGATCCAGTTGGCGTCACCGCCAAGCGTGGTCCAGGTCTTCTGGCCATTGATCACCCATTCCTCGCCGTCCAGCACGGCCTCGGTGCGCACAGCGGCAAGGTCCGAGCCGGCGTTGGGCTCACTGTAGCCTTGCGCCCATATGTGTTCGCCCGAAAGGATCTTCGGCAGGAAGAAGGCCTTCTGCTCCTCGGTGCCGTAGCGGATGATGAGCGGCCCGAGCATGACGATGCCGATATCGCTGACACGCGCGCAGCCGTAACGCTCGAACTCCTCGATCATGATGAGCTGCTTGCCCGCCGAAAGTCCCATCCCGCCATATTCGCGCGGCCAGTTCGGGCAGAGCCAGCCGCGCCGCGAGAGCGTGAGATACCAGGGCTTGTTCTCCTCCCAATGCAGGCGCCGCTGCGCGTAGCGCGGGATATCCGGATAGTTTTCCTCAACGAAGCGGCGCACCACTTTCCGGAAATTCTCGTCGGAAAGAAGGTTCAGGTCTTCCTCGTCAGCTCGCGCATTCGCGGCCGAATCTGCGATTTCCGGCATCATGCGGCCTCCGCGGTAAGATTTGCAAAGCGGCGGCGGTGGAGCGCCGGCGAACCGTAAAGGTTGCCCAGAACCATGGCCTTGCGGGCGAAGAGCCCGACATCGTATTCATCGGTGAAGCCGATGGCGCCGTGCATCTGGATCGCTTCGCGGGCAACCAGAAAGGCCGTTTCGCCCGCGCGGCACTTGGCGCGCGAGACCGCCGCCGAGCGGGTAGCCCCCTCCGCGCCGCCGTCGATCGCCGCGGCAGCAGCCTCCACCGAGGCACGTGTCAGCTCGAGCTGGATCTTCATGTCGGTGGCCCGGTGCTGGAGCGCCTGGAAGCTGCCAATCGGCCTGTCGAATTGCCGGCGCGTCCGAAGATAGTCCATCGTCATCTGTAAGGCGCGCTCCGCCATGCCAAGGAGATAGGAGGCTGTGGCCAGCGCGGCCTCGTCGATCGCCTCATCGACTTCCTTCGCCGGGAGGATCGCAAGGGGGAGGCATCCATCCATGGCGAGCGTGCCCATTTCGCTGCCGTCCTGCATCGGCACGAGAGAAAGGCTCAGCCCCGCCGCATCACGCCTCAGAAGCGCAACACCATCGGGCGTGACGACGGCAAAGGCATCCGCGCCGGCCGCATATGGAACGAAGTGCTTGCGCCCACTCACCCGCCCGCCTCTTATGTTCGCACCGTCGCGCCATTCGAGGCTGTTGGCCTCATCTTGCCAAGCTGCAAGGCAGACCATCGCACCGGCGACAGCGTCATCCATAGGATTCGCCTGAACAAGGCGACAGGCAAGCGCCGCACCGATCAGCGGCTCCGGTACCAGGCCGGATCCGACCTCCTGTGCGAGGGCGCAATATTCACGCATCCCGAGACCCAGCCCTCCGGAATCCTCCGGCAGACGAAGCGAGAGCCAGCCCATCTCGGCCATCAGCGCAAAGACGGAGCGGTCGAACCCCGGAGACGTGAAGCGCAGGGCGCGAATGCGCGCAAGAGACCCGTCATTCGGCACCACTGCGCGCGCGCTTTCGCGGATCATGCGGACGTTTTCCGCCCAGTCCTCTTCGGCTTGCATCTTTCCTCCAATATTCTAAAGATCAGTCCATTGTCCTATTCGGTGCTTTCCGGGATGCCGACCGGCTTTCGGTTAGCAGCTTCGCGTATAAAATACAAACATCTAGTCTTTTGGACTATAGAGTTTTGACACCTGTCGTGCTAGAGGGCGCCAAGAGACGTGGAAAGGGAACAATGACGCTCAAGATCGACAAGCGTGACCGCATTGCAACGGTGACACTCGACCGCCCCCCGGTAAACGCGCTGACTCTCTCGCTCTACGAAGAGATCGCCGATCGCTTCGAGAACGCCTCCGACTGGGAGGACGTCAACTGCATCATTTTCACCGGGGCAGGCACACGCGCCTTCTGCGCCGGCCTCGATCTGCACGAGTTCCTGGCCGCGACGGTGGAGGAAGACCCCAAGCGGGCCGCCATCATCCGCCGTTGCTTCGGTGCCGTGCGCAACACAGCCGTTCCCGTGATCGCCGCCGTCAATGGCCCTGCCCTGGGGGCGGGCTGCGTGCTGGCTTCCCTTTGCGACATGCGGATCGCCGCGGAGAACGCCACCTTCGGCCTGCCGGAAATCAATGTCGGCCGCTGCGGCGGCGGCGCACATCTCGGCCGGCTGATCCCTCAGGGCGCGTTGCGCAGGATGTTCTTTACCGGCCAGCCGATCACGGCAGCCGAGGCTTACCGGATCGGCCTCGTCGAAGAGGTCGTCCCGGCCGAAGCGCTTGGCGAAGCCGCCGAACGCCTGGCGCGGCTCCTTGCAGAAAAGGCGCCGCTGGGCCTGAGGCTTGGCAAGGCCGCGCTGAACGAGGTTGAGTTCATGCCGGTGGAGGAAGGCTATGCGCGCGAGCAACAGTACAGCACGCGGCTGATGGCCACGGAGGATGCGCGGGAGGCCACCCGCGCTGTCGTCGAAAAGCGCCGGCCGGTCTTCCACGGCCGCTGATGGAATCGAGGTGCCGCCCATGAAATCGCAGGAGGCCAGCATGACCGCCGAAACCGATCTCCGCTGGGAGGAGCGAACGGCACCGAGGCAAGGCTTCTTCGCCTCGCTCCTGCGCGACCCGCGCACACCGCTTGCTCTCGGCGTGGCCGTGTTGCTCGCCATCCTAGTACTGCCGCCGATCCTGATGCTCGCACAAAGCTCGGTGGCGGAAGTCGGCGCCAGCGGGGCGGTAGCCGGCTGGACTCTCGACCATTTCCGCAACCTGTTGACCGACCGGAATCTGGCGGAAAGCTTTTTCAACAGCATCATCTTCGCAGCAGGCAGCGCATTGGTCTCTTTTCTCGTCGGCGGCATTCTTGCCTGGCTCGTGGAGCGCACCAATGCGCCGCTGAAGGTGCTTGCCTATGTCACCGCCATCGTCTCCATGGGCACGCCCTATGTGCTTTACGTCGTGGCGTGGCTCTTCCTGCTCGGCAATGTCGGGCCACTCAACATGGCCTACCGGCAACTCACCGGCTCGCCGGACATCCTGTTCTCGGTCAACTCCATGGCCGGCATGGTGCTGATCGAGGGATTCCTCTGGTCGCCGCTGGTCTTTCTCATGCTCTCCTCCACTTTCCGTGCCGCAAACGCCGATATGGAGGAGGCTGCACGCATGAGCGGCGCAAGCGTCTGGGACACGATCCGACGCGTGACGCTGCCGCTTGCCATGCCGTCGGTGATCGCGCTGGCCCTCTTCGTGTTCATCCGCGCTGTGGAAGCCTTCGAGGTGCCTCTTCTGGTGGGAATGCCGGGCGGCATCGACGTCCTGACGACGGATGTCTACGAGAGCACGCAGCAGATGCCACCCGATCTCGGCCATTCCTCGGCCTTCGCCATGGTGCTCATGGTCTTCGTGGCGATCCTCTTCACCTTCTACGGGCGGCTCGCCAAGAACGCGGACCGCTACCAGAGCATCACCGGCAAAGGATATCGGCCGCGGCTCTTCGATCTCGGTGGATATCGCCGTCTCGCAGGCCTGTTCATCCTCGTCGATTTCCTGATCGTGCTTCTCCTGCCGATCCTGGCGCTCATCTGGTTGTCGCTGCTTCCCTATATGAGCGGCGTCTCGCTCCGGATGCTGCCCTTCCTCAACATCGACAATTATCGCGCAGTCTTCGATCATCCGCACTACCTTGAGCTCGCGGTGAACACGATCCTGGTCTCCGCGGGCGCGGCGACGATGGTCGTCGTCCTCACCGCGGTCTCGGGATGGATCGCCGCGCGGCGCGGACCAGGCGCCTGGCTGATCGACCAGCTCTCCACCATTCCGCTGATCTTCCCGGGTATCGTCATGGGCGTGGCGATGATGCAGATTTACCTGCGCCTCCCCCTTCCGATCTACGGCACCCTGTGGGCGATCGTCATCGCCTATCTCATCCGCTACATGCCCTATGGCATGCGATACGCCTATTCCGGCGTGCTGCAGATCCATCGTGAGCTCGAGGAGGCCGCGTCCGTCTCGGGCGCCCCGCTCCTTTCCACCTTGCGCCGGGTCGTTGCGCCGCTTCTGTCTCCGGCGCTGATCTCGGCCTGGATCTTCATCTTTCTCATCTGCTCGAAGGAGCTTGCCGTCGCGGTTCTGCTCGCGGGACCCAACTCCCAGGTCATCGCCGTCGCCATGCTCGATCTGTGGGTCAACGGACAGGGCGGGGAACTCGCCGCCTTCGGTCTCGTCTGGACCGTCGTCATGGTCACCCTCGCCATCATCTTCTTCCTCTTTACGCGCAGCCGCGGGATGGAGGCTTTCCGGTGACGCGACAAAACTCTATTATCTGGATCATGAACCGATTTGATCGCGCTCCCAGGAGGCCCGGGGGAACATGAACATCCAGCAAAAGAAGGCGGTGGACTTCAGCCGCAGTTCCATCTCCCGCTATATCCAGCTTGCCACGCTGTTCCGCCGGCGCATCGAGTCGGGCCAGTGGCCGGTGGGCAGCCAAATCCCGACCGTCGAGGAACTGGCGAGCGAATGCGGCGTGGCCCGCGCGACGATCCGCCAGGCGCTCGATATTCTTGAACGGGAACAACTCATCGAGCGCTATCGCGCCAAGGGCACTTTCGTGCGCCGCCACCCGCAGGAGGAGCTTTGGTGCGCGGTGGGAACCGACTGGTCGGGCCTTCTGCGGCCCAGCCACTCCGCGCGCATCGAGGTGCTTTCCGATACGCCTGACGTGCGGCTCGAACATGTGCTCTACCAGATCGGAGAGCTTGCGCCCGCATACCGGCATCTGCACCGCCGCCACTGGCGCCACGACCAGCCGTTCCTTTTGACGGACGTCTATATCGACGAGCGGCTGCGCGACCGGATCACCAAGGAGGACATAGAGACCAAGACCGCGTTGCGGCTGGTCGCCGACATTCCCGACCTGGAAATCATCAACGCCCAGCAGACGCTTACCATCGGAACAGCGGACATGGAGACGGCCGAATCGCTCTCCATGCCGCTCAATGCGCCCGTCGCCTATGTGCACCGCCGAGCGGTGGACAGCAACGGCATAGCGGTCCTGATCGCCCAGGGCATTTATCGTGGCGAGGTCGTCCGCTTCGATATCAAGCTCAAATGAGATGCGGGCAATAGTCCGCATCGGCGCCCCCCGACGGGGAGCGCCGCCACGCCGGCAATCAGTTCTTCAACTGATCGGCCCAGTCGGCGATCGCGTCCGCAACCTCAGTCGGTTTCTCGGCCGGCAGCGCGTGGCTGGCTCCTTCGATCACCTTGACGGTTACGCGGTCGCCGAACTCGTCCTTCAGCTCCTGCCGGGAGGAAGCCGGACGGAAGGGATCGGAGCCGCCCTGCAAATCGAGCATCGGCGCTGTTCCGCCTGCCCACCAATCCTCACGATTCGTCAGCTTCCGCGCAGCTCTCTGGCTCCTTGTCACCTCCTGGTGCCAGCCTTCGAGCCAAGGCGTCGGATCGCTGCCCTCGGCGAAGAAGGCAAGCCGCAGGCCTTCAAGGCGCTGTTCGCGCGTGGATGCCGGATCGTTGATCATGGTGATCGCGTCGCTGAGTTCCTTGGGCCACTCCTTCGCCCCCGCGGCGACCAGCACCACGCCGCGCGTCAGTTCGGGATGGTCGGACGCGATGGTTCGGGCGATCCAGTTGCCATAGGCATGACCGGCCACAATCGCCTGCTCGCCTTCGTTGCGGATGACCGCGGCAAAATCGTCGGCGAAATCATGAAAGGACACGCCCTCCATCGGCCCCTTGCTTTCGCCAACGCCCCGAGGCTCCGGCCTGAGGACACGATAGCCGCGTTCGGCCAGCCTCTCCGCGAGCAGGCCGAACTCCTCGGTGCCTCGACCCGTCGAAGCGATGAAGAGGATGAGCGGTCCCTCCCCTTGCGCGTAGTAGCTGATGGTCGCCTCTCCGTTCGTCACGGACTTCATCGTCGCCTCCTCGGCGTGCGCCGTCGCCCCCGCCGAGGCGGCAATAAAGGCCAATGCGGCAAGAAGACCTTTTCCTCGATGCGTCATATGGGTTTCCTCCCTTGGTCGTGCTTCATTCAACAAAGCGAAAGTACATTAGACTGACTAATTGACCTTTTCTAGCCCCATGTGGTTTATGTCAGTGCTGTCGAGAGCATCGAGTGTGAGGTTCGGCGGAGCGGATGGAGGAAGCGCGAAATGAGCGAGACAGGCATCCTTGAAGTGACCGGGGCTTCGATCCACTACCGGATCGACGGCAGCGAAGGCGCACCCTGGATCGTCTTCAGCAACTCGATCACCACCGGTCTTTCGGTGTGGGACGAGCAGGCAGCCGCACTCTCGAACCGGTACCGCATCCTGCGCTACGACCAGCGTGGTCACGGGCAGACGAGCGTACCGCCCGGCCCTTGTACGTTCGACCATCTCGGCGGCGACGTGCAGGCACTGCTCGATCATCTCCGAATCGAGACATGCACGTTCGTCGGGCTCTCGATGGGAGTGCCGACGGGCCTGCATCTCTACGCCCACCATCCAGAACGCGTCGAAAGACTGGTGTTCTGCAACGGCCAGGCCGGCACCGCGCCCGGCGGCGCGCGCGGCTGGGAGGAGCGGATCGAACAGGCCCGCCGAGACGGGATGGAGGCTTTGGCGGAGGCGACGGTGCGCCGCTGGTTCTCGCCCGACTTCATCGCCTCGGGCAGCGCCGAGAACATCCGCCGCATGATCGCCGCGACGCCGCTCGAAGGCTTCGTCGCCTGTGCCAGAGCCTTGCAGGACTATGCCTTCGCGGATGTCCTGCAGACGATCCGGGTTCCCACCCTGCTCATCGTCGGCAAGGACGACGGCAAGATGCCGGACACGATGAGGCACATGCGCGCCATGATCGGCGGTGCCGCGCTGGTCGAGATTCCTTCTGCCGGGCACATCCCCAATGTCGCGCAGCCCGAGCTCTTCAATCGCGCGCTCCGAGAATTTCTCGACAAGGGGTCCACCGAAGGCGGCGAGTCTTCGGATCTTCAATAGGTCAAACATCCGTAATATTGACTTTTATGATGACCCTCCGTAACGTCTGGCTGGGTTACGAGGGGCGGTGCTCCTTTCGGCCGCTGAGGGAGATGGAATTCACGTGAAGCTTCATTGGTCACCCCGCTCACCCTTCGTGCGCAAGGTCATGATCGTGCTGCATGAGACCGGTCTTCAAAATCAGGTCGAATGCGTCCGCTCCGTCGTGGCTTTCGCAGGCACGCCGAACGAGGCAGTCCTTGCCGACAATCCGCTCGGGAAGATTCCCACCCTCGTGCTCGACGACGGCGGCGCACTTTTCGACTCGCGCGTCATCTGTGAATATCTGGACGGCCTTCACGACGGGCCGAGACTGTTTCCCAACGCCGGGCCGGAGCGTTTCCGCCAGCTGCGCTGGATGGCGCTGGCGGACGGGCTCACGGACATCCTGCTTCTCTGGCGCACCGAACGCACGCGACCGGACAGCGCATGGGACGTGCTTCTCTCCGCCTTCGAGCGCAAGACACGAGCCTGCTTCGAAAGGCTAGAGGCGGAGGCTGGCGAGATCACGACCGCCCCGTTCGGAATCGGCCACGCCGCCATCATTTGCGCGCTCGGGCAGATGGACTTCCGCTTCCAGGGGAGCCGCTGGGAAAGCGCGTTCCCGAGGCTTGCCGCCTGGTATGCGGAGGCGACGTCCCGGCCCTCGGTGGCGGCCACCGCCGTCGTGGATGATGCACCAGCCGGCGCGCCAGGCGATTCCGTCTCACCGTTCACTTTCACGGCGGCATGACCATGGCCGGTCCGCTTTCGCATATCCGCGTGCTCGACATGAGCCGCATCATGGCCGGCCCCTGGTCAGGACAGATCCTGGCCGATCTCGGAGCCGACGTGATCAAGATCGAGCGGCTTGGCGCGGGCGATGATACGCGCCGCTGGGGACCGCCGTTCCTGAAAGACGCGCAAGGCCGAGACACCGCCGAATCCGGCTACTATCTCTCGGTCAATCGCGGCAAGCGGTCGGTAGAGGTGGACATTGCTGCGCCCGAGGGCCAGGAGATCGTGCGCGCGCTCGCCGCGCGGTCGGACATCCTGCTCGAAAACTTCAAGACCGGTACTTTGGCCCGTTACGGCCTGGCTTACGAGGACCTGAAGAAGGTCAATCCAAACCTCATCTACTGCTCCATCACAGGCTTCGGCGCCACAGGGCCGAAGCGTGACCAGGTGGCCTACGATTTCATGATCCAGGCCATGGGCGGGCTGATGAGCGTGACGGGCGAGCGGGACGACGCGCCTGGCGGCGGCCCGCAGAAGGTGGGCGTTCCCATCGTCGACATCATGACGGGCATGTATGCCACCATCGCCGTGCTGGCTGCGCTCGCGCGGAGATCGGAGACCGGCCAGGGCGAGCGGATCGACATCGGCATGCTTGATGTATCGGTGGCCATGCTCGCCAATCAGGCGATGAACTTTCTGGTCTCCGGAAAGACGCCGACCCGTAAGGGCAACAAGCATCCCAACATCCAGCCGCAGGACGTTTTCGCGGTGAAGGATGGACACATCGTGCTCGCCGTCGGCAATGACGAGCAGTTCCGCCGCTTTGCCGAAGCGATCGGCAGGCCCGGCCTGGCCGACGATCCTCGTTATGCGACCAATGTGGAGCGTGTGCGCAACCTCGACACGCTGCACCCGCTGATCTCGCAGGTGCTTGCCGAAAACACGCTCGATCATTGGCTTGACGCCTTCGGCAGCTGCAGCGTGCCATGCGGTCCGATCAACACCATTCCGAGGGTCTTCGAAGATCCTCAGGTCCGCCACCGGCAGATGCTGCGGCGGCTGGAGCATCCGCTTGCGGGCGAAGTACCGCAGGTGGTGAGTCCGATGCGGTTCGAAAATGCGCCGCTGGAGTTCAAGACCCCTCCGCCGCTCCTCGGCCAGCACACCGAGGCCCTTCTGGAGGAACTTGGCCTTCTCCAGGAAAAAGCCGCCGGTCGGAGTGGAACGCGATGAGGAGCCGATGGCCCATGACCACCAGCAAGACCACTTTCCGGAGGACGAGACCGTGACGGCGCGCATCACACTTCCCGGGCCGGAGAGCCTGTCACCCGAGCAGCGCGCCGTCTTCGACGCCGTCGTCCGCGGACCGCGCGGAGTCGTGGTCGGCCCCTTGCGTGCTGCTATCCACAGCCCCGAGCTTGCCGACCGATGGCAGCAGCTTGGCGAATTCCTTCGCTACAGGACGAGTCTTCCCGCGCGGCTCAACGAATTGGCCATCCTCGTCACCGCGCGGCGTTGGAACAGCGAACTGGAATGGAGCGTGCATGTCGAAGCGGCGAGGAAGGCGGGTCTGAAGGAGGAGGCGATCGAAGCGATACGCCAAGGGCGCCCACCGCGTTTTGCCGATGACGACGAGAGCGAAATCTACGCCTTTGCGCGCGAGCTTCAGCTTCATGGCCAGGTGAGCGAAGAAACCTACAGGGCCGTGTCCAAGCGTTGGCGGGAACGCGGCGTGGTGGAGCTGACGGCGGTCATCGGCTATTACACCATGGTCTCGATGACGCTGAACGCGCACCGCATCCCGCTTCCCGATGGCATGCCGCCTACCTTGAGCAGCGCCGGAGACGACGTGCCGTCGACCTTGAGCGCGCTTGCGCCGCTCGCAAGCGAGGGGCGGACATGAGTCCGCCCGGGTGAAACCATGACGATCAGCGACGCCGACATCAGCAGGCTCGCACGCGATCTCTACTCCTGGTCGCTGCGCAAGGTCCCGGACGACACAAAGGCCGCGCTGGAGCGGGCGCGCGACCTGGAGACTTCCGACACTGCACGGCGCACGCTGAACATGATGCTCGCCAGCGCCCGCGCCGCGGAAGAGCAGGACCGCTTCGTGTGCTCGGATTCGGGCGTTCCGGTCTATTTCGTGCGCATCGGCACAAGGGCGCGGTGGGATTCCAATATCAAGAGCGCCATCCGCGAGGGCTTCGAGACGCTGGTCGAAACGATCGACCCGCCCATTCTCAAACACGTGACCAATCCGCTGACGCTCGAGCGCGGCTATGCGGGCAAGGATATGCCCATTGTCACCTTCGACCTCGTCGAAGATGCCGACTATATCGACATCACCTGCTCGCCCAAGGCGCTCGGCTCCGGCCGCTGGGCGGCCATGGAACTCTTCACCTTCCCCACGCTCGAGACGATCGAGAGCTATATCCTCGACGTGGCGATCAAGGCTGGTTCCCAGCACTGCCCGCCCGTGGTCATGGGGGTCGGGATCGGCGGCACCTTCGATTATTGCGCCAAGATGGCCAAGGAGGCCACGCTGCGGCCGATCGGCAGCACCAGTGACGAGCCGATCCTGGCCGCGATGGAAGAGCGGCTGCGCGATGCCGTCAACGCCACAGGCTTCGGGCCGATGGGGACCGGTGGCGACACCACCGTACTCGCCGTGCATGTGAACTATGCAGCCGGCCACGGCTTCACCCCGGTCGCCGTCTGCTTCAACTGCTGGATAAACCGGCGAACGCGTGCACGCATATACAGTGACGGGACGGTGGAAAGGGTCGAATAGGCGGCGCGATGGCAGAACTCCATCACCATACGCTTCCACTCTGCCCGGAAGCCGCCGCGAGCCTCCAGCTCGGCGACATGGTCACGCTCGACGGGCCGATCGTCGTGACCGCCGGCATCCCCACCCATCAGCGCATCCTCGATTGTATCCGCGACGGGCACAATCCACCGATTGGCCTCGACAACGCCGCCTTCTTCCATCTGGGCAGCTACAGCAAGGCGGGCGACGACGGCTTCGACGTTCTGTACATGAACCCGACCACAAGCACCCGTTTCAATGCGATGATGCCGGAGATCATCCGGCACTTCCGGCTTCGTTGCGTCGGTGGCAAGGGCGGGCTCGATGCCGATTGCGCCAAGGCGCTGGGCGAGGTAGGCGGCGTATATCTCTCCTTCCTCGGCGGCGGGGCGCCACTCATTTCCGGCGCCATCCGGCGCATCCGGCAGGTGGCCTGGGACGATCTCATCGCGCACTATCGGCTGGTTGCCATGGAGGTCGAACGACTCGGCCCGCTGACCGTGGCCATCGATGCGCGAGGCAACAGTCTCTACGACAGCCTGGCTGAGAGGGCGGCCGCTCGCCGCGCGGAGATTCTGGCAAAACTCGCATCCGCCCGGGAAAAAGCCGCCGGCTCTTGAGGCAACGTCCGCTTGACCGGCCCTGTAAAGGACAATAAACTGGTCTTTAGATACATTTAGGCCAGCAGACCGGAAATTCAAAGGGAGGAAGGAATGCTCTTCGGAAGATTCGCCAAGGCGGCCGTGCTCGCGAGCACGCTGGCAATCGGCACCACACAGGCTTTCGCCATCGACCAGGCGACGATCGACGCCGCCAAGCAGGAGGGCGAGGTGGTCTGGTACTCCGGCATGATCGTGAACCAGATCGTCCGGCCAATCGTCGAGGCGTTCGAGGCCAAGTATCCCGGCATCAAGGTCAACGCTGCGCGTCATACCTCGTCGGAAGTCGTTCTGAAGGTGCAGAGTGAGGCGCAGGCAGGAAGGCCGATGGCGGATGTCTTTGACGGCTCCTCGGCTGTCTTCCCCCTGATGGAGGCGGGTCTCGTCGAACCCTACAAGCCCGAAGCCGCCGCCGATTTCGACGAGCGCACCAAGGACCCTGACGGCTACTGGACGGCCGCCAATCTCTACTTCATGGTTCCGGCGATCAACACCACGCTCGTTTCGGAAGCCGACCGCCCCGACACCTACGAAAAGCTGCTCAACCCCAAATGGACCGGCAAGATCGCATGGACGTCCGATCCGACGATGCTCGGCGCCCCCGGCTTCATCTACACCGTGATGCAGACCATGGGCGAAGAAAAAGGCAGCGAATATCTGGAGAAGCTCGCCGCGCAGAACATCGTCAACGTGCCCGCGAGCCAGCGCGTCGTGCTCGACAAGGTGATCGCCGGCGAGTTCCCGATCGGTCTCATGACATTCAACCACCACTCGGCCATCAGCGCGCAGAAGGGTGCGCCGGTGGAGTGGGTGAAGCTCGAACCGGTGATCCAGGCGGTCAATCCGCTCGGCATCGTCAAGAACGCGCAGCACCCCAACGCCGCCAAGCTTCTGGTCGAGTTCATCCTTTCGGAGGAGGGGCAGTCGGTGATGCGCGATGCGCTCTATATCCCCGCCAACCCGAATGTCCCGGCGGCCGAGCCGACGCTGAAGCCCAAGGAGGGAGGCTTCGAGACCTTCGTGATATCGCCGGAGGCCACGGCGCGAGACCTGAAGGACATGGTCGCCATCTACGATAGGATGTTCAAATAACCGCTACGGTCCGCGCCCCGAAAACCGTGGGTGCTGCTCTTTGGAATATCGAATGATGACGGATTCTTCAGCGCTTCATGTAGATTTTCTCACCAAGGTCTATCAGGAGTCCGGCGGCTCGCCCGCCGGCGGCGTCCGAGACGCGAGCTTCGACCTTCCCGAGGGAACCTTCTTCACCCTTCTCGGCCCCAGCGGCTGCGGCAAGACGACCACGCTGCGCTGCATCGCAGGCCTGGAGTTCCCCGACCGGGGCTCGATCCGCGTCGGCGACCGGACGTTCTACAACTCCTCCGACGGCACCTGGGTGCCGATGAACCTGCGCAAGATCGGCATGGTCTTCCAGTCCTACGCGATCTGGCCGCATATGACGGTTTTCGAGAACGTCGCCTTTCCCTTGCGCGTGGCGAAGGACGAGAGGTTCAGCCGCCGCGACATCGAGGCGATGGTCAACGAGGCGCTGCGCACCGTCAGCCTCGATGGATTTGGCGGCAGGCCCGCCACCCGGCTTTCGGGCGGCCAGCAGCAGCGTGTGGCGCTCGCCCGGGCGATCGTCCGCAAGCCTAGGCTGCTGCTCCTCGACGAGCCGCTGAGCAATCTCGACGCGACCCTGCGCGAGGAGATGCGCAACGAGCTGAAACGCCTGCAGCGGCAGATCGGCGTCACGACCGTCTATGTCACGCACGACCAGACGGAGGCGCTGGAGATGTCGGATACGATCGCCATCATCAACGAAGGACGCATCGTCCAGATGGGCTCCCCGCGCGAGATCTACTTCTCGCCCCAGGATTCCTTCGTCGCCAGTTTCGTGGGTTCCACCAACCTCGTCCGCGGCCGGCTCATCGGGACCAGTGGCGGCGATGCGATCTCCGTCGAGATCGGCGGAGGCCAGACGATCGCCTGTTCACCACGCTCCCATTGCAGCAATTCCGGGCCGATCTCCGTGTCGGTGCGTCCGGAGACGATCCGTCTTTCCGCGCCGGGCGGGCCCGGCGGCGGAACATGCAACCGCGTGGAGGGCGAGGTGGTCATGTCCGGTTTCGTCGGCAACATGAACCGGTACCATATTCGCGTCGGCGACACGGTGTTCCAGGCGGGTGCCGAAGCCACGGCGGACTATCCAGTGGGCACCCGCGTCGCCATGGACTTTCCCATCGAGACCACCCTTGCCTTCCCCTCAGCCTCCAGCGACCCGAGAAGCACCCCCCAAACATGAGCGGCTGCCTTTCCCATATTCGCGTGCTCGACCTGAGCCGCGTCTTCGCGGGCCCCTGGGCTACGCAGATCCTGGCTGATTTCGGCGCCGAGGTGATCAAGGTCGAGCATCCCGTCTACGGCGACGAAGCCCGCCATCTCGGCGTACACCGGCTGGACGAAGCCGGCAACGAAACCGGAGAGACCTCCTCCTTCCTCGCAATGAACCGCGGCAAGCAATCCGTGGCGATCGATTTCAAGAGCGCAGAGGGCCGGGAGCTAATCCGCCGGCTTGCGGCCAAATGCGACGTGGTGGTGGAGAATTTCAAGAGCGGCACTCTCGACCGGCAGGGCCTTGGCTATGAGGACCTGAAGGCGATCAATCCCGATATCATCTACTGCTCGATCACGGGCTTCGGCCAGACCGGTCCCTACGCCCACCTGCCCGGCTACGATCCGCTCTTCCAGGCCATGAGCGGCCTCATGAGCATCACCGGCGTGCCGGACGGCGAGCCCGGCGCGGGCCCCAATCTGGTGGGCTTCAGCGTTTCCGACATCATTGCGGGACTCTATGCGGCGATCGCCGTTCTCGGCGCAGTCAGCCACCGCGACAACGGCGGCAGCGGCCAGCATATCGACCTGTCGCTTCTCGATTGCCAGATGGCGGCGCTTTCGCATATCGGCATGAACTATCTTGTCTCAGGCCGTATGCCGGTACGCGCGGGAGCGGCTTCCCAGACCACATGCCCGTGGCAGGCCTTCCGCTGCGCGGACATGGATTTGATGATCGCGGTCGGCAACGATCGGCAATTCGCCAAGCTTTGCGAGGTTCTCGGGCTCGAAGGCGTCGCGGAGGACGCGCGGTTCCGCACCAATCGCGACCGCATGGCGCACAAGGCCATCCTCGTGTCGATCCTGGCCGAATGCTTCTCGCGGCGCACGGCAGCCGAGTGGCGCACCGATCTGGACCGCGCCGGCGTTCCGAGCAGCCCCATCAACAATTTCAGGCAGGCGCTGGAGGACCCGCAGATCGCCCATCGCGAAATGCTCTTTGAGATGCCCCATCCGCAACACGGCCCGTTTCGATTCTTCGCCAATCCGATCAGGTATTCCGAGACGCCCGCCAGCTATCGGAAATATCCGCCGCAGCTGGGCGCCGATACCGCACGGGTGCTCCAGGAATTGCTCGATCTCGGCTCCGAAGAGATCTCCAGCCTGGCGGCAGACAAGATCATCGCGCCGGACTCACGCTGAAGACGCGCTTGCAGCCACGTTCTCCTGCAGGAGGCGGATAGCAGACCATCGCAGGGCACCAGATGCCCATGCCGGCGGCCCGACCATGTCGCGGATTGGAAATCCGCCGCCTTCAGATCTTCCCGCGCAACACCTTCAACCAGCCAAGGCCGGCGTCCGTTGCGGCGCGCGGCCTGTACTCCGCTCCGAAAAAGCCGTCATAACCTTCCGCCGCGATCGCCGGCAGCAGGCGGTCGAAAGCCACCTCCCCTTCATCCGGCTCCGCCCGTGAGGGAACGGCGGCGAACTGCACGTGGCCGATGAGACCGCGATGGCGCCGAAACCGGTGAAGCAGGTCTCCGCCCATGATCTGCTGGTGATAGCAATCGAACATGACCTTCAATTCACGTCGACCCACACGCTCCACGATCGCCGCGGCTTCTTCGACCGTTCCAACAAGATAGCCCGGCACGTCGCGCGCATTCAGCGGTTCGATGAAAATCGTGATGCCGTGGGGAGCGCCGAGTTCACAGGCATAAGCGAGATTTTCCGCGAAGATCGCGGCAGCGCCATCACCGCGCGCAAGCCCCGCCATGACATGGACCGCACGCGCCTCGATCGCAGCGGCATACTCGACAGCGTCGCGGATGGCGGCGCGCGCCTCCCCCTCGCGGCCGGCAAGGGCCGAAAGCCCGAACTCCCCGGCTCCTCCTTTGGACGTGTTCAGACCGAGCATGGGCAGGCCGGTTTCTTCGAGCGCCGCCTTCACCCCATCCGGATCGGTGTCGTAGGGCCAATGACATTCGACCGCATCAAATCCAGCCGCCTTGGCGCGGCGGATGGCATCGGGCAGCGGCAGGTCGCTCCAGAGGAAACCCAAATTGGCCGACAGCCGGATCATGACGGCCACTCCACATCGAATTTCGAGACAATGCGCTGAATATCCTCTCCTGAGAGGTGTCGGGGCTGGTGTCCGCGGGTCAGCAACGCGAGCTTCGCGGTCGCCTCGAGTTCCTCAATGGCGTTGACCGCCGCGAAAAGGTCCTTCCCCGCCACCACGGGGCCGTGATGGGCGAGCATTACCGCCGACCGCCTGCCGGCAAGCTCGCGAATGGCGTCGCCCATCGCCGCATCGCCCGGGACGAAGAAGGGGAGGAGCTTCACCTTGCCGAGCTGCATGATCGAATAGGCCGTCAGCGGCGGCAGGAGGTCGTCCGGATCGACATCCGGCAGAACCGACCACGCGACGGAATGGGTGGAATGCAGATGGACGACGGCGCCCGCCGATGAGCGCGTCTCGTAGAACGCCTGGTGCAAGGGCATTTCCTTGGTCGGCTTGTCGCCGTCCACGTGCCTGCCGTCGGGACTGAGCCGGCTCAGCCGCGCGGGGTCCAGCCGGCCGAAGGAGGAGCCGGTCGGGGTTACCAGCAGATCCCCATTCGGCAGCCGCGACGAAATGTTGCCGGTCGAGCCATGCGTGAGGCCGCGCTCGAAGAGCGAGCGGGCGAAGAGGCAGATCTCCTCGCGTAGCCTGGCTTCGGCGCTCATCGGGAGCTTCCCTCCAGCGTCTTCAGTGCCGTCTCGAAGAATTCGGCGCCGCCGAAATTGCCCGACTTCAACGACAGCCACAACGGCCTGTCGGTGGCTTTGACGGCCGGCACGCCGGGCGCGATTTCCGGCCCGATCTCAAGGGCAGGCAACCGGAGGCCTTCCACAACCGCGCCCGAAGTCTCGCCGCCCGCCACGACCAGACGTTCCACCCCGCCGGCTGCAAGACGCCTTGCCAGCTCGGCGAAGAATGCCTCGATCGCGCTCGCGATCTCCTCGCGCCCATAGCGCTTCTGCGCCGCGGCAACTGCCGCGGGCTCGTCCGAGGTGAAGACCAGCGGCGCATCGTCGGCCATCCTGGCCAACGCCCAGCCGGCGGCGTCCGCGACCGTCACACGTCCCGCCATCAGGTCTTCCGGCCGCACCTCGAGCGCAGGATGTCCTTCCCGGTAGCGAGCGACCTGCGCCCGCGTCATGCGCGAGCAGGAGCCGGAGAGGATCGCCGCCGGACCGCGCGCGGGCTCCCAGCCGCCGCGGCTTTCTGCCAGCAGCCCGGATTGCCTGAAATTGTCCGGCAGGCCGAGGGCAATTCCCGAACCGCCGGTGACGAGCTTGAGATCACGCGCAGCCCTGCCGATCGCCTGCAGGTCCTCGTCGCGTACGGCATCGACGACGACCACCGGCCGGCAGGCTGAAACCTCGCCATCGAGCGCGGCGCGGATGGCCTCCGCCCCGCGCGTCACGACGGATTCGGGGACGTGGCCGACAGCATGTTCGGTCTGGCTGGCCAGCCATCGCCGGATGTCCGGATCGGTCATCGGCGTGAGCGGATGCTGCTCCATTCCGCTTTCGCTGAGGAGCCGGTCGCCGACGAAGAGATGCCCCTGATAGACGGTCCGGCCGGTTGTCGGGAAGGCGGGACAGACGATCGTGCGGTCGGCGCCGAGGCGCGCGAGCAATGCGTCGATCACCGGGCCGATATTGCCCTCGGGCGTGGAGTCGAAGGTCGAGCAATATTTGAAAAAGAACTGCCGGCACCCCTGTGCCATGAGCCATTCGAGAGCCTTGAGCGAGAGGGCGACGGCCTCCGCCGGCGGAATTGTCCGCGACTTCAGGGCCACGATCCCCGCTTCCACAGAAGGATCGGAGGAGGCGTCCGGGATCCCGCAATATTGCGTGACCCGCATCCCGCCCTTCGCAAGGGTGTTCGCCAGATCGGAAGAGCCGGTGAAGTCATCTCCGATGCAGCCGAGCAGCATCAGGCACTCCTTTCGCGAAAGGCCGTAGTGTTAGTGTTACCGGCCAGAGGGGGCGATGTAAAAAACCATGCATCCTGCTCCAGCCGCGCAATGAACAAAGGGGAGTTCCTGTCGAGATCGAGATCGGCCAGCCGGATCGGCTCACCGGCACGCACCGGCCGCACCAACCGCCGGTCGGCCGCAAGATAGAAGGGCGCGGGCCGTTCCGCCGCGAGCGCGGCCGCAGGCAGCAGGGCCGCGGTCACATCCTCGATCGCGTGATGGTGGCCGCTTGCAACGAGCACCCTGCCCTGCTCCAGATCCCGCTCCGCCACCGCGACGAGATCGAATCTCGGGCGAGGCTCCGGCGCGCCGCTCGAGCGGCCGAGCAGCGCCGCATCGAGTATGCTGGTCGCCGCCTCGAGCCCGAGGAGGTGACGCGGAAGGTAGATCATGGCCGTCTCGCCGGTCCGGCTGAGGATATGCCCCTTGCCCGCCAGCATGTCCCAGCTTGCTTCATCGCGGCATCGTATCACCACGAACACGCCGCCGGCAAAACTCACCTCGCCGGGCAGCCGGAGGCAATGGAAGACATCCATCCTGCGCTCGCCCGAGAGCAGTCCGCCCTCACGAAGTGTGGAAAAGAAGGTCGGGACCTCGGAGATGCGGGCGATGGGACAGTGAAGATCGGGCCGGTCCGGCTCAAGATCGACCGAATGGCTCACGACGGCCAGTTCGCAAAGGTCCGGCACCGCGCGCTGCGGCAGTGCCGCTGCCGCTTGGGCCCGGGCAGCTACGAGTTCCGCGACGTCGCGATCGCCGAGGTCGAGGAGGGCAGCGAACTTCGCCGCCGAGACAGTCGCGCCGTTGCTGGTGAGCGTGCCCGCGGCCGGATCGAATACAAAGTCGTACTCGCTCGACTTCCCCGCCGCGACGACCTCAAAGCCGAGGACTTCCGCCCAGGTGACGAGGTCGATCAGGAGGCTCGGCTGGTCGCCGTCGACCGGCGTGACGACTGCCCCTGCCGCCGCAGCCCTGCGGGCCAATCCCGGCCCGACGACGCTGTCCACCTCCTTTGTGACCAGCGCGACATGGCGCCCTGCCGCAATCGCCATCTCCGCGTGCCGTGCACCGGCTTCCGGACTGCCCGTTGCCTCGACGAGGATGTCGAAAGGCAGGTCGATCACGTCCGCCAGGTCACCGGCGGCTATAAGGCTACCCGCGGCAAAAGCCGCTCGCGCGTCTTCTGCGTTTTCGCAGACGGTAATCCTGTCCTCCTCCGCGCCTGCTGCACACAGCGCGGCAGCAGCCCGTCGCGCATCGACGTCCACCGCCATGGCGACATGCATCAGCGGCACACGGCTTGCCAGAAGGCTGCGCCCGAAGGCGCCGGAGCCGACCAGGCACACCACCACTTTCCGGTTTGCGCCCGCGTAATTGGCGTGACGGAACATGTCGTTCTCCCGATCTCGCTTTAGACGCTCGACGGATCCCGCCGGGCGCGGCGCAGGACGTTACGGAAGCCCACCGCCTTTGCTATCAGTGGCCAGGCGAGCATCAGCACGCCCAATCCCATGATGGTGCTGACCAGCGGATTGGACCAGAAGATCGTTAGCGAACCGTCCGACATCAGCAGCGACTGGCGGAACGCGTCCTCCGCCTTGTCGCCCAGCACCATTGCAAGCACAAGCGGCGCGAGCGGATAGTTCAGCTTCTTGAAGACATAGCCGGCGATGCCGAAGATCAGGACCAGCCACATGTCGAAGGTGGAGTTGGCGATCTGATAGGCGCCCGAAAAGATCACCGCCACGATGATGGGCCCGATGATCGCGAATGGGACACGAAGGATCGACGCATAGAGCGGCACCGTCGAAAGCACGAGCAGCACGGCGACGAGATTGCCGAGATACATGGACGCGATCAGTCCCCATACGAAATCCGGCCGGTCGATGAACAGCATCGGCCCTGGCGTCAGGCCCCAGATCATGAGCCCGCCCATCATGACGGCGGCCGTGGCCGAGCCCGGCACGCCCAGCGCGAGCATCGGCAGGAGCGCCGAGGTGCCGGCGGAGTGGTCGGCAGTCTCGGGGCTGATGATGCCCCGCGGATCGCCCTTGCCGAAGCGCGACTGATCCTTGGCGAAACGGCGGGCCAGCCCGTAGCTCATGAAGGAGGCCGCCGTCGGGCCGGCGGGCGTGATGCCCATCCAGATGCCGATCAGGATCGAGCGGCCGATCGAGACGGCATAGCGGGGGATCTCCGCGAGCGTCTTGAACACGTCACTCGCGCGGATCCTGGCCTTCACGCCCTCGAAGCGCAGCCCCTCCTCCGTGGTAAGCAGCAGTTCCCCGATGCCGAAGAGTCCCATCACGGCGACGAGAAAGGAGACGCCCTTGATGAGGTCCGGAATATCGAAGGTCAGGCGCAGTCCGCCCGAAATCGTGTCCATGCCGACGCTGGCGAAAGCAAAGCCCATCATCATGGAAACAAGCGTCTTGGCGGGTGCGCTGGCGCCCATTCCGATGAAGCTTGCGAAGGCGAGGAAGTAAACGGCGAAAAATTCCGGTGACGAGAACTGCAGCGCGAAGCGCGCGACCCAGCCTGAAAGAAGCGTGATCATCACAACGCCGGAGATCGCCCCGATTCCTGCCGAGACGAAAGCCAGCGTCAGGGCGCGCGTCGCGTGGCCGTCGCGCGCCATTGGGTAGCCGTCGAAGGTCGTGGCCACGGAGGACGGCTCGCCGGGAATGTTGAAGAGGATCGAGGTCGTGGACCCGCCGAAGAGAGCGCCCCAGTACATGCAGGACAAAAGGATGATGGCGGAGACCGGGTCCATCGCGAAGGTCAGCGGCAGGAGAAGCGAGACGCCGTTGGGGGCGCCGAGGCCGGGCAGGACCCCCACGAGGATGCCAAGCAGCACGCCGACGACCATGATCATGAAGTGGTAGCCGCTGATCACGGTGGCGAAGCCATCCATAAGGTGGCTGAAATTCTCCATTGAGCTCCTCCCGGAAAGCCGCCGTTTCAGACGGATGCGGCTTCCTGCCGGTCAGTAGATGCCGAGCCAGTTTTCGACCGGCCCCTTGAGCAGCGGAACCTGAAAGCCGATCTCGAAGACGAAGTAGAAGAAAACCGCGACCGCCAGGCCGGACAACAGCGCACGCCAGGGCCGATATCCGCCCTGCCAGATCATGGCTGCGGCAATATAGAGCAAGGCGCCGACATAGAGTCCGAGCAGCAGCGAAACGACGAGGAAGCCGACCAGCGGCAGGAAGAAGCCGAGCACCGGCTTCGCCCGCTCCCAGTTGAGGAAAGTCTCGTCGCCGTGCGGGTTCGCCAGGACAGTGCGGCCCAGCGTCCAGAGACTGCCGGCGACGATGAGGACGCCGACGCAGAACGGGAAAAAGCCGGAGCCGGGCCCCGTTTCGCTCCAGCCGATCCCGATCTCGATCGAACCATAGCAGACGGCGCTCCCGATCAGACCCGTCGCTATGGCGGTCGCGATCTCCATCGCGTAACGCGAGAGTTGTCTGCCGTTCCCGTTCGACATCACGATCCTCCCCATTCCCGAGGCAAAAGCGGCGCCCGCTCACACAGGCGCCGCCGCGTGGTCACTGAATGAGCCAGCCTTCGCGCTCGAGCACCTTCTTCACGCTTGCGGCGTCCTTCTGGACATAGCCGTCGAACTGCTCGCCCGTCATGAAGTCGCCGGATTGCGAGGTCTTGGCCAGATAGTCCGCCCATTCCGGCGTCTGGCTGACCTTCTGGAGGAGATCGCGATAGTAGGCAACGACCTCTTCATCCACTCCGGCGGGCAGCCATACCGTGCGGGGCATCCGGTAGTTCTCGAGATCGATGCCGGCCTCCTTGCAGGTCGGGATATCGTGCCAGCCTTTTCCATCGTGGATGGGCTGGCTCTCGGGGAAGCGTTCGGGGCGGAAGACGCAGAGCGGCTTCACCATGCCCGCCTCCCATTGCCCGCGGTTCTCGTTCGGGTTGTTGACATTGGCATCGATGTGGCCGCCCGCCAGTTGCGTCGCGGCCGCGCCGCCACCCTTGAAGGGGATGTAGCGGAACTGGGCGCCCACCACGTCGCCGAGCATGGAGACGAGGATCTGATCGGTATCCTTCGACTGGCTGCCGCCGAAGGTGACGGCGTTCGGTGTCGCCTTGGCGGCCGCTATGAAGGCTGCCGCATCATCAAATTCCGATTCCCCGTTCACCCATATCAGGAATTCGTCGAGCGCCATGGCCGCCACGGGGACGAGGTCCTCGGCCTTGTAGGGCACCTTTGCCACGCTCGGCAGCAGATATTCGTTGTTGGTGCCGAAGATCAGCTTGTGCGGGTCTCCGCGGTAGCCGGTGGCATAAACATAGCCCTCCGCGCCGCTGCCTCCGCCCTTGTTCGTCACGACGATGGAAGAATCCATCAGTTCGTGCTTGGTGATGATGGACTGCACGGTCCTGGCGAAAGTGTCCGTGCCGCCGCCCGCACCGGACGTGACGACGAACTCGACCGGCCTGCTCGGCTCGAAGGCAAGCGCGGGAGCGCTCACCGCGAGGGTCAGGGCCAGTGCAGAAACAAGTCTCATCATGTTCTTTCCTCCCGTTTGTAGAGCTTCAAAATCGTCGATCGCGCTGCGATCTCCTCTATTCGGCCGCACGCTTCAGCGAGCGGCTGCTCGCCATGCGAACGGCCAGAAGAACGGCCTCCCGCGAGGCGCCGATATCCGCGATGCCGCGGCCCGCGATATCGTAGGCAGTGCCATGGGCCGGCGTGCAGAGCGGGAACGGCAGCCCGCCGATCATCGTCACGCCCTTGTCGAAACCCATCACCTTCATCGCGATCTGGCCCTGGTCGTGATACATGGTCAGCACCGCGTGAAACCCTTCCTTCAACGCACGGAGGAACACCGTGTCGGCAGGGAACGGGCCATCGGCGAGGAGCCCGCGCTCCTGCGCCTGCCGCACCGCCGGTTCGATGATGTCGATCTCTTCCATGCCGAAGCTGCCGCCGTCGCCGGCGTGAGGGTTGAGACCCGCCACCGCGATCCTCGGCGCCTCGATGCCGGCCTGCCGGAGACAGTCCGCGGTCAATTCGAGTTCGGCCAGGATCGCCTCCTGCGTGATGCTTCCGGCCACCGCGCCCAGCGGGATGTGAGAGGTCACGCGGGCGTTCCAGATGCGGTCGAGCACATTGAACTCGCGCATCCGGCCCTCGTAGCCCAGCACATCCGAAACGAAGCGGATTTCATCGTCATAGCCGGGATAGGCGTAGCGCATGGCCTTCTTGTTGAAGGGCGTGAAGCAGACCCCGTCGACCCGCCCTTCCTTGGCAAGCAGCAAGGCGGTCCGGAAGTTCTCGATCGCGAATGTGCCCCCGGCAAGGCTCGCCTCGCCTTTTCGCACTTCCTCCGGGTCCAAATGCTCGAGATCCACGAAAACCGGCCTCTCGGAAGGCGCGGTCGGGATGTCGGCGGGCCTGCAAGTTTCGAGGTCGAGCGACACGCCGGCGATCTCGGCGCCCTCATCCAGGACGCGCCGGTCGCCAATGGTAATGAAATGACAGAGGCCTCGAAGTTCGGGCAGCGCCAGAAGGCGCGCCGTCAATTCCGGGCTGATGCCGGCCGGATCGCCCATCGCCAGCGCCAGCACGGGCCGTTCGGCGAAAAAAGCAGGTGATGGGGTCGCGCTGATGATGGTTCCCTCCCCTCGAATGCAATCGGATATTCGTCGTCTATCACGTATTCTGAATGTTGTATACAAAATTATGCGTGCATTGTAAAACCCGTTCAAGGTGGCATATGATGCCGGTTAGGCAGGACATCACGGGAAAGGTGGGTGACCGTATGCTCGAAAGGACCTCAGGCCGCGGTGCCATCGAGCGTCAGTCTCTTCACAGGGAGATCGTCAATCGCCTGCGCGACATGATCATCGAGGGCGAGTTGCGGCCCGGCGAGCGCCTCTACGAAACTCAATTGGGCGAGGCGCTGGGGGTTTCCCGCACGCCGCTGCGCGAGGCTTTGAAATCGCTTGCCAGCGAGGGGTTGGTGGAGCTCGTTCCAAGCCGCGGCGCGGTGGTGCGGAAATTCACGCCCAAGGACGTGAAGGACATGCTGGTCCTTATTCGCTCGATGGAGGAACTGGCCGCACGGCTCGCCTGCGCGGCAGCGAGTGACGAGCAGATTGCACAGCTCCGCGCTCTGCACAATCAGATGACCGCCCATTACCGGGCGGGAGAGCGCATGGAATATTACAAGCTCAACCAGCAGATCCACAGCTCGATCGTCGCTCTCGCCGACAACCCCCACCTCGCCGCCTTCCATGAGATTCTGCAGGCGCGGCTGAAGCGCGTGCGCTTCATCGGCCACGAGGGGCCGCAGAAGTGGGCTGCCGCCATGGCCGAACACGACGAGATCATGGCCGCGCTCGAAGCGCGCGACGCCGATCGCCTCGCGGGGGCGCTGGGACGCCATCTCGATAATGCCTGGCATCGCGTCGAGCAATCCGTCTAGCTGTAACGCTACGCGATAGTAATGCGAAATTCTTTCCTACATAAAATAAAATGAACTTTGTTTTGGCAACATGATCGTAAACTCATCCGCCTTAACTGGCGCATAAGACTTGGTTTTGACACCATTGACTTAGCCTTTTATTCACGAATCGGCAGCAGTTTCCTTCCCTAAACGCGGAGCATGGATGCCCGCTACCGGATTTTTCGGTGAGAAGCCGCGGAAGTGATTGGCCGGACGGCACTCCGCCTCGACAGGAGCAATATAATGGCTCAGGGAATACGCATCGGCGCCGGACTCATCGCCCTGGGAGCCGCGGCAGGCCTGGCAATATCCATAGCAGCGTATCTTTCCCGCGGGAGCGGGATCAACGGCACCGAAGGCGCACTGCTGGTCATCGCCTCAAGTGCGGCGATCCTGGTTGCAGCCCTGGCGCTCGTCTTCAAGCCCGCCATGCACGGTCTATTACGCGGTGTCCTTCTCTTTCTCTTGTTCCTTGGAATTCTGGGAACAGGCGCCGCCGCCTATTTTCTTGCCAGCATCTGGCTTCAACTCGCGATGGCGGTCTGCCTGGTGGGCTGGCTCGCCGTCATCATCCGCCCGCGCGGACGGGCCCATACCGTCAAAGAAGGAGCATCCGCATGATATCCATCCGTTCCTTCTGCTGCGGCTTGCTCCTGACGAGTGCGATCGGTCTTGCGACGGCAAATGCCGACGATACCTGGGCAACGTTCAATGGCGACCTCAAAGCGCAAAAATATTCAACGGCGGAGCAGATCACGCCGGAGAATGCAGGGCGATTGAAAAAGGCCTGGGAGGTCCATACGGGCGACATGTCGAACGGCAGCGGCGACGTGCCGATGTCGGTGTGGTCGGCGACACCCCTGTTCGTGAACGATACGGTCTATGTCGGCACGCCCTTCTACAGGATCCTCGCCATCGAACCCGATACGGGCAAGGTGAAGTGGACTTATGACAGCAAAGCCGTCCTGAAGGCGCTCACCCAACCCGATCTCAAGAATCGCGGCGTCGCCTACTGGGAGGCGGAAAGCCCGCTGCCGGGCCAGAGCTGCCAGAAACGCATCTATATCGGCACCATGGATGCGAAGCTTCACGCGGTCGACGCCGATACCGGCACGCCCTGCGCGGATTTCGGGAAAGACGGCGTCCTCGACATCAACGCCTGGAACACCACCAACAACAAATGGCCGCTCTCCATCCTCCAGCCGCCGACCGTCTACAAGGACAAGCTCTTCATCGGCTGGGCGGGCAAGGACTGGGTGGAAAGCGAAGCACCGCCCGGGACCATCTTTGCTGTCGACGCCAGGACCGGCAAGCTCGAATGGACCTTCGATTCCATTCCGCGGGAGATGCGGGCCAAGACAGGCACGGCCAATGTCTGGGCCAGCATGTCCATCGATCCGGACCGCAACATACTGTATCTCCCGATCAGTTCCCCGAGCCCGAATTTCTACGGCGGCAACCGCCTCGACCCCATACCGCTCGCCACCTCGGTGACGGCGCTGGACACGGAGACCGGGCAGGTCATCTGGAGCCGGCAATTGGTGCACCACGATATCTGGGACCTGGACACCAACGCGCCGCCTACGCTGGTCGACATTGAAAAGGACGGGCGGCTCATCCCCGCTCTCGTGCAGACCTCGAAGCAGGGCTTCCTCTACGTGCTGAACCGCTATACCGGCGAGCCGGTCTATCCGATCGAGGAGCGTCCGGTCCCGGTCTCCGACGTGGAGGGCGAGGTGGCGGCCAAGACGCAGCCCTTCGTCGACCGGCCGCAGCCGTTGGTTCGCCCCGAATGGCCGGGCGTGTTCTGGCTCGCCGATGCGCTGAGCTTCGGCTATTGCAGCCGCAAGGCGAAGGAACTCCGCTATGACGGCCACTTCACGCCGCCGAGCCTGAAAGGCACGCTTGTCTACCCCCCGACGACCGGCGGCGTGGAATGGGGCGGCGGCGCGGTGGATCCGGAAAGCCAGACTTTCGTGGTCAATCACTCCCATGTGGTGCAAATCTACCAGCTGGTCCGCCGAGACGACTACAACAAGGATACCAGCGACGGTGCGGACAAGAGCGGCGGCTTTTTCCCCATGCGGGACAGCCCCTATGGCTTCCGCCTTTCGAACTTTCTCAATCCGCTCGGCATGCCCTGCTGGAACCCGCCATACGGCGAGCTTTCCGCCTATGACCTGAAGACGGGCGACCTCTTGTGGCAGAAGCCGCTGGGTGCGGTCCAGAAATGGGGCTTCTACATGCCCGATTCCTGGGGCTCGGTGACGATCGGTGCGCCCGTCGTGACCAAGGGCGGGGTCGTCTTCATCGGCGCTTCCATGGACTCCAAGGTCCGCGCGATGGACATGAAGACGGGAGATGTTCTGTGGAAGGCGCAGGTCGATGCGCCGGCGGTGGCAATGCCCGCAGTCTACACCTACAAGGGCAAGCAATATGTCGTCTTCGTCGCCGGCGGCAACTCCATCCTGACGCCGCGCGTCGGCGACCAGGTGATCGCCTTCACCCTGCCGGACGGAAACTGACGGCGGAAATTGCGGTCCGCCTATCCGGCTCGTCCTCTCGGCGGGCCGGGTGAAGCGTGTATCGAGCGGTCGATATACGCGGCCGCCGGAAGGCAGCACCCTCCGCCTTGCTGGTCTATTTGCGATCCACCGCGCCGACATCGAGGAGCGGCGAGGCGTCGATGGTGCCCGCATTGAGCATGGCCCCGACCTTTTCCAGCGCCGCGATGATCATGGCCTGCTCCCAATCGGGCAGCGCTTCGAACTGCTCCGAGAATATGCGCTGCAGAGGGTCCGGCGCAGCCTCCAGCATCTGCTTGCCCGCCTCGGTCGCCGCTACCCAGACGATGCGGCGGTCTCGCTCACCGCGCGTGCGGGTGACGAGACCCCTCGCCTCCAGCTTGTCCACCAGCGCGGTGGCCGTGGCCTGTCCCACGCCGGCCGTGCCGGCAATGTCCTTCGGCGTTGCGCGGCCTGCCGCCGCAACGATCTCAAGGACAATGAGCTGCGGTGTGGTCAGACCCGTGGCACGGGCCAGAATGCGGGCGTTGAGCTCCGTCGCCCGCAGAATGCGTCGGAGTGCGATGAGACTTGTCTGGGTACGGTTTTCCATGCAGCACGGCTTTGCCCGAGGATCATCAACTCCTTTGATAGCAGAAAAAATATGATTTGATTAGCGAAGGAATTATCACGCTGAATCAACCAGAACGCTGCATTTTGCCGCCTCTTGCACATAAAAATTTCCTTTTCCTGTTGAAAAATCCTTCGCCAATCGTAATATCCGTCCGCATCAGGAGAGGAGATCAATGTCTAGCAGCAATATTCAACTTGTCCGAAAACGATCGAATGAAATTGCCTTCCGCACGCCCCGC
Source organism: Chelativorans sp. AA-79 (assembly GCF_029457495.1). NCBI lineage: Bacteria > Pseudomonadati > Pseudomonadota > Alphaproteobacteria > Hyphomicrobiales > Phyllobacteriaceae > Chelativorans > Chelativorans sp. AA-79. The sequence goes on from NZ_CP120361.1 coordinate 4,526,084, forward strand.
ACGGAAGACGGCGCGGACGTCTGGCGCCTGATCAAGTCCTGCGAGCCCCTCGACGAGAATTCCCTCTACTGCAACCTGCTCCAGTGCGACCATTTCGGCGACACATGCGTGGCCGCCGAGCGCGATGGCGCCATTGTCGGCTGGATTTCCGCCTATCTCATGCCCGACGACCCGCAGACCCTGTTCGTCTGGCAGGTCGCGGTCGACGAGAGCGCCCAGGGTCAGGGCGTCGCGAAGAAGATGCTTCGCGAACTCATGAAACGAGATGCCTGTGCGCAGGTGCGCCGGCTCAAGACCACCATCACCTCGGACAACGCGGCGAGCTGGGCATTGTTCAGATCCTTCGCACGCGGCCAGGGCGCGGAGCTCGCGAGCGAGCCCTATTTCCGCAAGAACGAGCATTTCGACGGCGAGCACGCCACCGAGCACATGGTGACCATCGTGCTCCCAGAGGAGGCGCGGAGCGCGGCCTGAGAAAGGCCGGGATGCAACGCAGCCCCGAAACAACCAATCCGAAGGGAAGACCATGACCACCGTACCAACGGACGAGAAAGCCATCTTTGAACGGCGCGAGTCGGCGGCGCGCAGCTACTGCCGCAGCTTTCCGGTCGTCTTCGAGAAGGCGCAAGGCGCCGTGCTGACCGGGAGCGACGGCCGCGACTATATCGATTTCCTGGCCGGCTGTTCCTCTCTGAACTACGGCCACAACGATCCCGACATGAAGGCGGCGCTCGTCGACTATATCGCCGGAGACGGCGTGGCGCACGGGCTGGATATGCACACCGGCGCCAAGGCCCGCTTCCTCGAAGCCTTCGAGCGCATCATCCTGCAGCCGCGCCGGATGGACCATCGCGTCATGTTCATGGGGCCGACAGGGGCGAACGCCGTGGAGGCGGCCTTGAAGCTCGCCCGCAAGGTGACCGGGCGGAGCAATGTGATAGCCTTCACCAACGGCTTTCATGGCGTCACCCTCGGCGCGCTCGCCGCGACCGGCAACGGCTATCACCGCGCCGGTGCCGGCCTGCCGCTTTCGGGCGTGACCCGCATGCCTTTCGAAGGGGCGATGGGCGACCTCGACACCGCCGACCTCCTGAACCGCATGCTCGCGGAACCCTCGAGCGGTATCGAGCCGCCAGCAGCCGTCATCCTGGAGACCGTACAGGGCGAAGGCGGCCTCAACGCCGCCTCGCGCGAGTGGGTACGCCGCATCGCCGAGATCGCGCGCAACCATGGCGCACTGCTGATCGTCGACGACATCCAGGCCGGCTGCGGCCGCACGGGCCATTTCTTCTCCTTCGAGGAGATGGGGATCGAGCCGGACATCGTGACCATGGCGAAATCACTCTCGGGCTTCGGCCTGCCGTTCGCCGCGCTGCTGGTGAAGCAGGAATATGACGTTTTCGGACCGGCCGAGCACAACGGCACGTTCCGCGGCAACAATCACGCCTTCGTCACAGCGCGCGTGGCGCTTGAAAAATTCTGGGCCGACAGCACGCTCCAGGAAGTGGTGATCCGGCGCGGAGCCTATCTCAAGTCGCGCCTGGAAAAGATCGCCGGCCAGCTTCCCGGCACCCGCCTCAAGGGGCGCGGCATGATGCTGGGCATCGATGTCGGTTCCGGCGAACTTGCGGAACGGATCTGCGCGCGCTGCTTCGAGGACGGCCTCGTCATCGAGACGTCAGGCGCGCATGACGAAGTGGTGAAGGTGCTGGCGCCGCTCACCATCGACGAGGAGACCTTCGCCCGGGGCCTGGACATCCTGGAGCGGGCCGTGAGCGAGATCGCCCAATCCACCAAGATCGCAGCGGAGTGATACCCATGATCGTACGCGACCTGAACGAGGCCAAGAATACCGACCGTCACGTCTTCTCGAATGGCTGGGACAGCGTCCGGCTGCTCCTGAAGTCCGACGGCATGGGTTTCAGCTTCCACATCACCACGATCCATGCGGGTGCGGAACTGCCGATGCACTACAAGAACCACCTGGAGTGCGTCTATTGCGTGGACGGCACCGGGACGATCGAGGACTGCGCCACCGGCGAGATCCACGGGATCCGCCCCGGCGTCGTCTACGCGCTCGACAACCACGACAAGCACATCCTGCGCTGCGACGCGGACAAGCCGATGATCATGGCCTGCGTCTTCAACCCGCCCGTGACGGGCAACGAGGTGCACCAGGACGACGGCTCCTACGCACTGGAGGCCGAGCAGGCGTGACTTCGTCCGCCTGCGCAAACCGAAAGAAGAAGGAGAAAAAGAATGTCTGCAATCACCGAGACCCTCGAGCGAGGACAGGACCCCTATCCGAGCCGCCTGCCCGAGGAGCGCTGGCTGCCGCGCCAGGACAAGACCGTGTGGAGCCAGTGGCGCCCCGACGCGCCGCTGACGGCGCAGCAGGCCGACCAGTTCGACCGTGACGGCTTCATCGTGCTCGAGAACCTCTTCTCCGAGGAGGAGGTGAAGGCGCTTATGGCCGAGTCGGCGGCGCTGCGCGGCGGCGAGCGCGACCTGGAGGAAGGCAGCGTCATCACCGAGCCCAACTCGGAGGAAGTGCGCACCGTCTTCAAGCTGCCGGAGCAGAGCCCGCTTTTCAACCGGCTCGCGCGCGACCGCCGCATCGCCGGCATCACCAGCTTCCTGCTGGGCGACGATGTCTACATCCACCAGTCGCGCCTCAACTACAAGCCGGGCTTCAACGGCAAGGAGTTCTACTGGCACTCCGATTTCGAGACCTGGCACGCCGAGGACGGCATGCCGCGCATGCGCGCCGTCTCCGCCTCGCTGCTCCTGACCGACAACGACGCGCTCAACGGCGCACTGATGCTGATGCCGGGCTCGCACAAGCACTTCATCGCCTGTGCCGGCGAGACGCCCGAGGACAACCACAAGAACTCGCTCAAGAAGCAGGAAGTCGGCGTGCCGTCGCATGACGCGCTGACGAAGCTTGCCGCCGAGCACGGGATCACCGCAGCCACCGGCAAGGCGGGCACGCTCGTGCTGTTCGACTGCAACACGATGCACGGCTCCAACGGCAATATCACCCCGTTCTCCCGTTCGAACGCCTTCTTCGTGTTCAACGCCATGTCGAACCAGTTGGTCGAGCCGTTCGGCGCCAAGAAGCCGCGGCCCGACTTCCTGGCCCAGCGGGGCGAGGCGAAGGCGCTCGATATCGCATCCGGCAAGCTGGTCTGACGCGGAGGCGAAGGCTTAAACCATGACAGGACCGAAAGAAGCAGGCGCCGCGGCGAGCCGCGGCGCACCGCTGGCCGCGCGCCCCGGCCACACGGTCGAGAAGATCGGCGGCACATCCATGAGCCGGGCGCGCGAGCTCATCGACACGATCCTGGTCGGAGAACGCAAAGGCGAGGAGCTCTATCGGCGTGCCTTCGTGGTCTCGGCCTTCGGCGGCATCACGGACAAGCTGCTGGAGCACAAGAAGTCCGGCAAGCCCGGCGTCTATGCGCTCTTTGCGCAGGCCGACAACGAGCACGGCTGGATGGATGCGTTGAGCGAGGTGAACCGCGCCATGCGCGACATCAACGCCGACATGTTCGATCATCCGGGCGACAGGCATGCGGCCGACGATTTCGTGCGCGAGCGCATCGAGGGCGCCCGCGGCTGCCTAATCGACCTGCAGCGCCTGTGCTCCTACGGCCATTTTCAGTTGGTCGAGCACATGCAGACCATCCGTGAGATGCTCTCGGCCTTGGGCGAAGCCCATTCCGCGAACAATCTCGCGCTGCTCCTGCGCCGCCACGGCGTGAATGCCCGCTTCCTCGACCTCACCGGGTGGCGCGACGAAAGCCAGCCGGATCTGCAGGAACGCATCGAAACGGCTTTCGCCGAGGTGGACCTTTCGCGCGAGCTGCCCATCGTCACCGGCTACGCCCAGTGCCGGGAGGGATTGATGCGCGAGTTCGATCGCGGCTATTCGGAGGTCACCTTCGCCACCATCGCAGCGCTCACGGGCGCGCGAGAGGCGATCATCCACAAAGAATTCCACCTCTCGAGCGCCGATCCGCGCCTCGTGGGCCAAGGAAAGGTGCGCAAGATCGGACGCACCAACTACGACGTGGCCGACCAGCTCTCCAATATGGGCATGGAGGCGATCCACCCGAAAGCGGCCAAGAAGCTGCGCCAGGCGGGTGTGCCGCTGCGCGTCGCCAACGCCTTCGAGCCGCACGACCCGGGCACGCTGATCGATACCGAGCCCGCAGGCACTCCAGGCGTCGAGATGATCACCGGCCTGCCCGTCACCAGCCTTGAGCTGTTCGAGCAGGACATGGTGGGTGTGAAGGGCTATGATGCGGCCATCCTGGACGTGCTCACACGCCATCGCGTCCGGATCGTCTCCAAGGTCTCCAACGCCAACGCCATCGTCCATTATGTGGAGGCGCCGCTGAAGGCGGTCCGGCGCGTGGAGAGGGATCTTGCCGAATGTTACCCCTCCGCCAGCATCACCACGCGCCGCGCCGGCATGGTGTCCGTCATCGGCCGCGAGCTCAAGGGGCTCGGGGTTATGCTGAAGGGCCTCACGGCGCTCGCCGATGCCGGCATCGAGCCTCTGGCGACGCAAGAGACCGGCCGGGGCGTCGACGTCCAGTTCCTGGTCGCCAGCGAGGAGAGGGAAATGGCGGTCAAGATCCTGCACCGCGCCTTCGTCGAGACCGCGAAGCCCCCGCTTCGTGTGGAGACCAGGCTTCCGCTGGCAAGCTGACGTTCAGTCCAGCGCAATTTCGCGCAGCGGATCGCCGCCGTCGATGAAGAGCCGCCCTCGCGGCCCCAGCACCGCGGCGATCCGGCGTCTGGCGCGCCGTCCGGCCTCCGGATGGCGGCCATCCAGTGCGCCGACGCGTATGGCAACGGCAAGATCATAGGGCTGCTCGCCGGCTTCGAGTTCCAAATCCTCGGCGGCGATCTGGCGCAGGCTCAATCTGCCGGATGCGACTTCATCCCGCGACAGCATACGCGCCTGCGCGATCGCTTTTGCCGAGCGGTCGATCGCGAGGACATGGCCGTCGCCGATCCGGTGAGCGATCTCGCGGGCGAGCACTCCCGGCCCGCATCCGATCTCCAGCACGCGCATGCCTTCGCGCAAGGACAGCGCATCCGCGATGGCAAGAAGCCGTAGCGAGAGGGCCATGCTTTCTTCCGGTTCGATCCATTCTTCATACAGGCCGGGACGGCACCACCGCAGAATAGCCGGCGAAACCGCCTTTGCGCAGTCACAAAACGGAAATTCCCGGCCGGAAGCAAGCCGGCTGGGCCAGCCGGCCCAGCCGGTCGGAATCATCTGCCCAGTGCGGCGGGATGAGACGTTTCAACATCGCTGCCGTCGGCGGAAATGGCGTATGCTCGGAACTGTAGAGGGTTTGTTAACCATACCGCCATAGCTCTTTGAATGAGAGCCATCGGGTAATTGGGGAAGATGAAATGTCCATTTCTCGCCGCGGATTTTTGATCGGGCTGCCGCTGTTCGCGGCGGGTTGCGCCTCAGGCGAGTTCCGGACCGCGCAATCCAACTATGGCGCCCGGCCGGACGAGCCTTTCCCGATCAGGGCCGTTCCGCTCTCCCAGATCAAGCCCGAGCTGCGGCGCAGGGAAGTGGAGTTCGATGGCGACTATCCGGAGGGCACCATTGTCGTGAACACGCCGGAACGGCGGCTCTACTACGTGCTCGGCAACGGCCGGGCCATCAGATACGGCATCGGCGTCGGCCGGGAGGGCCTTGCCCTTCGCGGCAACGCGGTCGTCGGGCGGAAGGCGGAATGGCCGAGCTGGCGCCCGACCGACAACATGATTCGCCGCGATCCGCGCAACAGGCGATATGCCGGCGGCGTCCCCGGCGGCCCGAACAACCCGCTCGGCGCGCGTGCCCTTTATCTCTACCGGAACGGCCGGGACACGATGTTCCGCATCCACGGCACGAACCAGCCGCAGACGATCGGCGGAGCGGTCTCGAGCGGATGCATCCGCATGCTCAACCACGACGTGATCGACCTCTACGAACGGGCTTCGGTGGGAACACGCGTGGTGGTCATCCAGGCCTGACACCTGCGCGAGAGCGCCTTTGCAGGCGCGGGCGCCGCGGCTGTGGATAAGCGCCGCTGGCCCGAACATGGGAATGCAACTATCTTCGCCGCCCGTTCATCGATTCTGGAACCGGCATGGCAACCGACATCAATCGCATCGCTTCCCTCATCGCCACCGAGATCAGCGCCCGGCCGGAGCAGGCGGTCGCCGCGATCGCGCTCCTCGACGAGGGCGCGACCGTCCCCTTCATCGCTCGTTACCGCAAGGAGGTGACCGGCGGGCTCGACGACACCCAGCTCCGACTCCTGTCCGAGCGTCTCGTCTATCTGCGCGAACTCGACGCGCGGCGGGATGCCATCCTTTCCTCCATCCGCGAGCAGGGCAAGCTCACGCCCGAGCTGGAAGAGAAGATCGCCGCCGCGGCGACCAAGGCGGAACTGGAGGACATCTACCTCCCCTACAAGCCCAAGCGCCGCACCAAGGCGGAGATCGCGCGCGAGCGCGGGCTGGGGCCGCTTGCCGAGGCGATCCTCGCCGACCGTGCCGCCGTCCCGGCGGAGCTGGCGCAGGCCTATGTCACCGACGACGTGCCGGACGTGAAGGCCGCGCTGGAGGGCGCGCGCGACATCCTGGCCGAGCAGTTCTCCGAAAATGCCGACCTCGTCGGCCGCCTCAGGACCTATATGAAGGAGAAGGCGTTCCTGCGTTCGCGCGTCGTCGAAGGCAAGGAGGAAGCAGGCGCGAAATTCTCCGACTATTTCGATCACCTGGAACGCTGGGCAGGCGTTCCCAGCCACCGCGCGCTCGCCATGCTGCGCGGGCGCAACGAGGATGTTCTGTCGCTCGACATCGAGGTCGATGCCGACGATGCCTCGCCCGTGAAGCCCGTCGTGCGCATGATCGCGGACGCCTACCAGATCGGCGGGTCCCTTCCGGGCGACCAGTGGCTCATGGAGGTCGCGGGCTGGACCTGGCGCATCAAGCTCTCGCTGCACCTCTCGCTCGATCTGATGCGGGATCTGCGCGAGCGGGCGGAGGAAGAGGCGATCCACGTCTTCGCACGCAACCTGAAGGACCTGCTGCTCGCCGCCCCGGCCGGCTCCCGTCCCACAATGGGTCTCGATCCGGGTATCCGCACCGGCGTCAAAGTCGCCGTGGTGGACGGCACCGGCAAGCTGGTCGCAACGACGACCGTCTACCCCTTCCCGCCGCGCAACGACGTGCGCGGAACCCAGGCGGAGCTTGCCTCGCTCATCCGCAGGCACAATGTGGAGCTGGTGGCCATCGGCAACGGAACGGGCAGCCGCGAAACGGAGAAGCTCGTCGCCGAGATGCTGTCCGAGATGCCGGCGCCGAAACCCCTGAAGGTGGTCGTGTCCGAGGCGGGTGCCTCGGTCTATTCGGCTTCGGAGACGGCGGCGGCCGAGTTTCCGGGTCTCGACGTCTCGCTGCGCGGCGCCGTCTCGATTGCCCGCCGCCTGCAGGATCCGCTCGCCGAGCTCGTCAAGATCGAGCCGAAGTCGATCGGCGTCGGGCAGTACCAGCACGATGTCGACCAGTACCGTCTGGCGCGCGCGCTCGATGCGGTGGTGGAGGACGCGGTGAATGCGGTCGGCGTCGACCTCAACATGGCCTCCGCCCCTCTGCTTGCCCGCGTATCGGGCCTCGGCGCCTCGCTGGCAGAGGCGGTCGTGGCGCACCGCGACGCGAACGGTCCCTTCTCCAGCCGGCAGGACCTCCTGAAGGTGGCGCGGCTCGGCCAGCGCACTTTCGAGCAGTGTGCCGGCTTCCTGCGCATCCCGAAGGGCGCCGAGCCGCTCGATGCGTCCGCCGTGCACCCCGAAGCCTATGGCGTGGCGCGCAAGATCGTCTCCGCCTGCGGCCGCGACGTGCGTTCACTGATGGGTGATAGTGCCGCCCTGAAGGCGCTCGACCCGCGCGTTTTCGTGGACGAGCGCTTCGGCCTGCCCACCGTGCGCGACATCATCGCCGAGTTGGAAAAGCCCGGCCGCGATCCGCGCCCGGCCTTCCGCACGGCGACCTTCGCGGAGGGCGTCGACGACATCAAGGATCTGGAGCCCGGCATGATGCTCGAAGGCACCGTGACCAATGTCGCCGCCTTCGGCGCCTTCGTCGATGTCGGCGTGCATCAGGACGGGCTGGTGCACGTGTCCCAGCTTGCCGACCGCTTCGTCAAGGACGCGCACGAGGTGGTGAAGGCCGGCGACGTGGTGAAGGTCCGCGTGCTGGAGGTCGACATCAAGCGCAAACGCATCAGCCTTTCCATGCGCAAGGACGGAGCGGCGGGCGGACGGCCGCAGCAGCAGCGCGGCGGCGGCAAGCCAGCGCACAACCCCCCGCCGCGCAATGGCCGGAATGCACCCTCCGGGCAAGGCGGTCAGGCGCAGGGCGCGCTCGGTGCCGCTCTCATGGATGCATTGAAGAGGCGATAGGCTTGCAATTGAAGAACTGATCCCCTTCACGGCGCGTCACTCCTGGCCACGGTAACGGGCGCGCGGGCGGATGAGCTTTCCTTCCTCGCACTGCTCCAGCGCATGGGCGATCCAGCCCACCGTGCGGCCGACGGCGAACAGAGAGAGCGCTGCGCCCCGGGGGAGGCGCAGCGCGCGCCTCAGCGCCACCAGAGCGAAGTCCACGTTCGGCAGCTTGCCCAGCCGGTCCATGGCGGCAAGCACGTCCACGCGCCTTGCCGCTAGCGGCAGCATGCCGAGCAGTGCGGAACCCCGCGGGTCGCCCTCCGGATAGAGCGGATGGTCGAAGCCCGGCAGCCGGTCACCGCGCCACAAACGCTCTTCCACAACCTTCGCCGCATCGCCCGACCGCTCCACTTCATCGAAGAATATCTCGACCAGACTCGTGGAGCCGCCGTGGAGTGGGCCGCTCAGCGCCGCGAGGCCGGCAGCGAGGGCCGAAGCAAGCGACGCGCCGGTCGAAGCCACGATGCGGACCGCGAAAGTCGATGCGTTCAATTCATGATCGGCGAGAACCACGAGCGCGGCGCGGACGAGGTCGGCACCGCCTTTGTCGAGCTTCCAGGCGTCGGCCAGCACCGTATGAACCGGAGCACTGGTGGGGCGTGTGCCCGCTGCCGCTGCCGCCACCGCGCGCACCAGAGCCACCGCGGGCGGCCAGAGCCGGCGTGTCTCGCGCTGCCATGTGAGGGCCGTCGATCCATATACCAGGGGCAGAAGCGCGGCTGCACGTTCGATCACGGAGAGATTGCCCAACGCGGCGGCGAGCCGGATCCATGCCTGGTCGACGGCGGGCGCGGGGCCGGCGAACGGGTCCTCCGCACCGCAGTCCCACATCAGGCGGGCGATCTCCTCCAGGCTGGCATGGCCGGCGAGCTCCACCGCGTCCTGCCCGCGATAGAAGAGGCGGCCATGCTCGATCAAGGTGATGCGCGAGGAGAGCACCGGCAGGCCCCAGTCGAGCGTGGCGGCGGCGACGCGCTCGGGCTTCCGGCCGTGCCGTTTCCGCTTTGTGAGGGCATCCACGTCCACGGAACTGTAGAGGCTGCGGTGCGAATCCGCCGGGTCCGCGATTGCGCGCAGCACCCCCCGGCTCACATAAGCGTAGAGGGTCGTGCGCTTCACCCCGAGCCGTGCCGTTGCCTCATCCGCATCGATATAGCCGGCGACCGCCATGACCAGCCTCAACATTGATTCTCTGAATCAAGATTGACGACATTGATCATTCCGTCAAGATGCAGGAATCTCATGAGGTGATCCATGTCTGTGGGACTTGACGACGTAATCGCAGCCGAAACCGTGCTCAGCCATGTGGACGGAGAAGCCGGCCGGCTGATCGTCCGCGGCCACGACGTCGAGGAACTGGCCGGGCGCAGGAGCTATGAGGCGGTCGCCGCGCTTCTCTGGAGCGGCTTTGCGGAAGAGGATGGCGAGGCGGCCGTTCGCTCCGCCCTCGGTGCTGCGCGGGTCGCCGCTTTCCCGGTGGCTGAGCGGCTGCTCCCCTTCTCCGACGGGCTTGCTCCCGTCGAGGCACTGCGCCTCATGCTTGGCGCCCTGCCCGACGCTTCGGAGGTTCCGGCGCACATCCTTGTCACCGCGGCCATGCCTGTCTTCGTCGCAGCGATCGCGCGGGACCGGCAGGGCGCCTCGCCCGTCGCACCCGATGCCGGCCTCGGCCAGGCCGAGGACTTCCTGCGGATGCTGCGCGGCGCCGCCGTTCCGCCCGAGCATGTGAAGGCGATGGAGACCTATCTCGTCACGGTGGTCGACCACGGGCTCAACGCCTCGACCTTCGCGGCACGCGTGGTCGCCGCCACCCGCGCCGGCATGGTCTCCTCGGTCGTGGCCGCGCTCTGCGCATTGAAGGGCCCGCTGCACGGCGGCGCGCCGGGACCCGTGCTCGACATGCTGGACGATATCGGCGCGGAGAGGAATATCGAGCCCTGGCTCACGGATGCGCTCGACCGCGGCGAGCGGCTGATGGGCTTCGGCCACCGCGTCTACCGCGTGCGCGACCCCCGCGCGGACGTGCTGAAGGCCGTCGCCAATGGCCTGCGCGGCGGCGAAAATCGCATCCGCTTCGCCGAGGAGGTTGAGGCCGGCGCGCTCGACATCCTCGCCCGGCGCAAGGCCTCGCGCCCGCTCAAGACCAATGTGGAATTCTACACCGCGCTCGTGCTCGAGGCGCTGGAACTTCCGCGCGAGACCTTCACGCCGGTCTTCGCGATCGGGCGCGTGGCCGGCTGGGCGGCGCATGTGCTGGAGCAGGAGAGCACCGGGCGCCTCATCCGCCCGCAGTCGCGCTATGTGGGCCCGGTTCCGCGCCGCGCGGCCTAGACCGGTTCACCGTTTCATTGAAACGCCGATCAGATCTATCTGATTGTTTGTGCCGCATTTGTGCGACGCCAGATGATTCCATCTGGCTGCAAAATGCTCTAGCGCTCAGTAGGTCTTGAGGCCGTTCACCATCAGCGCCACCCGGTAAAGCGAGGTGGTGGCCACGATATAAAGGCGATTGCGCTTGGCGCCGCCGAAGACGCAGTTCGCCACCACCTCCGGCACGCGTATCTTGCCGATCAGCGTGCCGTCCGGATCGTAGCAGTGGATCCCGTCGCCCGCGCTTGTCCAGATGCGCCCGTCCTCGTCCAGGCGGAAACCGTCGAAGAGGCCGGCGGTGCAGTCCGCGAAGACCCGGCCGCCTGACAACCTGCCGTTCTCGCCGACATCGAACACGCGCATATGAGCGGGATTCTCCGCGCCATGCGTGCGGCCGGTATCCACCACGTAGAGCCTCTTCTCGTCCGGTGAAAAGGCGAGCCCGTTGGGCCTCACCATATCGGTCACCACCGCCTCCACGGCCCCCGAAGCGGGATCGACGCGATAGACATGGCAAGCACCGATCTCGCTCTCGGCCTTGTGACCTTCGTAATCGCTGTCGATGCCGTAAGCAGGATCGGTGAACCAGATGGAACCGTCCGACTTCACCACCACGTCGTTGGGCGAGTTGAACCGCTTGCCCTGCCAGCGATCGGCAATGGTGATGATGGTTCCGTCATGCTCGGTGCGGCTTATCCGGCGATTGCCGTGCTCGCAGGTGACGAGCCGCCCTTGCCGGTCGACCGTGTTGCCGTTGGAATAGCCGGCCGGCTGCCGGAAGGTGCTGACGCCGCCATCCGTCTCGTCGAAGCGCATCATCCGGTCGTTCGGGATGTCCGACCAGACAAGATAGCGGCCGGCGGCGAACCAGGCCGACCCCTCCGCCCAGGCACAGCCGGTGTAAAGGCATTCCAGCCGCGCATTCGAGCTGAAGAGCCGGTTGAAGCGCGGATCGAGAACCTCATAGATGCTTTCGGACATGACTTCCTCCCAAACCGGGCGCCCGCTCGCGCCCCTCAAGGTTCGCTCTTCTTCTTCCGCCGCAGGAAGGCAATCGAAGCCGCGACGAGCTCGTCCACCGGCAGAAGCCCGTTCAGCGAAACCGCGGCTTCGTCCTCTCCCGGCGTCTCCAGCGCGGCGAACTGGCTTTCGACCAGGCTCGCCGGCATGAAGTGCCCCTCGCGGTTGCCGACGCGCCGATAGGCCGTCTCGCGATCGATCGCCAGATGGATGAAGACAAGAGAAGGATTGAGGCGCCGCAACTGGTCGCGATAGCGGCGTCTCAGTGCCGAGCAGGCGGCGACCGCACCCTGGTTGCCGCTGGAATTCGCCGCGACCGCGCGGCCGACCGCTTCCAGCCAGCCGGCGCGGTCCTCATCCGTCAGAGGCTGGCCGCTTGCCATCTTGGCGACGTTTTCGGGCGGGTGCAGCGCGTCTCCTTCCACGAAGGCGACACCCAGCGCCGCGGCAAGCGCGGATCCGACCGAGCTTTTGCCGCAGCCCGTCACGCCCATGACCACCGCCGGCGGTGTTCCGTTATCCAGAGGTCCCCTCCCCTTCGCGCAGTGCAGGAATCGCGGGCTTCGGTACCGAATCCGCCCGTTCCATCGCGGCGACACGATAGAGAAGACGGCGCCGCGAATCCAGCATTGGAAGGCAAGACCATGGCGGCTGGGAATGGCAGGGCGTCTGGCCCAAGTGATCGACCTTGCAGCGCCCTTGTTGCCGGCAGTGCCGATCATATAGAGGCATGATGCCGATCCAGTTTGCCGGCGACCCGGCATCGGCTACAGCCACGGTTTCGAAAGCACCGACATGACAGCCCAGACCAGCACCGCGCCGCTCGCCCCGGCATCCGATACCACACGGCTCGGCATCATCGTCATGATCGTGGCGATCCTGCTCTTCGCGCTGAACGATGCGATGGGCAAGTGGCTGGTCGCGACCTACACAATCGGCCAGGTGCTTCTCATCCGCAGCGCGGCCGCGCTTGCCATTCTCGCGCCCTTTCTCTGGAAGGGTGGACTGCGCCCGCTGGTCCAGGTGGAGCGGCCCGGCCTCCAGTTCCTGCGCGTTCTCTTCTCCACCGGCGAGGTCTACGGCTTCTATTTCGCCGTCGCCTATCTCCCGCTCGCGGACGTGATGACCTACTGGCTCGCCGCCCCCATCTATGTCGCAGCGCTCTCGCCCCTTCTTCTGGGCGAGCGGGTCGGCTGGCGACGCTGGGTGGCGATCTTCGTCGGGTTCGTCGGCGTGATCATCGCGCTCGACCCCTCGGCCGCCGCGCTTACGCCCCCGGCCGTCATCTCCATTGTCGGCAGCTTCGCCTTCGCCTTCATGCTTCTTTCCTCGCGCGCGCTACGCGCCACACCGGACAGGACGCTGGTCTTCTGGCAAATCGTCGGCGCGGGGCTCATCGGCCTGGTCACCGCCCCCTTCGGCTGGGTCACGCCGACGGGCACGGACTTTCTTCTGCTCGCCCTGCTCGGCGTCGTGGCCATGCTGGCGCATGTGGGCGTCAACCGGGCCATGAAACTCGCCGATGCCGCCACCGTCGCGCCGTTCCAATACATGCTGCTGCTTTGGGCGGTCGTGTTCGGCTGGGCGTTCTTCGGCGACATCCCGCGCCTGGAAATCCTGATCGGCGGCGCGATCATCGTGGCCGCCGGCCTGTTCATCTTCTTCCGCGAGAGGAAGGTGACGGCTCCCGTGGTGGCGGAGCATTAAGACCGAGGCATCCGGCCGCTCAGCCCCGCAGAAAACCCGTGTCACAGGGTATTTCGACCGAGTTGCCGGCATCGCTCACGAGCCGCAGGCCCGTACCGGTCGGTTCGACCGCCTCCACCGAACGCCATCCTTCCGGCAGGGCGACGCCACCGATGACGTTGCGCACGGAAACGGAGCCGCCAGGCACAAGGTCCAATGCCGTCGGAATGCCTGCACGCGACAGCGGGTTCTCCGCAATCGAGCCGCGATGGCCGGCACCGCCGAAGCTGCGCCCTTCCTCGATGCCGAGCACGCCCACGTGGCGCCCGTTCCATGGCGCATAGTCACGCCCGGCATTGGAGAACCACAGCATGGTTACGGGAAGCTCGGCCGGATTCTTGAGGCTCAGGAAGATTTCCCCCGCGTCGCGGCGCACCGCCGCCGCCCAGCCCAGCGCGTTGCCTGGCCGCTCTACGAGCATGACGAACTCCTCGTGGCGTTCCGCCGGCGGATACTCGCGCAGATCGACAAGGCGGCCGTCCGCGCGAGGAAGGGCGGTAAGCTCCTCGAACCGGGCGGGATAGGCGAGCGCCGAACGGCCGCGGTCCGGATCCCCTTCAAGCGGCTTCGGAGGCGTCTCGCCCCAAGCCTTGGGCGAGAAGGAGAGCCGCCCGCCGGCAGGTCCGAAGCGCGTCATGGCGTGGTTGGCGACGGGAATTCGCCCCTCACCGCCGATGAAGATATGGCGCTCGTAGAGGAAGGCGTGGCCATCGCGCAGGGTGAAGTGCTTTTCCAGCCGGGCTCCCAGGATGTCGCGCTTCAAAGCGAAGCGCGCGGTCACCGTATCGCCCCCTCGCCCAGTCGAAAGATGGTCCCATTCGCTGTTTGCCGGCCAGCCGTGCGGCGGTCCCGGCTCCAGGTCGCTCGCCGAAAAGGGAGCACAGAAGAAATCCCCGGAAAGCCAGCGCACATTGGCGGGGATGTCCTCATCCCGCGCGGTCCCGTCGTCATCAACCCAAGGCGCAATGTGCAGCGGCCGGATCGTACGGCCGTTCTGCTCTATGGAGAATTCACGAATATGGCCAACCCGCAGATCGACCGTGACGGCGATCCCCTCGGCCTCGAACCTGCAGAACCGCTCCACGCTTATTCCCCCCGGACGATCAGACCGCCATCAACGCGCACGATCTCGCCCGTGATGAAGGAGGAGCGGTCGCTCGCGAGGAACAGGACGAGCTCGGCGACCTCCTCCGGCTGGCCGAAGCGGCCGAGCGGATGGGCGTTGTTCCAGGTCTGGATCAATTTCTGCGGATCGGGATGCTCGGCGAAGACCTTCTCGTTGAGCGGCGTCATGATCGTGCCCGGCGCAACCGCGTTGACGCGGATCTTGTGCGGTGCAAGCTCGACGGCAGCCTGTTGGGTGAGCGCGTTGATGCCGCCCTTGGCAGCCGCATAGGCGGCCCAGCCCTTGAAGCCTGCCAGGGCCTGCACGGAAGACATGTTGACGATCGATCCCCCGCCACGCCTGCGCATCTCGGGGATGCACACGCGCATGCCGCGCCAGACGCTGGTGAGATTGGTGTCGATCACCGTGTTCCAGTTCTCCTCGTCGATCTCGTCCACCACGCCCCGGATGCCGCGCGCGGCATTGTTGACGAGAATGTCGATGCCGCCGAACGCATCCACCGCAGTGCGTGCCGCCTTCTCCATGTCGGCGTAGCGGGTGACGTCGGTCTCTACGAAAGCCGCCCTGCCGCCGGCAGCCTCCACCTCCCGATGAGCGGGCTCCCCGGCTTCGGTATCGATGTCGGCGATCACGACCGCCGCGCCTTCGCGGGCAAGGGCGAGCGCACAGGCCTTGCCGATGCCCATCGCCGCCCCGGTTACCAGAGCCACCCGTCCGGCGAGTTCCTTGCCGCTCATGATCTTCTC
The DNA here is from genome assembly GCF_029457495.1 of Chelativorans sp. AA-79. Lineage (NCBI taxonomy): Bacteria > Pseudomonadati > Pseudomonadota > Alphaproteobacteria > Hyphomicrobiales > Phyllobacteriaceae > Chelativorans > Chelativorans sp. AA-79. Next base: position 4,541,623 of record NZ_CP120361.1, read on the forward strand.
TCCCTGACAGCCTTCAGCCGCGAGTTGTCCGCTCGATTCCGCCCATGGTTCAGCATACCCATCTATCGGCGCCGACCGCGAGTCGGTCAACACGGAACAATCGAGTGATCGGGAGACATCTGCGTTTCCACGCTACCAAATGGCGAGGCGCGGCCTTATCATGGCCATCACCGTCTTGCTCAATCATTTCTTTGCATGAGGAGGAGTCGCGGATGATCCTGCCGGAGAAGCGCCCGACGATCAAAGCCGTGCCGGCGTCCGAGGGCCAAGAGACGCGAAACCGCGGCACGGCGTTGAAGCCCGAATGGTTCGAGGATGCGGCGGTGAACCTGTCCGCCGCCGAGCGCAGGGCCGCGACGCTGACCACGCGGCGCACGGTGAAGAAGGAATGGCAGGCGGCCTGGCTGGTGCGGGCCATCACCTGCGTCGACCTCACCACGCTTGCCGGCGACGATACGGCCGGCCGCGTGCGCCGGCTCTGCGCCAAGGCGAAAAAGCCGCTTTCCGATGAACTGCAGGCGGCGCTCGGCCTTGCCGAGGAGCGCATCACCGTGGGCGCGGTCTGCGTCTATCCCACCATGGTGCCCCATGCGGTGAAGGCGCTGCAGGGGTCCGGCATCCCGGTCGCCTCCGTCGCGACCGGGTTCCCGGCAGGCCTCACGCCCCTGCCCCAGCGCCTTGCAGAAATCCACTACGCTGTGGAGCAAGGAGCGGAGGAGATCGACATCGTGATCACCCGCGAGCACGTGCTGACGCAGAACTGGCGTGCGCTCTACGACGAAGTGCGCGCCATGCGCGAGGCCTGCGGGCATGCGCATCTGAAGGCCATCCTCGCCACCGGTGACCTCGCCACGCTGCGCAATGTCTATCGCGCCTCGATGGTGGCCATGCAGGCCGGCGCCGACTTCATCAAGACCTCCACCGGCAAGGAGGAGGTGAATGCCATCCTGCCCGTCGGGCTCACCATGGTGCGCGCCATCCGCGACTATCAGGAATTCTCCGGCGAGGTCGTAGGCTTCAAACCGGCGGGCGGCATGCGGACCGCCAAGGACGCGCTCGCCTGGCTGATCCTCATGAAGGAGGAACTGGGGACCGCCTCGACCATGCCCGACCGCTTCCGCCTGGGCGCCAGCTCCATGCTGGCCGACATCGAAAGGCAGCTCGAACACTTCGCCACCGGGCGCTACTCCGCGTCCTACCGGCATCCGATGGCTTGAGGCAGCAGTCCATGGAGCAGATCAGGGATATCATGCGCACGATGGAGTACGGGCCGGCCCCGGAAGCAAACGAGGATGTGACGGCCTGGCTCAAGGCGCGCGCCTCCGGCATCGGCCACTTCATCGGCGGGACATTCACCTCGTCCAAGGGCGGAGAAAGCTTCGTCACCATCAACCCGGCGACCGAGGCGGAGCTCGCGCGGGTGGCACGGGGCACGGCGGCCGATGTGGACGCCGCTGTGAAGGCCGCGCGCGCAGCCTCTCCCAAATGGGCAGCACTCTCCGGCCACGAGCGGGCGCGCTATCTCTATGCCATCGCCCGGCACATCAAGAAGCGCGAGCGCTTCTTCTCCGTGCTCGAAAGCATGGACAACGGCAAGCCGATCCGCGAGACGCGCGACATCGACATCCCGCTTGCGGCCCGCCATTTCTACCACCACGCCGGCTGGGCGGAGATGGTGGAAAGCGAGTTCGAGGGCTTTTCGCCGGTGGGTGTCTGCGGGCAGATCATCCCGTGGAACTTCCCGCTCCTGATGCTCGCCTGGAAGATCGCCCCGGCGCTCGCCGCCGGCAACACGGTGGTGCTGAAGCCGGCCGAATTGACGCCGCTCACGGCCGCCGCGTTCGCGGAGGTGTGCCTTGCGGTGGGGCTGCCTGCGGGCGTGGTCAACATCGTCGATGGCGACGGGCGCACGGGTGCGGCGATCTGCGAGCACGAGGACATCGACAAGATCGCCTTCACCGGCTCGACGGAGGTGGGCCGCATCATCCGCGAGCAGCTTGCAGGCTCGGGCAAGAAGCTGTCGCTGGAGCTCGGCGGCAAGTCGCCCTTCATCGTCTTCGAGGACGCCGACCTCGACGGCGCGGTGGAAGGCGTTGTGGACGCCATCTGGTTCAACCAGGGCCAGGTCTGCTGCGCGGGCTCGCGCCTCATCGTGCAGGAAGGCGTTGCCGAGCGCTTCTACGACAAGCTGCGCCGGCGCATGGAGACGCTGCGTGTCGGCTCGCCGCTCGATAAGAGCGTCGATGTCGGAGCGATCGTGTCGGCGGAGCAGCTTGAGCGCATCACCTCGCTCGTGAAAAAGGGCGAGGAGGAAGGCGGCACGCTCTGGCGCGCCGAAGGTGCACTGCCGGAAAAGGGCTTCTTCTTCCCGCCCGCCTTCTTCACCGAGGTGGATCCGGCGGCGACCGTGTGCAACATGGAGATTTTTGGCCCTGTGGCCGTCGCCATGACGTTCCGCACGCCGGCCGAGGCGGTGGCGCTCGCCAACAACACGCGCTACGGGCTCGCCGCCTCCATCTGGTCGGAGAACATCAACCTCGCGCTGGACACGGCCGCCAAGGTGAAGGCCGGCGTGGTGTGGGTGAACTGCACCAACATGCTCGACGCGGGCGCGGGCTTCGGCGGGTATCGCGAGAGCGGTTTCGGCCGTGAAGGCGCACGCGAGGGGCTTTATGAATATCTCGTCAGCGATGTCGAGAAAGCGCTGAAGCCGGCCAAGGAGCCGGCTCCCTTCAAGCCGCACGGCGCGGCGGAGGAGGAACGGCGCTTCGCTAGCCTTGACCGCATCGACCGCACGGCGAAGATGTATATTGGCGGCAAACAGGCGCGGCCGGACGGCGGCTATTCCTATGACGTGCCGGGCAAAGGCGGCGCTGTCATCGGCCAGGCGCCGCTCGGCAACCGCAAGGACATCCGCAACGCCGTCGAGGCGGCGGCAAAGGCCGGCTCATGGGGCGGTGTCACCGCGCACAACCGCGCGCAGGTGCTCTACTATGTGGGCGAGAATCTCGACGCCCGGCGCGAGGAGTTCATCCTGCTTCTTTCCTCGAGCACGGGCCAGAACGCCAAGGCGGCAGCGGCCGAATTCGACGTGGCGCTCAGGCGCATCTTCTACTACGCAGCGCAAGCCGACAAATATGACGGCGCGGTGCATGCCACGAAGTCGCGGCACGTGACGCTCGCCATGAACGAGCCCTGGGGCGTGATGGGCGTCGTCGCGCCGGAGGAGGCGCCGCTCGCCGCCTTCGTTTCGCTCGTGCTGTCGGCGATCGCCATGGGCAACCGTGTGGTCGCGATCCCCTCCACGCGGCATCCGCTGATCGCCACCAATCTCTACCAGGTGTTCGACACGTCCGATGTGCCGGGCGGCGTGGTGAACATCGTCACCGGCGAGAAGGACGTGCTGGCGAAGACGCTCGCCGAGCACGACGAGGTCGCGGCCATGTGGTATTTCGGCTCCAAGGAAGGCGGCGCCATGGTCGAGCGCGCCTCCTGCGGCAACCTCAAGGCCACATGGGTGAGCGGCGGCAAGACGCGCGACTGGCTCGACGACCGTCAGGCCAAGGGGCGCGAGTTCCTGCGCCGGGCCACACAGGTCAAGAACATCTGGGTGCCCTACGGGGAATGAAGCCTACGGGCACATACATCTGACCGCTGGTGGTGTGGACATGTTCAGGCGTCATCCCCGGGTCAAGCCCGGGGATGACGAGGAGGAGAGGTTTCCGCATATCCCCAGCGTTGGCGATTGGCCTGCAATCGTCGTCCTCGGGCTTGACCCGAGGATCCATGCCTGAACGGTCCAAAGGGCACAACGGTCAAGGCAAGGCTATTGGCAATGAGATTCGCCTCCCGCAGGGCGGGAGGCGATCACCGTGTGGCAATCAGGCGCTACTGCGGTGACCCGACATTCCTCACGATGATCGGCGTCAGCAGGTCACCCCAGTTGCCGCTTCCACCGTGGTGACGGGCGGTGCGGATGAGTTCGACCGACAGGCCCGCCTGCACCGCCTCCACCACTGCCTGGTTGAGGCGGTGCAGGTCGTTCGCAACCCGGCGCATTGCCGCCTGCTGCGCATCGTCCATCGTGGTCGCCTGGGCCTCGACGCGCTCCTTGACAGAAATTTTCATACCTGTCTCCATTCGTTCCGCTATTCAGCGGCCTCGGTGAATTGGTCATGCTCGGTGGAGCCGTGCATGGCGGTCGTGGAGGACTGGCCTCCCGTGATCGCCAGCGACACGGCATCGAAATAGCCCGTGCCCACCTCGCGCTGATGCTTCGTAGCCGTGTAGCCGCGCGCCTCGGCGGCGAACTCGGCCTCCTGCAATTCGGCATAGGCGGCCATCTGCCGGTCGCGGTATCCGCGCGCCAGCTCGAACATGCCGTAATTGAGCTGGTGGAATCCGGCGAGCGTGATGAACTGGAACTTGTAGCCCATGGCGCTAAGCTCCCGCTGGAACTTGGCGATCGTCGCGTCCTCCAGGTTCTTCTTCCAGTTGAAGGATGGCGAGCAGTTATAGGCCAGCATCTTGCCCGGATGGTGCTTGTGCACGCCCTCGGCGAATTTCCGCGCCTGCTCCAGATCCGGCTTCGAGGTCTCGCACCAGATGAGGTCGCTGTAGGGCGCATAGGCCACAGCCCGCGCAATGCACGGTTCCAGCCCGTTCTTTACGCGGTAGAATCCTTCGACTGTCCGCCCCGCCTCATAATCCACGAATGGCTGGTCGCGCTCGTCTATATCGGAGGTGATGAGCTTCGCGGCCTCCGCATCCGTGCGGCAGATGATCAGTGAAGGCACGCCGATCACATCCGCGGCGAGCCGCGCCGCCGTCAGGTTGCGGATATGGGCTGCAGTGGGGATCAGCACCTTTCCGCCAAGGTGGCCGCACTTCTTTTCCGATGCAAGCTGGTCTTCGAAGTGCACGCCTGCCGCGCCGGCTTCGATATAGGCCTTCATGATCTCGAAGGCGTTGAGCGGCCCCCCGAAGCCAGCTTCGGCGTCCGCAACGATCGGCGCGAACCAGGTCTCGACCGAGAGCCCCTTCCTTTCCGCCGCCTCGATCTGATCGGCGCGCTGGAGCGTGCGGTTGATGCGCCGCGCCAGTTCCGGCCCGGCGTTGGCGGGATAGAGCGACTGGTCGGGATACATGGCCGAGGCGGTGTTGGCATCCGCCGCCACCTGCCAGCCGGAAAGATAGATCGCCTTCAGCCCGGCGCGAACCATCTGCATGGCCTGATTGCCCGAAAGCGCGCCCAGCGCATTCACGAACTCCTCCTCGCGGAGCAGCTTCCAGAGCCGGTTCGCACCTTCCTCCGCCAGCGTGTGCCTGATGGCCACCGAGCCGCGCAGCCGGCGCGCATCTTCGGCCGTATAAGTCCGCTCGATACCGTCGAAACGGCCTTGCGGCGCCGAGGGAACCAGATTGTAAAAATCAGTCATTCAGATCTCCATTTATTCTTTGTCGAACTGGTTGGCTGCCAGCGCCGGAAAGCGCGTTGCTCTCTATGACAGGATTTACGGCAGGAACTCCGGAGAAGCATAGCGGCGCATCGCCAGATTTCCCGGATTTCGGGTGAATTTGTCCGGAATTTCACTGTCGGCGGCGGTAAACTTGTAAAAAATGTAAAAGCGATTCCCGAGTGCCGCGAAGCGCTGTAAAAGGCTGTAAAGCGAGGACGTCGATGAGCACCCAGAAAATCTTTGCAGGCGCGCGCATACGGCGGGTCCGGCTCGCCAAGGGCCTCAGCCAGACGGCCATGGCAGAGGGGCTGGGCATCTCGCCTTCCTATCTGAACCTCATCGAGCGCAACCAGCGCCCGCTGACGGTGCAGCTCATCCTCAAGCTGGTGTCGGTCTACAAGGTCGATCCGGACGAGCTGCAGGCGGAGACCGGCGCCTCTCTCGCCGCCCTGCGGGAGGTCTTCTCCGATCCGCTTCTTTCAGGCGAACTCCCCGGCGAAAGCGAATTGCTGGACTTGGCCGACGCAGCCCCCAATGCCGCAGCGGCGCTGATCAAGCTCTACCGGGCCTATCGCGAGCAGACGGCCCGCCTGTCGGACCTTTCCGAGATGCTTTCGCGCGAGGGTCGTTCGGCCGCCGTTTCCGCCGCGCGCCTGCCGGTGGACGAGGTGCGCGACGCATTCGAGAGGCGCCCCAACCACTTCCCCGCTCTCGAGGAGGAGGCGGAAGCGTTTCACCGCCTGCTCGACTCCTCGGCGGACCTTTCCACCGCGCTCAAGGCTTGGTTCTCCCGCGAGCACGGCATCAGCGTGCGGGTGCTGCCGGCGGCAACCATGCCGAACTGGCGCCGGCGCTACGACCGTCATTCGCAACGCCTGTTCATCTCCGAACGCTTGTCGCCGGCCGACCAGTTGCGCGAGATCGCCATCGAGGGATCGCTCATCCGCATGCGCGCGGCGGTCGCCATCGAGGTCGAGGCTCTCAAGCTCAACACGGACGAGGCGAAACGGCTCGCCCGTTTCGAGCTTGGCCGCTATGCAGCGCACGCGCTGATGATGCCCTACGAGCCCTTTCTCACGGCAGCCGAACGGGCGCGCTACGACATCGCCGTGCTTGCCGCGCGTTTCCAGGTCTCTTTCGAGCAGGCGGCGAACCGCCTCACCACGGTTGTGCGAAACGGTGCGGCGGGCGTGCCCTTCTTCCTGATCGAGATCGATGCGGCGGGAAACAGATTGCGGCGCGCGGGCGCGCAGGGATTCCCGCACAGCAGCTTCGGCGGCGGCTGCCCGAAGCTTGCCGCCCATGCCGCCTTCGCCCAGCCCGGCCAGGTTCTGACAGAGGCCGTCGCGATGCCGAATGGCGATGCATTCCTGACGCTGGCGCGCACCGTGGACGGCCCGCAGGCCGCATATGCCGAGCGGCCGCGCCGCACGGCCCTGCTCATCGGCTGCAGCCTCGCCCACAAGGACCGCGTCGTCTATGGCGCCGCCCTTCCCGCAAACGCGAATTTGGCGACGCCCGTCGGCCCTGCCTGCAGGCTTTGCGAGCGCCAGGGATGCCTCGAGCGCGCGGAACCGCCGCTTACCCGCCCGCTGGGACTGGACGAGATGGTGACGGGGTTCAGCGTCTACGATTTCCAGTGAGGCTTCAGCCGGCAAACCGTTCGAGCGCCCGGCGGAACAGCGCGGCGTCGACATTGCCGCCCGAGGCGACCACGATCACCGTATCTCCTTCGACCTCCCCGCCATGGAAGAGCGCGGCTGCGAGCGCCACCGCACCACCCGGTTCGACCACGATCTTGAGCCGGTCGAAGGCGAGCGCCATCGCGTGCAGGGCCTCCTCGTCGGTGACGACGATGCCCGCGCCGCACAGCCGCTTCATGATGGGGAAGGTGATCCTGCCCGGCGAGGGCGTGACGATCGCGTCGCAGATCGAGCCCGCCATTGCCGGGTTGCGCTCGATCTCGCCGGAAGCGAGCGAACGGGTCACGTCGTCAAAGCCCTCGGGCTCGCATGGGCGCGGCTTCAGCCCGGGGGCACGCGCCTCCAGGGCCAGCGCGATGCCGGAGATCAGGCCGCCACCCCCGCAGGGGATGAGCACCGCCGCCCGGTCCACGCCGGCCTCCATCGCCTGCTCGGCCAGCTCCAGCCCGATCGTGCCCTGGCCCGCGATCACGAGCGGCTCGTCGAAGGGCTTGATCAGCGTCAGCCCTCTTTCTGCGGCCAGCCGCGCGCCGATCGCGTCGCGATCCTCCGTGGCGCGGTCATAAAGCACCACCTCGGCGCCATAGGCGCGCGTGTTTTCGAGTTTCAGCCTCGGAGCATCCGAGGGCATGACGATGACGGACGGAATGCCGTGCATGCGCGCCGCCAGCGCCACGCCCTGGGCGTGATTGCCCGAGGAAAAGGCGATGACACCCTTCGCCCGCACGGCCGGATCGAGCCCCGAGATCGCCGACCACGCGCCACGGAACTTGAAGGAGCCGGTGTGCTGAAGGCATTCGGGCTTGACGAGGACATGACGCCCAGCGATCTCGTCAAGAAAGGGCGAGGCAAGAAGCGGCGTGCAGCGCGCACGCCCGGCAAGGCGGGTGCGTGCGGCTTCTATCATGGCGATATCGGTCATGGGTCCGCAATCCTTGAGATGGAGCGTGAGTCAGGCAGGCGCACCATGCCTATCGCGAAGCACGGGCTCTGTCATCTCCCTTCCCGGACGAAGCCGGGCGCCGGATCAGTGAGGCGGAGCGATGCGCTGCCCGCTTGCGGCATCGAAGAGATGAGCCTTCTCGGCGGCGACCTGTAGTCTCAACCGATCGCCGGTGCGCATCGCGACGCGATCGCGAAGCTGTGCGGAGATCACCTGCTCGCCGATGCGGGCCTGGATGAAGGTTTCCGAGCCTGTGGGCTCCACATTGGTCGCCACCGCCTCGATTCCATCGTCTCCTTCGCCCAAGCCGATGTGCTCCGGCCTGATGCCGTAGACCACCTTTCCGCCCGCCCTCCGGATCCCGGCGGGGAGGACCGCTCCGCCGGGAAGGCGCACGGCGCCCTGCTCCATTTCGCCTTCCAGCAGGTTCATGGCCGGCGAGCCGATGAAGCTCGCGACAAAGGTGTTGTTCGGCCGGTCGTAGAGTTCGAGCGGCGCCCCCACCTGCTCCACGATGCCGTCCCGCATCACCACGATCCGGTCGGCCATGGTCATGGCCTCGATCTGGTCATGCGTCACATAGACCGTGGTGGTACGGATGCGGGCATGGATATCCTTCAGCTCGGCACGCATCTGCACACGCAGCTTGGCATCGAGGTTGGAGAGCGGCTCGTCGAACAGGAAGACCTGCGGGTTGCGCACGATCGCCCGCCCCATGGCGACGCGCTGGCGCTGACCGCCGGAAAGCTGCCGCGGATAGCGCTCGAGATAATCGGACAGGCCGAGGATCTTGGCCACTTCGCGGACGCGGACGGCGATCTCCTCCTTCGGCGTTTTCGCAAGGCGCAGCGAGAAGCCCATATTCTCCGCAACGGTCATGTGCGGATAGAGCGCATAGTTCTGGAACACCATGGCGATATCGCGGTGCTTGGGCTCCACATCGTTGATCACCCGCCCGCCGATGCTGATCGTGCCGCCGGTGATGTCCTCGAGACCGGCGATCATGCGCAGCAGCGTCGACTTCCCGCATCCGGAGGGGCCGACGAGGACGACGAAGGCACCATCCGGCACGTCGACCGAAACGCCCTTGATGGTCTCCAGCTTGCCGAAGGATTTCCGCACGTCGCGGATTTCGACCGATGCCATGTCTACCTCGTATGCTCAGCGAATGGGTGGGCAGCCTTGGCCCCCGCTACGCGGATGGCTGCAAGCAGGCTTAGTCCAGTATGGTATCCGGGGTCGAGATCGGGTGTGGCCGGTACGTAGTCCACAGGCCCTTCGGCCGTCATCGTCTGAAAGGCGATCGGCGGGTCGCCGCGCCAGTAGTGCCGGAAGAAGGCCGTATCGGCCCGCCGCCAGGCGGCCATGCTTTCGGGATTTCCGGTCAGCGACCAGGCGAGTGCCGCGGTGCGGATCGCCTCCGGCAGCGACCACCAGGGCTGGTAGGGGCTGAGCTTCTCACCGGTGGAGATCGAGACCGTCAGCGACAGGCCTGCCTCGGCAAAACCGAATCGGAGCGAGGCGAGCAGGATTTGCTCCAGAGCGCGCACCAATTGCGGGTCGCGGGAGGTCGGCGCGTAATCCAGGGCGAAGCCCGCGAACTCGATGCCGTGCCCGACATTGCAGCGGTCGTCCCCAGGTGCATCGCGCAGCAGGTATGTCGCTTGATCGAGATGCCGCTCGATCACATGGGCGATGAAGCGCTCCGCGAATGCCGCGTGACCACCCAGGTCCAGCCGCTCCAGCATGCCGGCCGCGCCGAGCAGGATCATGCGCGGGCCGAAATCGTCCGCTTGGGTCTCCAGCGCGACAGGGCCGAGCTCGGCCTGTTCATTCATCTGGAACCGGCCCTCCTCGATCGCGGCGATCACGCGGTGAAAATAATCGAGATGGCCGGGCAGGTCGTCGGGCCGATAACGGTGCGCCGCCGCGATCAGCCCCTTGGCCGCGAAGGCATCCGAATAGGTGAAGATCCCGCCCGCGGGCTTTTGCCCGACGACTGCGCCGTCCCCTTCCGCGCGCAGGGGCCGCATGTCCGCATCGTAGCGGAAATAGATATGCCCGTCGGCGCTCTGAAGCTCCTTCAGGAGCCCATAGAGCCGCATCCCCGTCTCATCGAGTTTCTGCGCGAGCTCCGGCTGGCGGTCGGCGAAGAAGGCGGCGTGGGTGGCGATCGCCTCCAACCCGCGCCCCTGGATCCAGCCATAGGTAAAGTCCGGCCCGCGCAGGCCGTCGGCGCGGGTGTAATCGGCAAGCGTGAGGCTGCTGAGCTTCGTGTCGAGGAAGCCGCGGCCGAGCGGTTCCCGGTCGAGCATCCAGCCGAGCGTGCCGGCATTGGCGCTTTCGTAGCGCCGGGCCGCGTTCTTCAGGAAAGCCTCGCTCATTCCTTCAGCCCGGTGCTTGCCACGCTCTGCACGAAGTTGCGGCGCAGGATGACGAAAAGCGTGATGGAGGGGACCAGCACCGTGGCGGATGCCGCGCTGAGCCGCCCCAGGTCCACCGTAAAGCCGGTCTGGAAGAGCGCCAGCCCCACCTCGATCGTGTAGCTCTCGCGCGTGGTGGTGACGATCATGGGCCAGGCGAAGGATGTCCAGGCCTGGAAGAAGGCCAGCACGGCAAGCGCCCCCAACGCGCCGCGCAGGAGCGGCAGGACGATGCGCCAGAAGATCCAGAACTCGCCGGCACCGTCGATGCGTGCCGCCTCCAGAAGCTCGTCCGGGATGGAATGCACGACGTTCTGGCGGATCAGGAAGATACCGAAACTCATCACCAGATAGCCGAGCAGAAGGCCCCAGGTGGAGTTCAGGACGCCCAGCATCTGCGCCTGGAAATAGAGGGGGATCATATAGACCTCGAAGGGCACGATGGCCGTTGCGAGGATGATCACGAAGATGACGTTGAGCGAGCGGAAGCGGAACTTCGCCAGCACATAGCCGGAGATCGCCGAGGTCGCCACGATGGCGATCATGGAGAGCACGGCAAAGGCAAGGCTGTTGAAGATCCAGCGCGCCAGCGGCGTGTCGGCCAGGACAGCGCGGAAGTTCTCGACCGTCGGGTCCGCCGGGATGACGGTCGGCGGCCAGACGAGCAGTTCCTGCGGCGTCTTGAACGCATTCGAGACCAGGAAGACGAGCGGCAGGAGCATGAGAAGAGAGAAGGCGAACAGAAAGATATCGATCGCCAGATTGACGAGCCGGCCGCGTGCGCGCATGCCTCCCCTCGCCTTCACGCCCGTTTCGCTGGTGGCACTCACCGCCGTCACGACCGCCCTCCCTTCTCGCGCAGTAGGCCGAACTGGATGAGGGTCAGCACAAGCACGATCGCAAGGAGCACCACGGCCTCCGAGGCCGCATAGCCGACCCGGTAGTTGCGGAAGCTGTTCTCCAGCATGTCGAGCACGAGCACCCGCACCTGGCGGCCCGGCGCGCCCTGCGAGTCCGAGGCGAGCACGAAGGCCTGCGCATAGACATTGAACCCGGAGATCAGGGTAACGACGGACACATAGAGCGTGATCGGCTTCAGCAACGGCACCGAGACGTGCCAGAAGCGCTGGATTCCGGTCGCGCCATCGAGCTTGGCCGCCTCAAAAAGAGAGAGCGGCAGGTTCTTGAAGCCGACCAGGTAGATGAGCACCGCATAGCCCAGCGCCTGCCAGGAGCAGAGAACGATGATGCAGATCACCGACAACACCGGATCGAAGAGCCAGGCCTGCGCCGGGATGCCGAAATACTGAAGCAGCGCATTCAGCGGCCCGAGCTTGGCGTCGAAGATCCATTTCCAGGCCATCGCCGCCGGCACCAGCGAGACGACATGGGGAATGAAGATCGCGGTCTCGTAGAAACCGGAGAAGCGCGATTGCGTCCGGTGGTGGATGAGGGCCGCAATAACCAGCGCCAGCGGGATGGTGACCGCCAGGACGCCGAAGGCGATGATCGAGGTGTTCACCAGCGCGTCAAGGAACAGCCGGTCGTGGAAGAGCTCACGGAAATTGTCGAGGCCGATGAACGGCTTGTTCTTGGACAGGATGTCCCATTTGTGCAGGCTCAGCCGCAGCGTCTCTCCGATCGGATAGATGCGCACCCAGGCGAAGATCGCGAGCGTCGGCAGGAACGCCAGCATCGCGAAGCGCCATCGTTTCCGCTGCAGCATGTGCTTTCCCGTGAAGGTGACCCGTTACGGCCAGGGCGGCCGGACGGCCGCCCTGGAACGATCTCGTTATCGAAGGCCGGCTATTCGGCCAGCAAGCCCTCGCGGCTGAGGATGTTGTTCGTTTCCTCCGCGGCCGAGGCGAGGAAGGCGTCGATCGCCGCATCGTCCTTCGCCAGATTCGCATTGCCGAAGGCGTTGGTGAGCTGGCCCGCAAGCCGCGTCAGCACTTCCTCGATCGGGCCAATGGCCGGCAACGTGAAGAACTCGTAGCCTTCCGGATAGTCCACGAACGCAGCGAAGGCGGGAACACGGTCCGTGACCACCGAATAGTCGACGCCGGAACGGTTCGGCAGCCAGCCTACGTTGTCCAGCAGCCAGATGAGGTTCTCCGGCTCGTTGGCGGCAAGCGTGAAAGCCCAGGCGGCCTCCGCATCCTCGCCCTCGACGGAGTTCACGTATAGATTCGTCGGCAGGGCGATCGAGCCGCGGGGCAGCGGAGCTGTCGCGTAATTGAGGTCGGGCGCCTTGGCGGCGATGTCGCCGATCACCCAGGATTCCCGGATGAACATGGCCGTCTGCCCGCGCTCGAAGGCCTCCGCATCGGCCGGCATCTCGGGCGTGACGGTCTTCAGCACATGGACGTTTTCCAGATACTGCTTCAGCGCCTTGCGGCCGGCCTCATTGGCGTAATTGGCGCGCCACTTGCCATCGCCCGCTTCCTCGATCACCGAGCCGCCATACTGGAAAAGGTTGATCCAGAACTTCTCCGCGATCCCCTGCCCGCCGCCGGAAAGCCGCAGGCTCCAGCCGGAAACGGTGGGGTTGCCGTTCGCATCCCGCTGGGTGAGCTTCTCGGCGTAATCGGTGTACTCTTCCATGGTCTGCGGCGGCTCCGTCAGCCCCGCCGCCTCGAACATGTCGACATTGTAGAAGAGCGCGCCCTGGCCGCGGAACAGCGGGACGCCATAGACCGTACCGCCCTTCCCCGCCGTATCGACGAAGAAGGCGTCGAAATTGGCCGGGTCGCTCACGAAGGAGGCCACGTTCTCCGGCGCGGCCGGCAGCAGATCGTTCTCGATATAGCGGCTGGCGGTGGAGCCAGCCAGCTCGATGACCGTGACGCCGGCGGAGCCGGAGGTGAGCCCCAGCGCGATCCGCTTCTCGTGCTCGCGCAGGGCGATCGCTTCCACGTTCACCTGCAGGTCGGGATATTCATCCTTCAGGGATTCCGCCACGTGCTCATAGAAGGGAGCCATCTCGGGATAGCCGCTCCACACCGTGATGGTCTGCGCGCTCACCGCCGTGGCTGTGATGGAAAGTCCCGCCGCCACGGCGAGCGCCAGCGGCGTTCCCGTGAAGCTCGCCATGAAGGATCGTGAATTGCGTGCCCTCTGCGCTCTCATCTTTTGCTCTCCCTTTGATTTTGAGCGGACGTGTTCCCTGATGAAAACCTGCCATGCAACCGGTTGCGCGTCAAGTGAAGCAAGAGGCGATTATTCTCCGCTCCTCCGGCCTCAGCGCTGCCCGACCAAGCTGATCGCAGTCCCTGCCAGCACTTCGGCACAGCCGGGCGCAAAGGTGGCCGGCATGCCGTAATAGCGATGCGCCTCGTCCACCTCGTAGCCGCCATGGGCATATTCCTCGCGCGGCGGGATATAGCCGGGATTGTCCTCGGCAAAGCCGGCGATGAAGAGCGGCTTCGAGCCGAATGCCTGCCGGATCGAAAGCGCGGTGGCGGCAAAGATCTCGCCCGGCAGGCCGATGACGGGCAACCCGCCCCAGTCGAGCAGGGTCACGCGCGCGGGCAGCGGACGCATGTCGCGCCCCGCGACGGTCTCGGCCCAGCCGATCCAGGGCTTGAGCAGCGCGGCGCGCAACGGGTCGGCACCGGCGAGTTCTTCGCGCCAGGCCGCCGCGAGCGCCTCTGGCGCTTCCCTCTCGCGGCTTTCGAAGCGCAGATACACCTGCGCGTTCGCCGCGTGAACGTGATCGCCGAGCGGCAATGCAGAGGGGGTCTGCATCGCCGCTGCGGCGATACCCCGGCCAATCCGCTCCGCAGCCGCGAAGCTGCGATCCGGATTGGACGCGAGAGTCATGGACGCGTGAGCGGTATGGCCGGTATTCGCATCACCCACGCATCCAGTGAGAAAGATCGCGACCGCTCCCGGATGGGCTTCTTCCAGGGCGGTGCGTACATAGTGCGGGTAATCGGCGGTCCAGAGTGTGTTGTCGGCGCCGAGAACGACGGGATGGCAGGCATAGCCCGTCATCACCGCAAACACCTCTCCATCTTCGCCGCAAACCTTCAGCAGCGGCAGGGACCGGTCCAGCGGCCCGTCGGAGTGGCGGCGGTTGCGGGCGACGCCCGGGTCCGCCCCCAAGCCTGCATGGAGCCGGGCCGGACGCTGGCTCGCCACCGCCTCGTCTATGGCCCGCACGCAGGCATCTTCAAGCAAAGCGAGATAGTCCGGATCCGCCTTGGCGCCGAGCCGCCCCGGCATCGAGACCGGGCCGCCGTGGTTGTGGAGCGCGGCGACGATGACGCGCTCGTCGGGCAGCGTGCACCGGCGGCGGATGCGCGCGCTCATCTCGTGGTGCAGGCCGATCACATCGGCCACCGCGACCGCGGTGTCTTCCACCGCGAGCCCCCGCACCGTCAAGGGATCGTGGGCACCGCGCGCCGGTAGGGTCCGCGCGGCGAAACCGGACATGGCGAGCCCCGCAGGCGGGGTGACGTCGACGGCGGCAACCCCGGCACGGATCATGCGCGGAAGACCTCCTCTCCGGCCTTCCACACGGCATCGACCCGGAGAGGCTCGTCCGGCCCGCCAAGGAAGAAGCGCAGGAGATCCGCGCTTTCTCCGACGGCAAGGCGCCCGCGCCCGCCGAGGAAGCGTCCGGGATTGGCCGTCGCAAGGCGCAGCGCCTCCGCGAGCGAAAGCCCCGCCATGCGCATGGCGATCGGCACATTGGCGACCAGCGGAAGCCCGGCGCCGGCGAGATAGGGCGTACCCGCGATGCCGATCCTGCCATCCGCCCGCACTTCCACTTCGCCACCGATCGCCTGGGAATAGGTGCCGGGCGCCATGCCGGCAAGCGCCACACTGTCGGAAACGAGCAACGCGCGCTCGAGGCCCTTCGCCCGCAGCATCGCCTTGAAGGTCTCGGCAGGAAGGTGGTGGCCGTCGGCGATGAAACTTGCCGAAAGCCGGTCCTCGGCAAGCTGCGCCCAGATGAGGTTGGGGTGGCGCGGCAACATTGCGGCGACGCCGTTGCCGAGATGGGTGGAAAGTGACGCACCCGCTTTCGCCGCCGCGAAAACCTGCTCCGGGCTGGCGGCCGAGTGACCGAGAGCCACATGGACGCCCTGCGCCGTCACGGCGCGGATATAGGCGGGCGCGCCATCATGCTCGGGCGCCAGGGTGACCAGACGCACAAGGCCGCCGCCCGCCTTCTGCCACTGCGCGAACTCCTCCAGCGAGGGCGGACGCACATGGGCGGCCGGATGCGCGCCGCGCGGCCCGTCCGCCGGCGAGACGCTCGGCCCTTCCATATGGATGCCTGCGATGACCCGCCCGGTCAGTGCATCCGCGCGCGAGGCTTCCGCAATTGCGACCAACGCGGAGACCAACGCCTCCCTCGACGCGGTGATCAGCGTCGGCAGATAGGAGGTCACGCCGAGGCGGAGCAAGGTCCGGGTGAGTTCGATCACGCGCTCGGGCGTGAGCTTCCCGTCATTGAGGTCGATCCCGACATAGCCATTGACCTGCAGATCGATAAGGCCCGCCGCAATGTAGGCCTCGCCGGCATTTTTCTCGGGTGCGATCCCGGCGATGATCCCGTCCCGCACGGAAATGGCGATGCCTTCTCCCGTGGCCGGGTCACGGCCGGTGATCACGGTCCCGCTCGTCATAGGGCGCGCACCCGGTCACGGAAGCGGGCGATGAAGCGGGCATTCGCTTCGTCGCCCCCCGGCGCGTTGCCGCTGCGCCAGACGGGCGGCTCGATGCCGCGCTCCACCAGCTTCGCCACGGTGCGGATGACGAGGCAATTGAGCGCAAAGGCATTGGCGAAGGTGGAGATCGCCGCGATCCCTTCGCCCATGCCCGGCACGCGGACCACCGCGTCGCCGATCGGCACTTTCGTGTCGATGGCGATGTCCGCCACGTGGTGCAGGTTCTGCTTGCTCGGGTGGCGCGCCGGGTGGTCGGACGCCGTGTTCTCCGCATGCCCGCGTGAGCTCACCCCGATCAGGAAGGCGCCGCGCGAGCGCGCCTCCAGTGCCGCATCGATGAGCGCCGCGTTGATGCCGTAGGCATTGGCGAGGATCAGCACATCCGCCTCGCCCAGCCGCGCATTGGAGATGACCACGCGCCCGTATCCCGGCGTCCGCTCCATCGCCATGGAGCGAAGCGCGCCATTGGAAAGAAGCGTGCCTTCGTCCAGGATGGCGCTGATATGCATCAGCCCGCCGGCGCGGAAGAAGACCTCCTGCGTCGCAAGGTTCGAATGGCCGCCGGGCCCGAAAATGTGCACCAGCCTGTCCGCCGCGATCTGGTCGGCCAGCCTGGCAGCGGCGGCATCCATCGGCTCGCGCTCCTCGTCGAGAATACGCTGCATCAGCGCATGGGCTTGGCTCAGATAGCCCGCACAGAGCGCATCGGCATCAATGGTATCAGGCATCGGGATCTGCCTCCTTGTCCAGGAACAGAGTGCAATCGGGGTGCCGGCGCAAGATGCTCGCCGGGCACGCGGTGGTCACCGGCCCCCGCAGGGCGCCGCGGACGGCGTCTCTCTTGTGCGCTCCCGGCACGATGCAGAACAGACGGTCCGCGCGCAGAAGCCGGGGGATGGTGAGCGTGATCGCGCTCGGCGGCACCTCCTCCATGCTGGCGAAGCCCTGGTCGTCGATCTGCTGCCGGCGACAGATCTCGTCCAGCTCGATCACCTTCACGTCCCGGGGATCGTCGAAATCCGCCACGGGCGGGTCGTTGAACGCGATGTGGCCGTTGACGCCGATGCCGAGGCAAACGAAATCGATGGGCGCTTCGTCGAGGAGCCGTGCGTAACGGAGGGCCTCTTCCTCCGGGTCCGGCTCGGGCGCGAGCTTGTGCACCGCCTTGAAGGGAACCTTGCCGAAGAGATGCCGGTCGAGCCAGTTCGCGAAGCGTTGCGGCGCTTCGGGCGCGAGACCGATGAACTCGTCCATATGGAATGCGCTGACGCGGCGCCAGTCCACGCCTTCCGCCGCGCAAAGCTGCTCGAGCATGGAGGATTGGCTTGGCGCGGCGGCGAAAACCATGCGTACATGGTCCTGGTGGTGCAGGCGCTCGGCAAGCGCTGCCGCCACGGCAGCGGCCGCGGCCGCGCCCATCTTCTCCCGGTCCCGATAGGTTTCCACAAGAAGGTTTTCCACCCGGCGGGCGGAATCGGGCGAAGGTGACAAATCTGGTCGAGGAGAATGCAAGCGAAACTCCGGCATTGATTACAGGTTCCGGCAGGCGATCTTGCGCCGGTACGCCCACTATTATGTGCAACCGGTTGCATGTCAACGGCTTGCGTCGGCGCTTTCCTCATGCATTCTGCTTCCGGTACAGTGGAAACTGCGGAGAAGAGCTTTGCCGCTCGAGCGAAAAGGCGGGGTGACGATCAGCCAGGTGGCGGAGGCCGCCGGGGTGGCGCGTTCCAGTGTGTCGCGTGCCTACACCAAGCCGCATATGCTGAGCCCGGAGACGGTCGAGCACATCAAGGCGGTGGCCGAGCGCATGGGCTATGTGCCCAATCACACGGCACGCGCGCTCAGCACGGGGCGCAACGGGAATATCGCGCTTATCGTGCCCGATGTGGCCAACCCCTTCTTCCCTCCGCTGATCCGGGCGGCGCAGGTGGAGGCCGACCGGTTCGATTTCTGCGTCTTCCTCGGCAATTCCGACGAAGATCCCGAGAAGGAGGACAAGTTGCTCGGGCGCCTCTCCAGCCAGGTGGAGGGCGTCATTCTGGCTTCCCCCCGTCTTTCCGACAACCGCATTCTCGCGCATGCCTCGCTGAAGCCGATGGTGCTGATCAACCGCAATGTGGAAGGCATTCCGCGCGTCCTCATCGACAGCGGCATCGGCGTGGCGGAGGCCGCAAGACATCTCGCCGAGCTGGGCCACAAGCGCATCGTCTATGTCAGCGGGCCATCGGCATCCTGGTCGAACAAGCAGCGCCGCGCCGCCGTGCGCAAATCGGCCGCGGCACTCGGGCTGGAGCTCGGCATCCTCTCGGCCTCGGTGCCGAGCTTCGAAGCGGGGCTGCAGGCGGTGCCGTCCATCCTCGCCAGAAATGCCACGGCTGCGATCGCCTTCGACGACGTCATGGCGCAGGGCATCCTGGCGGGCTTGGCCGCGCGGGACGTGGCCGTGCCGAAGGATTTCTCCGTTGTCGGCTGCGACGATGCGCTGGGTCCCCTGGTGCTGCCGCCCCTGACCACCGTATCCAGCAGGTCGGTGGAAGCCGGCAAGCTCGCCGTCTCCCTGCTCATGGAGATGCTGCAGTCGCGGGCTCTCACCGACGCCTCCTATGTGCTGGAGACGCATCTCGTCGTCAGAGGGACCACCGACGGAGCACGAGAAGCCCGGCATCGGCCGCCTGCGGCGGCCTCCGCCGATCAGGCGGGCGGGCGGGCGACCGGCGGAACGTAGTCCTCAAGCTCCGGCGCCGGGAAGCGCACCGTCTGCCCCAGCTCCGCCGAGCGGTAGAGCGCCATCAGGATCTCCACCACCGCCACGCCGTCATGGAACGTCTCAAGCGGCTTCTCGCCCTTGCGGAAGCACTCGACCATGTGACGGTTCTCGTCCGTGTAACCGTAGACGCCGGGCTCGTCTTCCAGGACCGGCATCAGGCCCTGCTCGGCATTCTGCTTTTCCACCAGATCCTCGCCTTCCGAACCGGTGACGGCGCGGGACATGAAGACCTTGAGCCCGGTGCCGAGCGAATTGAACTCCATCGCATATTCGGGCCCCAGCAGCTCGAGCTGGATGCGCAGGCCGGCCCCCACATAGGCCCAGGACGTGGTGGCCTCGATCATCAGTTCGTTGCCGTTCTCGTCTTCGAGCTCCACCGTGCCGCGCGCAAAGTCCTCGGACGGACGGTTGCGGTAATCCACTTCCGAGCCATACCGCTGGCGGAGCGCATCCGCATAGTGCGGGCGCGTCCATTTGAGGTTGGCAACCGTGCCGTTGACAGCCTTGACCTTGAGCGAGTCGCGCGGGGCGCCCGGCGCGGTCAGCAGGTGGCGCGCCACCTCCACGCTATGACACATCATGTCGGAAAGCACCCCGCCGCCCTGCTGGTCGCCCCTCCAGAACCAGGCCTCATGCGGACCGGAATGCTCTTCCGCGGCCCGGGCGAGATAAGGCCTGCCGGTGGTGGAGGCTGCGCGGCGCCAGATGATCTCCTTGCCGCGCAGGACCGGCGTGCAGAAGACCTGGTTCTCCAGATAGCCGTGATCGAGGTCCGCATCCTCCGCCAGGCGCAGCATCTCGCGGGCCTCCGCGACAGTCCGCGCAAGCGGCTTCTCGCAGGCGACGGCAAAGACCTTGCTGCGACCTGCCTTCACCTCCTCGTGCAGCGAGCGCATGACATCGAGGCGGGTGTGATTGGGCGAGAGAATCCAGACCGCATCGACGTCCTCGGCGCCGAACAGGCTCTCCAGGCTTTCATGAGCGGTGCAGGCGCCGAGCCCCAGTTCGTCCACCATGGCGACGATCTGGTCACGCTTCCCGGCGCTTCGGCTGTAGACGCCGGTCACCTCCACATTGCGCACGCCGACCATGGAGCGCAGATGGAATTGGGCAATGAAGCCGGAGCCGACAAATCCGATCCTGAGCTTCTCCTTCGACAGGTCCGTCATCTTCCTCTCCCTCATGCTGATTTCCGGTGGCTGCGCCGGCCGCGCATCGGCGCCGTCGAGCCCCGCGTCTGAAAGGCAGTCGGCATCATGATGATTTCGCCGACGTGGCTTTCGCCGCGCATGACCTCGAGAAGGAGGCGCATGGCTTCCCGGCCGATCGCGATGCGCGGCTGGCTCACCGTGGTGAGCGGCGGATAGAATGCCTGGCTCAGGAAGATGTCGTCGAAACCCACGACCGAAACGTCACCCGGCACGCCAAGCCCCATCACCCTCAATTCATTGATGGCGCCGAAGGCCATCTCGTCATTGGCGGCGAAGATCGCGGTCGGCGGCTCCGGCAAGGAGAAGAGCTCTCGGCAGAGCCGCTCGCCGGAGGGAAGGAGATAGTCGCCAATGACCTCGTAGCCCGCGGGGATTTTCAAACCGGCCGCGCCCATGGCCCGTCGGTAGCCCTCCCGCCGCAGCGTGGCCATGGTTTCCGGAACGGGCCCGGCGATATGGGCGATGCGCTTGTGGCCGAGCGAGATCAGGTGCTCCACCGCTTCGCGAGCAGCCCCGGTATTGTCGATCATGACATGCGGAAAGCCACTGTGCTCGATCGGCTCCAGCGCCACGACGACAGGCAGCGCGGCCAGGTCCTGCGGCAGGACGTCATCCTCCGGCAGCTTGCCGGTGATGAGGATCATCCCGTCCGCGTGGCCGTCCCGCAGCATGTTGAAATATTCGATCTCGCGCTCGGGGTTGTTCTCGGTATTGCCCATGAGCACGGAATAGCCGGCCTCGCGCGCGGCCGCCTCCACACCCTTCATGATGTCGAGATAGAAGGGGTTACCGACGTCGCGCACCACCAGGAGAACGGCCATCGAGCGCTGCGTGCGCAGATTGCGGGCGCTGACATTGGGCCGGTAGTTGAGGCGCCGGGCCGCTTCACGGATGCGGCTGCGCGTCGGCTCCGCCACCAGCCCGGAATCGCTCAGCGCGCGCGACACGGTCGCCGGCGAAACGCCGAGCGCTGCCGCGATGTCCTTGATCCTGGCTCTGCTCATGCGCGCATGGCCCGCCCGCGACCATAGAACATCATGAGGATAAGAAGCGTGACGCCGAAGATCATCTGGCGCCCTGATTCGTCGATGTTGATGGTGGTGAGGATGCTTTGGAGGATGACGAGCAGCACGGCGCCCGCCATCGTGCCCGTATAGCCGCCCTTGCCGCCGGAAAGGGGCGTACCGCCCAGTACCACGGCGATGATGGAGGGCAGCATGTAGAGCTCTCCCACATTGGCGAAGGAGGTGCCCGCATAGCCGATCAGGCAGAGCCCGGCCAGAGCCGCGAAGGCGCCCGAAAGGGCAAAGAGCGAGATGCGGATGAGCCGCACCGGAACGCCGGCCAGCATGGCGGCCTGCTCGTTGGAGCCTACGGCATAAACGCGGTAGCCGAAGACGGTGCGCCTGAGGAGGAAAGCCATCACCAGGCCGATCAGCACCCAGAGCCATATGATGCCCGGCAGCCCGAGCAGAAACGGCCGGGTGACGAATTCGGACAAGGCAGGTGCGGCCCGCCCCGACGGCACGCCCTGGCGGATGACGACAAGCAGACCCTGCAGCACGCCAAGCATACCGAGCGTCATCACGAGCGGGGGAATGCGCAGCAGCGTCACGCCGATCCCATTGAAGGTGCCGACGAGCGCGCCTGCCGCAACACAGGCGAAGATCGCGGGCAGGATGCCGGCATCCGAGCCGCTCATCGCATTGCCGGCAAGGATCGCGCTCAGCGAGACGACGCCGCCCACGGAAAGGTCTATGCCCTCGCGCCCGCCAAGGATCACGAGATTCTGCCCCGCCGCCACGATGCCCAGGAGCGCCGCCACGATCAGAAGACGCAGGATCTGCTGCAGCGAGGCGAAGCCCGGCGACAGAACCTCTCCGAGTGCAAGCAGGAGCACGATCAGCACCAGTGCCACGACGAGCGGCTGCCGCATCAAGTTCGCCGGCGAAATGCGCGACGCTTCCTCCCTGCCCGCCGCTTCCACGCTCATGCCCGCGCCCTCCGCGTGACCATGATGCCCAGCATCAGAGCGATGAGAATCGCGAGCCCTTGGACCAGATTCTGCCACTGGGAGGGCGTGCCGGCATAGAAGACGAGGGAGCTGATGAGCCCGATGATCAGCGCCCCGAGCACCGACCCCAGGACCGAGCCGCGTCCGCCGGAAAGAGCCGTACCGCCAAGTACGACGGCGGCGACCGAATAAAGCGTCATCGCGCCGCCCACCAGCGGATCGCCGCTTGCCGTGTCGCCGGTGATGCAGAGCGCGGCCAAGGCCGAGAACAGGCCACAGAGCATATATCCCTTGACGCGGATCGCCGTGACCGGCAGACCGCCTTGGAATGCCTTGAACGCGTCGTCGCCGACGGCCAGCATCTGCACCACCAGCCTGGTGCGGGTGGCGGCCACCAGGATGACCGCCAGGGCGGCCACCACATAGAAGACGAAGGGGATCTCGAAGAACCGGCCGCCATAGGTCCGCCAGTAGGCGTCCGGGGCGGGCGTGCCGGCCACCGGCAGCACATAGAGCGCCATCCCGGTGAAGAGAATGCTCGTGGCGAAGGTGGCGACGATCGCCTGCAGGCGCAGCACCGCCACCACAAAGCCGTTCAGGAGGCCGCAGGCCAGCCCCGTCATGACCCCGACCGCACAGGCCGCGAGCACGGCTATCCCGCCGCCGCCCCACTGCTCCATGAGAACAATGATGACGCAGTTGACGAGCGAGAGGATCGCCCCCACGGACAGGTCGATATCGGCCGCATAGACGACATAGGTCTGGGCGACCGCAAGCAGCATCAGCGCGAGATAGGTGCTGATCAGTCCGGTGATCGCACGGAAACCGAGGCTGTTCGGCTGGAACCAGCCGTTCAGCGCCAGGAGCGCGACGAGGATGATCAATGCCGGCAGGAACGGGAAGCGCTCCACCAACCCGGCAAGGCCGGAACGGGAGGACCCCCGCCTTATCGTCTCGGTCGCGCTCATCAGGCGGCCTCATATGCGGCGTGATAGAGATTGTAGCGGGTGCGGTCCGCGCCCTTGAGCTCGCGGCTTACCGAACCGCTGTTGAAAACCAGAATGCGGTCCGCGTTGGCGAGCAGTTCGGCATCCTCCGACGAATAGAGCACGATGCCCATGCCCTCCGCGGCGAGCGAGCGGATCAGCACGAAGAGGTCGCTCTTGGCCTGCAGATCGATGCCCTTCGTGGGGTCGTCGAGCAAAAGCACATCCGGCCGGTCGATCAGCCAGCGGGCGATGACGATCTTCTGCTGGTTGCCGCCTGAGAGGGCGTTCACCGGCTGATCGAAGCCGGCAAAGCGCGTCTTAAGGGCAGAAAGCGGCTTTGCCGCACGCTCGCGCAGGCTCCCCGGCCGCACCAGCGAGAGCTTGTTGCGCAGGAAATGGATCGGTGTGACGTTCTCCAGGATGGGTCTGCCATGCACCACGCCATCACGCCCCCGGTCGCCGGAGACATAGGCGAGCCCGCAGCGGATCGCCTCGCGCGGAGAGCGCAGCGTCCGCACTGCACCCTTCACCTGGATCGTGCCCTGGGCGGCCGGGCTGATGCCGAAAATCGAGCGCAGCAAGGCCGACTGGCCCTGACCGTGCAGGCCGCCGAGACCCAAAATCTCGCCGCGCCGCACCTCGAAGCCGACACCGGCGAAGCCTTGCCCGCCCAAGTCTTTTACGGAGAGCACGACCTCGCCCCCCGCCTCCGCGGCTTCAGGCGGAGCGCCACCGATTTCCGCCGGCCCGCCGGTTTCCCCGATCATCAAGCGGATGATGCTCGCCGGATCGGTTTCGGAAATCAATGACGTAGCCACCGTCTCGCCGTCGCGGATGACGGTCACGCGGTCTCCGATGGCGAAGATCTCGTCCATGCGGTGGGAGATGAAGACGATGGCCCGGCCTTCGGCTTTCAACGCGCGCAGGACCTCGAAGAACCGTTCCACCTGGGAGCGGTCGAGGGAGGAGGTCGGCTCGTCGAATATGAGAATGGGCGCCTCGGTGGCGAGCGTCTTCATGATCTCGACGAGTTGGCGCTGGTCCTCACGCAGATGCTCCACCGGCATGTCTGCCGAGAAGCCTTCGCCGGCCACATCCGCAAAGCGGGCGATATAGCGCTCGGCCACCGTGTTCAGCTGGTCGCGGTCGACGAAAATGCTGCCTTTGCCCGGCAGTTCGGGCAGACCGATATTCTCCGCCACGCTGCGGTGGGCGGCAAGGCTCAGTTCCTGATAGAAGGTCGCAATACCGAGTGCCCGCGCAGCGCGCGGCCCGTCGATGGAGACCGGCTTGCCGTCGATCAGCACCTCGCCCGCATCGGGACGCACGCTGCCGGCGACGATCTTGCAGAGCGTGCTCTTGCCCGAACCGTTCGAGCCGATGAGCACGTGGACCTCGCCTTCCCTGAGGTCGAAATCACCCCGGCTGAGCGCAACGGTCGCGCCGTAGGTTTTGCGCGCGCCGCGAATCGTGAGTTTAGACATGGGCGGACACCTGGGACGCGGAAGCACGCCCGCAAACGAGCGCGCTCCCGCTTCGGAGGAGGAGCTTACTTGAAGAGCGCCTCGGCTTCTTCGATGGAAAGCGAGTCCGTATAGGAATAATAACCCGGCTTCCCCTCGAGCTCGGCGTGGATCTCCTCCACATTGTCCTTGTCGATGAACGGGATATCCAGATAGAGCGCGTTGCCGTACTGCCCGGCATCCGCCGGCTCCTTGAGCTCGCGGCCCTGCAGCATGAAGACGGCGACGTTCAGCGCACTCGCCATCACGCCGGGAGGATTGACCGAAGCGCCGGAATTCAAGTCGTTCTCGACCCAGAGATCGATGAAGTCCTTGCGGATCTCGCCCGTCGCGGCGATCTGGTCCGTCTTTCCGGCATCCATGATCGAGCGCCAGGCGCCCGCCGCCATGCCGTCCTGCACCCACACGCCGTCGATATCCGGATAGGTGGCGAGGATGTTCTGCATGGCCTGCTGGCCCTGCGCCTGATCCCAGTTGGCGTTCACCTCGTTCACGACCTTGATGTCGGGGTATTCCTCAAAGACGCTGCGATAGCCGGCAACGCGCATCTCGTTCGCCGGATGGCCGGCGACGCCGTTGATGGCGACCACCTCGCCCTCGCCGCCGAGCGTCTCGGCAAGCCACTTGGCGCCGGCCGCACCCCAGGCGGTCTGGTCGATTCCAACATAGATCGCGTCCTGCGAGGAGACCTCGGCATCCGTGGAGATCACCAGGATCCCCGCTTCCTTGGCCTGTGCGAAGACAGGGTCGAACGCCGTCGGGCTGTTCGGGTTGATGATGATGGCGTCAACGCCCTGGTTGATGAAATTGCGCACATGGGCGATCTGGCCGGGCACGTCGACATTGGCGCTCTGCACGACCACCTCGACATTCACGCCCCGTTCCGCCCACTTCTTGGCGGCTTCCTGCGCCTCCTCGATCATCTGCGTGCGCCACTCGCTGCCCACCCAGCCGTTCGAGAGGCCAATCGTGAAGTCCTGCGCGCCGGCGCCGAACGCCGAAAGCATCAAAGCGCCGGCAGCCGCGGCAAGAATTGCGGGTTTCTTGGTCATCTTCTCCTCCACTGAGCCCGATGAAATCGATTTCAATAGAGATTGTGTAGCAGAAGTCGAAGCGCTGTTCCAGAGGAAGACGGAGGATTTCCACCTGCCGCGGCACAACTTCCAGCGCTCCCCGAGCATCCGCTTTCGGCGGATGGATCAGTGAGGGACTGCGCCGGCATATGCGTTTGCCTGCGCCTCGCGGGGAGGGCCGCGGAACAAATCGCGCAGTTCCGGCACCTTCGTCGGCCTAGACCACGTTCTCGCGCCCGCCCGTTTCGGCGGAGCGGAGCAGCGCGTCGATCAGACGGTGCACCTTCAAGGCCTCGCGCCCGCTCACTTTCGGCTGCCGGTCTTCCTCGATCGCATCGAGGAAATCCGTGAGCACCGCGCGGTGATGATCGTGCGGAAAGGCCATGGGATCAGCACCCGCGCCGCCGCCTGGCACACCGTCATCCTGCCGCACCTCCGTGCCGTCGTGAAACTGTGCGAGCAGCGCCGTTCCCTCGATGCGGGCGGTCCCCTTCGTGCCGATCAACTCGACCGAATCCGGCGTGCCGGGATAGGCGCAGGTGGTAGCGCTGATGGTGCCGATCGCACCATTGGCGAAGCGGAACGCGCCGGCGGCGAGATCCTCCGTCTCCATGCGGTGGACGGGGGTGGTGACTGCGTATGCAGTGACTTCCTCCGGAAGCCCGGCGAGCGAAATCAGGAGGTCGAGCGTGTGAATGCCCTGGGTGAGCAGAACGCCGCCGCCGTCGCGCGCCTTGGTGCCGCGGCCGGGCTCGTCGTAATAGCTTTGGGGGCGCCAGTTCGCGAGCTTGGCGGATGCTCCGACCAGGTCACCCAGCCTGCCCTCCGCGATCAGCCGGGCAAGCGCGGTGTTTACCGGCCGGAAGCGATGCTGCAGCACGACCCCGAGCTTGACGCCCGCATGCTCCGCCGACTCGACCATCCGCCGGGCACGGTCCGTCGAGATCTCCAGCGGCTTCTCGACAAGCACATGCTTGCCGGCTTTCGCCGCCGGCTCCGCCAGATCGAGATGCGCGTTGGGCGGTGTCAGCACCATCACCGCATCGATGGAGCCATCCTCAAAGACCGGATCGATCTCATGGACGACCGGCAAACCCCAGAGCTCGGAGAAGGCGTTGCGGCGTGTTTCGGTGGGACTGTAGGCGGCCGCCACCTCGACGCGGTCCTGCAGATCGAGCAGGCTCTTGGCATGGGGCGTGGATGCCATGCCAAGGCCGATGACTGCAATGCGCTTCCTCCTCAAGGCTTCCTCCCTAGAATGCGTAACGCTCCACCGCCGTCATGACCCCGCGCAGCTCAGCGAGGCCCTTCAGCCTTCCGATGCCAGAATAGCCGGGATTCACCTTCTTGCCGATGTCGTCGACGATGAGATGTCCATGATCCGGCCGTATCGGAATCGTCGCATCCGCGCGCCCCTCGGCCGCGCGCCGGCGCTCCTCCTTCAGGAGCTCGTACACGACGCCGACCATGTCGACATCTCCGCCGAGATGCTCCGACTCATGGAAGGAACCGTCCGGCTCATGCTTCACGTTGCGCAGATGCGCGAAGTGGATGTCTGATGCGAACTCCCGCGCCATGGCGACCAGGTCGTTCTCGCGGTTCGCCCCGTAGGAACCGGTGCAGAGCGTGATGCCGTTGGACGGCGACTTCACCGCGTCGATGAGTGCTCGGGCATCGGCCGCCCTGCAGACGACGCGCGGCAATCCGAAGATGGGGAAAGGCGGATCATCCGGATGGATCGCCAGTTTCACGCCGGCCTCTTCGGCCACGGGCACGATCTCGCGCAGGAAGGCGAAGAGGCTCTCGCGGAAGCCTTCCACCGTAAGATCGCGGTAGACGTCGAGCATGCGGCGGAAACTCTCGCGGTCATAGACGAATTCGCGCGCCGGCACCCACTCGATGAGGTTGCGTTCGAGGCGGGCAAGATCGCTCTCGCTCATGGAAGCGAGCCGCCTGGCGGCCGCCTCGATGCGCTCGGCCGTATAGTCGGCTTCCGCGCCGGGGCGTTTCAGAACCAGCACGTCATAGGCGCAGAACTCCACCGCATCGAAGCGCAACGCAGTGCCGCCGTGGGGCATCGGATAATCGAGATCGGTGCGCGTCCAGTCGGTGATCGCCATGAAATTGTAGCAGACGGTGCGGATGCCGGCCGCCGCGACCGCGCGGATCGACGCTTTATAGTTATCAAGATATTCCCGGTAATTGCCCGTCCGTGTCTTGATGGTCTCGTGGACGACGATGCTTTCAACCACATCCCAATCGAGGCCTGCCTCCTCGATGATCGCCTTGCGTCTGGCGATCTCGTCGGCGGGCCAGGCACGTCCGTCATTCAAATGATGCAGCGCGCTGACAATGCCCACTGCCCCCGCTTGGCGCACATGCGCCAGCGTCACCGGATCGTCGGGTCCGAACCAGCGCCAGGTCTGCTTCATTCAGTTCACTCCTTCTTGCGACGCCAGTTCGATTGCGGCCTGCGCGCCCTTCTGGCGGATGTTTTCAAGGTGGCGGGCCACTGTCTTCACGAGTCCTTCGCCCGCTTCCCCGGTCACCGCATCGAAACCGGCCACGGCGAAGATCCGGCGGACCGCTTCCTCTGCCGAATGTTTGCCGGCAAATATTGCACCTAAATCCCTGTCCAACGGATCGGTGAAATGCCCCGAAGGCAATGCCTCCCCGCGCGCCTCGCAGCAGGTGATCCATGCGGCGACCGCGAGCATCAGATGAGTGACCGGACCTCCCTCGGAAAGCCGCGTGCGCGCCGTCGCGAGGATCCTCTGCGGCAGTTTCTGGCTGCCATCATTGGCGATCTGCGCCGTGCGATGCACGAGAGCCGGATTGGAAAAGCGCTCCGCCAAGGCGGCTGTGTAGGCATCCGGGTCCAGCCCGGCATTCTTCGGCAGGGTGGGGATCGCTTCCGCCCAGAGCCGATCGACGAAGCTGCGAATCGCCGGATCCGTAAAGGCTTCGGACACGCTTTCGCGCCCGCAGAGCAGACCGAGATAGGACAGGCCGGAATGGGCGCCATTGAGCAGCCTGAGCTTCATGTCCTCGAACGGCCGGACATCGCTCACCATCGTGACGCCAGAGCGCTCCCATGCGGGCCGGCCGAGGGTGAAACGGTCTTCCACAACCCATTGCATGAAGGGCTCCGTCTTCACCGGCCAGGCATCGTCCAGGCCGATGGTGGCGGAAACACGGGCACGGTCCTCATCCGTGGTGGCGGGTACGATGCGGTCGACCATCGTGGAGGGGAAAGCCACCTCCTGCTCGATGTAGCGAGAGAGTTCGGGATCGACGGCCTCTGCAAACTGCAGCACCAGCCGCCGCACCGTCTCGCCATTCGACGGGAGATTGTCGCAGCAGAGCACGGTGAAGGGTGGGACTCCCGTCCGACGGCGTTCAACGAGAGCGGCGACGAGGAAGCCGTGGACGGTGCGCGGATTGGAAAGACCGGTGATGTCGGCCGCGACATCCGGATTGGCCAGATCGAGATCGCCCGCCGCATTGCGCAGATACGCCTTCTCGGTCACGGTCAGGGTGACGATCCGGGTGGCGGGGTCGGCCATGCGGGCGACCAGCGCCGCCGGGTTTTCCGGCGCGACGAGCAGTGCCCGAAGCGAGCCGATTACCCGCAGCCTCTCGCCGGAAGCATCCTGCACAGCCAGCGTATAGAGCCCATCCTGGGGGCTGAGCGCATCGCGCGTGTCGGCACTGCGGAGCGAGGCTCCGACAATGCCCCACTCCGTCTCGCCGGCGGCCAGACAATCATCCACATAGACCGCCTGGTGAGCGCGATGGAACGCTCCGACGCCGAGATGGGCGATACCGGGAACGACCTTCGCCACGTCGTATTTCGGGAGATCGCAACCGGTTGCGGACTGCAATGTTTTCATCGAGAGCCGGTCGAGGCCCATGGATTCTCCTCCTCCAAGCCGTTGGCGATAGGCCCGCTGCCCCACTACAACGGGCGTCCCTGCGGCGCAATCCAAAATTCATCATACAACCACAACATTTTTGTATGTTGACATGGCCTTTCCTGCCTTCTAGCGATATGGCGAGACAGCCGAATGGGAGGAGGACCGGCAAGCGATGGCTTCACTCATCGACCGCGACGTGCTTTTTCCGGCCGAACCGAAGGTGCGCTCGCTGGCCCGCACGCTCTACGACACCGTCGCCGGCCTGCCTCTCGTCAGTCCGCACGGGCACACCGATCCGCGCTGGTATGCTCTGGACGAGCCATTCCCCGATCCTGCACGGCTTCTGATCGTCCCGGATCACTACATCTTCCGCATGCTCTTCAGCCAGGGCATCGCGCTCGAGGATCTGGGCGTCGCCCGGCACGACGGCGGCCTGGTGGAGCAGGACGGAAGGCGGATCTGGCGGCTCTTCGCGGAGAACTACTTCCTCTTCCGCGGTACACCGACCCGCCTCTGGATGGATTATGTGCTTTCCGAGCTGTTCGGGATCGAGGAGCCGCTTTCTGGCGCGACCGCCGACAGGGCCTATGACCAAATCGCCGAACACCTTGCGGAACCTGCCTTCAGGCCGCGGGCGCTCTTCGAGCGCTTCAATATCGAGGTCATCGCCACCACCGAAGGTGCCCTCGACGATCTCTCCTGGCACAAACGAATCCGCGAGAGCGGCTGGAAAGGCCGGGTCGTCACCGCCTACCGGCCCGATGCCGTCGTCGATCCGGATTTCGAGGGCTTTTCAGGGAACCTGGACCAGCTCGGAGAGATCACCGGCGAGGATACCGGTACATGGCAGGGCTATCTCGATGCCCACCGCAAGCGCCGCGCCTTCTTCAAGACGTTCGGTGCAACGTCCTCGGACCACGGGCACCCGAACGCGGCGACGGAGAATTTGAGCGTTTCCGAGGCGGCCGCCCTCTTCGACCGCGTGCGCACGGGCAGGGCGGATGCCGCCGAGCGCAACCGCTTCCGCGCGCAGATGCTGACCGAGATGGCGAAGATGAGCCTCGACGACGGGCTCGTCCTGCAGATCCATCCGGGATCCTGGCGCAACCATTCGCCCGGCATGATGGCGCGTTTCGGCCGCGACAAGGGCTTCGATATCCCGACTCGTACCGACTATGTCGCGGCACTCAAGCCGCTGCTCGACGCGGTCGGTCTGGAACGCGACCTGACGGTCATCCTCTTCACGCTCGACGAAAGCACCTATTCGCGGGAGTTGGCGCCGCTCGCCGGCGTCTATCCCGCGCTCAAGCTCGGGCCGGCCTGGTGGTTCTACGACAGCGCGGAAGGCATGCGCCGCTTTCGCGAGCTCACCACGGAGACGGCCGGCTTCTACAACACGGTCGGTTTCAACGACGACACGAGGGCCTTTCCGTCGATCCCGGCCCGGCACGACATCGCACGGCGCGTCGACTGCGCGTTTCTCGCGCGCCTCGTGTCGGAACACCGACTCAGGGAGGACGAGGCTTTCGAACTGGCCAAGGAACTTGCCTATACGCTCGCAAAAAAGGCGTATCGGCTCTGACGGGCACATGGCCCGAATGCAAACGGGAGGAAAGACGATGTTGCATTTCTCGAAGATCGCGGCCGCCGCGTCGGCTGCAGCCATGATGATGGTGGGAGTGGCCAGCGCGCAGACGGTGCTGCGCTCATCCGACACCCATCCCGACGGCTATCCGACCGTCGAGGCGGTGAAATATTTTGGAGAGTTGGTCAAGGAGCGCACCGACGGCCGTTATGAGGTGGAGGTCTACCATTCCGCCCAGCTCGGCCAGGAGGCAGACACGATCGAGCAGGTGCGCTCGGGTGTGATCGACCTGAACCGCGTCTCCATGGCGCCGTGGAACAGCCTCGTTCCTGAAACGCTGATCCCGTCGCTGCCCTATCTCTTCCGCTCGCCCGAACACGCCAGAAACGTGATGAGCGGCCCGATCGGCGACGAGATCGCCGAGGGTTTCGAGCAGCACGGCGTGGTGCTTCTGGCCTATTACGACGGCGGCGCACGCTCCTTCTACAACTCCCGGAAGGAGATCAACTCGCTGGAGGACCTGAAGGGGATGAAATTCCGCGTCATCCAGTCCGACGTGTTCGTCGACATGGTTGCCGCGCTCGGCGCGTCGGCAACGCCCATGCCCTATGGCGAGGTCTATTCCGCGATCGAGACGGGCGTCATCGACGGCGCGGAGAACAATTTCCCGAGCTATGAATCCGCCAAGCATTTCGAGGTGGCGAAATATTACTCGCTCGACGAGCATACGATCGTGCCGGAGGTTTTCGTGATGTCGAAAACCGCCTGGGACAGGCTCACGCCCGAGGATCAGGAGATCTTCAAGCAGGCCGCCCGTGAGTCCATGGAGCGGCAGTGGGAGTTGTGGGACGCACGCGTGGCGGAATCGCGCAAGATCGTGGAGGACGCGGGTTCCGTGATCACGACGCCCGAAAAGCAACCCTTCATCGACGCGATGAAGCCCGTCTACGACAAATATGTGAATACGCCCGAACTCCAGGACCTGGTGAAGCGCATCCAGGAAACGGAAGGCTGATCCGAAAAAAATGGGGCGGACCGGCCGACGCTTCGGTCCGCCCGAAATCCCCGCGGCCTCTTCGCAGGGCAAGGAACAAGAAATGCCTGAACCGATCGGCGATTCGTCGACAAACCGGCAACGCGATCTGCCCCTGATCACCCGGCTGTTGTCCCGGCTCTCCGACGCCGCGCTCTATATCGCCGGCGCGGGCCTCGTGGCCATGTCGGTCATCGTCCTCTGGCAGGTCATCGTCCGCTTCATCCTCAACTGGAACAACAGCTGGACCGAACTGACCGCGATCCTGATCATGAGCTGGTTCATCTTCCTGGGCGCGGCAGTGGGCGTGCGGGAGAACTATCATCTCGGCTTCGACGTGCTTTTGTATGTGCTGCCGAAGGGCAGCAAGAAAGTGCTGCGCACCATCTCGGACCTCGTCGTGATCGCCTTCTCCGCCGGCATGATCTTCTATGGCTGGCAGCTCATGAACCTGCAGTGGAACGAGCGGATGCCTGCCCTCGGCATTTCCGGCGCTTTCCGCTACCTGCCGCTCGCAGCAGGCGGCGTGCTCATCCTGCTCTTTTCCGCCGAACGGATCGCGCTTCGCTGGTCCGGCGTGGATGTCGACCAGGACCTCCACGACGCGGACGATATCTCCACCGTGGCTGAAGCAAGGGAAGTCTGATGGCGAGCTGGATCCTTTTCGGTACCTTCGCGACCCTGATGCTCATCGGCACGCCGATCGCATTCTGCCTGGGTGTCGCGAGCTTCGCGGCCGTCCTCTATATCGGCCTGCCGCCGCTCGTCGTCTTTCAGCAGATGAATTCGGGCATGAGCGTTTTCACGCTGCTCGCCATTCCCTTCTTCATCTATGCCGGCGATCTCATGGTGCGCGGAGGCATCGCCCAACGCATCGTCGCCTTCGCAGGTTCGCTCGTGGGGCATATGCGCGGCGGCCTCGGCCAGGTGAACATCGCCGCATCGACTCTTTTCGGCGGCATCTCCGGATCGGCGGTCGCGGAAGCCGCCGCCGTCGGCGGGCTGATGATCCCGCAGATGAAGGCGCGCGGCTACGGCGCCGATTACGCCGTCAACATCACCTCCATGGCGGCGCTCATCGCGCTGCTCCTGCCGCCTTCCCACAACATGATCATTTATTCGATCTCGGCCGGCGGCAAGATCTCGATCGCCGACCTGTTTACCGCCGGCATCATACCGGGCCTGCTGCTCGCCGTCGCGCTGATGACGACCGCCTATCTGGTCGCCCGCAGCCGAGGTTATCCGGTGGAAGCCTTTCCGGGCTTTTCGAGGGTAGGCTGGTTTTTCATCAATTCCCTGCCCGGACTGCTCCTCATCGGGATCATCTTCGGCGGCGTCCGCTCCGGTGTGTTCACCGCGACGGAGAGTTCATGCATCGCCGTATTCTATGCGCTGCTGGTCACCCTCCTGATCTACCGTTCGATGAGCTGGCAGAACTTCCTTCACGCCACGCTGGGCGCGGTACGGACCACGGCGATGGTGCTCCTGATCATCGGCACGGCCGCCTCCTTCTCCTGGCTCATGGCCTATCTGCGGGTACCGGCCGAGCTGACCGACTTCCTCAACAGCATCTCGCAGAACCCGCTGGTCATCCTGCTCCTGCTCAACATCCTGATGCTCTTCCTCGGCACCTTCATGGACATGGGGCCGATGATCATCATCACCACGCCGATCTTCCTGCCGGTCGTCTCGTCCTACGGCATCGACCCCGTCCATTTCGGCGTGATCATGATCCTGAACCTGGGCATCGGCCTCAACACGCCGCCGGTGGGTGCGGTCCAGTTCGTCGCCTGCGCGGTGGGGAAGATCAGCGTTTGGCAGGCCATGCGCAGCATCTGGCCCTTCTATTTAGCGGGGTTGGTGGTTCTCGGGCTCGTCACTTATGTGCCCGCCATCTCGCTCTGGCTGCCAAGCGTGTTCCGGTAGGAGAAACGATGGCCCTGGACCCCTCAGCCGACATAAGGCTGCAACGCAAGCCCAAGCTTTCCGAGCGCGTGGTGGCCGCCGTGCGGGCGCAAATCCTCTCCGGCGACTACCGCCCCGGCGAAAAGCTGCCGACGGAGAGCCGCCTGACCGATCTTTTCGGCGTCAGCCGGACCGTGGTGCGCGAGGCGATCGCCACGCTCGCAGCCGACGGGCTGGTCGAATCGCGGCAGGGAGCCGGCGTGTTCGTGCGCGAGCGGCCGGCAATGGCCTTCAGTTCCATCACGGCCGAGATCAGCAACAAGATCTCCTACGCGCTCAATGTCATCGAAGTGCGCATGGGGCTGGAGATCGAGAGCGCCGGGCTCGCTGCGCTCAGGCGCAACGGCGCGCAGGAGGCCGCGATCCAGGAGGCGTTTTTCGAGTTCGACCGATTGCTCGCCATCGGCGAAGCGACCGGAAGGACGGATTTCGAGTTCCATCGCGCCATCGCGGTGGCCACGAACAATCCATTCTATGTGGAGGTGCTGGATGCGTTGGGCATGCGCGCCATCCCCTGCGACATCACCTCTCCCTGGGGCACCGACAGCGTGCTTTCGCGGGAATACCAGGAAGGGCTCCAGGTCGAGCACCTCGCAATCCTGAAGGCGATTTCGGCGGGGGATGCCGAGGCGGCCAGGCAGGCGATGCGGCACCATCTGACGGCGAGCCAGCAGCGCTATCGCACACGCCTCAACGGCCAGCAGGCGGACTATCGTTTCAGCCGCCCGCTGGCCCCGACGGACAATCAGGACAGTTAACAAAAGCGGAGAGCCCGATGAGCGAGAGCCATATGAACTATTCGATCCGCCATGCCATCGACCCGGCCGCGGCGGCGCGCATGGGCACGGAAGAGCTGCGCACCAATTTCCATGTGCCTGGGCTCTTCGAGGCCGGCCGCATCAACCTCACCTATACGCTCTACGACCGGATGATCGTGGGCGGCGCCGTACCGACCGGTACTGCCCTGGCTCTGGAGACGATCAAGCCCACGGGGACCCCGAACTTCCTCGACCGGCGCGAACTCGTCGTCGTCAATATCGGCGGCGCGGGCAAGATCACGACCGATGGCGAGACGCATTCGCTCGCCACGCGCGACATGCTTTATGCCGGCATGGGAAGCAGCGTGGCCTTTGCTTCCGACGATCCGGGCAACCCGGCCAAATTCTATCTTCTGAGCGCTCCCGCGCACTCTAAGCACCCAACCAAGCTGATCCGCATCGGCGATGCCAAGCGCCTCGACCTGGGCGGCCAGGAAACCTCGAACGAACGCTCGATCTTCCAGTTCATCCATCCGGAAGGCGCCAGGACCTGCCAGCTCGTGGTCGGCATGACCACGCTCGGCACGGGCTCCGTCTGGAACACCATGCCTCCCCATGTGCACGACCGGCGCATGGAGGCCTATCTCTATTTCGACCTGCCCGAGAATGCCCGCGTCTTCCATCTGATGGGCGAACCCGCGGAGACACGGCACATCGTCATGGCCAACGAGGAAGCGGTGATCTCACCGCCCTGGTCGATCCATTCGGGCTGCGGCACCGCCAATTACACCTTCGTCTGGGCGATGGCCGGCGACAATGTCGACTATACGGACGTCGACCCGGTACCGCTGGAGACCATGCGATGACGTCGACCTTCAGCCTTTCCGGCCGGAGGATCATGGTCACCGGCGCCAATACCGGCATCGGCCAGGGCATCGCCGTGGCCGCCGCCCGTGCCGGCGCCAGTGTGCTGGGAATCGGCCGTTCGTCCATGGACGAGACGGCGGAGCGCGTGGCAGCGGAGGGAGCACAGTTCACGGCGCTTTCCTGTGATCTTGCCGATGCCGCTGTGGCGCGCTCCATGTTCGACCAGGCTTGGGAACATGGGCCCATCGACGGCCTCGTCAACAATGCGGGCATCATCCGCCGCGCCGACGCGGTCGATTTCACCGAGGTCGACTGGGACGAGGTGATGGATATCAACCTGAAGACGCTCTTCACGCTGTGCCAGGCCTTCGGGCGTAAGCTGATCACCGGCGACAGGCGCGGCAAGATCGTCAACATCGCCTCGATGCTCTCCTTCCAAGGGGGCATCCGCGTCGCCTCCTACACGGCCTCGAAGCACGGCGTCCTGGGCATCACGCGGCTGCTCGCCTGCGAGTGGGCGGCGAAGGGCATCAATGTCAACGCCGTGGCGCCCGGTTATATCGAGACGAACAACACCGAAGCCTTGCGAAACGACCCGGAGCGCAGCGCCGCCATCCTCGGCCGCATTCCGGCGGCGCGCTGGGGCCGGCCGGAGGATATCGGCGACGCGGCCGTGTTCCTGCTCGCGCCCGCTTCGGACTACATGCATGGTGCCGTTATCCCGGTCGACGGCGGCTGGCTGGCTCGTTGAGGAAATATCATGTCTGACACCAAACTCTTCGCGCGGAAGACGGAGGGCGAATGGACCGATCTCGGCGGCGGCAACCGCCGCCGGGTTCTGCTCCATACGGACGAGCTGATGATGGTGGAATTCGCCTTCGAGGAGGGCGGCATCGGCGCGCCGCATTCCCACCCGCATGTGCAGGCGAGCTATGTGGCGGAAGGCAGTTTCGAGGTCACGGTAGGCGACAAGACCACGCTCCTCTCGGCGGGCGATTCCTTCATCGTGCCTTCGAATACGGTCCACGGCGTCAAAGCGCTGGAGGCGGGTCGACTGGTGGACAGTTTTACCCCGAAGCGGGCGGACTTCCTGTAAAAGCGCTTCGGGCCCATCGGTACCGCCCGTTCCGCAGCGACGCTTGTGGCGAGCGCTTGGAGGTTCCGGGCCCCCGTTGACAGGGCTTCACAAAGCTGGGCCAATATCCCCCAATGGCGCAATGTTCATTCGGCCGGGAGGGATCTCAATGCGCACGGCTCCTTTGTTTTCTGCTGTTTTCATCGCCCTGCTCGCCTTCGTCATCCCGGCCGCAGCGCAGGACACCCGGCGCATCGTCACCACCCAGGACAGCGACTATTTCGGTTTCGACCTGCGCAGCGAGCAGGAGCTATCGCTGGATGAATGCGAGAGCGCCTGTCTCGGCGACCCGCAATGCCGCGCCTTCACCTACAATACGAAGGCGCGCTGGTGTTTCCTGAAGTCCGACTTCGGCACGCTCAACCGCTTTCCGGGGGCGATCGCCGGGAAAGTGGTGACCGCCAGCAGCGCGCCGGATATCGGCGCGCCGCCGCCGCTCAGCTTCGTACCCGGCCATGTCCTGCAAGAGGCCGAGCGGTATCGGCGCACGCTTCCGCAGGCCGCCGAACCAGGCCAGGAAGGGCTGGCGGCGCTCACCTCGGCGGCATCGGCGGCGATGGTCAATGGAGATGCCAGGAACGCAATGCGCGGCTACGCAGCGGCCGTCGCGGTTGATTCCAAGAATTCAGAACTCTGGGCGGAGCTTGCCCGCGCCGCAACCGCCGCAGAGCCCGACCAGAACGAGAGCCGGTACGATCTCCAGGCGGCCGCCACATCCGCCGGCGTGATCGCCTATGAGTTGTCGCGTACGGTGCGGGATCGGGCGGGCGCGCTCGCTGCGCTTGGGGACGCGCTGCAGCAGCGCAGCCTGTTCCGGCCGGCCATCAGCGCCTATGAGGCAAGCCTCGCCTTGGAGACCTCGCCCGAGGTGGAGGCGCGTTATACCGAACTCCGGCGCACCCACGGCTTCCGTATCGTGGACCATTCCATCGATTCCGACAGTGTGACGCCGCGCGTCTGCGTCCAGTTCTCGGAAGAACTGGTGAAGAGCGGGGTCGATTATGCGCAGTACATGACCGTCGACAACGCCCGTTCGGCCGCGATCGACCGGGGCGCCAAGGAGCTCTGCGTCAGCGGGCTCGAGCACGGGCAGCAATACCGGATCGTCGTTCGCCAGGGCCTGCCCTCGGCCATTGGAGAAGTGATCGAGAAGCCGGTGCCGCTCGAGGTCTATATCCGCGACCGCTCGCCTTCGGTGCGTTTCACCGGCGAGAACTTCGTGCTGCCGACCAGCGCCCGGCGAGGTATCCCCATCGTTTCCGTGAACACCCCGCGCGCGAAGCTGTCGCTCTATCGCGTTGGAGATCGTTCGCTGACGAGGATTCTGACGGAATCGAAATTCCTTCGCCAGCTCAACGACTACGAAATCGACGAGGTCGGCACTGACCTCGGTGAAGCCGTTTGGGAGGGCTCCGTCGAAATCGCCTCCGAGCTCAACAAGGACGTTGTCGCCAGCATTCCGGTGGACGAGGTGGTGCCGGAACGCAAGCCCGGCATATACATGCTGGCGGCGGTGCCCGAGGACGATGTCAGCGATGACTGGAGCAGCCGGGCCACCCAGTGGTTCCTCGTTTCCGATATCGGGCTTTCGACATTCACCGGCGATGACGGGATCTCCATCTTCGCGCGCTCGCTTGAAACGGCCGCTCCCATCGCCGGCCTGCGGGTGCGACTGCTTGCACGCAACAACGAGGTGCTGGGGGAGGCCGTCACCGACGACGAGGGCGCGGTGCGGTTCGCGCCCGGCCTCGCACGCGGACAAGCCGGGCTCTCGCCCGCGGCCATTGTCGCGCAGAAGGGTGAGGAGGACTTCGTCTTTCTCGACATGACGCGTGCAGGCTTCGATCTTTCTGATCGCGGTGTCGCCGGCCGCCCCGCGCCCGGCCCACTGGATGCATTCGCCTGGACGGAACGCGGCATCTATCGCGCGGGCGAGACGGTGCATGCGGCGGTACTTCTGCGCGATCCGTCCGCCGAGGCGGCCGACGATCTGCCGCTCACCTTCATCTTTCAGCGTCCGGACGGCGTGGAGGAGCGTCGCATGGTCTCGCAAAGCGCAGGGCTCGGCGGTTATGCCGTCGATCTGGCGCTGCCCGAGAATGCCATGCGCGGAACGTGGGTGCTGCGCGTCCACACGGACCCGGAGCAAGCGCCGATCACCGAGAAGATGTTCCTGGTCGAGGACTTCGTGCCGGATCGGACGGAATTCGAACTGAAGGCTGCAGAAGATACGGTGGCAATCGGCTCTTCCGTACAGGTATCGCTGGATGGGCGCTATCTCTATGGCGCGCCGGCCGCGGACCTGGTCCTCGAGGGCCAGCTGACGATCGGCACCACGCGCGAATGGCCGCGATTTCCCGGCTATGTGTTCGGTCTCGAGGACGAGGAGGACGCCGAAACCGTGCGCGTGCCGCTTGCCGGCCTTCCCAAGACGGACGCGGACGGCAAGGCGACCTTCGACGTCTTCGTCGACAGCGTGCCTGCAACGACAAGGCTGCTCAATGCCAATGTGAGCGTACAGATGCGCGAGGCCGGCGGCCGCGCGGTGGAGCGCTCGATCGATATCGCCATCGAGCCGGAGGGCGACATGATCGGGCTGAGGCCCGAATTCTCCGGCGGGCAAGTGCCGGAGGGCGGAACCGCGAGCTTCCGGATCATTGCTGCCGAATCCTCGGGTCAACGTATCGCCATGGCCGGTCTCAAATGGTCGCTCTACAGCATCGAGCGCAATTACCAGTGGTACCGCAGCAACGGCTCATGGAACTACGAGCCCATCATCTCCACCAGCCTCATCGAGGAGGGGACAGTCTCCGCGCAGCCTGATTCGGAACCGCAGATCAGCGTGCCGGTGAATTGGGGCCGCTACCGGCTGGAGGTGGAAGGCGCTGATCCCGGCGGGCCGGTGACCAGCGTGGAGTTCGACGCCGGCTGGTTTGTGGAGGCGACTTCGACCGAGACGCCCGATGGTCTCGAGGTGGCGCTCGACCGCGAATCCTACCAAATAGGCGATACCGCCAAGCTGAAGATCTCGCCGCGCTTCGCCGGCGAGGCGCTCGTAACCCTTGGCGTCGAGAGCGTCGAAAAGACCTTTACGGCGCATGTGCCGGCCGAAGGCACGACCATCGACATTCCGGTGACGGAGGACCTGGGCGCCGGCGCCTATGTGACCGCAACCCTGATCCGACCGGGCGAAGAGGCCGACAACCGTCTGCCCATGCGAGCCATCGGCACGCGTTGGCTGAAGGTCGATCCCGGCGAGCGCAAGCTCTCCGTCGATCTCACCCTGCCCGAAAAGGTGCGGCCCAACGAGACGCTGAGGATTCCCGTCTCCGTCGAGGGGCTTGCTGCGGACGAAGAAGCCTATGTGACGGTCGCTGCCGTCGATGTCGGCATCCTCAACCTTACGCGCTACGAAGCCCCGGATCCGGCGGGCTGGTATTTCGGGCAGCGGATGCTGGGGGTCGAGATGCGTGACATCTACGGCCGGCTGATCGACGGCTCGCTGGGTGCTGCGGGGCGGCTGCGGACCGGCGGCGACGGCGGCGGCATGACCACCTCCGGCAGCCCGCCCACCGAAAAGCTGCTCGCCTTCTTCTCCGGCGTCGTGCGGCTGGACGATCAAGGAAAGGCCGAGGTCTCGTTCGACCTGCCTCAGTTCAGCGGCACTGCGCGCATAATGGGGGTCGCCTGGTCGAAGGCCGGCATCGGCAGTGCCACGAAGGATATCATCATCCGCGATCCCGTCGTGCTGACGACGAGCCTGCCGCGCTTCATGGCGCCGGGGGACCAGTCACGCCTGCTCCTCGAAATCGCCAACACGGACGGACCGGCCGGGGACTATACGCTTAGTGTCACGGGCGGCGATGCGGTGGAAGTCGACACGCAGGCGGTGCCGGCGAGCATCACGCTTGCGGCCGGCGGAAACACGAGTCTTTCCCTCCCCCTCTCCGCAGGTGAGCCGGGCGTAGGCAGCATCGCCCTTTCGCTCTCTCATGAATCGGGACTGAGGGTGGAGAAGTCCCTGGCGTTTCCGGTGCGGCCGGGCACCGCGCCGGTTACCACGCGGCAGACGATAACGCTCGCCGCCAATGGCGGTAGCCTGAAGATCGACGGCGGACTGCTGGGAGGCAGCTTCGTCGAGGGTTCATCGGTCGCCGTCAACGTCTCGCGGGCGGAGGCATTCGACATTCCCGCATTGCTGATGTCGCTTGACCGTTATCCCTATGGCTGCGCGGAGCAAACCACGAGCCGGGCGCTCCCACTGCTCTATGTCAGCGAACTGTCCAAGGCAGCCGGCATCGAGGACGATCCAGCACTCAAAGGCCGCATCCACGACGCGATCAAGCGCGTGCTCTCCTTTCAGTCCTCATCCGGCAGTTTCGGGCTGTGGGGGCCTGGCTCCGGCGATCTCTGGCTCGACGCCTATGTCTCGGACTTCCTGACGCGGGCGCGCGAGCAGGGTTTTGCGGTGCCGGACCTCGCCATGAACCAGGCGTTGCAGAACCTGCAGAACTCGCTGGCCTACGACACCGATGTCGCCGGCAACGGCAACGAGATCGCCTATGCGCACTATGTGCTCGCGCGCAACCGAAGGGCATCGGCGGGTGACCTGCGCTACTATGTCGACACACGGCTCGATGAATTTGCGACGCCGATCGCCCGTGCTCAGCTTGCGGCCGCACTCGCACTTTACGGCGATGTGCAGCGCGCGGAGACCGCCTTCGGCTCAGCCCTGCGGCTTGCGCAATCATCCGATAACGCCTTGAGCGCCCGTTCGGACTACGGCTCGGCCCTGCGCGACGGGGCCGCCATGCTGGCGCTCGCCGCCGAAAGCCGGCCTGAACCGGTGCTCGTTCCGCAAATGATCAGCCTCGTCTCGGAAATCCGCAGCCGGACCAATTATCTGAGCACGCAAGACGAAGCCTGGATGCTTCTTGCCGCCCGTGCGCTCAAGGAGGCAAGCAGCGACATCAGCCTCGCGGTCGACGGTGCCCCTCATTCCGGCGCTTTCGCCCACCGGCTCTCCGGCGAGGATATTGCCGTAACACCCATCACCGTCGCCAACAGGGGTGCGGAGTCGATCGATGCGATCGTCACGGTGGTTGCATCTCCCCAGGTTCCCCTGCCCGCCGGCGGTGATGGTTTCACCATCAAGCGCACCTACTACCGGTTGGACGGTGCCGAGGCGAATGTGTCGGAGGCCCGGCAGAACGAACGCTTCGTGGCCGTTCTGGAAATCACGGAAGACAATGCATGGCCGTCGCGCGTGCTCGTTTCCGACCTTCTGCCCGCCGGCTTCGAAATCGACAATCCGCGGCTCGTCGACAGCGCGCAGCTCGAAAACTTCGAGTGGCTCGGCGAGATCGATGCGGTGCATACGGAGTTCCGGGACGACCGCTTCATCGCCGCGTTCGACCGGGACGCCGACAGCGAACGCTCCTTCAGGCTGGCCTATGTGGTGCGCGCGGTCGCGCCGGGCATCTATATCCACCCTGCCGCAAGCGTGGAAGACATGTACCGCCCGCAGCTTTCCGCACGCACTGCAACCGGCTTTATGGAGATCAAGGGGAAGTAGGGCAGTGGACCGGAGAGGCGCCTGGCGGGCATGGGCGAAGCGTGCAGGCATCACCGGCGCCGTGCTGGCTGTCGTGCTCACCATCGGTGCAATTTCCCTCGATCACCTCGACAAGGCCTATCCGCCGCCGCTTGAAAACGTAAGCGCGCTCTCGCACGAGGTGGTGGACCGCAATGGAGCACTGCTGCGCGTTTATACGGCATCCGACGGGCGCTGGCGGCTGAAGGCCGATATCGACAGGCTCGACCCGCAGTTCGTCGAGATGCTCATCACCTATGAAGACCGCCGCTTCTGGTCGCACCCGGGGGTCGATCCCGCAGCGCTCGCTCGCGCGGCCGTTCAGCTTCTCGTGAATGGGCGCATCGTGTCGGGCGGCTCCACGCTTTCCATGCAGCTTGCGCGCCTCATCGAGCCGCGGGAGGAACGGAGCTTCTCCGCGAAATTCCGCCAGATCGCGCGTGCGCTGCAGATCGAGCGGCGGCTTGCAAAGCGCGAGATCCTCGAGCGCTATCTGACGCTTGCGCCTTACGGCGGCAATCTGGAAGGCGTGCGCGCGGCGAGCCTCGCCTGGTTCGGCAAGGAGCCGCAGAAGCTTGCGCTCTCGGAGGCGGCCCTTCTGGTCGCCTTGCCACAATCACCGGAGGCGAGACGTCCCGACCGCCATCCGGAAATGGCGGAAGCGGCCCGCGACAGGGTGCTTGCCCGTGTGGCGAAGGCGGGGATCATCGCCGAAGGAGAGGTCGAACGCGCCTCCCGCGCGCAGATCGCGACGCGGCGCCTGCCGATGCCCGCCTTTGCCGCGCATCTGGCCGACGCAGCGCTGCGAACCGCGCCGGAGAGGCGGCGCATCCCGCTGCTCATCGACAGAGGCGCACAGTCCGCCCTCGAGGCCGTCGCCCGGGAGGGAGCGCAGCGGCTGGGGCAG
This sequence comes from Chelativorans sp. AA-79, assembly GCF_029457495.1. Taxonomy (NCBI): domain Bacteria; kingdom Pseudomonadati; phylum Pseudomonadota; class Alphaproteobacteria; order Hyphomicrobiales; family Phyllobacteriaceae; genus Chelativorans; species Chelativorans sp. AA-79. The sequence continues at coordinate 4,585,172 of NZ_CP120361.1, forward strand.
AAAGTTTCCGTTGCCATGATCATGGCCGATGCGCGCTCCGGAGCGGTGCTCGCGCGGGTGGGATCGGCGGGTTATTTCGACAGCGCGCGTGCCGGCTGGATCGATATGAGCGTGGCGCAACGCTCACCGGGCTCCACCCTGAAGCCCTTCATTTACGGGCTTGCCATGGAAGACGGCCTCGTGATGCAGGCGACGATGATCGAGGACCGCCCGGGCAATTTCCACGGCTACCGGCCGCGGAACTTCGACATGGAATACCAGGGCGACGTGACGGTTCGACAGGCCCTGCAGATGTCGCTCAATGTGCCGGCGATCCGTTTGCTCGACGCGGTGGGGCCTGCCCGGCTGGTTTCACGGCTAAGGCGGGCGGGCGTGGAGCTCGCACTTCCCAAGGGCGAGGCGCCGGGGCTTGCGATCGGGCTCGGCGGTGCGGGCCTCACGCTCGAAGCGCTCGTGCAGGCATATACCGCGCTCGCCGATCGCGGCGAAGCATCGGCGCTTCGCTACTCCGCGGAGGAATCCGGTGACACGCCCCTTTCCGCGGCGGTGCTGACCCCGCAGGCCACGTGGCAAATCGCCGACATGCTTTCCGGCGTGGCCCCGCCGCAGGGCGCGCCGCGCTTGGGCATCGCCTATAAGACGGGCACGTCCTACGGCTATCGCGACGCGTGGGCCGTAGGTTATGACGGCCGCCACGTGCTGGGGGTATGGGTGGGCCGGCCGGACGGGGGCTCGGTGCCCGGCCTCACCGGCTATCTCGCCGCCGCGCCGATCCTGTTCGAGGCCTTTTCCCGCTCCGGCACCGGCATCACGCCGTTGCCGCCCGCGCCCGCCGGCGCAATCCGGCTGGCGGCCGCCGAACTGCCCCTCTCCCTTCGCCGCTTCTCCTCACCCCATGTCACGCCGATGGCCGGCGCGCCGGTGGAAGCCGCTCCCGAGATCGTGTTTCCGCCCGAAGGCGCGCGCATCGACCTCGGCTTTTCCGGCGGCACCGACGCGTCACGCCTGGCCCTCAAGATCATCGGCGGGCGGGCTCCCTTCCGGTGGCTAGCCAATGGCAGGCCGCTCGCCGAGACCTTCCGCCGCCGTACGGCGTCATGGAAGCCCGACGGCGGCGGCACATCGACGCTCACCGTCATCGATGCCGCCGGGCGAACCGCCAGTGTCCGCGTTTTCCTGGAATAGCGAGCGGAATGCGTTCGCCTGGCTCACGCGTTCCGCTCTATCTCTTTGCCTCAGCACGCACTCGTGCGACGGCAGGTGATTCCACCTGCGTCGAATATGCCCTAACCCGACCGTGCCGAGGTCTCGTAGAGCGTGGCCCCGGTGGCGGCGTCCACCCCGACGAGGCTTACGTCGTAGCCCCAAAGGCGGCAGACATGGCGCAGCGTCGCATCACGGTTCTCCTCTTCCAGGAGCACCCCGTGCTTCACGTTCTGCTGCAGGCGTAGCTGGCGGTCACCCAGAAGATCCACATCCACCACCTGGATATCCGGCTGATTCACGCCGATATCGTAGCTGCGGGCAAGAGCTGCGCGGATGGCCCCGTAGCCTTGCTCATTGTGAATGGATGCCACTTCGCAATAGGGATCGCTCGACTTGTCCCTCAAGAGGAAAAGCCGGAAATTGCGGATCATCGCGGGGCTCAGATATTGCAGGATGAAGGACTCGTCGCGATGGTTGGCCCAGGCATCGAGCAGCGTGTCGCGCCAATTCCCCGTTCCGGCGATCTCGGGGAACCAGTCGCGGTCCTCGGGCGTGGGATCGTCGCAGATGCGCTGTATGTCGCGCATAAGGGCGAATCCCAGCGCATAGGGATTGATCCCGGGAAAGCGCGGATCGTCGAAATCGGGCTGGAAAACGACGTTCGAGTGGCTCTGGAGGATCTCCAGCATGGCCCCCTCCGTGATCTTCCCCTGATCGTAAAGCCTGTTCAGGATGTAATAGTGGACGAAGGTGGCGCAGCCCTCGTTCATCACCTTGGTCTGGCGCTGAGGATAGAAGTATTGTGCGATCACGCGCACGATGCGCAGGAGTTCCCGCTGCCAGGGCTGCAGGATGAGACTGTTCTTCTCCAGGAAATAGAGCAGGTTCTCTTCCGGCAGATTCAGCCTTTTCTTCCGTTCGGCCGTTTGCTCCTCGTCCTCGTCGGCGGGTTCGCCGGAACTCTTTGGAGGGAGCGTGCGCCAGAGATCGCTGTATGTCTGTTCCTCATATTCCAGCCGCTCACGGGCACGCTCGCGCTCCTGCTCGGAGGAGAGGCGCGGCGGGCGGCGATAACGGAACACCCCCTGGTCCATCAGCGCGTGGGCGGAATCCAGAATGGCCTCGACCGCCGGGGTGCCGTGGCGCTCCTCGCACTTCACTATGTATTTCTTGGCGAACTCCATATAGCTCAGGATGGAACTCGCATCGGTCCACTGCTGGAACAGATAGTTGTTCTTGAAGAAGTGGTTGTGACCGAAGGAGGCATGCGCCGTCACCAAGGCCTGCATCGCCATGGTGTTCTCCTCCATCAGATAGGCAATGCAGGGACTGGAATTGATCACAAGCTCATAGGCGAGGCCCCGCCGGCCTGAGCGGTAGAGGTTTTCCTCGAAGACGAAGCGCTTGCCGAAGGACCAGTGCTGATACATCAGCGGCATGCCGACCGAGGAATAGGCATCGAGCATCTGCTCGGAGGAGATGATCTCGAGCTGATTGGGGTAGACGTCGAGCTTCAGTTCCTCGAGCGCAATCTCCTCGATGGCATCGTAGGTGCGCGACAGGGTCGCGAAATTCCAATCGGAGCCGCTGAAGAGGAGCTTCGAATCTGCTGTCTTGGTGGCGGACATGTCCAATCACCCGCGTGTCTGTGAGGCCGACTGCCTGGCAAAAAGCTTGCGGAACACCGGATAGATATCCGCGGGCCTGGCGATCCGCGTCATCTGGAAATTCGGCCACGCCTCGCCCACCGTGCGATAGGAGCGCCAGAGCGAGGTGCCGTTGTCTGTCGCCCCGAAAATCTCCGTCTCCCGCTCGTCGATGATCTCCACATAGGCATAATACTGGCAAAGCTGCATCAACTCGTCACGCAGCATCGAGGCGCAGCGTTCCGAGTCGCCGGCAATGTTGTCGCCGTCGGAAGCCTGGGCGGCATAGATGTTCCACTCCCGGGAAGGATAGCGCTCGGCGATGACGCGCTGCATCTCCTCCAACGCCGTCGAGACGACGGTGCCGCCGCTCTGCGTTGAATAGAAGAACGTCTCCTCGTCAACCTCCCGCGCCTCGTGTGTGTGGCGGATGAAGATAATGTCGATACGCTCGTATCGCCGCTTGAGAAACAGGTGCAGCAGAACGAAAAAACGCTTCGCGAGATCCTTCTCACGTTCGCCCATGGAACTCGATACGTCCATAAGGCAGAACATCACGGCACTGGCATTCGGCAGAGGCTGCGGCTCGAAGCGGTTGAAGCGGATGTCGATCGGATCGACATAAGGGATGCGCTTGCGCTTGCGCTCCAGCCTCTCCAGTTCTTCGCGGAGCGCTTCGAGCCGCTGCTCGACTGCCCTTTGATTGGGTTTGGCCTCCAGTCCGGCGATCTCCTCCTCCAGCCGCTCCACCTCCTGTCGCCGGGGCCGGTGGAGAGCGATGCGGCGGCCATAGCTGTTGCGCATGGTGCGGCCGACATTGATGTTCGTCGGCGCCCCCGTCGTGGCGAAGCCCGCGCGACGCGGCTTGTAGGCAATGGCTTCCTTCAGGTTGAGCTTCACCATGTCGGGAAGCTCCAGATCCTCGAAAAAGAGGTCGAGGACCTCCTCGCGCGAAAGCACGAACTGGAAATCGTCGTCGCTCCCGCCCTGGCCCGCTCCGGAACGGCCGGCGCCGCCGGAGGCGCCGGGCTTTGGCAGACGGTCGCCCGGAGAGAACTCCTTATTTCCGGGCAGGATGTACTGGCGCTCGCCGCTCGCCCTGTCGGGATGGAAGGTCGGCTCACTGGTGCCGCGCGCCGGCATCGGCACCCGGTGCTCGGTATCCACATCCGCGATCTTGCCGGCCTTCACCTGCTCCTTGATCGTCCGCTTCAGTTCCTCCCGCGCCCGTTTCAGGAAACGCTGCCTGTTGCCCAGGCTCTTGTCCTTGGGATTAAGCCGGCGATCGATATAAATCGGCATCAGGTAACCCGCGCATCATCAGCCCGCCTTGTTCACCCGCATATACCAGTCGACAAGGCGCCTGACCTGTCGTTCGGTATAGCCGCGCTCGACCATGCGCTGGACAAATTCCGCATGCTGCTTTTCGGTCTGGGAATCCTTTTTAGAACCGAAGCTGATCACCGGCAACAGATCCTCGACCTGGCCGAACATCCGCTTCTCGATCACCTCCCGCAATTTCTCATAGCTCGTCCAGGATGGATTGCGTCCATTGTTCTTGGCGCGCGCCCTCAGCGTGAACTTCACCACCTCATTGCGGAAATCCTTCGGATTGGCGATACCAGCCGGCTTCTCGATCTGCGACAATTCGCTGTCGAGCACCTGCCGGTTGAGAATCTGGCCGGTGTCGGGATCCTTGAAGTCTTGGTCCTCCAGCCACGCATCGGCATAGGCGATGTAGCGGTCGAAGAGATTCTGCCCATACTCGCTGTAGGATTCCAGATAGGCCTTCTGAATCTCGTGCCCGATGAACTCGGCATAGCGCGAGGCGAGCTCCGATTTGATGAAGTCGAGAAAGGCCGTTTCCTTCTCCTTCGGAAACTGCTCACGCTTGATCGCCTGCTCCAGGATGTACATCAGGTGGACAGGATCGGCCGCCACCTCCTTGGTATCGTAGTTGAATGTCTCCGAAAGCACCTTGAAGGCGAAGCGCGTGCTGACGCCAGTCATGCCTTCATCGACACCTGCGGCATCGCGGTACTCCTGCACCGACTTCGCCTTGGGATCGATGTCCTTCAGATTCTCGCCGTCATAGACCCGCATCTTGGTATAGAGCGGCGAGTTCTCGTGCTCGCTTAGGCGGGTGGAGACGGTGAAGCGGCTCAGGATATCCAGCACCTCAGGCGCACAGGGATTGCTGGCGAGTTCGCTTTCGCGCAGGAGTTTCTCGTAAATCTGCTTCTCCTCGGTGATCCGCAGGCAATAGGGAACCTTCACCACGAGGATGCGGTCGAGGAAGGCTTCGTTGTTCTTGTTGTTCTTGAACTGCAGCCACTCCGATTCGTTGGAGTGGGCCACCACGATGCCCTGGTAGGGGAAGGCGCCGAAATTCTCAGTGCCATTGTAATTGCCTTCCTGGGTGGCGGTGAGCAACGGGTGCAGGACCTTGATCGGGGCCTTGAACATCTCGACGAATTCGAGCAGGCCCTGCGTGGTGCGGTTCAGGCCGCCGCTGTAGGAGTAAGCGTCCGGATCGGCCTGGCTGTAGTTCTCGAGCTGGCGGATATCGACCTTGCCGACCAGCGAGGAGACGTCCTGGTTGTTCTCGTCGCCCGGTTCGGTCTTGGCGATACCGATCTGGCGCAGCCGCGAGGGCGCCAGCTTGACCACGCTGAACTTGGAGATGTCGCCGCCCACTTCATCCAGGCGCTTCGCCGCCCATGGCGAGATGAGGCCAGTCAGCCTTCGCCGGGCGATCCCGTATTTGTCCTCCAGAAGATCGGCCATGCGATCGGGATGGAAGAGCCCGAGCGGGGATTCGAAGATCGGGCTGACCTTGCCGTTAACGGAGAGTGTATAGATCGGGCGCTGCTCCATCAGCTTCTTGAGCCGCTCGGCAAGCGACGACTTGCCGCCACCCACCGGACCCAGCAGGTAGAGGATCTGCTTGCGTTCCTCCAGCCCCTGGGCGGCGTATCGGAAGTAGCCCACGATCCGCTCGATCGTGTCTTCCATGCCGTAGAAATCCGCGAAGGCCGGATAGATCTTTATCGTCCGGTTCGCGAAAATCCGGCCCAGCCGCTCGTCCGCGCTGGTGTCGATCAGAGTGGGCTCCCCGATCGCATCCACCATCCGCTCGGCGGCGGTGGCATACATGGATTTGTCATCTCGGCAGGCGAGGAGATATTCTTGCAGGCTCATCTCCTCTCGAGCCGTGCTGGTGTAAATCTCCGAAAAGAGATCAAAGACGTCAGATTCGCTCCTGTGCATCGCACCTTCTCCCGACAGGCCGGTTGGTTGCAACGGAGATCGCTGCCTGTCGGCTCCTGCTTGGAGTGAACGGTTTCCCCCACCCAAAGTTCCTTGTGGAACCTCGAAAGCCAGCTATCCGTGCATTGCCGTAGGCGATCGCCATTGAAGTCAGACGATAACACGCCCCAACGATTGAAGCTCGGCCGTTTAGCACCCCCGCACTTACGTGGTGCGGTTGTCCCCCATTATTATCCCGAAATCTTTGACGCGAATGCGGCTACGGCAAATTTCTTCGATTAAAATTGCGCTTTATCTTACGCTGCCTTTCGCGCCCGCCGGTCGAATCACCTCGACAGGTTCGATGGCCGTCTCCGCGCCGTTCTTCTGGCGGCCGCCACGCAGAGGATCACCCCGAAGGTCACGGCAAGCATCAGCGGGGTTACCGTTTCTCCAAGGAGAACGCCGGCCATGCAGAGGCCGAAGAATGGCTGGAGCAGCTGCAGTTGCCCGACAGCGGCGATGCCACCCTGCGCCAGACCACGGTACCAGAAGACGAAGCCGATGAGCATGCTGAAGAGCGAGACATAGGCGAGGCCGATCCAGGCCGGCTCGCCGATTCCCTCGAAAGTGGGCGGTCGTGTATAGACCGCCAGCACAATCATGACCGGCAGCGAAAGGACCAGGGACCAGGAAATCACCTGCCAGCCCCCGAGCCTGCGGGAGAGTTTCGCCCCCTCCGCATAGCCGAGACCGCAGACGATGATGGCGGCAAGCATCAACAGATCGCCCGCCGGAGACGCGGAAAACCCTTGGGCGACCGCAAAGCCCAAGACGAGGAGCGTGCCGAGAACCGAAAAAATCCAGAAGGCGGGGCGGGGTCGCTCGCCCGCGCGCAGAACGCCGAAGATCGCCGTCATGAGCGGCAGCAGGCCGATGAACACGATGGAGTGGGCGGAGGTGAGATGTTCCAGCGCAAGTGCCGTGAGCAAGGGAAAGCCAAGCACCACGCCGAAAGCCACGATCATGAGTGACTGGAGATCGCTTTTTGCCGGCCACTTCTCGCGAAAGGCGAGAAGCAGCGCCGCGGCCGGGATGCCGGCGATGGCCGCCCGTGCGACCGTCAGGAAAACCGGATCGAAATCCATCACGGCGACACGCGTGGCAGGCAGCGAGCCGCTGAAAATGAGGACGCCGAGAAATCCGTTGATCCAGCCGCTGGCAGCCTTGTCCATCCGCACGCTCCGAAAGCTTTCCTCCCAATGGGACGCGGGCGATGGCTTTTCCAGAGACAGGGCAGTACAATTCAAGAAAACTGTTATGCCCGCCAGAGCCGTACGGAATGGACCAGCGCCTCACCAAAGGCAGCGCTACGCTCGTTGCCGCCGTCATGGAGACGATCAAGAGCCGCATCGCCGCGCGCACCCTCCTGCCGGGCGCGCGCCTTCCTTCAGTCCGGGCCTTCGCCAGGACGATGCAGGTTTCGAAATCGACGGTGGTTGAAGCCTATGACCGGCTCGCAGCCGAAGGCATCATCCGCTCGCGGCCGGGTTCCGGGTTCTTTGTGACGGCTCCCGTGGCGCCGCTTTCGCTCGCGGAGATCGGCCCGAAACTCGACCGCGAGATCGATCCGCTTTGGATTTCGCGTCAGTCGCTTCAGACGAGCGACGAGGTCCTGAAACCGGGTTGCGGCTGGCTACCAGCGTCATGGATGCCGGGGGAAGGGTTGCGCCGGGCGCTGCGGGGCCTTTCCCGCGCAGAGGAATCCACACTCACGGACTATGGCACCCCGCTCGGGCTGCCGGCCTTGCGCACCCTCCTCTCCCGCCGCATGGCGGAGCACGGCATCGAAGCCGCACCGGAGCAGATCATCCTCACCGAATCGGGAACCCAGGCCATAGACCTTCTCTGCCGGTTCCTGATCGAGCCCGGCGACACGGTGATCGTCGACGACCCCTGCTACTTCAATTTTCATGCCCTGCTGCGGGCGCACCGGGCGAAGGTGATCGGCGTCCCGTTCACGCCGCAAGGCCCCGACGTGGCGCTATTCGCCCAGACAGTGCGGGAACACCGGCCCCGGCTCTACATCACCAATTCCGCCTTGCAGAATCCGACGGGCGCCACGCTCTCCCCGGTGGTCGCCCATCGCGTCCTGAAGCTGGCGGAGGAGGCGGGGCTGACGATCATCGAGGATGATATCTTCGCCGATTTCGAGATCAGTCCCGCGCCGCGGCTCGCCGCCTTCGACGGGCTGGAGCGGGTTGTCCATATCGGCAGCTTTTCCAAGACTCTCTCGGCCTCGGTGCGCTGCGGCTTCATCGCGGCACCGCGTGACTGGGTCGAAGATCTGGCAGATCTGAAGGTCGCCACGACCTTCGGCGGCGGGCGGCTCGCGGCCGAACTCGTGCTCGCCCTGCTCCGCGACGGCACCTATCGCAAGCATATCGAAGCCCTGCGTCTGCGCCTTGCCCATGGCATGGAAGACACCATCGCACGGCTCGAGCCGTTGGGCATCCGGCCGTGGCTGAAACCTCAGGCCGGGCTCTTCCTGTGGTGCAGGCTTCCCGAGGACGTCGACGCCAGGGCGGTGGCGCGGCGAGCCCTGGCGGAAAACGTGGTGCTTGCGCCCGGCAACGCTTTCAGCCTTTCGCAATCGGCCGGCGGGTTCCTGCGCTTCAATGTGGCTCAGTCATCCGACGAGCGAATCTATGCGGTTCTCCAGAGGGCCATGCATTTCTGAGGAGGACGCCTACTCCTCCGGAGCAAACACCGAGATCGCCTTGGGGTGCACCTTGAAATGCGCCGGCGTGGAGGTGACGATCTCCCCATCGGCATTGACGGGCATCGGCTCAGCCGTCTCGATGTCGAACTCCACGCACTTCGCGGTGCGGACCTCGTTCCACGCTCCGTGCTTTCCGGAGCGGAAGGAGCGCAGCATCAACGCCAGCTTCCAGAGGTTCTTCATTTCCAGACTGTAGAGATCGAGATGGCCGTCATCGATCTCGGCGTTCTCCTGCACGACGTTACCGCCCCCGTAGTGCCGCCCGTTGCCCACCGCGATCTGGTAGGTGTCGACTTCGATCGACAGTCCCTTCTCCAAAATTCGCGCCTTGAAGTGCCCGGCTTTGGCGAGCACCTTGAGTGCGGCCAACGCATAACCGAGACGGCCGAAGCGCTTCTTGAGCATCGGGTCGAGGTCTTGGGCGAGATCGCTGCTGAGCCCGATGCTCGCCACGTTGAAGAAGGCATGCCCATTCACGGTGCCCATATCCACCAGGCGCGTAGCGCCGCGGGCGATGACGTCGGCCGCCCCCGTCAGTTCCATCGGAATGTCGAGGGTCCGCGCAAGGTCGTTCGCCGTACCGAGCGGGATGATGCCCATCGGCAAGCCGCTTTCCATCACCGCCATGGCCGCCGAGGAAACGGAGCCGTCACCACCGCCCACGACGATCAGATCCGCCCGGTCGCGCAGGCGCACGATGTCGCGGGCGATCTCGGGAAGCGCCTCGAAGGGTTCGAGCGTAACCGAAAGGCCCGCCCGTTCCAGCCTGCCTATGACGGGATCGATCGCCTCCTGACCGCGGCGCGACTTGGTGTTGATCAGAAGGAGGGCGCGTCTTCTCTCGGTCTTGTCCATTTATCCCCGGCATCAACATTGCAGCGCAGCGCAAATAGGGTGCCGTGTTGCCGATTTCGACATTGATGAAGCCGATTCCGGGGCGCCTGAGATTAATTCTTCGTAATGAACAGAGGACCGCAGCCGGAAGTCCCCGCAGCGGCAGCGGCCGAGATTTTCGCTCCGGCACGGGTTCAGCCGGTGCTTCTACTCCTTCACGGCTCCTGTCATCGAGGAGACGTAGTAGTCGACGAAGAAGGAATAGAGGATCACCACCGGCAGCGATCCGAAGAGCGCGCCCGCCATCAGTGCCCCCCATTCGAAGATATCGCCACGCACGAGCTCCGTCAGCACGCCAACCGGCACGGTCTTGTTTTCCGAGGACTGGATGAAGGTGAGCGCATAGATGAACTCGTTCCACGAGAGAGTGAAAGCGAAGATGCCAGCGGAGATCAGGCCGGGAACGGCCAGCGGCAGGATGATCTTCGTCAGGATCTGCCAGCGCGAGGCGCCGTCGACCAGCGCGCTTTCCTCAAGCTCGAAGGGAATTGAGCGGAAATAGCCCATCAGCAGCCAGGTGCAGAAGGGGATGAGGAAGGTCGGATAGGTGAAGATGAGCGCCAGCTTGGTATCGTAGATACCGAACTTGAAGACGATATAGGCGAGTGGGATGAACAGAATCGACGGCGGCACCAGATAGGCGAGGAAAATTAGCAGCCCGACCGGCCGCGCACCGGTGAAGCGGATGCGCTCGATCGCATAGGCCGCGAAGACGGAGGCCGCGATCGAAAGCACCGTCGAGGCCACCGCGACATACATGGTGTTGACCAGCCAACCCGGATAGGAGGTCTCGAAAAAGAGATAGCGGATGTGATCGAGCGTCGGCCGCACGACCCAGAACGGGCTGTAATTGCTGTAGTCGGTCAGCTGCGCGTTCGGCTTGATGGCCGTGATCGCCATCCAGTAGAACGGGAACAGGAGCACGAAGACGAAGAGCGCCAGCGGAAGATAAAGCACCACAAGCCGACGCGGCAGCCGGTTCAGATAGCTCATGCCCTCACTGGTGTCGGTCAGGACTTCGGTCTGCGATTGCGACATTTGCCGCCTCCTAATCCTGGCCGCCCTGCTGCCATTTGCGGCGTTGCAGGCCAAAGAAGCTGAACATGATGGCTGCGAGCAGGAACGGGATCATGGCGACCGCGATGGCCGCCCCTTCCCCGAGCTGACCGCCCGGTATGGCGCGCTGGAACGAGAGCGTGGCCATCAGATGCGTGGCGTTCACCGGCCCGCCCTTGGTGAGCACATAGATGAGCTGGAAGTCGGTGAAGGTGAAGAGAACCGAGAAGGTCATCACCACCGCGATGATCGGCGTGAGCATGGGAAGCGTCACATAGCGGAAGCGCTGCCAACCCGTGGCGCCATCAAGCGACGCCGCCTCCTGCAGAGACTGCGGGATGGTCTGGAGCCCGGCCAGCAGGCAGATGGCGACGAAGGGTATGCCACGCCAGACATTGGCGGCGATCACAGAGGCCCGTGCGTTGTTCGGACTGCCGAGGAAATTGATCGGACTGTCGATGATGCCGAGCTGTATCAGCGACCAGGAAATGATCGAGAACTGGGAATCGTAGATCCACCAGAAGGCAAGCGCCGATAAAACGGTCGGCACCACCCATGGCAGCAGGACGATGGCGCGCAGGATGGACTTGAAGGGCAGCTTCTCGTTGAGGAGCAAAGCCAGCCAGAGGCCCAGCCCGAATTTCAACACCGAGGCCACGACCGTATAGAGAAGCGTGTTGAAGACCGACAGCCAGAAGACGGAATCGCGCGAGAGAAACTCATAATTCTCCAGCCCGATGAAGATGCCGTCGCGGCCGATGCGCGTGTCGGTGAAGCCGAGCCAGACCCCGAGGCCGAGCGGATAGGTCAGAAAACAGACGAGAAAAACCGCCGCCGGCAGCATGAACAGGAAGGCAAGCACGTTGCCATTCTGCATGAAGGCGGAAAGCGTAAGGCGAGGCGCTTCGGGCGATATGGTGGACATCGCATTCTCCGGCCGGATTGGAAGTCGGCGCACCGGCATCCAAGGGGATGCCGGTGCAGACCCGATCAGGGCTTCGCAGGAAGGCTGCCGCTAAATCCGGTAATACCGGTTTGCCCTTCTCTCTGCTTCCGCGGCCGCCTCTTCCGGCGTCGTTTGCCCGGTGACGGCGGAAGCGAACATGTCGACCAGCACGTAGTCCGCCATGACCCCGGCCGAGGCATAGCCCAGCGGGCCGGCATAGCCGTTCGGCCGGAGCGTTTCGGAAGCACGGGCGTAAGGCGCGTGAACCGGGTCCGCCGTCCAGACGGGATTATCCGCAAAGGCCTTGAGCGGCTGACAGCAATAGGCGCTGGAGCCTTCGATCCAGGCGTTCATCTGGTCGGCTTCCATCATGAACTTGATATAGGCCTTCGCCGCTTCCGGATACTGGCAGTGGTTGAAGAGGAGTATGGAGCTCGTCTGGTGCAGCTCCGCGCTCTCGCCCACGGGACCGATGGGGAAGTTGGTGGTGCGGATGTCCTCGGCGATTTCCTGCAAGGCCTGATCGTTCTTCGCGGCGTAGTACAGCGAGACGCCGTTGGCGGTCAGCGAGATCTGGCCGGCCAGAAAGGCGCGGTTGTTGTTGATGTCGAGCCAGCTTTCCGTGCCGGGAATGAAGGTTTCGTAGAGCGCCTTGGCGTAGTTGATAGCCTCGATGGTCTCAGGGCTGTTGATGGTGACCCTGCCCTGCTCGTCCACCATCTTGCCGCCATGGCTCCAGAGCAGCCAGTGCGCATAGTTGTTGCCGTCGCCGACGGCCTTGCCGTGCGGGAAGCCCGCCGGCGTGCCGGCTGCCTTCATCGCCTTGCAAAGCTCCAGAAAGCCGTCCGTATCCTGCGGGAACTCGCTGAAGCCAGCTGCCTTCATATGGCTGTCGCGGTAGCAGACTGCATTGCCGATCGCCGTCAGCGGCATGGCGATGAACTGGTCGCCGCGCGTGGCATAGCCACGCAGGCCGTCATACCAGCCGCCATATTTTTCGCCGAGATAATTGGCCAGCTCGGTCAGATCCACCAACTTGTCCGGATACTGGTGCGCATCGTCGAACCAGGCCATCACCATGTCCGGGCCGCTGCCCACATTGGCGGCCACGGCCGCCTTGGGGCGGATATCCTCCCAGCTTTCCTGGTCGACGCGCACCTGAACGCCCGTCTGCTCGGTGAATTTCTGCGTGTTGGCGTTCCAGGCTTCCTCGTCGCCCTTCACGAACGGCACCCAGCGCAGGAGCCTGAGGCTCGCTCCTTCCTCCGGCGTGTAGGTCGGCTCGGATTCGGCGAATGCCGGGCGCAGCCCCAGGGCGCCGAGCCCTGCCATGCCCGCCAGACCTGCCGATCCTGCCAGAAAATCGCGTCGCTTTATGGTCATTGTTTCCTCCACGTGAATTCCGGGACGTCATCGTGCCGGCACCCGCTGCCCCGGGGAGCGGGTGCCGAGACATCGGCACGCGGCGGGACGGCCTCCTCCGTCCCCGCCGCGGCCGTCAAGCCGAAAGCCTCTGGCCTGCCTCCCTGTCGAAAAGATGAACACGATCGGCATCGATGGCGAGATTGATGGTCTCTCCGGGGCGCGCCTGCACGCGCTCGCGGAAGACGCAGTTCGCCTCCCCGCCACCGAGCCTCACGATCATATGGGTCTCATAACCCGTGGGCTCCGTCACGATCACCTCGGCAGGGAAGCCGGCGGGATCGAGGCTTATGAACTCCGGCCGCACGCCATAGACGAGATCGCGCCCGACCGCGTTCTGACCCGGGTCCGCGACCGGCAGCCGCGTGCCGTCTTCGGCCACGAAGACGGTCCTGTTTTCGGGATCCAGACGCCCGTGGATCATGTTCATGGCCGGCGAGCCGATGAAACCCGCCACGAACAGATTGGCCGGCCTGTCGTAGAGATCGAGCGGGGCACCTATCTGTTCGACGATGCCGTCATGCATGACCACGATCTTGTCGGCCATGGTCATCGCCTCGATCTGGTCATGCGTCACATAAACCGTCGTCGTTTGCAGGCGCTGGTGCAGTTCCTTGATCTCCGCCCGCATCGCCACGCGCAGCTTGGCGTCGAGGTTCGACAGAGGCTCGTCGAAGAGGAAGACCTGCGGATCACGCACGATCGCCCGCCCCATGGCGACGCGCTGACGCTGACCGCCCGAGAGTTGGCGCGGATAGCGGTCGAGCAGATGCGAAAGGCCGAGAATCTCGGCCGCGGCGTTGACGCGCTTGTCCCTCTCCTCTTTGGCTGCTCCTTTCAATTTTAGCGAGAAGGCCATGTTGTCGGCCACGGTCATATGCGGGTAGAGGGCATAATTCTGGAACACCATGGCGATGTCCCTGTCCTTCGGCGGCACGGCGTTGACGATCCTGTCGCCGATGCGGATCGCCCCCGCGGAGATGTTTTCCAAGCCCGCCAGCATGCGCAGCAGCGTCGATTTCCCGCAGCCCGAGGGGCCGACGAGAATGACGAACTCGCCGTCATCGATGCCTATATTCACTCCCTTGATAACGGGAACCGCCCCAAAGGACTTCTTCACGTCAACAAACTGGACTTCCGCCATTGCTCCTCCTCCAGATTCCCGCCCTCAGCCGCGCCCGACAAGCGGCATCTTCGTGGCCATCACCGTCATGGTCAGCACATTCGCATCGAGCGGCAGGCTCGCCATATAGATCACTGCCTTCGCTATATGCGCCACCGGAATCGTCGGCTCCACCGCGGTTTCCCCGCTCGCCTGCAGCACGCCGACACTCATCCTGGATGTCATGTCGGTCGACGCATTGCCGATATCGATCTGCCCGCAGGCGATGTCGAAGGGCCTGCCGTCCAGCGCTGTCGATTTCGTGAGCCCGGTGATGGCGTGCTTCGTCGCCGTGTAGGGGGCGGAGTGGGGCCGCGGCGTCTGGGCGGAAATGGATCCGTTGTTGATGATCCGCCCGCCGCGTGGCGTCTGCGCCTTCATGAGCCGCATGGCCTGCTGGGTGCACAGGAAAGCCCCGGTCAGATTGGCGGCCAGGATCGTGCTCCACTGATCGAATGTGATCTCCTCCATCGGAACGGCGGGAAGATTCGTACCGGCATTGTTCACCAGGAGATCGAGGCGACCGAAAGCCTCCCGGACCTCTGCGAACAGAGCCTCCACCGAGGCCGGGTCGCCGATATCGGCCGCAACGGCCCTGAGTTTTCCGCCGGTCTCCGCTCCGATCTCGCGGACGGCCGTCTCCAGGACTTCGGCACGCCGGCCGGTGATCACGACCGTAAACCCCTCGGCGCTCAGCGCTTCCGCTATACCGCGGCCCACGCCCGATCCGCCGCCCGTCACCAGCGCAATCTTTCCTTCGCCCGACTTCTGTTCAGCCATGAATTCTCCCGCCTAGTTCGTCCTCGATGTGAATCCGGATAATCTCGTCAAAGCTCTTCTCGGCGCGGAATCCCAGTGCCTCGGCGCGGCGGGCGTCGAAATCCGTGGGCCAGCCCTCCACGATCCGGCGAATCACCGGGTCCGGTTCCCTGCGAATGAGCCGCACCGCCTTCTCGCCCGCGATGCGCCGCAGTGCCTCGATCTCCTCACCCACGAGGGCGGATAGGCCGGGCATCGTCAGATTGCGCCGCGCGCCGACCCCTTCGAGGTCCAGCGTAGCCGCGTGGATGAAGAAATCCACCGCGGAGCGCGGGCTTGCGAACCAGTGGCGCACATCCTCATCCACCGGCAGCACCGCCTCCTGGCCCGCGAGGGGTTCGCGCAGGATGTTGGAGAAAAAGCCAGAGGCCGCCTTGTTCGGCTTACCCGGCCTTATGCAGATCGTGGGCAGCCGGATGCCGAGGCCGTCGAAGAAGCCGCGGCGCGAATAGTCGGAAAGCAAAAGCTCAGAAATCGCCTTCTGGGTGCCGTAGCTCGTGAGCGGCGTGCTGAAGAACTCGTCACCGATCTTCTGCGGAAAGGGCGCACCGAACACGGCGATGGAGGATGCGAAGATAAGGCGAGGGCGGTACGGTTCTTTTTGGCCTTCGAGGCGGATGGCCTCGAAGAGGGCGCGCGTCCCGTCGAGATTGATGCGGTAGCCCTTCTCGAAATCGGCTTCCGCTTCCCCGGAGACGATCGCCGCCAGATGAAAGATGATGTCCGGGCGCATCGCGGCGAGCTTTTCCGCAGACCCGGGCTGGGAGATGTCCATCGCGGATGCTGATGCGAGATCGGCGAGCGCCGGCGGTACGGGCGGTTCCACGACATCGACCAGCGAGAGGCGGCTTATTTCGGCGCCCAGGATCTCTTTTTCCCCGGCAAGCTTTTCGACCAGCTTCCGACCGATCATGCCGGCCGCGCCGATTACAAGCACATGCATCCGCATTTTCCTCCCATCCGCCTCCCCAGAATGCCTCGCCCGGCCTCAAGCACCAAGGAACGCCTCCTCCTCGTGGCACAAGCAGGGTGTCTTGCGACGCCATGCTCATACCGTTCCATTGATCGACCTTCGCAGAAGCACGGCAGGCCTGGAGAACTGTCTGGAGTAGGGCATCCATTCAGCGGCGAGTCAACGCGATTTCAAACGTTTCAGCGCCCGCGGCCGGAGAAGTCGCACCGGATGAATACGGAATCTGAACTCTTTAGAGGAAGAGTGGTGCTGCGAGAGAGGATTGAACTCTCGACCTCTCCCTTACCAAGGGAGTGCTCTACCACTGAGCTACCGCAGCGCCGGATTCGGGCGGCGTTCTGCCACATCGGTTGCCGGAGCGCAAGCGTTAGCTCCATTATGTGGGGAACATACGAGCCGAACGCACCGCCGGGCCCTGCCGGCGTAGCGAGACAGGAGCCTGGGATGACCAAAAAGGAGAAGATCGAGACCAAAAGCGAGCGGCAGAAACGGCTGGCCGCCGAGCTTCGGGCCAATCTTGCCCGAAGAAAGGCGCAAGCGCGATCGCGCCGTGCCGGAGATGCCGACGAGCGCGCAGAGGGCATTCCCTCGGCGAGGAAAGACAGGGGCCAGTAAGCCGTGCGCCGGATCGGAGGGCACCGGACGCATTTTCTTGAACCGGTCGCGGCCTTGCTCTAGGACAGGCGGGATTTGCGACCATACAACGCCGGGATTCGTTCCACCCCGGGAAAGAGACATTCATGGACCGCATACGCATCCGCGGCGGCAGCGAACTCAACGGTACCATCCCGATCTCCGGGGCGAAGAATGCCGCGCTGCCCCTGATGATCGCCTCGCTTCTGACCGACGACACGCTGACGCTCGAGAACGTGCCGCATCTCGCCGATGTCGAACAGCTCATCCGCATTCTTGGCAATCACGGCGTGGACTACTCCGTCAACGGACGCCGTGAGAACCAGGACAAGGGCTATTCGCGCACCATCCACTTCACCGCGCGCTCGATCGTCGACACCACCGCGCCCTATGATCTCGTCTCCAAGATGCGCGCGAGCTTCTGGGTGATCGGCCCGCTTCTGGCGCGCATGGGCGAGGCGCGGGTGTCCCTGCCCGGCGGCTGCGCCATCGGCACGCGGCCGGTCGATCTCTTCATCGAAGGCTTGCGCGCACTCGGAGCCGAGATCGATATCGAGGCCGGCTATGTGCTGGCCCGGGCCCGGAACGGGCTCGTCGGCGCGCGCTACCGGTTCCCAAAGGTCTCCGTCGGCGCGACGCATGTGATGATCATGGCCGCCTCGCTCGCCAAGGGCACCACGGTGCTGGAAAACGCGGCGCGGGAGCCTGAGATCGTCAACCTGGCGGAGTGCCTCAATGCCATGGGAGCGAAGATCTCCGGCGCGGGCACCCCCACCATGACAATCGAGGGTGTCACCAGCCTTTCAGGGGCGCGCCACCGCATCATCCCGGACCGGATCGAGACCGGCACCTACGCGATGGCGGTCGCCATGGCAGGCGGCGACGTGCTGCTCGAGGGCGCGCGCGCAGACCTTCTGGAAACGGCGCTCGGCATCTTCGAACAGACCGGCGCCGAGATCATCCGCGCCAATACGGGAATCCGCGTCAAGCGCAACGGCGCCGGCATCAGCGCCGTCGACGTGTCGACTGATCCCTTCCCGGGCTTTCCCACCGATCTGCAGGCGCAGTTCATGGCGCTCATGACCATGGCGAAAGGCCAATCGCGAATCACGGAGACCATTTTCGAGAACCGCTTCATGCATGTTCAGGAGCTTGCGCGCCTCGGCGCACGCATCTCCCTTTCCGGCCAGACGGCGATCGTCGAAGGCGTGGACAGGCTGAAGGGCGCTCCCGTCATGGCGACGGATCTGCGCGCCTCGGTGTCTCTGGTGATCGCGGGCCTTGCGGCGGAAGGCGAGACGATGGTCAACCGCGTCTATCATCTCGACCGCGGTTTCGAACGGCTGGAAGAAAAACTCTCCGGCTGCGGCGCGGAGATCGAGCGCATTTCGGGGTGAACCGCCATGGGGGGCGGCCCACTCGTCTTGTTCAGCTTCTCCCGCCGGCCGAATAGGAATGTGAGTAATGGATCTGTTGAAGCTCGCCGCGCTCGATGAGGAGGACCTGAGCATCATCTCCGCGCATGTGCAGGACGCGGTGATGAAGACGGGGGAGATCACCTATCTCAGAGGCGAAAAGCGACTTTCCATCGCCATGCGGCGTTTCGCATGGGAAAAAGAGAGGAAAGGCTTCTTCCTTCGCCGCCAGCCGCATGAACGGCGCCTTGCAGCGCTCACGTTCGATCGGGTGCTTGCTGTCCGCGCCGCCGGTATAGACGTGAAAAAGGCGGACGAGGTGCTGTCGCTGCTGGCCGTGCGGTTCGTGCCACGCGAATCGCCTTCCGGTACGATCGAGCTCGCCTTCTCGGGTGGAGCCACGATCCATCTGGATGTGGAATGCATCGAGGCCCGGCTGAGCGACCTGGGCGCGGCCTGGGAAACGCCGGTTCGCCCCCGACACAGCGCATGATAGGCTTGAGCCCATGACGACGAGGCTTTCCACCGCCGAAGCCGATTTCGAGGCCCGCTTCTCCGCCTTCCTCTCGACAAAGCGCGAGGTTTCGGAGGAGGTCGACGCGGCCGTCCGCGAGATCGTCGCCCGTGTGCGGGCCGAGGGGGACAGCGCGGTTGCCGAGTACACGCAGCGCTTCGACCGCTTCGATGTCCAGAAGGCCGGCATGCGGATTTCGCGCCAGGAGATAGAGGCCGCCTACGAGAATATCGATAGCGAGACACTCGACGCGCTCAAACTCGCGAAGGAGCGCATCGAGGCGCATCATCGCCGGCAGCTTCCAACAGATGCGCGCTATACGGATGCGCTCGGGGTCGAACTTGGCTGGCGCTGGACGCCGGTCGGCGCCGTGGGTCTTTATGTGCCGGGCGGCCTCGCAAGCTATCCGAGCTCCGTGCTCATGAACGCGGTGCCGGCGCGGGTAGCCGGCGTGGAGCGGGTCGTGATCGCCACTCCCACGCCCGGCGGCGAAATCAATCCGCTGGTGCTGGTGGCCGCGGATCTGGCCGGTGTCGCCGAGATCCTGCGCATCGGCGGGGCCCAGGCGATCGCGGCATTGGCCCATGGCACCGAAACCATTTCGCCCGTAGGCAAGATCGTCGGTCCGGGCAATGCCTATGTGTCGGCCGCCAAGCGGCAGGTTTTCGGCCAGGTGGGCATCGATATGATCGCAGGCCCCTCGGAAGTGCTGGTGGTCGCCGACCGCGACAACGACCCGGACTGGATCGCGGCCGATCTTCTCGCGCAGGCCGAGCACGACACGGCGGCGCAGTCCATCCTCATGACGGACGATCCTCGATTCGCCGAGGCGGTGGCCGAGGCGGTGGAACGGCAGTTGAAGCTTCTGTCACGGTCGGAGATCGCCGGCGCGAGCTGGCGCGACTTCGGCGCCATCATCCTCGTGCGCAGTTTCGAGGAGGTGCCGGCGCTCGTCGACCGCATCGCGCCCGAGCATCTGGAACTTGCGATCCAAAACGCGGAGATGCTGCTCTTGCGCATCAACAATGCGGGCGCCGTTTTTCTCGGCCGGCATACGCCGGAGGTGATCGGCGACTATGTGGGAGGGTCGAACCACGTCCTGCCCACCGCGCGCTCTGCCCGCTTCTCCTCCGGCCTTTCCGTGCTCGATTTCGTCAAGCGCATGTCCATCCTTCGGCTCGATGCGGAACAGCTCCGTGCCCTTGGACCAGCGGCAATCGCCCTTGCCAAGGCCGAAGGGCTGGAGGCACATGGCCGCTCCGTCTCGATACGGCTGAACCTATAGGGCGGCCGATGGGCGAGCGGACTCCCGGCAAGGCGCGCCTCATCGATGTCGAGCTGGACGAGACGGTCGGACGCGCGGCACCCGATATCGAGCACGAACGCGCCGTCGCCATTTTCGACCTGGTGGAGGAAAACAGCTTCCAGCCCGTGGGTGATTCCGGGGACGGCCCCTACCGGCTGAAGATCTCGCTGGTCGATTCGCGCCTGGTGCTGACGGTGACACGGGAAAGCGGCGAGCCCGTCGTCACGCATATGCTCTCGCTCACCCCGTTCCGGCGCATCGTGAAGGACTATTTCCTCGTCTGCGAGAGCTATTACCAGGCCATCCGCTCCGCCACGCCGAGCCAGATCGAGGCCATCGACATGGGCCGGCGCGGGCTCCACAACGAGGGATCACAAACGTTGATGGATCGCCTCAGCGGCAAGATCGCAGTAGATTTCGATACGGCGCGGCGACTCTTCACGCTTGTCTGCGTTCTGCACTGGCGGGGCTGAAAATGACGCCGCAGCCGACTGAGAGGACCCCAACGCAAACAACCTCCGCGCGCGCGCTGCCGCGCTCCGTTCTATTCTTGTGCGGACAGAACTCCATCCGTTCGCCGATGGCCGAGGCGCTCGCCAAACGTATCCTGCCAAGATCGGTTTTCATCTCCTCGGCCGGCGTGCGCATCGGCCCGCGCGATCCCTTCGTGGACGCGATTCTTCTGGAAGAGAAGCTGTCGCTTGGCAACTGGTCGCCGCGGCGGATGGAAGACCTCGAAGATTCCTATTTCGATCTCATCATCACACTCGCACCCGAGGCGCATCACGCCGCGCTCGAACTCACGCGCACAATGCCGATAGAAGTGGAATACTGGCCTACTCTCGACCCCTCCGTGGTGGAGGGAACACGCGATCAGATCATGTCCGCCTATCGGGAAGTACGCGATGCGCTGGCGGCCCAGATCACCAAGCGATTTCGCACCGGCCGATTTGCTGACGAAACCTGATAGTTGCGTGTTCACAAATGGCGGTGGATGGGCTAGGTTCCGCGCGATTTCGGCTTGGCTTCCATTTTCTCCCGTGCTCTGCAACGGCGGACATCAGGTCAGGCCGGCAAATCTGCCAGAACGAAGGTATCGGATGCCGAAGGAAGAAGTCCTGGAATTTCCCGGTGTTGTCACCGAACTCCTGCCCAATGCAATGTTTCGCGTGAAGCTTGAGAACGAGCACGAGATCATCGCCCACACCGCCGGTCGTATGCGCAAGAATCGCATTCGCGTGCTCACCGGCGACAAGGTGCTGGTGGAAATGACGCCCTACGACCTGACGAAGGGCCGGATCACGTATCGCTTCAAATAGCTGCGTGGCGTCCTGCCGGATCGACAGGAGAGTAGGGCTTGATGACCACACCCAAGAAACTCGTCCTCGCTTCGGCTTCGCCCCGGCGCGTCCAGATCCTGCAGCAAGCCGGCATCGAACCTGACCGGCTCATTCCCGCGGAGATTGACGAGACCCCCTTCAAAGCCGAGCATCCGCGCTCGCTTGCCAAACGGCTCGCACGGGAAAAGGCGGAAAAGGCCTTGGCCCGGCTTCAAAGGGAGGGCGAGGCGAACGAGGCTTTCGTGCTTGCAGCCGATACGGTGGTGGCCGTGGGGCGCCGCATCCTGCCCAAGGCGGAACTGGCCGAGGAGGCGTCGAACTGCCTGAGGCTCCTCTCCGGCCGTTCGCACCGCGTCTATACCGGCGTGTGCCTCTTCACGCCTGCCGGCAAGCTGCGCCACAAGCTGGTGGAAACGCGGGTCCGCTTCAAGCGAATCTCCCGTGAGGAGCTCGAAAGCTATCTGGCTTCGGGCGAATGGCGCGGCAAGGCTGGGGGTTATGCCATCCAGGGTCTTGCCGGCACGTTCGTGGTCAAGCTCGTGGGCTCCTATTCGAACGTGGTCGGGCTGCCTCTCTACGAGACCGTCGGGCTGCTTTCGGCGGACGGCTTCAAGGCCCATCTCAACTGGTCGGCAACGACGGAAGCGTGAAGCATGGCGGACCCGGCAGACAAGCCTGCGAAGATCACGCCGCTTCGTCCGAAACGGCCCTGCCCCGAATGCGGCAAGCCCTCCGTGCGCGAGTTCTATCCCTTCTGCTCCAAGCGCTGCAAGGATGTCGACCTCAACCGCTGGCTTTCGGGCTCCTATGTGATTCCCGGCCGGCCGGCCGACGATGACGACGAGGAACCATCGTCATCGCAATAAAAAAAGCCCGGCTCACAAGGAGCCGGGCAATGTGCAGGCAAGCCGGGGGGAACCGGCGTGATGGGAGTGAATGCCTGCATGGGAGAAGAGGCAATCAAGGTTGGCGGCGCGCGACGCCCTCGTTCCTCGTGCGATTCTGCATGATCTGCACGAGGCGCCGCGTCGGATCCTCCATGACGTGACCGTCGTAGGCGCGCGCGATATCCTCGCGCGTGAGCCCGATATCCACGAGTTCCCAATCCGACAGGTCGCTCAATTTCCGCATGGCGCGCCTATTGGAAAAGAGGCGCCTCAGGTCTGCCGCCACGCGTGCGAGACGCAGCACGAAACCCAGCCTGACGGCGGCGGTCGGCAAGGCAGTCTGTTCTGCACGCATGGCAAATCTCCTTCAGAAAGCCATTTCGCTGACTAGCTGCGCCCGGAGACGGAGCGAGCGTCGGTGCGGCAACATTTTGCCGCGGCCAGGATGCTCATGCTCCGTTCAGGAACGATATTGTTTTCTCACGTCAGTATTGATTAGTCGAACGAATGTTTTTAATCTTTTCCATCAATATCACTGATAGGAGGGTGTCATGTCGGCGCCGCTCGACCTCGACCAGCTTGTTACTTTTGTGGCTATCGCGGATACTGGCAGCTTCACACGGGCTGCTGACGAAGTGCACCGCACGCAATCGGCCGTGTCCATGCAAATGCGCCGGCTGGAAGAGCGGATCGGAAAGCCGCTCTTCGAAAAGGACGGCCGTTCGAACCGCCTGACGGAGGATGGCGAGCGGCTGCTGCTCTACGCGCGCCGGCTCCTGCGGCTCAATCGCGAAACGCTCGCTGCCTTTGACGACGAAAGCCTTGAAGGCCATGTGCGCATCGGTATGCCGGACGATTATGCAGAGCGCTTCCTGCCGGAGATCATGGCCCGCTTCTCGCGTTCCAACCCGCGTGTGGAGCTTTCCGTTCTCTGTGAGCCGACCTCCAACCTCGTGCATCACGTGCGGCAGGGAAATATCGATCTTGCACTGGTGACCGATCAGGAGACGGCGGAAACCGTTCGCCGCGAGCCGCTGCTCTGGGTGGGGTCAGCCAATCACTCCACCCATGAGCGCGAGGTGCTGCCGATGGCCTTCGGGCGTCCAACCTGCACCTGGCGCCGCATCGGCTGCGAAACGCTGCGGGAGATCAACCGCGAGTACCGCATCCTTTTCACCAGCTTCTCCGCAACCGTCATCACCGCGGCGGTGATATCCGGTGTGGCGATTTCCGTCCTGCCGGAATGCGCACTGAGGCCGGGCATGCGGGTGCTGAACGAGAAAGACGGGTTCCCGGCGCTGCCGGACTGCTGCATCGGCCTCATGCGCGGGCGCACGAACCAGATGGAGCTGGTCGACGCGCTCGCCCGTCACATCACCGAAAGCCTGGACAACATCTCGATGCCGATGACAGTGGCGGAGGAGGTGGAGGGGCTCGACTTCGCCTCCTTCACGCACCGGATGAAACGCGGCAAGCGGCTGAGGCCGAACCACGTGCTTCCCGGTTGGTGAGAGGAGGCCTACTTGCAATTCAGAGCTGATCGAGCTGCGCCCCACGATGCGCGGCGGTCCTGGGTGCTGTGCTTCTTCGTCGTGCTTGCCATTCTTGCCCTGCAGGCCGCGGTGCTGGCCGCTATGGGCAGGCTGCCCATATGCGCATGCGGAGAGGTGAAGCTGTGGTATCCCGACGCTTCCGGTCCCGAGACCTCGCAGCACCTGACGGACTGGTATACGATCTCGCACTTCCTGCACGGGCTGATCTTTTATTTCCTCTTCTGGATGATTGCGCCGCGAAGCCCCGTCTGGGTGCGGCTCTGCCTTGCCGTCGGGCTGGAAGCTATCTGGGAAATCGCAGAAAACACTCCGATGGTGATCGACCGCTACCGCCAGTCCGCCCTGGCGGAAGGGTATTTCGGGGACAGCATCGTCAATTCGCTCGCGGATACCGCGACTGCCGTCCTGGGGTTCCTGTTTGCCCGCGTCTCACCGGTGTGGGTGAGCATCGTGGTGCTGATCGCCGCCGAGTTGTTCGTGGCATATATGATCCGCGACAATCTCACCCTCAACATCATACAACTCGTCCATCCGACGGAGGCCATCTCCAGATGGCAAACGGGAAGTTGAGGAGGGACCGCCGGCAAAAGACCGCCGCGGGTTGACCCCGGGGAGCGCAGACGGCTCAATCAGGCCATGGAAGAAAGTCGCAGAGACGATTCGCTGAGCAATGTCGCCGAATATTCGGTGAGCGAGATTTCGCTCGCGCTGAAGCGCACGGTCGAGGATACGTTCGGCCATGTGCGCGTGCGCGGCGAGATCTCGGGGTTCCGCGGCCGGCATTCCTCCGGCCACTGCTACTTCACGCTCAAGGATGACCGGGCCCGCCTCGAAGCCGTCATCTGGAAAACTACCTTCGCCAAGCTGCGCTTTCCGCCGCAGGAGGGTCTGGAGGTGATCGCGACCGGTCGGCTCACTACCTATCCCGGCTCCTCCAAATACCAGATCGTCATCGAAAGCCTGGAGCCTGCGGGGGCCGGCGCGCTGATGGCGCTTCTCGAAGAGCGCAAGCGCAGGCTGGCGGCGGAAGGCCTCTTCGCCGAGGAGCGGAAGAAGCCCCTGCCCTTCCTGCCGCGCGTGATCGGCGTGATCACCTCCCCCACCGGCGCGGTGATCCGCGATATCATTCACCGCATCACCGACCGCTTTCCCGTCCGCGTGGTCGTCTGGCCGGTGCGCGTGCAGGGAGAGACGACCGGTGCCGAGGTGGCGACCGCCATCTCGGGCTTCAATGCGCTTTCGCCGGACGGCGCGATCGCGCGCCCCGACCTTCTGATCGTCGCGCGCGGGGGAGGAAGCCTGGAGGATCTCTGGGGTTTCAATGACGAAGCGGTGGTGCGGGCCACCGCCACATCCGCCATTCCGCTGATCTCCGCCGTCGG
Source organism: Chelativorans sp. AA-79 (assembly GCF_029457495.1). NCBI lineage: Bacteria > Pseudomonadati > Pseudomonadota > Alphaproteobacteria > Hyphomicrobiales > Phyllobacteriaceae > Chelativorans > Chelativorans sp. AA-79. Next base: position 4,610,357 of record NZ_CP120361.1, read on the forward strand.
CCACGAGACCGACTGGACGCTGATCGATCTTGCCGCCGACAGACGGGCGCCGACGCCCACGGGTGCCGCGGAAATGGCGGTTCCGGTGAAGGCAGAGCTGGAGGCCAATCTCGCCCGGCTGTCCGCGCGGCTCAGGGGAGCGATTTCACGCGATCTCGACCGGCGGCGGCAGGAGTCGCGCAGCCTTGCCCGGGCGCTGCCCTCCCCCGACCAGCTCTTTGCCCTACCTCGCCGTCGCTTCGATGAGGCTGCAGGCCGGCTCGCGCGCGCGCTGGAGACGGCGACTCAACGCAAGCGCCTGCACTTCAACGGAATGAGACTTTCGATCGCAACACTCGACCGTCGCCTGGCCCAGGCGCAGCGGGACATCACGCAATGCGGTGAACGGCTGCCCATCGTCTATCTCAGCCTCGTGCGCCATCGGCGCGCGCGATTCGACCGCGATGCGGCGCGCATCAGCCCGCGCGCGAATCTGCAACGCATCTCCATCCTCGCGGAACGGTTGAAGGCGGCGATCGGGCGCAAGGACCGGGCGGTCCATCTTCGGTTGGAGCGTGCGCGGGTCGCCTTCGACCAGACGGCGCGGCTTGCAGAATCCCTCTCCTACAAGAGCGTTCTCGACCGCGGCTTCGCTCTCGTGCGGGACGCGGAGGACAGGCCCGTCAAGCGGGCCGGCGACGTGAAACCCGGCGAAGCGCTGAGCCTGCAGTTCGCCGACGACAGCATGGGCGCGATCGCCACCGGCAAGTCTTCGGGCGTGGGACGAAAAGGATCTTCTTCTCCCAAAGAACCCGGCAAGCAAGGCTCCCTATTCTAGAATCCGCCATGTCAGCACAACAGGCTCTCAAATCCGAACTCGCGGCAGTAGGAACCGAAACCTTCACCAACCCCGATTTCAAGCCCGGGACCGTCCGCCACATCGTCCTGTTCCGCTATAAAGATGGAACGACGGAAGCGCAGCGTAGCGAAATCCAGCGCCGCTTCATGGTGCTGGCCAAGGAGGCTGTGCGCGACGGCAAACCCTATATCGCGTCGATCGAAACGGGACCGCAGTCGAGCGGGGAGGGTGTGGACGGCGGCTTCGAGGGGGCCTTCCTCGTCACCTTCCGTTCCGAAGGCGACCGCAACTACTATGTGGGCACGCCGGTCGTATCCGACCCGGAATTCTTTGATCCCGAACACCAGAAGTTCAAGGATTTCGTCGGACCCTATCTCGCCGAAGACGGTGTTCTGGTCTTCGATTTCATGGCGAGCTCCGCTAGGCGCTGAAGGTCCACCGGCCGGGTTTTCTTCGCCGGTTGGCCGTGGGAGCGCGAGAAGGAGCCCTCTTCGGCATCCAGAACGTCGCGGTGACAAATGTCTCCGTGCCGTACAGGAAGTATCTGGTACGGTTGGGTGGATTCGAACCACCGACCTCAGGAGCCACAATCCTGCGCTCTAACCAACTGAGCTACAACCGCACGGACGCTGACGTCTTGCTCCGCGTCCTTACGGGCAAATCCCGCCATTTTCAAGAGCGATACGCCACCTAGTGCGCGTACATCGAAAAAAAGAAAAGACCGGGGGGAGGAACCCGGTCTTTCAAGAGGATCGGCGGGAGGAGGAGCCGATCCTGTCGGTCAATGAGTGGCGGACATTGAAGCCCGTTCTCGCTGCTTGCGGTGCGGCGCTCCGCCTCAGGCAGCCTGCTTGGCCGCCTTCTCGAAAGCGTCCTTCACCGGCTTGGAAAGCTCGGTGGCCGCCTTCTGGGAGAGAGCCTGGAACTCGCGCGTCTGATCCATGGCGAATTCCATCTGCTTGCGCAGGAAAGAGCTCTGCAGTTCGACCACGTCGGAGAAACTCTTGGCGCCTACGAGAGCCTCCACCTGGGAAAGGTTGGCCTCGGTGCCGGCGCGCAGGGCTGCGATCGACTTGAGCACGAACTCGTCGCCGACGGTCTTAACCGTCTCCAGGGAGGCCTCGAACGCCTTGCGCGCATCCTCGGCGCCCGTCCTCATCCGCTCGTAGGTTTCCTTGCCCTGCTCGGCGCTCTTCTCGGCAAAGCTACGCAGTTGCTCTGTCGCCGCCGAAGGATCGAAAGTGGGGAATTCGACACTTTCCGTCGCTTTGTTCGTGGTCTTGCTCATGTCTCGGATCCTCTTGCTGCAGCGCCCTTGCCTAGGGTGCTTGCGGTCATCTTTCGTTCAATATAGCATGGTTTTTGTGCATTGCAATAAATTTATTGCGATGCAACATAATCGATCCGGAGATCTGCGGCTTTTGGATCACCGAGGCATGCTCTCATCACATTGCGGCGCTCCGGCTGACGCGAGGACAGCCGATTTGGTTAACCAACGCAGCAATTCGCGGTGCATCGAGAACACAAGGTTTGTGGACGGCGGTCGATCGTGCTCTTATTAACGAGTGGTTAACCCGGATTCCGCGCACGGTATTGGTTGGGCTGAATGGCGTCCACGTCCTATTCATTTCTCGATATGGTAGTCCTCGACGAGGTGCGCGAGCGCTTCGCCTTGGGTGATGCACTCGCGGTGCTCTCGCCCGCACTCGACGAAATCCTGTGGGCCAACGGGGCTGGAGCGATCTGGCTCGGTTTTGCCGATATCGAGGCGGCGATCGGTGAAAGGCCGCGCCTTCCCCCGACGGCGCTGCGGCAGATCGCGGCGGCGCCCGGATTTCCGCATGTCGGCCGCGACCGCACCATCGCACTCAGGGTGGCGAACGGCCTCAAAAGCAGGATGGTGATGCTGCAAGCGAACACCATCACGCTGCCGCGTGGCGAAGAGGCGTTGCTCCTCGCTCTCCCGGCGCCAGCGGCGGAACAGCAGGAGCAGGCGGAACGGGCGATCGCAGGCTTCGACGAACCCGGCCACTTCGCGGCGCTTCTGGAGGCGGACGGCACCGTCGCGGCTGCCTCTGCCGGCTTTGACGAACTCGGCATCGACCGCGAGACGCTTCAGGCGCTCGTGCAGGACGTGAGCCGGGAGAACACACGGCTCGTCAAGACACGCATCACCGCCAGGAAGAAGATCCCTGCCGGGATCGCCCGTCTTACCGACGAACCGGCACGCCACCTTCTCGTGGTGGTGGACGACGGCACCGCTGCGCCGGAAGAAGCGTCTTTGCAAGAGGGCTCCGCACCGGAGCCGGGCGAGGTGAAAGAGGACGACATCGGCGGCAGTGCACCTTCGGACACATCGCCATCCGAATCTGGCAGCGCGCCGAATGCGGTCGAAACGCAATCCCGACCATCGGGTGAAGTGCCCGCACCTCGCACCGTCCGGTTCTCCTGGCGCACGGACGCGGAGGGCCGCTTTTCGGCACTTTCCGATGAGTTCGCGGAAGCCATGGGAAAAAACGCAGCCGATGTGATCGGACGTACTTTCCGCGAAGTCTCCAATGCCTTCGGCCTCGATACGGACGGCTCCGTCGCGCGCCTTCTCGAGCGCCGCGACACCTGGTCCGGGCGGACGGTGATGTGGCCGCTCGAAGGCACCGATTTGAAGGTGCCCGTCGATCTCGCCGCCTTGCCCATCTATGGTCGCGGGCGCGTCTTCGAAGGCTTCCGCGGCTTCGGCATCGCCCGTCTTGGCGAAGCCGAGGTGGACGCGGAAGCCATCGGTACTGTGCTCGCGCCGTCGCAGCCCTCGACGGAGACCGCGATGAAACCTGCTCCCGAAAACGGAGAAGTAGCCGAAGAGAGCTCCGCTCCGTCCGAAGACGCCCGGACGGCAGAGCCCGAGCCGGAGGCCGACCCCTTCCTCGGGGAAAGGCCGGCTATCAGCATTTCCAGCCCGAAAGTCCATTCAGGCGACAAGGTCATCCGGCTCGCGGAGCATCGCGAAGGCGGGTGGAACGGGACCTTGTCGGCAAGCGAGCGTATCGCGTTCCGCGAGATCGGCGAGAGATTGCGGCAGACGAAAGATGTGCAGCCTGCAGGCACCGGTGAGAAGAGATCCGGCCGGATGGCCGATGAGCTGCCGCCAGCGAACCGGCAGCCCGATGCGCCCCCTCCCGAAAACGAAACGCCGGTTGCGGCCGCCTTTGCCGGCGATACGCCCTCACTGGCGGAGGTCGGCGGCGAAGAGCCCGAGCGGAAGGAGGCGAGCGAGGAAGCTGTTGCGGACGACGTGAGCAAGATCGACGAAGCAGCGGCGGCGCCGGAGGCGGAGCAGCCCAATCCTTCTGCGGAGGCCCCCGAGACCCAAGACGATCAGACAGCGACAACGCCTCAGGGCTTGAGTGACGTGGAAGCCCAGGCGGAGACCGCCCCCGAGGAGAGACGTGAAACGACCCCTCCGACGGAAGCGGACGCCGGACCCGCTCAGCCGGCGGCAGAAGCGCCCGTGCCGAAGGCACTCACGCCCGAGAACGACGAGGAAGCGCCGACCTCCCCTGTGCAGCAGGTAGAGGAGGAAGCAGCCCCGGAGGAACTCCTCCCGGACACCGGCGGCCAGTCGGAAATTCCTTCGCGCGTAGCCTATCTCCCCTCCGCCTTCTACCATGCCGCCGCGGAACGAGCGGCGTCGGATGCGGAGATCGCGGTTCTGGCCAATCTGCCGCTTCCCGTTCTGGTCCATTCCGGCGACCGGCTTCACTATGCCAACCGGGAATTCCTGAGACTGACAGGCTATACGGACCTCGCTGCGCTGGAGACTGCCGGCGGTATCGGCGCGCTGTTCGAGGAATCAGCGGTCTCGAGCGAGGCGCCGAAGGAGCGGATGCGTTTGCGGACCGCCGAAGGGGCGGAAGTGGCGGTCGAAGCGCATCTTCAGTCGATCCACTGGGAGAGAGGCAAGGCGCTGATGCTGGCATTGCGTCCGGCTGCACCCGGCGAGCCGACGCCGGAGGAAGCCGCGAAAGCAGCCGAACTCGAAGGGCGGCTTTCGGAAATGCGTGCCATCGTCGACACGGCGACGGACGGCATTGCCGTCATCGGCAATGACGGCACGATCCGCTCCATCAACCGGCCGGCAGAAGCGCTCTTCGGTTTCGATGCCGAGCATGTCACCGGAAAACCGTTCACTTCGCTCTTCGCCATCGAAAGCCAGCGCACGGTGCAGGACTACCTTACCGCCCTGTTGGACAATGGGGTCGCCAGCGTGCTCAATGATGGCCGCCAGGTGATCGGGCGAGAAGCGCAGGGCCGCTTCATTCCGCTGTTCATCACTATCGGGCGCCTTCCCAACGGCAGCGGCTACTGCGCCGTTCTGCGCGACATCACACACTGGAAACGCGCCGAAGAGGAACTCACCCAGGCGCGGGCCCAGGCGGAACGGGCTTCCTCCCAGAAAAGCGAGTTCCTGGCACGCGTCAGCCACGAGATCCGCACACCGCTGAACGCCATCATCGGTTTTTCCGAGCTGATGATCGACGAGAAATTCGGCCCCATCGGCAACGAGCGCTACCGTGACTATCTGCGCGACATCAATCGTTCGGGCAATCACGTGCTCGACCTCGTCAACGACCTTCTCGACATCTCGAAGATCGAGGCCGGCCAGCAGGAGATGCAATACGAGGCCGTCTCCCTCAACGACACGCTCGCCCAGGTCGTCGCCATGATGCAGCCGCAGGCAAACAGCGAACGCGTCATCATCCGCTCTTCCCTCGCCTCCCGCCTGCCGGACGTGGTGGCGGATCTCAGGAGCGTGCGGCAAATCGCGATCAATCTCCTGTCCAACGCCGTGCGCTATACGCCCGCCGGAGGCCAGGTCATCGTTTCCACCGCCTATGAGCAGGACGGCTCCGTGATCCTGCGCGTGCGCGATACGGGCGTCGGCATGAGTTCCGCCGAACTCGATGAAGCGCTGAAACCGTTCCGGCAAATCAATGCCTTGCGGCGCAAACGCGGCGACGGGACGGGGCTCGGCCTGCCGTTGACGCGCGCCATGGTGGAAGCCAATCGGGCCCAGTTCTCCATCGCATCCACCCCCGGCGAGGGAACGCTGGTGGAGATCACGTTCCCTCCGACGCGCGTGCTTGCCGAATAGGCATAGCGGCGGCGGTAAAGTTGACTTCAGCAGTTTAGAATTATTCTAAACTGCTGATTTGTAAAGGTTATCTCTTGACGCTCGCGGCTGTTTTCCACCAATAGAGACAGGCGGGGTCGAGCCACGACCCGCCGATGAACCTCCCTGGGACCTTGCCTCCCGGTGACGTGGAGAAAACCGATGTTCGACAATGCCCCGAGATTGAAGACGAGCCTGACTGCCCTTGCCCTTGCTGCCAGCGCCTCCTTTCTTGCTCCTGTCGCGCAGGCCGACGGCGTGGTGAATATCTATTCCTATCGTGAGCCCGGGTTGATCCAGCCTCTGCTCGACGCCTTCACCGAGGAGACGGGGATCGCAACGGAAGTGCTGTTCCTGAACCAGGGGCTTGAGGACCGCATGGCCGCCGAAGGCCAGAACTCGCCCGCCGACGTCGTTCTGACCGTGGATATCGGACGGCTCGTGAACGTGAAGGACAAGGGTGTCACCCAGCCCGTCGAGGACGAGACCATCAACGCCAATATTCCGGCGGAATTCCGCGATCCCGAGGGCCATTGGTTCGGGCTCACCACACGCGGCCGCGTCGTCTATGCCTCGAAGGAGCGTGTCCAGCAGGACGAGATCACCTATGAGGAGCTTGCCGATCCCAAGTGGAAAGGCAAGATCTGCATGCGCAGTGGCCAGCACATGTACAATATCGCGCTGATCGCTTCCATGATCGCCCATCACGGCGAGGAGAAGGCGGAAGAGTGGCTGAAGGGCGTGAAGGCCAATCTGGCACGCAAGCCCGACGGCGGCGATCGCGACCAGGCCCAGGCCATCTATGCTGGCGAGTGCGATATCGGCATCGGCAACACCTATTATGTCGGCCTCATGATGACCAACGACAAGGAGCCGGAGCAGAAGGAGTGGGCGAACGCCGTCAAGGTCCTGTTCCCCAATGCCGATGAGCGCGGCACGCATGTGAACATCTCGGGCATGGCCCTCGCCAAACATGCGCCGAACAAGGAGAATGCGCTGAAGCTTATGGAATTCCTCTCCGGCCACGAGGCGCAGGCCATCTATGCGGAGCAGAACAACGAATATCCGGTGATGCCGGGCGTCCCGGTCTCCGAGGTCGTGCAGTCCTTCGGCGAGATCAAGCCGGATTCCCTGCCGCTTTCCGAGATCGCCGAATACCGGAAGGCAGCCTCGGAAATGGTGGACCGCGTGGGCCTCGACGACGGTCCGGCGAGCTGATCCGTTTTGACATAACCACCTCGAAAGCCGGGTCGGTGCAATGCCGGTCCGGCTTTCCTCCTTTCGGCAAATGAGCAGCTTCACTCTCCGCGAACCGGTTCCGCCGCCGGAAGTCCTGACCCGCGGAACGCGCCGACCGCGTCATCCGGCGGCCCTTGCCGTTGCGCTCCTAACCGCGACGGTCGTCCTGCTGCCGATCGCCACAATCGTCGCGGTCGCTCTTTCCAGTTCGGGCGCGGACTGGCCGCATCTCATGCGGTACGTTCTACCGCAGGCCTCCGTCACCACAGCCGTGCTGCTCTTCCTCGTGGCGCTTGGTACGGGCTTTGTCGGCGTCGGGAGCGCATGGCTCGTCGTCGCCTATGATTTTCCCTTGCGCCCTATGCTCGCCTGGGCGCTCGTCCTGCCGCTCGCGGTTCCGCCCTATCTCGCGGCCTACGCCTTCGCCGAGTTCTTCGACTATGTCGGGCCGCTGCAGAGCGCGATCCGTGCGGTTTTCGGCTTTCAGACGCGTGGTGAATACTGGTTTCCCGAGATCCGCTCGACGGGCGGCGCGGCGCTGGTGATGACATCCGTCACCTTTCCCTATGTGTATCTCACCGCGCGCGTGGTCTTCATCATGCAGGGGCGCAACATCGCCGACGTGGCGCGGACGCTTGGAGCCGCACCGGCGCGTGTCTTCTGGCGTGTCCTTTTGCCCGTGGCGCGGCCCGCCATTGCCGCGGGCATTGCGCTGGTGCTGATGGAAACCGTGAACGATATCGGCGCGGTGCAGCATCTGGGCGTGCGCACGCTCACGCTCTCTGTCTTTTCCACCTGGCTCAACCGCGGCAGCCTGGAGGGCGCAGCACAAATCGCGCTGGTGATGCTGTTCCTGGTGCTGACCCTTCTTGCCGCAGAACGTGTCGCTCGGCGCAAACAGCGCTTCCACGCGCCCAGAGCCACGCAGATGAAGGCCCGGCCGCCACGTCTTCAGCTTTCCGGCTGGCGCGCCGCAGGCGCGGCAGGTCTCGGTCTTCTCCCCATCATCTTCGGCTTCGGCATCCCGCTTCTCGTCTTCGGCCGTTATGCGCTGAACAGGCTCGACCAGATCGCCGACCCCAAGCTTGCCGAATCGTTCCTCACCAGCCTGTTCACCGCGCTCGCGACAGCCATTCTCACCGTGAGCATGGCGCTGGTGCTCCTCTATGCGGCCCGGCTTGTCCGCACGCGCAGGATGGCGCTGCTCGTGCGCATCGCCACCGTCGGCTACGGACTGCCAGGCACGATTCTCGCGCTCGGGCTCCTCATCTCACTTGCCCGCTTCGACAATTTCGTTGATGCGCTGGCGCGTGACTATGCCGGCGTTTCGACCGGCCTCATCTTCACCGGCTCGGCCGCGGCCGTCGTTCTTGCCTGCTCCATCCGCTTTCTCGCCCTCGCCGAAGGCGCGGTGCAGGCGGGACTCGAAAAGCTGCCGCCTCATCTCGACGAAGCGGCCCGGAGCCTTGGCCGTTCCGCCGCCTCGAGTGCTGCGAGGGTCCTCCTGCCGTTGACGAAGCCGGCGATCCTCACGGCCGGCATCCTGGTCTTCGTGGACACGGTGAAGGAGCTTTCGGCAACCATCCTCCTGCGCCCCTTCGGCTTCAACACGCTGGCCACGTTTGTGTACGAGAATGCCTCGCGCGGCGTGGTGGAGGACGGCGCAATGGCCGCGCTCGTCATCATCGTCACCTCCATCGTCCCGGTCATCCTGCTTTCAGGAACGCTGATGCGCGACCGCGATGCCTGAGCATCCGGCAGGGTTGCACTGCCGCAGACGATCAAAGAAAAGGCGCCCACCGGGCGCCTGGAATTGCTGTGCTGTATGGGCGTTGGCGAGTTCTCCCTCCGGCCGCAAAAGCAGTCCGTCAGGCTGGCGGCGACTATCGGGAGCCAATCCTCAACAGGACCTTACCGGCAAGAATAAATCCGTAACCACATGATGCGTTACGAAGACGCGGTAAATTCCGGCGAAAGATCCCGTTAACCCTCGCGCCTCAGCTCTTCAGGTCCGAGAGGTCGCGGTAAAGCTCCAGCGCCTCCGGATTGGCCAGCGCTTCCTTGTTCTTCACCTCGCGGCCATGGACCACGTCGCGCACGGCAAGCTCGGTGATCTTGCCGGATTTCGTGCGCGGAATGTCCTTTACCGCGACGATTTTCGCCGGCACATGCCGAGGGCTCGCGCCGGTCCTGATCCTGTCGCGGATTCTCTTCTGCAGCGCCTCGTCCAGTTCCACGTCCTCCGCCAGGCGCACGAAGAGCACCACGCGCACATCACCGTCCCAGTCCTGGCCGATGCAGATCGCCTCCAGCACCTCCGGCAACTGCTCCACCTGGTTATAGATCTCCGCCGTACCGATGCGTACGCCGCCGGGGTTGAGCGTCGCATCGGAACGACCGTGGATGACGATCCCCCCATGTGCCGTCCACTCGGCAAAATCGCCATGACACCAGATATTGTCGAAGCGGTCGAAATAGGCGGAACGGTATTTCTCGCCCGACGGATCGTTCCAGAACCCGATCGGCATCGACGGGAACGCCCTGGTGCAGACGAGTTCGCCTTTCCCGCTTTTGAGCGGGCGACCCTCGTCGTCCCACACCTCGACCGCCATGCCGAGACCCGGCCCCTGGATCTCGCCGATCCACACGGGCAGGAGCGGCACTCCCAGCACGAAGCAGGAGACGATGTCGGTGCCGCCGGAGATCGAGGCCAGATGCACATCCTCCTTGATCGAGCGATAGACGAATTCGAAGCATTCCGGCGCCAGCGGCGAGCCGGTGGAAGAGATCACCCGCACGCTCGAAAGATCATGCGTCTTCCTGGGCTCCAGCCCCGCCTTGCGCACCGCATCGATGAATTTTGCCGAAGTGCCGAAATAGGTCATGCGCTCCGCAGCCGCGAAATCAAACAGCACATTGCCGTCCGGGTAGAAGGGCGAGCCGTCATAGAGCAGCAGGGTGGCACCCGAGGAGAGGCCCGAGACCAGCCAGTTCCACATCATCCATCCGCAGGTGGTGAAATAGAACAGCCGGTCTCCCTCCCGAAGCCCTGCATGCAGGCGGTGCTCCTTCAGGTGCTGCAAAAGCGTGCCGCCGGCGGAATGCACGATACATTTGGGAATGCCGGTCGTGCCAGAGGAAAACAGGATGTAGAGCGGGTGTGAGAAGGGCAGCGGTTCATATACGAGCGGCGCGGCCTCCAGGGGCGCAATTGCATCCTCGAGCGCAACGGCGCGATCGACGCCGGCCGCCACTTCGCGCGCCTTGCCCAAATAATCAACGATGAGCGCCTTCCTGACGCTCGGCATCTGGCCAAGAATCTCGCCCGTCTTCTGCCCGACGTCGAACGCCTTGCCCCCGTACCAATAGCCGTCGGGCGCGATGAAGAGCACCGGCTCTATCTGGCCGAAGCGGTCAAGCACGCCGCGCACGCCGAAATCCGGAGAACAGGAGGACCAGATCGCCCCCAACGAGGCTGCCGCCAGCATGGCCGCCACGGTTTCCGGCATGTTCGGCATCATGGCCGCGATGCGGTCCCCCGGCTTCACTCCTTCGGCCTTGAAGACCTGCTGCAGGCGCGAGACAAGTGCCTTCAGCTCGTCCCAGGAGAGCCGCCGCTCCACCTTGTCCTCGCCACGAAAAACGATCGCATCGTGCGGGCCCGATTTCCGCAGCAGGTTTTCGGCGAAATTCAGCCTGGCATCGGGGAAGAAGGAGGCACCGGGCATCTTATCCCCATCAACCAGGATCCGGTCGCCGCGCTCGCCGATCACCTCGCCAAAATCCCAGACCAGCGTCCAAAACGCCTCGCGGTTTTCGACCGACCATCCGTGCAATGCCCAGAAGTCCTCGATCGGCCGGCCGGAAAGATGCGCCGCCTCTTTCATGAAGGCCGTCATCGGTGCGCTTTCGATCTGTTCAGCAGACGGTCTCCACAGTGGCGCGGCTTGATGCATGTCGTTGCTCCCGATCAATCTCCCCGCTTATGCACGGACGCCGCGGAACGGGCAAGAAGCGCAACTCCGCGGAGTGTGCTACAAAGACTTGAAATAGAAGGCGCATGGTTTAAACCCGCCATTCATGGTTCGGGTTCGCGGGCGAGGATATATGCCGGTATCGCTGGCGAAAAGAGGCATCTGGGCCATCACCGCCATCGTGGTGCTGGTCGCTTTGGTCGTCGCCGTGCTGCCTCTGGTCGCCTCCACACAGATCGTACGCGACAGCATCGCCTATCAGATGAGCGCATGGAGCGGCTATCACGTGCGGCTCGACGACTCGCCGGAGATCCGCGTCTGGCCGCTGCAGGCGGTGCTCAACGACGTGACCCTGCTCGATTCCGGCGGCGCCGATGCCCAGGCGGTGCTCGATGCCGAGCGCATCGAGGTGGATCTTTCCGCGCTCGCCGCCCTCAGGGGGGACATCGTCTTCACCAGGATGCGGCTCATCCGCCCTGTGTTGCGCATGCGCCAGGAAGCCGGCAGGCTACAGCCCATCGCACCACAGGACTGGGGCAAGGTCCCGCGTTCCGTCGAAGTGGCCAAGCATGCCGTCGCGGCGGAACCCAGAAACCCGGACAGCACCTTCCTTCCGAGTGACCCGTTCGGCAAGGTGGAATTCGTGGAAGGCCGCATCGTGGCAGGGGACGAGGCGAGCCAGACCGACATCGTGACCAGCCTTTCGGGAACGCTCGACTGGCCGGCGCTGAACCGGCAGGCTTCGCTCGCGGCCACTGGCATCTGGCGCGGGGAAAGCGCCTCCATCCAGGCATCCGTCGCCGAACCGCTGTTCCTCTTCGGAGGCGGGAGCGCAGCGCTGACCTTCGCTCTTGAGGCGGCTCCCGCCAGCCTCTCCTTCGAAGGCGTAGCAAGCCTTTCGGGTAACGGTTTCCTCGACGGGCATGTCGAGCTTTCCGCCCCGTCCCTCAGCCGGCTTGCGGAATGGACCCATTCACGCTCCCCGATTGCGAACCGCATCGGCCCTCTTGCCATTACGGCCAGACTCGTCGGCGACAGGAACCGCCTGAAATTCGAAGATGCGACGCTCAAATTCGATACGAGCACCGGCCAGGGCCTCCTCGACGTGAACTTCGAAGGAGGCCGTCCTATGATCGCCGGCACCCTTGCTTTCGACACACTCAACCTGCGCGCGTTGGTCAACACCTTCAGTCCGCTTCCGACGACCTCCGGCGGGCAGAATGCGCCCAAGGCCGACAGCGAGTTCGACTTCGACCTGCGCTTTTCCGCGGCTTCGGCCACCTATGACAAGGTGGTGCTGACGGACGTCGCGGCCGCGGCCATGATGCGTGCGGGCTTGTCCAGTTTCGATATCTCGGATGCCACGGCCTTCGGCGGCATGCTCCAGTTGGGGCTGCGGCGCGACCGCACCGGTGCGGACGACGCCGTCGAGATCAGCATGATCGGTGAGGACATCGCGCTTGGGGAGCTTGCCGACTCCTTCGACTACAGGACGCTGATGCCGCAGGCGAAGGGCAGCTTTTCGCTGATGCTGAAAGGCAAAGGAAAAGATATGGACGCGGTCCTGCAATCGGCGGACGGAAGCCTTTCCGCAACGATCGGAAAAGGCAGCGTGCCGGGCCTGAGCATCGACGGCTTCGTGGAACACAGCGCGGAGGGCGATTTCTTCCCGGTCTCCGCGCTTGGTGAAGGGTCGCTCCCGATCGACGATATTCAGTTGAAGGCCGTCGCAGCCAAAGGCGTGGTGCAACTCGATGCGCTGGAGGCGCATTCGGGACCCTACACGGTCGGGCTGGACGGGTTCGTTCCCCTGGCCGGGCGGGGGCTGGCGCTCTATGGCACGCTTTCCGCTTCGGAAGGCGCAGACCCGCGCTTCAAATCGCCGATCCCGTTCTTCGTGGGGGGGTCCTGGAACGCACCTTTCATCGCCTCGTTCTTGCCGAAACCCGCCGAACAGTAAGAAGACGGCAGGATGGCGCTTCATGCAGCGCCCGCAGCCTGCTCCTCACGCCGCCGCCGCAGATCCCGCCGCTTGTTCACGATAGAGGCGGTGATCACCCCGATGGTCACGATGCCGATCAGGATGGTGCAGACGGCATTGATTTCCGGCGTCACCCCCAGCCGCACTTGGCTGTAGATCTTCATGGGCAGCGTGGTCGCACCCGGGCCGGAGGTGAAGCTCGCGATCACGAGATCGTCCAGCGAGAGGGTAAAGGCCAGCATCCAACCGGAAATGACGGCGGGCATGATGATGGGGAGCGTGACCTGGAAGAACGCCCGCGCCGGTGTCGCGCCGAGGTCCATCGCGGCTTCCTCCAGCGACCGGTCGAAGGACATCAGCCGCGATTGCACCACCACCGCGACGAAGCACATCGAAAAGGTGATGTGTGCAATCGTGACCGTCAGAAAACCGCGGTCGAGGCCGATCGCCACGAACAGCAGCAGAAGCGACAGTCCGGTGATCACCTCCGGCATCACCAGTGGCGCAAACACCATGCCGGAAAACAGAAGCCGGCCGCGGAAGCGGGTGTAGCGGGTCAGCGTCACCGCGGCCATCGTGCCCAGTACAGTCGCCACCGTCGCGGAGATGAAGGCGACCCGCGCCGTCACCCAGGCGGCGTCCATGAGACCGCGATTGGTGAGAAGAGCGGCATACCACCGCGTCGAGAAGCCGGCCCAAACCGTGACCAACTGCGACTCGTTGAAGGAATAGATCACGAGCAGGATGATCGGCAGGTAGAGAAAAGCGAATCCCAGAACCAGGGCCGTAATGTTGAACCGTCCCCACGTGCCAGCCATCTCAGCGCGTCCTTTCCTGCGCCCGAGCCTGGGAGCGCTGGAAATAGACGATCGGCAGCACGAGGATGAGAAGCAGGAGGATTGCCACCGCCGAGGCCACCGGCCAGTCGCGATTGGCGAAGAACTCGTTCCAGAGTGTTTTGCCGATCATCAATGTCCGCGAACCGCCGAGCAGGTCCGGGATCACGAATTCCCCCACCGCGGGGATGAAAACCAGCATCGAGCCGGCCACCACGCCTGGAAGCGAGAGCGGAAAGGTGATCTTCCAGAAGGCGGAAAGCGGCGTACAGCCGAGGTCCTCCGCCGCCTCGATGAGCGAGTAGTCCATCTTCTCGAGCGTCGCGTAAAGGGGCAGCACCATGAAGGGCAGATAGGAATAGACGATGCCTATATAAACGGCGGTCGTCGTGTTGATGATGATCAGCGGCTGATCGATCAACCCGAGGAACATCAGAAACTGGTTGAGCAGGCCCTCGGGCTTCAGGATGCCGATCCATGCATAGACACGGATGAGGAAGCTCGTCCAGAAGGGCAGAATGACCAGCATCAGGAGGATCGGCCGTACGGAGAGAGGCGCGCGAGCCATGCCATAGGCGATCGGATAGCCGACCAGCAGGGTGAGAAGAGTCGAGACCGCCGCGATCCGCAGGCTTGAAAGATAGGCGTTCAGATAAAGTGAATCGCTGAACAGCCAGAGATAGTTACCCAGCGAGAAGCCGCCAAGTTTCTCCAGGAAACCGGCAATGCCGTCCTCCCAGCCGAACACCGGCAGATAGGGCGGCATGGCGATCGCCGCTTCCGACAGAGAGATCTTTAGAACGATGAAGAAGGGGACAAGGAAAAAAACGAGCAGCCACAGATAGGGCACGGCAACGACGATGCGGCTGCCTAAAGAGGGAGCAAGCCTTCGCATCGTCAATTCGCCAGCACAACGCCGGCATCGGCGCGGAAGGAGATCCAGGCCCGGTCGTGCCAGGTCAGGACATCCTCCAGCCTGCGCGAACTGTTGATGATGCTCGCCCTCACGATGCGGCCATCGTCCAGCTTCACGTTGTAGACGGTCATATCCCCCAGATAGGCAATGTCCCAAATCTCGCCGTCGAGCGCGTTCTGCGCCTCGGTCGGACGCTCGCGCGAGACATGCATCTTCTCCGGACGGACGGCGAGCCACACGGCATCACCCGGCGCGGCGCCCGATGTGCCGGCCACCCGGAACTCCGCTCCGCCCCTGTCGCGGATTTCGGCCATGCCGGCATCCTCCTTCGCCAGCACACCCTCGAACATGTTGACGGAGCCGACAAAACCCGCGACGAATCGGGAAACCGGGGCCTCGTAGATCTCGGCCGGCGTGGCCACCTGAAGCACATGGCCCTTGTCCATGATGGCGATGCGGTCGGCCATGGTCATCGCCTCCTCCTGGTCGTGGGTGACGACCAGGAAGGTAAGACCGAGATCGTGCTGCAGGTCCATCAACTCGAACTGGGTCTCCTCGCGAAGCTTCTTGTCCAGCGCGCCGAGAGGCTCATCAAGGAGCAGCACCTTCGGCCGCTTTGCCAGAGAGCGGGCGAGCGCCACACGCTGACGCTGACCGCCGGAAAGCTGCTGCGGTTTTCGCCTGGCAAACTGCTCGAGCTTCACGAGCTTCAGCATCTGCGCCACGCGCTCGGCGATCTCAGCCTTCGGCATGCCGTCCTGCCTGAGACCGAAAGCGATGTTCGCCTCCACGCTCATATGCGGAAAGAGCGCATAGGACTGAAACATCATGTTGACCGGCCGGCGATAAGGCGGCACTCCGCGCAGGTCGCGGCCCTCGAGCAGGACGCGCCCGGATGTCGGGTGCTCGAAACCGGCCAGCATGCGCAGAAGCGTGGTCTTGCCGCAGCCGGAAGCGCCGAGGAGCGCAAAGAACTCCCGCTCGTAAATGCTGAGCGACAGGTCGTCGACGGCGACGAAATCACCGAAGCGCTTGGTTACGTTCTCGAAACGGATATAGGGCTTTGCATCGGGATTCTCCCACGGCGCAAAGCTTCTGCGTATGCTGCCCAGCGAAACCATCGCCTGCTCCGTCCTGGCCCATCCCAAGCCGAAAGAGCCCGGCCAGGCACCGGGCCTTTGCCGCCGCTACTGGCCGGTGACGACCCTCGTCCAAAGACGGGTGATGAGACGCTGTGCACGTGCATCATAGGGCCGGGCCGTGAACAGTTTCTGCAGCGTTTCCTCGTTGGGATAGACGGCAGGATCATCGATGATCTCCGGATCAAGCAGTTCCTGGGACGCCTCGTTGCCGTTGGCATAGAAGACGTAATTCGATGCCTTCGCGATGACCTCCGGGCGCATCATATAGTTGATGAACTCGTGCGCCTCCTCAACATGCGGCGCATCCGCGGGGATAGCCATCTGGTCGAACCACATCTGCGCACCTTCCTTGGGGATCGAATAGGCGATCTCGACGCCCTGATCCGCTTCGGCGGCGCGGTCGCGCGCCTGGAACACGTCGCCCGAATATCCCACGGCCACACAGATGTCGCCATTGGCAAGGGCATTGATGTATTCGGAGGAATGGAACTTGCGGATATAGGGCCGCACGGCCAGCAGCAGATCTTCGACCTTCTGGAGGTCCTCCGGCCTGTCGCTGTTCGGGTCGAGCCCGAGATAGTTCAGCGCCGCATGCATGATCTCGGATGAAGCGTCGAGCACGTGAATACCGCAGCCGGCGAGTTTGGATGCGATCTCGGGCTTGAAGATTGCATCCCACGAATCGATCGTGTCGGTGCCCAGCGCCTCCCTCACCTTGGCCTTGTTGTAGCCTATCCCGGTGGTGCCCCACATATAGTTCACCGAGTATTCATTGCCCGGGTCATAGGTCGCCGTCCGCTTGGAGACGAAGTCCCACATGTTCTCGAGGTTCGGCAGCTTGGACTTGTCGAGCTTCTGGAAGACGCCGGCCTGGATCTGGCGAGCGAGGAACTCGCCGGAGGGGACGACGACATCATAGCCCGTGCCGCCGGCAAGCAGCTTGGTTTCCACGATCTCGTTGGAATCGAAAACATCGTAGACGACCCTGATGCCGGTCTCGGCCGTAAACTCCTCCAGGATGGACTCGTCGATATAGTCGGACCAGTTGTAGACATTGACCGTACGCTCCTGTGCCGGCGCACCGGTGGCGAGCATTGCCACGGCAATGGAAACGGCGGAAAGCAGAGGAGCCTGGGGGTTCATGAAAATCTCCCATCATCGACCATTCGGCCCGCCTCCCGCCCTCGGGAGCCGGGTTCTACGGGGCAACCTATTGTCGTTTTAAAGATGCGACAAGCGCGAATTGTCCCGCATCACTGCCCTTTTTTCGCGCCTTCAAACGCGAGAGAAAACCCAATGCGGCAGCACCGGCAGGAGGAGGATTCCCAAGGTGTAGCCCCGGCGGCGGCGCAGGATATTTTTTGCTCGTGAACACGATGCTTTTCAGCTTGTCACGAATTGCAGGAAAGCCTCGGCTGATTTTCCATATCAAGCGCTTTTGCGCGCGCAGCGCCGATTTTTGCATCTTACTTTTGTGGTAGGCATGACACCGAAAGCCCTCATTCTTTCGTCTAATTACCCGTACGAATATGCGGGTTGACATAAGCCGGTCGATCACGAGTATGCCGCCGCTCAGCGCAACCACGCATTGAAACTTTGGCTCCGTCGGCCAAAACCAGACGAGGAAGAGCATGGGACGTAACGGCCTTGGGGGGTCAGGCCGCGGCACTACCCCTTCCGACAGCACAAGTTATGACGGCGTGTTTGTCGTTGCCACTTCGCCCATCAATCGCATCGTCATTACGCGAATGGTCGAACGTATCTATCTGAAGGCCATGGCGATCACGCCGGAAACGGCGCTCGATGCGCTTCGCGCCAAGCGCCCGATGATGGTGATCATCGACGAGGGGCGACAACCGGACCTGATCGAGCCGCTGATCGAAGAGATCGCACGGCTGCGCAGCGCTTTCACGGCCCGACTTCCCCGCATCGTCCTGATCGTTGAGGCTTCGCGGCAAAACGAAGCGCGACGTGACGGAATCGTGGACGCGGTGGTGGTGAAGCCCATCACTCCGGAAGTGCTGCAGCCTATCGTGGATCGACTCTCCAAGGGCGCCGCCATTTAACCGCTGCGCGCAGGCACAGTTGACGTTTCCCGCGATGCCGAGGCCCCGCGGCCCTTTCCTTCCGGTTTCAGCCGGCGCTATACTCGGGCACCCAAGGCTACTCTGGTGATTGATGTTAGAAAATAGGAAGGCAAGCCGCACCAGCAGGGGCGGACGCCGGACACCGGCATTCCTGAAGAATCTGCGTGGCGTGAAGGGCTGGAAGGAGACCTCGGCCTGGCTCGAGTGGCGTGGCATCGAAGATATCGAGTGCATCGCGCCCGATCAGGCCGGCGTGGCGCGCGGCAAGATGATGCCGTCGAAGAAGTTCACTTCGAATACGTCGCTCGCGCTGCCGTCGGCCGTCTTCATGGCCACAATCTCGGGAGAGTATCCGGAGAGCGGCAACGGCTTCACCTATCCCGAAGACGACGGCGACCTGAAGCTGGTGCCAGATCTCTCGACACTCTCGGTCGTACCGTGGGAGTCGGACCCCACAGCACAGGTGATTTGCGATATCGTGCACCAGGACGGGCGCGACGTCGAAATCAGTCCACGCAACGTGCTGAAGCGGGTGCTCGCCAAATATGCAGAGCACGGCCTTCGGCCCATCGTCGCGCCGGAGATCGAGTTCTATCTCGTACACAAGAACCCGGATCCCGACTATCCGCTGACACCGCCCGTCGGGCGTTCGGGCCGGCCGATCGGCGGCGGGCAAGGCTATTCCATCGCCGGCGTCAACGAATTCGACGAGCTGATCGACGACATCTACCATTTCTCCGAAACGCAGGGGTTGGAGATCGACACGCTCATCCACGAGGAGGGCGCAGGGCAGCTCGAGATCAACCTGCGCCATGGCGACCCGATCGAGCTTGCCGATCAGGTCTTCCTCTTCAAGCGCACCATCCGGGAAGCCGCCCTCAAGCACGATACATATGCGACCTTCATGGCCAAGCCGATCCAGGATCAGCCCGGATCGGCCATGCATATCCACCAGTCGGTGGTCACGCTGAAGGGGGGGCGCAACGTCTTCTCCGACGAGAGGGGCGATGAGACGGATGTCTTCCGCCATTTCCTCGGTGGGCTCCAGCGGCACATCCCGAACGCGCTCATCATGCTGGCGCCCTATGTGAATTCCTATCGACGGCTGACGCAGGGGGGCTCCGCGCCCGTCAACACGCGCTGGGGATATGACAACCGCACGACGGCCTTCCGCGTGCCGCGTTCGGACCCGAGTTCGAGGCGCGTCGAGAACCGCATCCCCTCATCGGATGCCAATCCCTACCTGGCGCTCGCCGCTTCGCTCGCCTGCGGACTGGTCGGCATCTTGGAAAAGATCGAGCCGGACGCTCCAGCCGGCACAGCGGTGAACACGGACGTGATCGATCTGCCGCGCGGCCTGCTCGAAGCCGTGGCCCTTTTCGAAGCGGACGAGGCGCTCCGCGACATCCTGGGCGAAATCTTCTCCAGCACCTATGCGGCGATCAAACGGGCGGAATTCGAGACCTTCATGAAGGTGATCAGCCCGTGGGAGCGGGAATATCTGCTGCTGAACGTGTGAGTGGGCGAATAGGGAATAGCGAGTAGTGATCCCATTCGGACCGCCAGCCTAGCACTTTGCGCGAGCTTCTATTCGCTAGTCACCACTTACCATGCGCTGTGCCAATGACCTACCAATCCCCCATTTCACCCGGCTACTCCTGGTACGAAGCAACAGTCGGAGACCGGCCGGAATACCCACCCCTCGACGGCGACCGGCGCGCCGACGTGGCGATCATCGGCGGCGGCTTCACCGGGCTCTCGGCAGCCGCCCATCTCGCGCGAATGGGCGTCGACGTCGCCCTCATCGAGGCGCACCGGATGGGCGACGGCGCTTCCGGCCGCAATGGCGGACAGCTCGGCACCGGGCAGCGGGCCTGGCCGGAGGAGATTGAAGCCGAGCTCGGCTATACCCGCTCGAAGGCGCTGTTCGCGCTTGCCGAGGAGGCGAAGGCGCACCTCCTTCAATTTGCGGAGACGAACGGGATCGAGATCGACTACGTGCCCGGCCATCTCTCGGTGGCCCACAAGCGACGCTATCTCGATGCGTATCGCGCGCATGCGGATATCATGCGCGAGCGCTACTCCTATCCGCATATCACCTTCATGGATGAGAAGGAGACCGCGGAGCGGCTGGGTTCGACCCTCTATTTCGGCGGCGTCCGCGACACCGGAACGGGGCACATCCACCCGCTGAAGCTGGTCGTGGGCACAGCGCAGGTGGCCGACTCATCCGGTGCTCATCTCTTCGAGGAGACGAAGGCAACCGGCATCGAGGCGGCCTCCGGCAAGGTGCGGATAACGACGCCGCGCGGCACGATCACCGCCGACAAATGCCTCGTTGCGACGGATGCCTATGGCGCGGATCTGGAGCCTGCGAGCGCAGCGCACATGCTTCCCATCGGCTCCTTCGTCGGCGCGACGGTGCCGCTCGGGGCGGAGAGCTCCGTTCTGCCCGGCGGCGAGAGCGTAGACGATTCACGTTTCGTGGTGCGGTATTTTCGAAAGTCGATAGACGGCCGGCTGCTCTTCGGCGGACGCGAGGTCTATTCCAAGGGCAATCCCAAGGAAATCCGTGCGCAGATCGGGCGGCAGATCGCCGAAGTCTACCCCTTCCTCCGCGATGTCGAGATCACCCATGCCTGGGGCGGATTCGTCGGCATCACCGTGCCGCGCCGCCCCTTCGTGCGCGAGGTGATGCCCAATGTGATCGCCGCCGGGGGCTATTCCGGCCACGGCGTGATGCTGGCCAATTTCATGGGTCGTCTCTATGCCGAGGCCGTCGGAGGCAACCGCGACCGCCTCAAGCTCTTCGAAGAGCTCAAAATCCCGCCTTTCCCCGGCGGCACGCGCTTGCGCCACGTGCTCCTTTTCCTGGCCCTCAACTGGTATGCGCTTCGGGACCGGATCTAGCCGGAGACGCTAGAGCGGCCAAACGAAGAGGATCGCGGGCACCCCGACGGCGATGATGATCATCTCCAGCGGCAGGCCCATGCGCCAATAATCGCCGAAACGATAGCCGCCCGGCCCCATGATGATGGTGTTGTTCTTGTGTCCGATCGGCGTGAGGAAGGCACAGGACGCGGCGACGGCAATGCCCATCAGGAAAGGATCGGGCGAGACATCCAGTGCCCGCGCCACCGAAAGCCCGACAGGCGCGGCGATCAGCGCCGTCGCCACATTGTTCAGGAAGTCCGAAAGTGTCATCGTGACGACCATGAGAATGGCGAGGATCGCCCAGACAGGCAGCGCACCGGTCTGCGCCACGATGACCTCGGCGATGAGGCGCGTGCCTCCGGTCTCCTCCAGCGCCAGGCCGAGCGGGATGAGCGAGCCGAGGAGCACGATCACCGGCCACTCCACAGCCTCATAGACCTCGCGCGCTCTCATGATGTTGGAGAAAGCGTAGACCGCGACTGCGCCCGCAAGCGCTATTGCAAGAGGCACAAGGCCCGCGACGGCCGTGGCGACCGCCGCCGCGAAAACGCCGATCGTGAACAAGGCCTTCCCACGCTGGACGACATTGTGGCTCCTCTCCGCCAGCGGCAGCACGCCGAGCCAGTCCGCGGCGTCGTTCACGCGGCTTTCCGGGCCGAGCAGAAGCACGACGTCCCCCGGCTTGATCGGGAGCCTGCGCACGCGCTCGCGGAAACGCTGCCCCTGCCGCGAGACGCCGAGCAGGGTGACGCCACGGCGGTAAAGCAGCCTGAGATCCAGCGCCGTGCGGCCGACCATGCGTGCATTGTCGGGCACGATCGCCTCGATGAGGGTCAGCGATTTTCCGGTGAGGCCGCCATGCTTCTCCGTTCCCGGCGTGTCCAGGCCAGCGGTTCCGATGAAGGCTTCGATGGATTTCGGATCGCCTTCCAATACCACATGATCGCCCTTCTGGACTTCATCGCCGGCGGCAAAGCCCGGCAGACGGCGCCCCCGCCGCACCAGGCCGAGCACAGATACGTCGCATTCATCGCCCAGCGGATAGAGCGTGCTCAACGGTTTTCCGACCGCCTTCGAACTCTCCTTCACCCGCGCCTCGGCGATGAAGAGCGACGGCTCGCCGTCCTCCCCCAGCGAAGTGCGCTGGCCGATATCCGGGATCAGGCGCCAGCCCACCAGTGTGACGAAGGCGATACCGACCAGCGCGCAGATGATGCCGACCGGCGTGAAGTCGAACATGGAGAACGGCTGACCCAAAGCGCGTTCGCGGAATTGGGCCACGACGATGTTGGGCGGTGTGCCGATCAGCGTGATCATGCCGCCGAGAATGGTGGCGAACGACAAGGGCATCAGCGTCTGGGAAACGGGCCGCTTCGCCTTCTTCGCCGCCTCGATATCGAGCGTCATCAGCATCACGAGGGCGGCGACATTGTTGATGACGGCCGAAAGGGCGGCACCCACCACCGACATGACGCCGATATGGGTGGAGAGAGGGCGGCCGGCCGATATGACGAAGCGCGCGACAAGCTCGACCGCTCCTGCATTCACCATGGCACGCGAGACGATCAGCACCAGCGCGATGATCATGACCGCCTCATGGCCGAAGCCGACGAAGGCATCCTCCGCCGGGACGACGCCCCCGGCGACGGCGACCACCAGTCCGGAGAAGGCCACCAGATCGTATCGCACCCGGCCCCACACCAGCAGCGCAAAGACGACGCCGAGCAGGCAGAAAAGGAATATCTGTTCGTAAGTCATGAATTGCGAGGCTGTGGCGACCGGGCGGAGGAGCGGAGATCCTGCCTATCAGATACAGCGCCCGCCATCCACCTCCATCGCTACGCCAGTGATGAACTCGGCCTCGTCGGAAGCGAGCCAGAGCGCCGCATTGGCCACGTCGAGAGGCTTGGAAAGGCGACCGAGCGGGACCGTCGCTCGGAACTGGGCGCGCCTCTCCGGCGTGTCCTCGCCGAGGAACTGGCTCAGCATCGCGGTCTCGCCGGCGACCGGACAGAGACAGTTGACGCGGATGTTCTTCGGCGCGAGTTCCACCGCCATCGACTTGGTGGCCGTGATGGCCCATCCCTTGGAGGCATTGTACCAGGTGAGCCCCGGCCGCGGCCTGATGCCCGCCGTCGAGGCCGTGGTGATGATGCATCCGCCGCCTTGCGCCTCCATGATCGGCACCACGGCGAGGGCGGCATAGTACACCGCCTTCATGTTGACGGCGGTGATGAGATCGAAGGTCTGCTCATCCACCTGAAGCATATCGCCATTGCGGTGGGTGAAGCCGGCATTGTTGACCATGATGTCGATGCGTCCATGCGCCTCCATCGCCGCCGCGACCATTTCCTCGATATCGCTTTTCTGGGACACGTCGACCGCTACGGGGATTGCCGCGCCCCCGATCTCTCCTGCGACACGTTTCGCTCCCTTGGCATTGAGATCAGCAACGACAATTTTCGCGCCCTCTTCCGCGAAGCGTCTCGCTATGCCCTCGCCGAAACCGGATGCCGCCCCGGTGATGACTGCCACTTTATCCTTCAGCCGCAATGTTCGTTCCTCTCCTACCGTTCGATCGCAATGGGTTTTCAGCCATGATTGAACACAATCGTCTTCGTGGCGGACATGTCGTAAAGTGCCTCGAAACCCTTTTCTCGGCCATGGCCGGATTTCCTGAAGCCGCCAAAGGGCAGTTCGATCCCGCCGCCGGCTCCATAACCGTTGACATACACCTGGCCGGCGCGCACACGCTTGGCGACGCGATGCTGGCGGGCGCCATCGCGCGTCCAGACACCGGCCACGAGCCCGTATTCGGTCCCGTTGGCGAGGCGGATGGCGCCTGCCTCATCCTCGAACGGAAACAGCGACAGCACCGGCCCGAAGACCTCTTCCGTCGCCAGGGCCGATTCCGGATCGACATTTCCAAAGAGAACCGGCGCATAGTAGAAGCCCGTCCCCGGCGCGTCCTCGTGAATGCGGCCGCGCGACAATATCGGAGTGTCCGCCTCCTCCGCCGCGCGGACATAGCTTTCCACTCGCGCCTTCTGTGCGGGATTGATCAGCGCGCCAAGATCCAGATCGGCATCGTGCGGTCCGGCGGTGAGCGCCGAGAAGCGCTCTGCAAGCGCGGCGACCACCTTTTCATAGATCGGCTTTTCGATGAGGATGCGGCTGCCGGCGGAGCAGGTCTGGCCGCCGTTCTGGATGATGGCATTGACCAACACGGGCAACGCGGCCTCGATATCCGCATCGGCGAAGAGGATCTGCGGGGACTTGCCTCCGAGTTCCATGGTCACGCCGCGGTTGTTGAGTGCGGCGGCCTGCTGGATCGCAGTGCCTGTCACCGGAGACCCGGTGAACGTGACATAGTCGACCATCGGATGCGCCGAGAGTGCCGCTCCCGCCTCGCGCCCATAGCCGGTGACGACGTTTACGACGCCCTCGGGTATCCCGGCCTCCAGCGCCAGTTCCGCAATGCGGATCGCTGTCAGCGAGGCGTCCTCCGCCGGCTTCGCCACCAGCGTATTGCCCATGGCGAGCGCTGCCCCCACGACACGCGCGAGGATCTGCAACGGATAATTCCAGGGCACGATGCCCGCCACCACGCCGTGCGGCTCGCGCAAGGTGAGCGCGGTGTAGCCCTCCAGAAAGGGGATGGTATCGCCATGGATCTTGTCGGCCGCGCCGCCATAGAACTCATAGTAGCGCATGGCCGCGGCGACATCCGCCCTGCCCTGGCGCAAGGGCTTGCCGGTATCACGCGATTCGAGCGCTGCCAGTTCTTCCGCGCGATCCGCCACGAGTCGCCCCAGCCGCGTAATGCGCCGGCCGCGTTCCACCGCCGGCATGCGGCCCCACGGGCCCTCATCGAAGGCGCGGCGCGCGGCGCGCACCGCCCTGTCGACGTCGGTGGCATTCGAGGCGGGAATGGAGGCGAAAACCCGGCCGTCGGACGGGCAGGCGACATCGATCCGCTCGCCGGAAGCGCCGTCGACCATCCTGCCGTCGATCACCTGCTTGAAAGCGCGCCCTTCAGCCACCGTCCTCGACAAACCGTTGTCCATCTCCCCGTTTTCCTTCACCCGAACAGCACGTTCGGCCATTGCGCTTGCATGGCCGGCCAGCAAGCCTATCCTCTGCACGATGTTGCGGGAAGCCCGCCTCTCTGCTGCGCTGCGGCAAAAAGGCGGAGGCAGGGCTCTGGCCTTATTAAATCGATTAGACTATGAAGCGGCCATAGCGAGGAGCTGACGCGAAACCATGACGAGCCAGACGATACCGGTCGAGCCCTTCGATCTCGTGGTGTTCGGAGCCACGGGCGACCTAGCCGAGCGAAAGCTGCTGCCGGCACTCTATCAGCGTCAGCGTGCAGGGCAGTTCAGCGAGCCGACACGAATCATCGGCTCATCGCGATCCGAGCTGAGCGACACGCAATTTCGCGGTTACGCCAAGGAGGCGATCGAGGCGCATGTGGCGAAGGAGGAGATCGACGCAGGCGAGCTCAAGCAGTTCCTCGCCCGGCTTTCCTATATCTCGGCGGATGCCACCACCGGCAGGGGCTTTGACGGGCTGAAGGAGGCCGTGGGCGACAGCCCGCATGTGCGCGCCTTCTATCTCGCCGTGGCGCCCTCGCTCTTCGGCGACATCGTCAACCAGATCGACGCACACGGCATTGCGACGCCGACTTCCCGCGTGATCGTCGAGAAGCCGATCGGACGCAGCCTGGAGACCGCCCGGGAGGTCAACGATCAGATCGGGCGCGTATTCGACGAGACGCGCATTTTCCGTATCGATCATTATCTCGGCAAGGAGACCGTGCAGAACCTGATGGCGCTGCGCTTCGCCAACGCGCTCTACGAGCCGCTCTGGAACTCGGCCCACGTGGATCACGTGCAGATCACCGTGGCCGAGTCAGTAGGCCTTGAGGGCCGCGCGGACTACTACGACAAGGCTGGCGCGCTGCGCGACATGGTGCAGAATCACATCCTGCAGCTCCTCTGCCTCGTGGCGATGGAAGTGCCCTCCTCGCTCGATGCGGACGCGGTGCGCGACGAGAAGCTCAAGGTCCTGCGCGCACTGAAGCCGATCGACGCGCTCAGCGCGGAACGTGCCACCGTGCGCGGGCAGTATCGTGCCGGCGCCTCCAATGGCGGTGCCGTGAAGGGCTATCTCGACGAACTCTCCGGTGGTGTCAGCGATACAGAGACCTTCGTGGCCGTCAAGGCGGAAATCGGCAACTGGCGCTGGGCGGGCGTGCCCTTCTACCTGCGCACCGGCAAGCGCATGGCCACGCGCGTCTCCGAAATCGTCATCGAATTCAAGCCGATTCCCCACTCCATCTTCGGCGATGCGGCGGGCCGCGTCTTCGCAAACCAACTCGTCATCCGACTGCAGCCCGATGAAGGGGTGAAGCAGTGGATCATGATCAAGGATCCTGGTCCGGGCGGCATGCGCCTCCGGCAGATTCCGCTCGACATGAGCTTCGCGGAATCGTTCCAGGAGCGCAATCCGGACGCCTATGAGCGGCTGATCATGGATGTGATCCGCGGCAACCAGACGCTCTTCATGCGCCGCGACGAGGTGGAAGCGGCCTGGCACTGGATCGACCCGATCCTGGCCGCCTGGGAGGAGCGCGCGCAGAGCGTGCAGGCCTACACCGCCGGCACCTGGGGGCCCTCTGCATCCATCGCCCTCATCGAGCGCGACGGCCGCACCTGGCACGAGAGCTTCTGATGGCCGAGGCGATATGGCACGAATTTCCGGCAAGCGAGCCCTTGGCCGAAGCGCTCGCCGAGACGGTGGCCCGGCACTTGGCGGCGGCCGTGGAGCAGCGCGGGATGGCGACGATCGCCGTCTCCGGCGGCAGCACTCCGCCGCCTTTCTTCAGCGCGCTCTCGCGCAGGAAGATCGACTGGCCGCGCGTGACCGTCACGCTCGTGGACGAGCGTTTCGTGCCGCCATCCTCGGAGCGGTCCAATGCCGGGCTCGCCGCCCGCCATCTCCTGCAGAACGAGGCGGCGCAGGCGCAGTTCGTCGGCCTTTACCATCAGGCGGAAACAATCGAGGAGGCCGCCGAGAAGGCGGACGAGGAGATCGGGAGGCTCCCGCTGCCTCTCGACGTCGGCGTGCTCGGCATGGGCCTTGACGGCCATACGGCCTCGTTTTTTCCCGACGCCGAGGACATCGCCCTCAAGCTCCGGGTGGAGGATCGGCGCGTTCTCCCCATATATGCCAAAAGCGCGGGGGAGTCGCGTCTCACTCTTTCATTACCGCTCCTGTGCAGGGCAAGGGTGCTGGTGCTGCACGTCGAAGGCGAAGAGAAGCGCCGAGTGCTCCAGGCGGCACTTACCGAAGAAGACGGCGCGAAGCTGCCCGTGCGCATCGCCGTGGAACAAGCGGCCGCGCCCGTCGGTATCTATTGGGCACCGGGAGGGGCGGACACCCAACGGTCACCGGGCGATCAGTCGGCATCCTGAAGGCATCGAGAGCCCACGCCCGGCTCGACCAAGACAGGACGAGGAAACCATGACCGCAAGGCGAGAGATCGAAGCCGTCACAGCCCGCATCCGAGAGCGCTCGCGCGACAGCCGTGAAGCCTATCTCGCCCGGCTGGACGAGGCCGCTGAAAGCGGCGTCCACCGCGCCACGCTTTCCTGCGGAAACCTGGCACACGGATTCGCTGCATGCGGGCCGCAGGACAAGGCCGCCCTTTCCGGCGGCACGGTGCCCAATCTCGGCATCATCACCGCCTACAACGACATGCTCTCCGCCCATCAGCCTTACGAGACCTTTCCGCAGCTCATCAAGGAAGCAGCGCGCGAGATCGGCGGCGTCGCGCAGGTGGCAAGCGGCGTTCCGGCCATGTGCGACGGCGTCACCCAGGGCCAGCCGGGCATGCAGCTTTCGCTCTTCTCGCGTGACGTGATCGCGCTCGCCACAGCGGTGGGCCTCTCGCACAACATGTTCGACGCCGCCGTCTATCTCGGCATCTGCGACAAGATCGTGCCGGGCCTCACCATCGCGGCGCTGACCTTCGGTCATCTGCCGGCCGTCTTCATTCCCGCGGGGCCAATGACCAGCGGCCTGCCGAACGACGAGAAGTCGCGCATCCGCCAGCTCTTTGCCGAGGGCAAGGTGGGACGGGATGCGCTGCTGGAAGCAGAATCGAAGTCCTATCACGGACCCGGCACCTGCACCTTCTACGGGACTGCCAATTCCAACCAGATGCTGATGGAGATCATGGGCCTGCACACGCCCGGCTCCTCCTTCGTCAATCCGAACACGCCGCTGCGCGATGCGCTGACCAAGGAAGCGGCGAAGCGCGCACTCGCCATCACCGCGCTCGGCAACGAATTCACGCCCGTGGGGCGCGTGATCGACGAGCGCTCCATCGTCAACGGCGTGGTGGGTCTCAATGCGACCGGCGGCTCGACCAATCACACGATGCATCTGATCGCCATGGCGGCGGCTGCAGGAATCAGGCTCACCTGGGCCGATATCGCCGAGATCTCCGAGCAGGTGCCGCTCCTGGCGCGTGTTTATCCCAACGGTCTCGCAGACGTGAACCACTTCCACGCTGCGGGCGGGCTCGGCTTCCTCATCCGCGAGCTTCTGGATGCGGGGCTCCTGCACGAGGATGTGCAGACCGTCTGGGGACCGGGATTGCGCCACTATGCGATCGAGGCCAGGCTCGACGAAGACGGCGGTGTTTCCCGCGAGCCCGCGCCGGCCAAGAGCGGCGACGAGAAAGTACTCGTGCCGGTTTCGCAGGCCTTTCAGCCAACCGGCGGCATCCGTGTTCTCAAGGGCAATCTCGGTCAGGCCATTATCAAGACCTCCGCCGTGAAGCCGCAGCACAGGATCATCGAGGCGCCCGCGCTGGTCTTCCATACCCAGCATGAGCTGCAGGATGCCTTCAAGGCGGGCGAGCTCGACCGAGACTTCATCGCGGTGATCCGCTTCCAGGGCCCCAAGGCCAACGGCATGCCGGAACTTCACAAGCTCACGCCCGTGCTCGGCGTTCTGCAGGACCGCGGCCACAAGGTGGCACTGGTGACGGACGGCCGCATGTCCGGCGCGTCGGGCAAGGTTCCCGCCGCAATCCACGTCACCCCGGAGGCAGCGGAGGGCGGCGCACTCGCCAAAGTGAAAGACGGCGACATGCTGCGGCTCGATGCCGAGGCGGGAACGCTCGAAATGCTGACGGATGCGGAAACGTTCGCCCGGCGGGAGCCCGCTTCGGCCGATCTTTCGCGTGAGCATTTCGGCATGGGCCGAGAGCTCTTCGCAAGCTTCCGACAGATCGTCTCGCGGGCGGACCAGGGCGCAGCTGTCTTCTAGGCTCACGGACACGGTTCCGCGGGGTGCGTCGCCCCTCGCGGATCAAGAGCCTTGGGAAATTGTGTCCAGCTTCGCGGTTGCGAAGTAGATGTGCCGCTTGCCGCCTTTCAGGGGCTCCTCGGCCTGGATATCGAAGTGGACCGACAGAAGCTCGCGGAACACGCCCGGGTGATAATCGTCATACTGGTCATCGCGGTTGGCGAGCAGCGTCTGCACCATCTCGTCCTCCCGGCCCACGAACTCGATCACCAGGGAGGTCCCGAGCCCCGCAAGCCAGCTGATGAAGTCAGCCAGGGGAATGTTGGCGGAAATCACGATGTGATGAACGAGCGCGAGACAGAGCGTGAGCTCCGGCTTCCCGCGCTCCGTGATCGCCTTCCTTTCCGCGCAACGCCAGCCCTGGCTCGGCGAGGCATCCGCAAGGTTCACCACCAGCGGCAGTATGTTTCCTGCGGAACCGCGGTCCTTCTCGCGCCGGTAGAGATGTTCGATCGCCATCCAGTCACCGTCCATGGCGACCACGTAGTCGGTATGTTCGGCCACGACGTGCGAAAACGTCCCCGTGTTACAGCCGAGATCCCAGGCGAGGCGCCAGCGGCGCGTGGCGGCGGCGCGCCGCACGAAGTCGATCTTCCTGTTTAGCTCCGCCTCCTCATAGGAATGCGTTCGATCATAGTCGGCCCAGGTCGTCCTGGTGTTCGCCGGTTCGAGCTTCGAGACGAGCCTTGCAAGCTTCTCCACATTGCGCTCGATCAACGCCTTGCCGAAGCCCGCCTCGGCCAGTGCGCCACGCACATTCCGCCTGCCGCCGGAATAGCGTTTCTGCAGAGCGGCCTGGGCCGCGACATGCAGCAGCACGCCCGGACGCAACAGGTCGCGCGAGGACATGAGCGCCCGCATCTCCTCCGCCGGAATCCCATCAACCCGGCCGCGCAGCCACGGCCGGAAATCCACGCCCTTATAGGCCTGCAGCATCAGCGGATAAAGCAAGAGCTCGCAGAACTGCCTGTAGCCTACCCAAGGCTCGCCCGCGCCCAGCGGCTCAAAAGAGGGAATGTCGATGAAGACCGGTCGTGCTCCGCTCCACTGGATGTTGTAGGCGGAGGAATCCTTCAGGATCATATCGGCGGAAAGGGCGCTTCGCATCAGCTCGAGATGCAGAAGCGCGGCATCCTTCAGCATGCCGAACGACCACTCGTAAGGATAGGAGACAAAGGGGATGCGGGCGTGCTCCACGATGCCGGCCCAGTCTCCCAGGTCCAACCCCTCTGCACGCGCATCGACCGTATGCGTCTCCACCACGCGGCCCTGGTCGCGAAGTTCTTGGAAGAACGGGGCCTTGTCGAGCGCCTGCCAATTGGCGAGCGCCCTCCGGCTCAGATACCGGAATACCCTGCCATCGCGGTAGAAGATCGTGCCGTTCCGGTCGCGGTAGGAGCCGGCCTCGCGTTCTATCCGGCGCAGCGTGTGATCCACGCCTGCGAGGCTGTCGGCGATCGTGCCGGGTTCCGTTTTGAGCGCGCGCGGCTCGTTCACCTCTCCGCCCGCGCATTACCGGAGATGGTCTCCTTATCGGTGTCGACCTCGTGCGGGGCGTTACGCCGAACGCCGATAACCGTCAGGAATTTGTGCCAATAGAGCTTTCCCGCAATCGCCAGGCCCGCGATCCCACCCAGGAGAACCTGCAGGATCATGCTCCCCGTGCCGGCGTCCAGATAAGCATGCGCGCTGGAAGCGGAAGCGCCGACAAACAACAATGAGAGCGTCAGCGGAAACAGATTAGCTGCAATTTTTGGTCGCATCAGAACTGCCTTTCCCTGGTGAATGGCGAACGTGTCCCAGCAAGGTTCAACGTGGATCCGAAACAGACGTTCCTTGTGTCTTTAAAAAAATGTCATAAATCTGTCATAGTCAAAGGCACCCGCTAGAGGAAGCCTTTCATTTTTAAGCGAATGGCTGCTGGCTGCGAGGAGTGCGCTCTATGGCCGAGGAACAGGAGTCGAGCCCCGAAGCGGTAGGTTCTTCTCCTACTTCACGGGCTACGCGCGTTTGGGACGGCTCCTATCCCCTCCACCCATTCCTGTTCGCCATCGCCTCCGTGCTCGTGATGATGGCGCGCAATCTCGACCAGACCTCCATCGCCGATGTCGCGCCCTCGCTTGCGGGTGCACTCCTCTTCGCGCTTACGGTCTATCTGGCGGTGGTGGCGATCCGGCGGCGTTTCGACCGCGTGTCGGCGGTGATCGCCAGCATCTGGGTAATCGGCTGCCTCTTCTATGCCGGTCTGTTCGACCGCTTGAACGGGCTGGTGGACGGCGGCTATTCCATGACGAGAACACTGCCTTTGGCCCTCGCCGCGCTTGCAGCGGCAACGCTGCTGGCGGTTCTCCTGCGCAGAGCGGCGGCGGTGATCCACAGCGTTCTCACCGGGATTGCCGCCGTGCTCCTGATCAGCCCCATCTGGCAGGCGGCAAGCTATGAATGGCAGAACGGCGCCGCTCGCAACGTCTACGAGCCAGAGAAGGCGATGGCGGAGATCGAACCCTTCATCGCACCCGCAAAGGCGAATGGTTCAAGCCGCCCGCCCGACATCTACCACTTCATCTTCGATCGCTACGCGTCGGAGGGGGTGCTGCGCGATCATTTCGACGTCGACAACGGCAGTATCGGCAGTTTCCTGGAAGAGCGCGGCTTCTATATCGCCCGCGACAGCAATTCGAACTACCAGAAGACCGGCCCGTCCCTCGCCTCGACCTTCTACATGGACTATCTCGACCTGCTCGCGGACGACCCGCGCGTGCAGGGCAGCAACTGGCACCCGATCTACGCAATGCTGGACGATCATCGTGTTGCGCGTTTCCTGAAGTCCCGCGGCTACGATTTCATCCAGTTCGGCTCATGGTGGGTCGGCACCTACGACAACCCGACCGCCGACGAGAATCGTCCGCACGGCTTCAGTGAATTCGAGATGCTCTATCTCCGGCGCACGGCCCTGCGCCCGCTGTTCCATGTTCTGCCCGACAGGCCGCTCACGATGCGGCTCGACTGGGACAACGCGCAGTGCCAGCGGATCGCCCCACAGGTGGAGGAAATCAAGGCACTCGGCCAGCGCGACAAGCCGGTCTATGTCTTCGCGCATATCCTCGTGCCGCACGGTCCCTTCAATTTCACGAACGACGGGCGCTGCCTCACGATCGAGGAGTCGCGCAAGCGCGGCGAAGATCAGGGCTATCTGGAACAGATCGCCTATGCGAACCGCATCATCGAGGAGGTGGTCATCGCACTCCAGAGCCCGGACCGCGAACCGCCGATCATCCTCATCCAGGCGGACGAGGGCCCTTTTCCGGAGCGCGACGGGAGGGTCCCGTGGCAGGACGCTCCTCCCAACGAGCTACGGGTCAAGAGCGGCATCCTCAATGCGTATTATTTCCCCAACGGAGATTACTCCGCCCTGCGCCCCGACATCACGCCGGTGAACAGCTATCGCGTCCTGTTCAACACCTATTTCGGAACGGATTTTCCGATCCTGCCGGACCGGATATTCTTCTTCCCCTACGATTCCAGGCTCTACGAATATCACGATGTGACGGACAAGGTCCGCGGCCCCGACATCGCCACCAGGCCTGTCGAGAACCTGCCGCAGCATCCTTGAGCGGCTCGAGAGTCTAAAGAACCGGCGGCTGGCGGCCGGCGGCCCTGCAAGCGGCCGTCAGCGTATTGGCCATGAGCATGGCGATGGTCATCGGCCCCACCCCGCCCGGAACAGGGGTGATGGCGCCTGCAGCCTTCTCGGCCTCAGCATAAGCCACGTCGCCCACGAGCCGCGTCTTGCCCTCGCCCTTCTCCGGCGCGGGAATGCGGTTGATGCCGACGTCGATGACCACGGCGCCCGGTTTGATCCAATCGCCCTTCACCATTTCCGGCCGGCCGACCGCCGCCACCAGGATATCGGCCCCGCGGCAGACGGCGGCAAGGTCGGCGGTGCGGCTGTGGGCGATGGTGACCGTAGCATTGGCGGCCATGAGCAGGTTGGCCATCGGCTTGCCCACGATGTTGGACCGCCCGATGACGACAGCCGAAAGCCCCGAGAGATCCTTGCCGCGCACGCCTTCGATCAGCAGCATGGCGCCGGCCGGCGTGCAGGGCACCAGGGCTTTCGAGACCGCGCCGGCGCCCAGGAGACCGACGTTGAGGATGTGAAAACCGTCGACGTCTTTTTCCGGCGCGATGGTGTGGATGATGCGCTCCGAATCGATGTGCTGCGGAAGCGGAAGCTGTACCAGGATGCCGTTGATGGACGGGTCGCGGTTGAGCGCTTCCACGAGCGTCACCAGCTCCTGCTCGGTCGTGCTCTCGGGCAGCGAGTGCTGTACGGAATGGAAGCCGCATTCCGTTGCCCTCTTCGACTTGGAGGCGACATAGACCTGGCTCGCCGGATCCTCTCCCACGATCACCACCGCCAGGCCGGGCGTGATCCCGCCTGCCTTCAGTTCTTCCGCCGCGCGCGTCACTTTCTCCAGGATCTTGGCTGCGGCCGCCTTTCCGTCGATAATTTGCGCCATGGACCTCTCGCTCCTCCGGATTGCAGGCATTTCCGCATAGGCCGCAAAAGGCGCGAGCGCAATGCCGCCATCGCGCCTCCTATTGCCGCAACCGGCGCAATCCGGACCGCCCTTCTCGGGACCGGAGAAGCCGAAGAGCCGAAAGTCCCGCGAAACGGTTGCATCACGGCGCTCGACGCGCCATTCCTTTTGGCGAGCATCAGGAGGTACGGATGGGTAAGCAGGTCGTTCTCGTCGGCTGCGGCAATATGGGATATGCGATGCTGAAGGGCTGGCTTGCCGCCGGGAAGCTGGCGGCCAACGACATCCGTGTCGTCGAGCCGAACGAGGATTTGCGGGCGCGCGCCGCAAAGCATGGCGTGATTGTCGCGGCACGATCGGACGAGTTGGACCGGACGGCCGCCGATCTCGTCGTCTTCGCCGTCAAGCCCCAGGTGATCCGCGACGTCGTTCCAGCCTATCGGTCCTTTGCGCCGGGCGCGACGTTCCTGAGCGTCGCCGCAGGCACCGGCATTGCCACATTCGAGGAATTGCTGGGGAGCAACGCCGCCGTCATCCGCTGCATGCCCAATACGCCTGCAGCGATCGGCAGGGGGATGCTGGTGGTTTATGCCAACCCGAATGTCAGCCCCGAAGCGAGGAATTTCGTAAGCGGTCTTCTTTCCGCCAGCGGTGCCGTCGCCACCATTGACGATGAGCGGCTGATGGACGCTGTCACGGCGGTGTCCGGCTCGGGCCCGGCCTATGTGTTTTACTTCATAGAATGCCTGACGGCGGCGGGCGAAAAGGCCGGCCTGCCGGCCGACACGGCCAGGCTCCTTGCCATGCAGACGGTCTATGGCGCCGCAGTTCTCGCGAAGGAAAGCGGCGAGGAACCGGGAAAACTGAGGGAGCAGGTGACGAGCCCCAACGGAACCACCGCCGCCGCGCTCGGGGTGCTGATGGGGGATGAGCGTCTTCAGGCGCTCGTCACCGACGCGGTGGACGCGGCGAGGAAGCGCTCGATCGAGCTCGGGAAATAGCGGCAGCAAGGCGGGTGCTGCGGAACCGTTTCGGTCGAAGAGAGAGGAAACCATGGCAGAAGCAAGCCAAATCGAGCGCCTGAACCGTGCCCACAAGTCCGTCGCAGACTGTGTCGGCGCGCCGGTGGAGATCGCCATCGTGCTGGGCTCCGGCCTCGGAGACCTGGCCAGGGGGATCAAGGATGCCACCATCATCCCCTATGCCGATATTCAGGGGTTTCCGGTGGCGACCGCGCCCGGCCACAAGGGCCAGCTCATCGTCGGCACCCTGCACGGTCGGCGGGTGGCGGCGATGCAGGGGCGGCTTCATCTCTATGAAGGATGGACCCCGCGCGACATCGCGCTTGCCATCTATCTTCTCGACCGGCTCGGCAGCACCACCCTCGTCGTGACCAACGCGGCCGGCGCCCTCAACCCGGATTACCGGCCGGGCGATGTGATGCTCATCGAGGACCATCTGAACTTCACCGGCACCAACCCGCTTGTCGGTCCCAACGACGGCGAAATCGGCCTGCGTTTCCCGGATATGGCTCGCGCCTATGATCCAGACCTTCTGGAGCTTGCGACGGACGCCGCGGATCGCACGTTGCAGCCCGTGCATCGCGGCATCTACGCTGGCATTCTCGGCCCCTCGCTCGAGACGCTCGCCGAGCGCCGCTTCCTGCGTGCGGCGGGTGGCGACGCGGTGGGAATGTCCACGGTGACGGAAGTCATTGCCGCCGCTCACGCGGGGCTCCGCGTCGTCGGCATCTCGGCCATCACCAACGCGGCGAGTGGCTGGGCCGACGAGCATTCGGATACCGTGGAGGAAGTGTTCGCCCACACAGCCGTCAGCGGCGAGAAGATAGACTCCATCCTGCAGGAGCTGCTGCCCCTTCTGCCCCGCCGGCTGGACTGAGCTCCAGCCGCGCCCGACGGCGGCAAAGGTCAGGCGTTGCGCAGCGCCAGCCCCGCCGCGATCCAGCCAGCGCCTGCGAAGATCAGGTCGATGCCCAGGAATGTGCCGAGCACGAAAAGGCTCGTGGCCGGCCAGCCGGCGACGATCATCACCCCGACGATCACAGTGATCACCGCAGAGAACAGGATCCAGCCCCAGCCCGGCGCACCGCGCAGTTGCGCGGCCAGGATGCCGCGCACGATACCGGCGGCGATCAAGCCGATGCCCAGCAGCAAGGTCAGCACCACGGATGCAAGCAGCGGATTGGAAAAGGCGATGAAGCCCGCCACCACGTAAAGTGCGCCGATCAGGATCCAGAGGAAGAAGCGGCCCCAGGTCCTCATCTGAAAGCCGTGGATGATCTCGGCAACACCGGCAAGCGTCATCATCACGCCGACCACGAAGACGCTCGCCACCGTCGCCGTCACGACGCTGCCCAACGCGACAATGCCCGCAATCAGGAAAACGACACCAAGAGCCACCACCCAGCCCCAGCGCGCCTTGAGCTCCGGACCGCCCGAAGCCAGATCCGTCGTGCCAACCATCCCCAGCCTCCTTCATCGACAATGGATGCGACCGCCGCACCGACGCGTTGCAGTCCACCGGGAAGAAGCTCTCACTTCGGCCTTGAACTGTCAAACCAGAGACGGGCGGAGGGTTTCCGAAGCTTTTACAAGCGTTGCCGCTTCACGCAGCCATGATCATACGATCCCGCCGCCGCCGCCCGAAACCGCCGGGCGCTCTTCCGCGACCTGCCGGCGATAGCCGCTTTCGCGATAGGCCGCCACGGGATCGGCCGCACCGCCCTCCTCCACGCGAGCCAGAGCAAGGATCGGCTCCAGGTCCGTGCGGAAGGCGGCCTTGAGCACCTGCGTCGCCATCAGCGCGTCATTCGCCTCCTGAAACCCTTCGAGCGCCGTGCGGTCGACGAGAAGGGCCTGCGCATAGGCGCGAACCACTTCGGTCGCCGAGACCATCAGGCTCTCGATCGGGTCGGTCACGTTGTGGCTCTGGTCAAGCATATGCGCGGGGTTGAAGCCCGGCGCGTTGCGATGCTCGGCATCGACCAGCTCATTGAAGACGAGGAACAGGCGGTAGGGGTCGATCGAGCCCGCGTCCAGGTCGTCGTCGCCATATTTGGAATCGTTGAAGTGGAAGCCGCCGAGCTTGCCGAACTGGATGAGCCGGGCCACGATCATCTCGATGTTCACGTTCGGCGCGTGGTGGCCGAGATCGACCAGGCAGAAAGCCTTCGGCCCCAGTTCCTGGGCGATCAGGTAGTTGGTGCCCCAGTCCTGCACGACGGTCGAATAGAATGCCGGCTCGTACATCTTGTGCTCGGTGAACACGCGCCAGTCTTCGGGGAGCGCCGCGTAGACATCGCGCATGGACGCGAGATACCGCTCGAAGGCTTTCGTGAAATTGCTCTGGCCAGGGAAGTTCGAACCGTCCCCGATCCAGACCGTCAGTGCCTTCGAACCGATCGCCTGGCCGATCTCGATGCACTCGATGTTGTGCTCGACCGCCTGCCGGCGCGTGGCGGCATCCGTATGCGACAGCGAGCCGAATTTGTAGGAGTGGCGGTCGCCGGGGTGATCCTGAAACGTATTGGAGTTCATCGCGTCGAAACCAAGGCCGAAGCGCTCCGCAGTTTCCTTCAGGCGTTGCGGATCCGCCTTGTCCCAAGGGACATGGAGCGACACGCTCGGCGTGGCGCGGGTAAGCTGCTGGATCACCGCGCAGTCCTGCAGCTTGTCAAAGATGCCGCGCGGCTCGCCTTGCCCGGGAAAGCGTGCGAAGCGCGTGCCGCCCGTGCCGACTCCCCAGGAAGGGATCGCCACGCCGAAGGCGGCGACCTTCTGCTTGATCGTGTCGATCGAGACGCCTCGGCGATCGAGTTGCTCGCCGAGCGTTTCATAGTCGCGCTTGAGCGCCGGCATGCGGGAAGCGTTGTGGTTTTCCAAAAGACCTGCGTTGATCAACTCAGTCATTCTTCTCCTCCCAAGCTGGCGCGAAGGGACTCCGGTATCCAGTTCTACCGCGTGAAGCTCTGCGCGTTCCCCGCATCGACGTTGAGGATGTTGCCGGTCGATTTCGCCGAAACATCCGACACGAAGAAGAACACCGCCTCCGCAATATCCTCCGGCAAGACGTTGAGCTTCAGGAGCGAACGCTTGCGGTAGTGCTCCTCCAGCTCGTCCGGGCTCATATTGTAGGCGGCGGCGCGCTGCTCGCGCCACTCGCCCGACCAGATCTTCGAGCCGCGCAGCACCGCGTCCGGGTTCACGGTGTTGACGCGGATGCCGAACTCGGCCCCTTCGAGCGCCAGACAGCGCGCCAGATGGATCTCCGCCGCCTTGGCCGTGCAGTAGGCGGACGCATTGGGCGAGGCGGCAAGCCCGTTCTTCGAGGCAATGAAGACGATTGCGCCACCCGTCTTCTGCCGCTTCATCAGCCGGAAGGCTTCACGGGAGACGAGGAAATAGCCGGTCGACAGGATATCCATGTTGCGGTTCCACATGGAGAGCTCCGTCTCGTCCACCGGAGCGGCCGACGAAATCCCGGCATTGGAGACGAGGATGTCGAGCCCGCCATATTCGCGCGCGGCGAAGGAGAAGGCGTCCGCCACCCCCTGCTCATTCGTGACATCCAGGCGAACGCTGCATACCATGTCGGCCGTGTGCCGGCCACCGAGATCCGCATTGGCTTCTTCGAGCGACGTCTCGTCGATATCGGCCAGCACCACGCAGGCGCCGTCGCGAAGCAGGCGTTCGGCGGTCGCCTTGCCGATGCCGCCGGCGCCGCCGGTCACGAGGGCCACCTTGCCGGCCAGCGGCTTCGGCCTGGGCATACGCTGGAGCTTCGCCTCCTCCAGCAGCCAGTATTCGATGTCGAATGCCTCCTGCTCCGGCAGGCCCACATAGGAAGAGACGCTGGAGGCCCCGCGCATCACATTGATGGCGTTGACGTAGAATTCGCCGGAGATGCGCGCCGTCGCCTTGTCCTTGGCGAAGGTGATCATGCCGACGCCCGGCACGAGATAGACCACCGCGTTCGGATCGCGCATCGCCGGGCTGCCGGGCCTCTTGCAGCGCTCGTAGTAGGCTGCATAGCCTTTGCGGTACTCCCCTACGGCCCCGCTCAGGCCTTCGAGGGTCCTGTCGATATCCGGATTGGCCGGATCGAAGACGATGACCAGCGGCCTGATCTTGGTGCGCAGGAAATGGTCGGGGCAGCTCGTGCCGAGGGCCGCGAGGGCTTCCATGTCGCGCGAGGAAACGAATTCCAGCACCGCAGGCTGATCGTCGAAATGGCCGACCTTTCGCTCGGCGGCCGAGATCATGCCGCGGATTGCCGGCATCAGCTTTTCAGCGACCGCGTGCCGCTCCGCTTCCGGCAGCACCGGCCGAACCGCGCCGCCGAAGGCGGCCTTGCCGGCCGTCTTCTCCTCGAACCATTCGATGGCACGGTTGATGATGCGGATCGTGGTGTCGTAGCACTCCTGTGCCGTGTCACCCCAGGTGAAGAGCCCGTGGCTCTCCAGCACGACACCCTTGGCGTCCGGGTTCTCGCGGCAGAATTTCTCCAGCCAGAGCCCGAGTTCGAAGCCCGGCCGCTTCCAGGGGAGCCAACCGATCTCGTCGCCGTAGATCTCCGCCGTCAACTCCCTGCTGTTCTTCGATGCCGCGATGGCGATCACTGCGTCGGGATGCATGTGGTCGACATGCTTTCGCGGCACGAAGGCGTGCAGCGGCGTGTCGATGGAGGCCGCGCGCGGATTGAGGTTGAAGGTGCAGTGAGGAAGGTACCCCACCATTTCGTCCTCGTGCTCCACGCCGCGATAGAGCGTCTTCAAGCCTTCGAGCTTCTCCATGTAGAGCGTGGCGAAGCCATCGAGCTTGATCGTACCGACGTCGCCGCCCGAACCCTTCACCCACAGCACCTCGACCATCTCGCCGGTGAGCGGGTCCTTCTCCATCACCTTGGCGGAGGTGTTGCCGCCGCCATAATTGGTGATACGCTTGTCGGAACCAAGCAGGTTCGAGCGGTAGAGCAGCCGCTCCGGCTCGTTCATGGAGGCGGCCTTTGCCTCGTCCCAGAGATCGGCGAGCCGTGTGGCGGGGCGTTTATCGAGCATTCGGAGTCCTCCCGTGGCGCCTGGGGAACGGCGCAAAAATGGAGTTCCAGTTCACACCGGCCGAGGGACAATGTCAATCATAATCGATCAATTTCGGTCATGCTGCGCTGCAATCTGAAAATTTGTGATCGAATTTGATTGACAATGCGTGAGGAGGATGCCCTTAATACGCGCAATGGGAGGAGCCATGCACGAAAAGGAACGCCATCGGATCATCCTGTCCGCCGTCCAGGAAAGGCCTGTCGTGACGGTGCAGGAATTGGTCGAGATGACCTCGTCCTCCGAGGCGACGATAAGGCGGGACATTGCGGCTCTCCACGTGCAGAAGCGGCTCCGGCGCGTGCGCGGCGGCGCCGAAGCACTGAACCCGCCGCAGGTGGTCGGGCTAGCCGGCCGCCCTTTCCGCGTGAACGAAGCCCTGCATACGGCGGAGAAGCGCGCCATCGCCAGCGAGGCCGTCGAGCTCTGCACGGATGGCGAGCCGATCATCATCAATGGTGGCACCACCACGTTCCAGATGGTGCACTTCCTTGCCAACCGGCGCATGCCGATCTTCACCAATTCCTTCCCGATCGCCGAGCATCTGCTCAAGCACTCCAAGAACACGGTGATGCTCTCGGGCGGCACGATCTATCGGGAGCAGAACATCATTCTCTCGCCCTTCGACAACGACGTGACGCGCAATTTCTATGCCAAGCGCATGTTCATGGGCGCGCAAGGGCTCGGGCCGCTCGGCCTCATGGAAGGCGACCCGCTCCTGATCCAGGCCGAGCAGAAGCTGATCGACCAGGCGGACGAACTGGTGGTACTGGTGGACTCCTCGAAATTCCGCCAGCGCTCGAGCCTCATCCTGTGCGGTCTGGCGCGCATATCGACCGTGATCACGGACGAGGGAATTGAAGACCGGGAGGCGAAGATGCTGGAAGATGCCGGC
The DNA here is from genome assembly GCF_029457495.1 of Chelativorans sp. AA-79. Lineage (NCBI taxonomy): Bacteria > Pseudomonadati > Pseudomonadota > Alphaproteobacteria > Hyphomicrobiales > Phyllobacteriaceae > Chelativorans > Chelativorans sp. AA-79. The sequence goes on from NZ_CP120361.1 coordinate 4,651,407, forward strand.
GTCTCACTCATCGTCGCTCGCGTCAATCAAACGAAACAAGAGGAATCTTCGCTGCCCGCATGAGGCGGGGGCGCTGATCTTTGCAACGCAAGGGAGGAAACTCATGTCGATCGTGAAGAAATTGCTCGCGGCGGCGGCCGTCACCGCTGCGCTCATCGCCACGCCGGCCATGGCCGAGCCGGTCAAGATCGCACTCGTGGTCAAGTCGCTCGGCAACGGCTTCTTCGATGCCGCCAACAAGGGCGCGCAGGAAGCGGCCAAGGAGCTGGGCGATGTGGAGGTAATCTATACCGGCCCCACATCGGCCACCGCCGAAGGCCAGATCGAGATCATCAACTCGCTGATCGCCCAGCAGGTGGATGCCATCGCCATCTCGGCCAACGACCCGGATGCGCTGGTGCCTGCGCTGAAGAAGGCGATGGACCGCGGCATCACCGTGATCTCCTGGGATTCGGGCGTAGCCCCCGAGGGTCGCGAAATGCACCTGAACCCCTCCGATACCAACCTGATCGGCGAGACGATCATCAAGCTCGCTGCCGATTACCTGCCGGAGGGCGGGGACGTCGCCATTCTCTCCGCGGCTTCGACGGCCACCAACCAGAACGCCTGGATCGACGCGGCCAGACAAGTGCTGCCGGAGAAGTTCCCGAACATCAACCTGGTCGCTGTTGTCTATGGCGATGACGACTCGGTGAAGAGCACGAACGAGGCGAAGGGTCTCATCGCCTCCCATCCGGATCTCAAGGCCATCATCGCGCCCACCACGGTGGGTGTGGTCGCCGCCGCTCAGGTGGTGACGGACCAGAACCTGATCGGCAAGGTCAATGTCACGGGCCTGGCGCTTCCGTCCGAATTCAAGAAGTTCATCGACAACGGCGCGAGCCAGGCCGTGGCGCTCTGGAACCCGATCGATCTCGGCTATTCAGCGGTCTATCTTGCGCACCAGCTCGCCACGGACGAGGCGGAGGCCAAGCCGGGCGCGACACTCTCCATCGGCCGTGTCGGCGAGGTGACGCTGGACGATACCAATTCGGCGGCGATGGCGGCTCCTTTCCAGTTCGACAAGTCGAACATCGAGGAATTCTCGAAGATCTATTGATCCTGCGCATTTGAACGGGCGCGGCAATCGCTGCGCCCGTATTCTTAGGGAATCGTCTGAGATGCTCTTGCCCTACGTTGCCCCCCTCTGGCCTGCCGGAGTTGTCGCCAGATGATGCACACCTCCGTCCAAAGCCCGGAGCCGTCCGTCGCCGCCAGCGAGGCGGCGCCTGTCATCACACTCTCCGGCATAGCCAAGAGCTTCCCCGGCGTTCGCGCGCTTTCGGGTGTGAGCCTATCGCTCTATCCGGGTGAGGTGACCGCGCTCATCGGTGAGAACGGCGCCGGCAAGTCCACTCTGGTCAAGATCCTCACCGGCATCTACCAGCCCGACGAAGGCGAGGTCCGCATCGATGATGCGCCGGTGAAGCTGCCCACGGCCCACGCAGCCTTCGAGCAGGGCATCACGGCCATCCACCAGGAGACGGTGCTCTTCGACCATCTCACCGTCGCCGAAAACATCTTCCTCGGCCATGCGCCGCGCACGCGGTTCGGCACGATCGACTGGCGCATCATGCGCGCCAATGCACAGGAAGTGCTGGAGACGATGGGGGCGACGCATATCGAGCCCGGCACTCCGCTTTCCGATCTCGGCATCGCCAACAAGCACCTGGTGGCCATCGCCCGCGCCATGTCGATCGATGCGCGAATCGTCATCATGGACGAGCCCACGGCGGCGCTCTCGGCCAAGGAGATCGAGGAGCTCTTCCTGCTCATCGAATTCCTGAAGGGCCAAAAGAAGGCCATCCTCTTCATCAGCCACAAGTTCGACGAGATTTTCCGGATCGCCGATCGTTACACCGTCTTCCGCGATGGGCAGATGGTGGGCGAAGGCCTGCTTGCCGGCACCACGCAGAACGATCTGGTGCGCATGATGGTGGGCCGCGCGGTCGAGCACATCTTTCCCGAGCGCGAGCCTAAGATCGGCGGCCCCCTGCTTACTGTTTCCGGCCTTTCGCACCCTACCGAGTTCGACGATATCAGCTTCGAACTGCGCGAGGGCGAGATTCTCGGTTTCTACGGTCTGGTCGGCGCAGGGCGCAGCGAGGTGATGCAGGCGATCGCCGGAATGACGCGCACGAGTAGCGGGAAAATCACGCTCGGCGGCCAGGAGATCGCGCCGAAGTCGGCCGCCGACGCCATCGAAGCCGGCATCGTCTACGTGCCGGAGGAGCGCGGGCGGCAGGGCGTCGTCATCGGCATGCCCATTTTCCAGAACGTCTCGCTTCCCTCACTCAAGCGCACCTCCAAATCCGGCGTGCTGCGGCTTGCTGAAGAGTTCCGCCTCGCCCGCACCTATACGGAACGGCTCGATCTCCGGGCTTCCTCGCTCAGCCAGGACGTGGGCACGCTTTCGGGTGGCAACCAGCAGAAGGTGGTGATCGCCAAATGGCTCGCCACAGGGCCGAAGGTCATCATCCTCGACGAGCCGACGAAAGGCATCGATATCGGCTCCAAGGCGGCTGTGCACGGCTTCATGGCCGAACTGGTGGCGCAAGGCCTCTCCGTCATCATGGTCTCGTCGGAGCTGCCGGAGATTCTCGGCATGTCGGACCGCGTTGTCGTCATGCGCGAGGGCCGCATGGTCGCCGTGAAGGAGAACCGCAACCTCGACGCGGAGACGCTCGTCCGGCTTGCCGCGGGGATCACACAATGAGATCGCTTGCAAGACAGCGCGAGGTCTGGCTCCTCGCCGCCATCATATTGCTCGTCGCAATCATCGCAACGCGCTTTCCGGCATTCGCGCGGCCGGGCAACCTGCTTTCCGTCTTCAACGATACCTCTATCCTGATCATCCTGGCGCTCGGCCAGATGGCGGTGATCCTGACGCGGTCCATCGATCTCTCGATGGCGTCGAACCTCGCCTTCACAGGCATGGCCGTGGCCATGACGAATGCCGCATTTCCAGCAATCCCGGTGGTGCTGCTCATCCTGATGGCGCTCGCCATCGGGGCGGCGCTGGGCGCCTTCAATGGCCTGCTCGTCTGGAAGCTCGGCATCCCACCCATCGTGGTGACGCTGGGCACGCTCACCGTCTTCCGCGGCGCGACCTTCGTGCTTTCGGGCGGCGCGTGGGTGAATGCCGACCAGATGAGCCAGGGCTTCATCGGCCTGCCGCGCATCGTCTTCCTCGGCCTGCCGATGCTCTCCTGGTTCGCGATCGCGACGATCGCGCTCTTCTATCTCCTGATGACCCGGACAGCGCTTGGGCGCTCCATTCACGCGGCGGGGATCAACCCCGTCGCTTCCGTCTATGCCGGCATCGATGTGGGCCGCACGAAGTTCCTCGCCTTCTGCCTCTCCGGCATGGTGGCGGGCCTTTGCGGCTATCTCTGGATTTCGCGCTACGTGATCGCTTCCGTCGAGGTGGCGAACGGCTACGAGCTCACCATCGTCGCGGCCTGCGTGATCGGCGGCATCTCGATCGCCGGCGGCATCGGCAGCGTGGCCGGCGCGGTTCTCGGGGCGCTCTTCCTGGGCATCATCGGCAGTGCGCTTCCTGTCATCAACATCTCGCCCTTCTGGCAGCTCGCGATTTCCGGCGGCGCCATCATCCTGGCCGTGGTGCTCAATGCGCGCGGCGAGCGCCGGCAGGGCCGCATCATCCTGAAGAGGGCCGAGGCATGAGGAAATTCGAGGGAATAAAAGGGCTCCTCACCGAGTCACCCCCCTCTGACAGGCCAGAGGGGGGTGTTCTTGGCGATGCGCTTGCATTTGCATGGAGAGCCCAATGAGCGACATCGCAGAAACCCGACGCCACATTCCCGATCGGCTGGACAGTCCGTTCAAATCGGCCCTATTCAGTTGGGAAACGCTGCTTGTGCTGGTGGCAGTGGCGATCTTCATCATCAACAGCATCGCCTCGCCCTATTTCCTCAATGCGTGGTCGCTTTCCGATCTCACCTTCAACTTCACGGAAAAGGGGCTGATCGCGCTCGCCATGGCGCTGCTCATCATATCCGGAGAGATCGACCTGTCGGTTGCAGCGATCATCGCGCTCGCCTCCACCGTGATGGGCATGGCGCTTCAGGCAGGGGCTGATACACCGATGCTCGTCACGATCGGCATCGGCACCGGGCTTCTCTGCGGCGCATTCAACGGCATGCTGGTGACGCGGCTGGGGCTTCCCTCGATCGTGGTCACGATCGGCACGATGAGCCTCTTCCGCGGCATCGCCTACATCGTCCTGGGCGACGAGGCCTATAAGGGCTATCCGGAAAGCCTCGCCTTCTTCGGCCAGGGCTATGTCGGCTGGGTGATCTCCTTCGAGTTGGTGCTGTTCCTCGCCGCAGCCCTCGTCTTCTGGTTCCTCCTGCACCGCACGAGCTTCGGCCGCACGGTCTTCGCCATCGGCAACAACCCCGTGGCTTCAGCCTTTTCCGGGGTGCGGGTCGAGCGGGTGAAATTCATCCTCTTCTGCCTGACGGGGCTCATGTCCGGCATCGCCGCGGTGCTCATCACCTCCCGGCTCGGCTCCACGCGCCCCTCGATCGCGCAGGGCTACGAGCTCGAGGTCATCACAATGGTGGTGCTCGGCGGGGTCAACATCCTGGGCGGCGCGGGCTCGATCCTCGGCGTGGTGCTGGCGGCCGTGATCATGGGGCTCGTGACCTTCGGCCTCGGCCTCATGAACGTGCCGGGCATCGTGATGTCCATCTCCATTGGCCTGCTGCTGATCACCGTGATCGCGCTGCCGATCATCTTCAACCGGATCAAGGAGAGGAGGGCCTGATGCCGGAAAAATACGCCTTCAAGATGAAGCTCAATCCGGGCATGCGCGAGGAATACAAGCGCCGGCACGACGAGATCTGGCCGGAGTTGGTCGCCCTCCTCAAGGATGCCGGCATCTCCGACTACTCGATCCACCTCGATGCCGAAACGGACACGCTCTTCGGCGTGCTCTGGCGGGCGGACGACCACAGGATGGCGGACCTGCCCAACCATCCGGTGATGAAACGCTGGTGGGCGCATATGGCCGACATCATGGAAACGAAACCGGACAACGAGCCGGTGAGCATGCCACTCGAAACCGTCTTCCATATGGACTGACCCCGTGCGCCACGTCGCCGTCATCGACATCGGCAAGTCGAACGCCAAGCTGGCGCTGGTCGACCTCGAGGGGCTCGCGGAGGTCTCCGTGCGGAAGATGCCGAACCGGCCGCTCACGGCCGGGCGCTATCCACATCATGACGTGGAGGCGATCTGGGAGTTTATCCTGGAGGGTTTGAGCGAACTCCGCCGCGAGCATCAGATCGACGCGATCTCGGTGACCACCCATGGTGCCACGGCGGCACTGCTCAAAGCAGACGGCAGCCTCGCCCTGCCCGTGCTCGATTACGAGCATGACGGACCAGACGGCATGCGCAGCGACTATGATGCGGTGCGCCCCCCCTTCTCCGAGACGGGATCGCCTGCCCTGCCGCTCGGGCTCAATCTCGGGGTACAGCTCTTCTGGCAGAGCCGCTCCTTCCCGGAAGAATTTTCCGCCGTTTGTTCCATCCTGATGTATCCGCAATACTGGGCCTTCCGCCTTACGGGCGTCTCCGCCAGCGAGGCGACCTCGCTCGGCTGCCATACGGATCTCTGGAATCCGGAAGCCGGCCGCTTTGCCTCGCTCGTCGGCCAGATGGGCTGGCAGAACCTTTTCCCGCCGCTGCGAGGGGCGAGAGACGTGCTCGGGACCATTCTGCCCGATATAGCCCGGAGAACTGGCCTCGCCCCCTCAACGCCGGTGCTCTGCGGGATCCATGATTCCAACGCCTCGCTCCTGCCGCATCTCCTGTGGCGCAAGCCGCCTTTCGCGGTGGTCTCGACCGGCACCTGGGTCGTCTCGATGGCCGTGGGCGGGCAGAAGGTCACGCTCGACCCGGCGCGTGACACGCTGATCAATGTCGATGCGCTCGGCGAGCCCGTGCCGTCGGCCCGCTTCATGGGCGGCAGGGAGTACCAGATACTGACGGAGGGACAGGACACGGCCTTTACGGATGCCGACATCGAGGCCGTTCTGGAGCAAGGCATCATGCTCCTTCCCTCCGTGCAGACGGGCTGCGGGCCATTCCCGAATTCTTCCGCACGCTGGATTGCGCCGGGAGACGTTTCGAGCGGTGAACACGCCGTGGCCGCCGCATTCTATCTTGCGCTGATGACGACCACCTGCCTCGATCTCGCCGGAGCGGCGGGAGCCATCGTCGTCGAAGGGCCGTTCGCGGCAAACATGCTCTTTGCCGACATGCTGGAGGCCGCCACCGGGCGTATGGTCCTGCCGCAGGCGGGCCACGCAACCGGCACGAGCATCGGCGCCGCCCTCCTGGCGGAAGCACCGCCGCGCCATCCCCCCGCCGAAGCGCCGCGACAGAAGGGCGCAGACGCGCGCTGGCAAGCTTATGCGGAAAAGTGGCAGAGCAGGGCGAATGCTTAGTCCGGAGCGGACTGCGTCAGCATCACCGCCTGCCTGCAAAGACCGGCCGGTGCGCATCCGGGCCCGCGAGAGCGATGGGGCGCGATTCAATGCAGGTGGAGAGGACAGAGAGAAAGACAGCGTAGGTGTCGGGCGTGGCAGGAAAAACACGCCCGATGACATCTTGAGGAAGCCTCTGGAAAATTCTTGACTGCCACACGAAATACGAACAGAACGCGGTCAGGGGCGCAGCGTGTCTCGGCGGAATGCAGCGGAAAAGACTGCGCGCAGAAGAGACCCCCGGCACATGCCGACCGAACCACTGCACCAAAGTGTGCCAAAGGCAGGTTCAAATATCCAACACGTAGAGGTCCGGGCCCAGGGTTTTCCGATCGGTTTGTGGGTAAGCGCGTTCAGCCTTCCTCTTCTGCGGGAGGCGTGCGTGCAGGCGAGGTGCATGGGGATTCAAAGGCGGATGCCCCGTGCGGTTGATCCAGAAGAATTAGCAAAGGGTGCTTATGAGCATCAATGTATTGGTGTGGGGTGAGAATGTGCACGAGCGCGAGAATGAGCTCGTGCGTTCGATCTACCCCGAAGGCATGCATACGATCATCGCCAGAGCGATCGCCGCAGAAGGCGGCGTTTCGGTGAAAACAGCCGTGCTGCAGGACCCCGAGCACGGGCTGACGGAGCAGGCGCTGGCTGAGACGGACGTGCTCGTCTGGTGGGGGCACAAGGCCCATCGCCAGGTGGAGGACGAGATCGTCGAGCGCGTGGCCAAGCGCGTGTGGGAGGGGATGGGCCTCATCCTGCTCCACTCGGCGCATTTCTCGAAGATCTTCAAGCGGCTGATGGGCACGCCCTGCGCGCTGAAATGGCGCGAGGCGGGCGAGCGTGAGCGGGTGTGGGTGGTCAATCCCGGCCATCCGATCGCGCGCGGGCTGCCGCAATATTTCGAGCTCGAACAGGAGGAGATGTACGGGGAGCCCTTCTCCGTGCCGGAGCCGCTCGAGACGGTCTTCATCTCCTGGTTCCAGGGCGGCGAGGTGTTCCGCTCCGGTCTCACCTACCGGCGCGGCGCGGGCAATATCTTCTATTTCCGGCCGGGTCACGAGGCCTATCCCACCTATCACGACGAGACGGTGCACAAGGTGCTGAGAAACGCCGTGCGCTGGGCCCATTCGCCGGCTCCAGCATACACCGCGGTCCACGACGCGCCGAACGTGCCGGTGGAGAAGGCGCCCGAACCCATCACCGAGCGCGGCCCGAAGCTGCATAAGCCGGGTGAACAAGGTTTCAGATAGGAAAGATTTTCATCATGCGCTTGCTCATTCTCGGCACCGGCAAGATGGCCAACCAGCATGCCACCCGCTTTGCGGCCATTCCCGGTGTCCATCTCGTGGGCGGAGTGGATACCGACTCCGAGCGACTCAGCGCCTTCTGCGCCGCGCACAAGATCGAACACGGTTTCTCCACGACCGACGAGGCGCTCGCCTGGGGCGAGTTCGACGCCGTCACCAATGTGACGCCGGATGCCGCGCATTATGCGACGAGCCTCGCCTGCATCGCCGCCGGCAAGCACGTGCTGTGCGAAAAACCGCTGGCGACGAACTACGCCGAGGCGACCGAAATGGCCGACGCCGCCGAGAGAGCAGGCGTGGTGGCGATGGTCAATCTCAGCTACCGCAACGTGGCCGAGATCCACGCCGCGCGCGAGATGGTGCTTTCCGGCCGCATCGGCGAAGTGAAGCACATCGAGGCCTCCTACCTGCAGAGCTGGCTCGTCTCCAAGGCTTGGGGCGACTGGCGCACGGGCCAGCAATGGCTGTGGCGCCTGTCTAAAGGACACGGCTCGAACGGGACGCTCGGCGATATCGGCATCCATATCCTCGACTTCGCCTCCTATGGGGCGGGGACGGACATCGAGACGGTCACCAGCCGCCTCAAGACCTTCCACAAGGCCGACGGCGACCGGATCGGCGATTACACGCTCGACGCCAATGACAGCTTCATCATGACGGCGGGATTCGCCAACGGCGCGGTGGGCGTGATCCATGCCACGCGCTGGGCCACCGGCCACCTCAACGACCTGCGCGTGCGCATCTATGGCGACAAGGGCGGGATCGAGGTGCAGCACGACCTCAAGAGTTCAAAGCTCCGGGTCTGCCTCGATGAGGATGCCGAGACGGCGACCTGGCGCGACATGGAGGCCACCCCCGTGGCGAGCAATTACGAGCGCTTCGTCAACGCGGTGCGGTTCAACCTGCCGACGGAGCCGAGCTTCCGGCACGCGGCCGGGCTGCAGCGCATCCTCGACCTCGCCGCCGCTTCGGACGAGACTGCGCCGGCGTTCTCGCGCGTGTGATCGCGAACAGGGACGGAGCGCCGGCCGCGCTTCGCCCGGCCGGGGCCGGCCGTACGCGTGCGGAGCGTACGGCTCCGCGATCCCTCCCCCCGAGGACGGATCGTACTCGTCCTTGATGTTTTTTGCGATCAAAGGCAGCCTCTAGGGCACTGGGGCGTTTAGAAGGGCGGCGGAAACTTTCGCCGCGCCAGAATTCTGCGCCGAGGAAACGAACGCCCAATGACCGGATCCATCTTCTTTCTGCACATGGCTGGAGCGATCGCGCTGCTTCTGTGGGCGACGCGCATGGTGCGCACGGGAGTGGAACGCGCTTACGGCGAGGCGTTGAAGCAGCGGCTGCGGCACACGCTCGGCAATCCGCTTCTCGCTGCGTTCACCGGTCTCGCGCTTGCGGTGGCGCTGCAGAGCTCGACCGCAGTCACGCTGCTCGTCGGCTCCTTCGCCGGGTCGGGAATCGTGACGGGGCTTGCCGGCATCCTTGCCGTGCGCGGCGCCGAAGTGGGGTCGGCGCTCGTCGTCAAGATCCTGAGCTTCGACCTCACGCTCCTGGTTCCGCTTTGCCTCGTAGTGGGGACGGCGATTTTCATGACCACGGAGCGGCGGGAGTGGCGGCAGGCCGGCCGCATCCTCGTCGGCATCGGCCTCCTGATCCTCTCGCTGGAGATGATGGGCGAGGCCTCCGAGCCGCTGCGGCAGAGCCGTATCGTGCCGCTGATCGTGGGGTATCTCTCCAGCGATCCAACCACCGCCTTCCTGCTTGCGGCGGTCGTGACCTACCTCTTCCATTCGAGCATCGCCGCGGTGCTCCTCCTCGCCACCTTCGCGGAACGGGGGATCGTTTCTCCCGAACTCGGCATCGTGATGGTGCTGGGCGTCAATCTCGGCAGTTCCTTCATCGCGCCGATGCTGACGCGGGCTTCGCCCCCGGCGTGCCGCGTGGTGCCGCTCGGCAATCTCCTGATGCGCGGCGCGGGCTCCGTGATGGTGCTGGCCGCCTTCCTGTTCTTCCGCCCGCAGACCTCCCTGCTCGGCGCAGGGGCGGCGGACCAGGTCGTGCATGCCCACATCCTCTTCAACCTGCTGATCCTCGTGGCGGGCATCCCCCTGTCGCGGCTCGTGCTGAAGGCCACGGAAGGGATCGTGGCGCTCTCCCCCGGACCGGGCCCGCAGGAGCAGCAGGAAGCGTTGCTGAACGAAGTCAGCGCGCTCGACGACGGCGCACTGGACAAGCCGGCGCAGGCGCTCGCCAATGTGACGCGCGAGGCGGTGCGGATGTGCGAGACGGTGGAATTCATGCTGCGCCGCGTGCTCGAGCTCTACCGGCAGGCGGACAAGCAGGAGATCCGGGCACTCGCCGACCTGGACGACACCCTCGACCGCCGCCACGCCGCGATCAAGCTCTATCTCGCCCGCATCAGGCGCGAGGAGATGTCGGCGCAAGAGGCGCGGCAGTGCCAGGAGCTGCTCGGCGTCTGCGTCAGGCTCGAGCAGGCGGGCGACATCATCGTGCGCAACCTGCTCGCCCACGCCAGGCGGAAGATGGAGCGCAAGGTGGAGTTCACGGAGGAAGGCTGGGAAGAGCTTTCCACCTTCCACGCCGCTGTTCTCGCCAATGCGCGGCTTGCCTTCAACCTGCTCGTGACGGGAGACCCCGAGACCGCGCGCCGACTCGTGGCCGAAAAGGACCGGATGCGCGACATCGAGAAGACCCTGAGCCAGCGCCATTTCGAACGCCTGCGCATGGGCGCGGAGCAGAGCGTGGAGACGAGCTCCATCCATCTGGACACCATCCGGGACCTCAAGCAGATCAACTCCCTGCTCGCCGCGATGGCCTATCCCATGCTGGAGGCGGAGGGGCTGCTGAGCGATACGCGTCTCAGGTCAGCTTGAAGGCGAGGCCGGACAGGAGCGCCTCGACGTAGCGCTTCTTCTGGAAATAGCCATTCAGCGAGACGCGGCTGGCGGCTGTCGGCCGGTCGAGGATGGCGGCGGAGAGGACACCGGGCTGGGTGGTGACCGCGACCGCAAATCCCGCCCGTGCGGCGGCTTCGACCTCGCGCTCTCCCACGGCGGCGGCAAATCCGTAGGGATAGGCGAACGCCCGCGGATAGCGCCCGACATAGGTTTCCACCGCCTGCGCGGAGCCCTTGAGCTCTTCGCGAAGGCGCGCCTCGCTCACGCGGCGCAGATTGACATGGGTGAGCGTGTGCGCGCCGAACCGGGCGAGCGGATCCGCCGCGAGCGCGCGCAGTTCGCTCGCGTCCATCGTCAGGTCGGAGGTGACGGCGAGCGGATCGATCCCGCAGCGTCGCGCCAGCGCGTCGATGCGCGCCACCGCCTCGTCCTCGCCGGCGGTCTCGACAAAGGTGGAGAAGCGGGCATAGGCCGCGTGCTTCTGCGCATTCGTCGCCAGTTCGAGCGTTTCGGCGCCGCCGCCGAAGTCGAACTCGATTTCATCGCTTCCGGCCGTCAGCAGGGTCACAGTCTCCCACCACAGCGAGTGCGTCCGCTCGACGAAGCCCGCCGTGATGAAGATGGTGTAGGGGACGCCGTATCTGCGGAACACGGGTGCTGCGTGTTCGGCATTGTCGCGGTAGCCGTCATCCAGCGTGAAGCTGACGAAGCGCCTTTTGTCGGCGGGATCCGCGAGGAGTTCGGGCAGGTCCTCGACGGCAACCGGCGTCAGCCCCGCCTCCAGCGAAGCCTGAACGGCGGTGTCGAGGAATTCCGGCGTCACCGAAAGCGGCGCGTTGGGATCATAGGAGGCGCCGTTGGAGGGGCGAACATGGTGCAGCGTGAAGATGACTCCGCGACCACCCGCCGAAGGCAGGAGACGCCGTGCGCCGGACCACGCGATCGCATCGAGGACACCGCGGATGACCGCATATTTCACGGCCTGTCGTGCTGGGATATCGGGCATGGCGGTCAGCCGTCTCGCCTCTTCAATGGATCTTCAGGAAACGCCGCGTCAGCACGCGCCAGGCGGTCAGTGGGATATCGATCAGCCCCGGCATCGGATCGGAGGCGGAGAATGCCGCCCAGGCGCGCACGGTGGCGAAGGAGCGAAAATAATCGCCGGCCCGCAGCCGCCTAGTCGCGACAAGCCGGGAGCCGGCCGCTGCATCCCGCACCAGATACATCCACGAGACCTTCCGCCGTGCGGCCTTGGCCGCGACATCCCTGCCCTCCGCCACGTCCCAAAGCATGGCGCCGAGATCCACCCCGGCGGCCGCTGCAAGCCCGAACCAGGACCATGGGCGCGGGTTCACGTCGAGCACACGCATCCGGTCGTCGCGCGCATCGTGCTTGAATTCCACTTCGACCAAACCGTGATAGCCGATGTCGCCAAGGATGTGCCGGGCCGCTTCGAGGACGCGCGGCTCCTCGACCACCTCCACGAATGTGCTCGTATAGCCGAAATCGACCGGGTACTGCCGCCCTCGCCGCGCGGCGAACTCGGCGACCGGCCGGCCTTCGCTCCACAACGCCGCGTAGGAGAACTGGCTTTCCCCTCCGCCGGGGATCAGCTCCTGCACGACGACATTGTCGAGCCCGATCTGACCTGCGGCTTCCCTGTAGGCGGCGAGAAACCCGTCCTTGTCGTCGGCGCGGGCGACCTTGGCCCTGGAAAAGGAATCCCGGCCGCCGCCCATGTTCGGCTTCAGGACGACGGGGAAACGGATCTCGGCCCGCGCGGCCTCTTCAACGGAGGAGAATTCATAGGTCGGCGGTACGTCGACGCCGAGCTCAGCGGCGCGGCGGTAAAGAAGCGGCTTCTCGCAGACCCATTTCAGGCGCTCCCAACCGGGCAGCGCGATGTTGTAGGCAGCCGAAAGCGCTTCAACCGATTGCGCGACGAGCCGCACCTCGGCATCGGCGGCCGGCACGAGCAGGAAGCCTTCCAGCCCGTGTTCGGCCGCCGCAGCGCGCAGGAAGGGGACCGAGCCAGGGTCGGCAGCGCCCTGCCAGCGCAGAGTGCGGTGCACGTGGCGCGACCAGCTCGGCAGAGGATTGTCGTTGGTGATGAGCCAGACGGGGACGCCGCGGCGACCAAGGCTGCGCGCGAGCGCCAGGGTTCCATGCGCACCGCCGAGAATCGCCACGCCGCGGGGATGCGCCGAAAGGGGCCCTTGCTTCCGCGGCGCACCGCCTTCCATCCTGGTCCCTTCGGACATACCGTCCAACGCCCCCATACAATCCGCCTCTCCGTTCGGGCAACGATATGCACCCGCCCGTTAAAAAAACGCTCCCGGCCAACTCGTCCGTGCACTCGATCGCCAGGGGCTAAGTCACCCCTGCACCTCGAAACGCGGCGAGGAGTTGCGCATGGGGATGCAGAGCGGGCGGTCGTGCACCGGATCCTCGATCACGCGGCACTGGATGCCGAAGACGGAGGCGATCAGCTCTTCCGTCATCATGGTCCGGGGCGGACCGGCCTTGACGATCCTGCCGTCCTGCATGAAGACGAGGAGATCGGCATAACGGGCGGCGAGGTTGAGGTCGTGGAGGACGAGCACGACCGTGCGACCGTGCTCGCGGTTGAGCCGGCCGACCAGATCGAGGCAGTCGATCTGGTGCGCCATGTCGAGATGGTTCACCGGCTCGTCGAGGCAGATGATATCGGTCTGCTGCGCTAGCACCATGGCGATCCAGACGCGCTGGAGCTGGCCGCCCGAGAGCGAGCCCAGCCGGCGATCCCGCAGGTGCCCTACGCCGGTGCCGAACATTGCGTCCTCGACGGCCGTCGCATCGTCCTTGCTCCAGGGCTGCATCATCGCCTGGTGCGGGTAGCGGCCGAGCCGCACGAGTTCCTCCACCCGCATGTCCTCGGGCGCGGAGGGCGATTGCGCCAACAGCCCGATCTCGCGCGCGATCTCCTTCTCGCGCAGCCTGCCGATGTCGGTCTCGCCTAGGAGCACACGGCCCGACCTGGCCGCATGCAGCCTGCGGATCGCGCGCAGGAGCGTGGATTTGCCGCAGCCGTTCGGGCCCGCGAGCACGGTGATACCGCCCTTCGGGATCGCGAGCGAGATAGCGTCGACAGCGAGCCGGGGACCGTAGGCGACCGAAAGCGCGTCGACCGTCAGCCCGTTGAGCGCCTTATCCATGGAGGCGGTCCTTCCGCAAAAGGAGATAGAGGAAGTAGGGAGCGCCGATCACGGCCGTCACCGTACCCGCCGGTACTTCCGTCGGTGCGAAGAGCCCCCGGACGACGAGGTCGGCTCCCATCAGCATCGCCGCACCGGCGAGGCCGCTGGCGAGGATTCCGGCCGGCGCGGAACGCCCCACCAGGAGGCGCGCCATATGAGGGGCGAGCAGGCCGATAAAGCTGACGCCGCCGGCAAAGGCCACCGACAGCGCGGTGAGAGCCGCGGCGAGCGCAAAGACCAGCAGCCGGAAGACGGGCAGGTTCAAGCCCACCGACCGGGCGGAAACCTCGTCGAGGTCGCTGGGCGGCAGGCGCGTGGCCGCGACAAGGGCCAGGAGGAGCGCGGGAAGAAGGAGCAGTGCGGTCAACTGCACCTCGCCCCAATTGGTCTCGTTGACGGCGCCGGCGATCCAGCGCGCGGCCTGGGTGGTGCGGTAGATGGGGCCGATCAGCATGAGGACCATGGTGACGGCCTTCGCGGCGGCGGCCACCGCGATGCCGAAGAGGAGCAGCCGTACCGCCGAGGACGCCTGCCGCCCGCTCAGGACGAAGACGAGCGCCACCGCCGCGCCCGCGCCGAGGGCGGCCGCCACCGGCTGCCAGGCGATGCTGGTGACGAGCGAATTGCTCTCGTCGGAAAGCAGCGCCAGGAAGATGACGACGCCGAGTGCCGCACCATCGACGATGCCAAGCACGCTGGGCGAGGCGAGATCGTTGCGTGTGACCTTCTGAAGCAGGAAGCCGGCCATGGCGATCGCGCCGCCGGCGAGTGCCGCAAGGAGGACGCGCGGCAGCCGCAGCTGCAGGATGATGAGCTTATCGGTCCGCTCGCCGCCGCCCAAGAGGGCGGCGAGAACCTTTTCCAAAGGAATCCAGGTGGAGCCGAAGGCCGTGCTGCCAAGCAGCAGGAGGGCTGCGACGGCGAGGAGCCCGAAGAGCACGGTGACCGCCCGCGCGCGGTCGCGGGCGAGGCTGCCGAGAGCGGGGGCCGCCCGCTGAAGCTTCGCCGCCCCGCCCATCAGGCCGCGCGCCTGCGGAGGAGCATGAGCAGCAGGCCCGCCCCCACGACACCGGTGATGGCGCCCACGGGAGCCTCCGTCGGGTAAATGACGAAGCGGGCGAGGATGTCGGCCGCCGTCGCATAGACGGCGCCGATCAGCGCCGCTGCGCCAAGTTGCACGGTATGTCGCGAGCCGACGAGGGCACGCGCTGCATGTGGCACGACCAGCCCGACAAAGCTCACCGGGCCGGCCATCGCCACCGAGGCACCCGTGAGCAGCGCGACGGCCACGAAGCTTGCGACCCGGATCACGCGTACCGGCGCGCCCAGACTCTGCGCGGTCATGTCGTCCGTCTGCAGGGCGTCGAGCGGGCGGGCGAGAAGCGCCGCGAGCAACCCGCCCGCCAACAGAAGGGGAAGGTTGCGCGCCACCAGATCGAGCGGCCGGTCCACGAAGGCGCCGGCGAGCCAGAAGAGGAGTTGCTGCAGTTCCGCCTCGTTGACGGTGAGCACCACCTCGACCATGGCGTTCATCAGCCCGGCGAAGGTGACGCCCACGAGCACGATGCGCACCGGCGAAAGCCCGCCCGCCGTCGCTGCCAGCGCGAAGACGACAACGCTGGTGAGGAAGGCGCCGGCGGTCGCCGCGAAGGACAGCCCGACGAGCGAGGAGACGCCGAAGCCGGCGCTCGCCGCCACGACCGCCAGCGAGGCACCGGCATTCAAGCCCAGCGTGTCCGGCGAAGCGATGCGGTTGCGCGAAAGCGTCTGGACGATCACGCCCGCCACCCCGAGCGCGGCGCCCACCAGCGGCGCCACCACCGCGCGCGGCAGGCGGTATTCGCGGATTACCGTGTCGGCCTCGCTCGCGCCGGAGCCGGCAAGCGCGTTCCAGAGATCGCCGGGCGTATAGAGTGTGTAGCCCAGAAGCAGGCTGCCGAGTACCGCCAGACACAGCAGGGCCGCGAGGCCCGCATAGATGAAGGGCAGCCGGTTTCCGCCCTCGGCGGCGGGCAAGGCGATGGGCACGTAGCTGCTCAAAGGTGATGTTGACAGTCAGGTTTGCTTCTGCTTCTTGCTGTCCCAAATTCCCACTGTGTTTGTCAAGTTAGGTGCGCCCGCCATGTTCCGTCGCCAGTTGCTTTCCACCCTTGCGGCTCTGCCGCTTCTTCTCGCCGCCGCTGGGCTGGAGGCGGCCGAGATCACGCATGCGATGGGCACGACCGAGGTGCCGGACGATCCGCAGCGCGTGGTGGTGCTCACCAATGAAGGGACGGAGGCGCTGCTCGCCGTCGGCATCAAGCCGGTGGGCGCGGTGCGCTCCTGGCTCGGCGACCCGTGGTACGCGCACATCGCCGAACAGATGGAGGGCGTGGAGGTCGTAGGCGAGGAATCGGCGGTCAATCTGGAGCTCATCGCCGCACTCCAGCCCGATCTCATCATCGGCAACAAGACGCGCCAGGAGAAGATCTATGAGCAGCTTTCGGCCATCGCGCCGACGGTGTTCGCGGAGCGGCTGCGCGGCGACTGGAAGATCAATTTCGCGCTCTACACCGAGGCCGTGGGCAAGGAGGCGGAGGGCCAGGCCGTGCTCGACCGCTACAACGCCCGCGTCGCGGCGCTGAGCGAGGCGCTCGGTGACCGAAAGCAGGAGAAGATCTCGCTCGTGCGCTTCATGCCCGGCCGCACCCGCATCTACTACAAGGACACATTCCCCGGCCTCATCCTGTCCGAGATCGGCTTTGCCCGCCCGGAAAGCCAGGACAAGGAGACGTTCGCCGACGAGGTGACGAAGGAGCGCATTCCCGAAATGGAGGGCGATCGGCTCTTCTACTTCGTCTATGAAACGGGCGACGGAAGCGCGGAGGCGCTCGCCCAGGAATGGACCAAAGAGCCGCTCTGGCAGAACCTCGAAGTGGTGAAGGCCGGCAAGGCAATGCCCGTGGACGACGCGATCTGGAACACGGCAGGCGGCGTAATCGCGGCCAACCTCATGCTCGGCCAGCTCGCCGAGATCTATGGAATCTCTCTGCCTGAATAAGCCAGCATTCAACACCTCTTCTTCGGCGGGCCTTTGTGTCCGCCTTTTTTGTTTGTGCTGCGCCTCGGTCCTGCGGGCGGCAGGTGTGCCTCACGGTATCCAGATATTTTCATTCGATTGACTTAATCATTCGATCGATTTATAAGCGGCCTGCAACCATTGCAGAGGCTTACTTCATGTCGCAGCAAAGACGTCCGTCCCGGGACCGAACCACTGCCAAACGGAGCGATCCGCGCGAAAGGCTTTTGAAGGCTGCGGTCGACGTGTTCGGCCGCTACGGCTTCGACGGCGCGTCGACGCGGATGCTCGCCGACGCGGCCGGCGTCAATCTCCAGGCCATCCCCTACTATTTTGGCGGCAAGGAGGGGCTCTACATCGCCGCGGCCGAGCATATCGGCACCCTCATTTCCGCTCATGTCACCGAGCTGCGGGAGATGGTGCACGGGCGCCTGCAAGAGGCGGACCTGGAAGGCAGGGGGATCGAGACGGCCGAGGCGCGGCAGCTCCTCACCAGGATCGCACACACCATGGCGGCGCTCTTCGTCAGCGACGAATCCGAGCCCTGGGCGCGCTTCCTCATCCGCGAGCAGATGGAGCCCACAGAGGCCTTCGAGCGGGTCTATGAGGGCGTGATGAAGCCCATGCTGGAGGTGACCGGCCGGCTCGTCGGCATCATCATCGGCGAAGATCCCGACACGAACCATGTCAAGCTTCGGACGATCACGCTCCTTGGCGGTGTGATGGTCTTCCGCATGGCGCGCGCCGCCGTCCTCGCCCAGCTCGGATGGGCGGGGTTCGGGAAGTCCGAGGCCGAGGAGATCCGGGCCATCGCCGCCGAGTTGGTGGCATCGCTCCACCGGGAGGCGCGCCATGAGACGTAGGCTTCTTGCGATCTTCGCGCTTCTTGCGGCAGGGGCAGCAGCGGCCGGCTGGTGGTACGGCCTGCCGTCCCGCTTCGGCTGGACGCAGCCTGAGGAGCCAGGCCTTACGCTCTACGGCAATGTGGACATCCGCCAGGTGCAGCTCGGCTTCCGCGTGAGCGGCCGCATCGCCGAGATGTTGGTGGACGAGGGCGACCGGGTGGAGAAAGGAGAGTTGTTGGCTCGTCTAGACGACCAGACCTATGTCGATGCCGTAAACGCGGCGGAAGCGCAGGTGGCGAACCAGCAGGCGAACCTCGCCAAGCTCGAGGCCGGCCCGCGCCAGGCCGAGATCGCCCAGGCGCGCGCGGCACTTGCCGAGCAAACTTACAATCTCGCAAATGCCGAGCAGGCGCTGGAGCGGGCGCGCCAGCTCCGCCCGAGCGGCGCCATCTCGCAGGCCGCGTTCGACCAGGCGCAGGCCGCGCGGGACATGGCGGCCGCACGGGTGGACGCCGCGCAGGAAGCCCTCCACCTGCTCGAGGAAGGCACGCGGAAGGAAGACATCGCGGCGGCGCAGGCAAGCCTGCAGGGCGCGCAAGCCAATCTTGCCTCGGCCAAGACCTCGCTTAGCGATGCGGAGCTTCGCGCGCCGGCCAAAGGCGTGATCCTTTCGCGCGTGCGTGAGCCGGGCGCGATCGTGTCGACCGGCGATGCCGTCTACGTGCTCTCCCTCGACGAGCCGGTCTGGGTGCGCACCTATGTCGAGGAGCCGGATCTGGGACGCATTCATCCGGGCATGGCGGTCGAGGTCGTCACCGACACGGCGCCGGACAAGCCCTATCGAGGCAAGGTCGGCTTCATCTCGCCGGTGGCGGAGTTCACGCCGAAATCCGTCGAGACACCGGAACTCAGGACCGATCTCGTCTATCGCCTGCGTGTGGTGGTGGAGGAGCCGGATACCGGCCTGCGCCAGGGCATGCCCGTCACCGTCCGCGTGCTGGAGAGCGGGGCCGAGGACGCGGCAGCGGACTGAGGATAAGCCCATGAGCGCGGAATTCGTCCGCATGTCGGATGTCACCAAGCGGTTCGGGAGCGCGCCTCCGGCTCTCGACGCGGTGTCCGGCTCGATCCGCGGCGGTGAGATCACCGGCCTGGTCGGGCCGGACGGCGCCGGCAAGACGACGCTCATCCGGCTCATGACCGGACTGATGGCGCCTGACGGCGGCACCATCGAGGTACTGGGTTTCGACACGCGGAAGGATCCCGCGAGCATCCAGGCCGCCATCGGCTACATGCCGCAGCGCTTCGGCCTCTACGAAGATCTCTCCGTCCAGGAGAATCTGGACCTCTATGCCGATCTGCGCGGACTGCCCTTGCCCGAGCGCCCGGCGGTCTTCGACGAGTTGCTCACCTTCACGGACCTGAAGCGCTTCACCGCGCGGCTCGCCGGCAAGCTTTCGGGCGGCATGAAGCAAAAACTCGGGCTCGCCTGCGCGCTTCTGAAAAAACCTCGCCTCCTGCTTCTCGACGAGCCCGGCGTGGGCGTCGACCCGATCTCGCGCCGTGACCTCTGGGCCATGGTCGAAGACCTGACCAAGGAGGGGATCGGCGTGGTCTGGTCCACCGCCTATCTGGACGAGGCAGAGGCCTGCCACCGCGTCCTCCTTCTCAACGAGGGAAAACTGCTCTTCGCCGGTACGCCTTCCGAACTCACGGACCGGGTCGGCGGCCGCGTATACAAACTCACCGGCATTGAAGGGCGCCGGCGGCCGATCCTGACGGAAGTGCTCGCCCAGGCGGGCGTGGTCGACGGCGTGATCCAAGGCGAGGCCATCCGGCTCGTGCTCGACGCAGGGAAGCCGCAGGGCTGGAAGGCGACCGATCTCGCCGGACGGACAGCGATGCTGAAACCTGCCCAGCCGCGTTTCGAGGACGCCTTCGTCGACATGCTTGGCGGTGGGCCCGGCGGACAGTCGAAGCTCGCGGATGCCGCCGTTCCGCGCAACGAGGACGGCGGTCGCGCGGTCATCGAGGCAAAGGGCCTTACCAAACGGTTCGGCGACTTCACGGCCGCGAGCGACATCACCTTCTCCATCCCGCGCGGGCAGATCTTCGGCCTCCTCGGCCCTAACGGCGCGGGAAAATCGACCACCTTCAAAATGCTCTGCGGACTGCTGAAGCCAACCGAGGGCGAAGGCCGCGTGGCCGGCTTCGACCTGCGGCGCGACACGGCGGAGGCGCGCAACCGCCTCGGCTATATGGCGCAGAAATTCTCGCTCTACGGCGACCTCAGCGTCGCACAGAACCTCGCCTTCTTCGCGGGAGTCTACGGCCTCAGGGGCGCTCGCAAACGCGAACGCGTCGATCTCATGGCCGAGATCTTCAATTTCGGGCCGTTGCTTTCCATGTCGGCCAAGGACCTGCCGCTCGGCCTGAAACAGCGGCTCGCGCTCGCCTGCGCCATGCTGCACGAGCCCGAGGCGCTCTTCCTGGACGAACCCACATCCGGCGTCGACCCCATCACGCGGCGCGAGTTCTGGACCCATATCAACGGCCTCGTCGAGAAAGGCGTCACCGTGCTCGTCACCACCCATTTCATGGACGAGGCGGAATATTGCGACCGCATCTCGCTCATCTATCGCGGCCGCTCCATCGCGCTCGGCTCGCCGGACGAGCTGAAGGCGAGCGTGGCTACGGCGGAAAATCCCGACCCGACCATGGAGGATGCCTTCATCGCGCTCGTGAAGAACTCCGATCCCGCGGAGGCGGCATGAGCACGGAGGCGCTTGAAGGGGCTGACCGGGCGACCCCGCCCATCGGCCGTGCGCGCCGTTTCGCAGCGCTCGTGCGCAAGGAGAGCCTGCAGATCATGCGCGATCCGAGCAGCATCTTGATCGCCTTCGTGCTGCCGCTCATCCTGCTCGTCATCTTCGGCTATGGCGTCTCGCTCGACACCACCCGCACGCGCATCGGCCTCGTCATCGAGGACGCCACGCCGATTGCGCAGGATCTTGCAGCAAGCTTCCAGGCCTCCCGCTACTTCGACGTGGCCACCGGCCGCGACCGGCGCGAATTCGACGAAGATCTCGTCCTCGGCCGGGTTCGAGGCATCGTTGTGATTCCGGCAAACTTTGCCGATGTGGCGGCGGGCGGGGGATCGCCGGAACTCCAGGTGATTGTTGACGGATCGGACCCCAACACGGCCAATTTCGTGCAGAACTACGTGCAGGGCGTGGTGGGCACGTGGACAGCGCAGCGCGCGGCCGAAGTGGCGGCGCGGCCACCTGTCATCTCGGTCGAGCAGCGCTTCTGGTTCAACCCGGAGCTTGCGAGCCGCAACTTCCTCGTCCCCGGCTCCATCGCCATCGTGATGACGCTGGTGGGAACTTTGCTCACATCGCTCGTGGTGGCGCGCGAATGGGAACGCGGCACCATGGAAGCCATGATGGCGACGCCCGTTACCGCGGCGGAGCTGCTAGCCGGCAAGATCCTGCCCTATTTCATCCTCGGCCTCGCCTCCATGTCGCTCTGCGTGCTGATCGCCGTCTTCGTCTTCGGCGTGCCGTTCCGGGGCTCAGTGCTGGCGCTCTACGCGCTCTCGGCAAGCTTCCTCATGCCTGCACTGGGCCAGGGACTCCTCATCTCGGCCGCGACCAAGAACCAGTTCCTCGCCTCGCAGCTCGCGCTCTTGTCGGCCTTCCTGCCGGCCTTCCTGCTCTCGGGCTTCCTGTTCGAGATCAATTCGATGCCATGGATCATCCAGATCATCACGACGATCGTCCCCGCGCGCTATCTTATCCCGAGCCTGCAGAGCGTGTTCCTGGCCGGCGATATCTGGCCCATGTTCCTGCGCGCCATCGCCGTGATGCTCACCATCGGCGCCATCCTGTTCATCCTCGCCGCCCGCAGCACGCGCAAGAGGATCGCCTGACATGTGGTGGACCCGGCTCAAGGCCCTCATCGTCAAGGAGCTTCTTGCGATCCTGCGTGATCCGCGGGGGCGGCTGATCCTGATCGGGCCGCCGATCCTGCAACTCCTCGTCTTCTCCTACGCCGCGACGCTCGAGGTGAAGAACGTGGACATCCTCGTGCTCAACCGGGATTCCGGGGCGTGGAGCCAGGAACTGATGCACCGCATCGCCGGCGCACCCACCTTCCGCAGCATCACCAGGGTGGAAAGCCCTGAGGCGCTGCGCAAGGGCATCGACCGGCAGGAGGCGATCGCGGCCATCCATATCGGCCCGACCTTCTCACGCGACATCGCCGCAGGGAGGCAAGCCGACCTGCAGATCATCCTCGACGGCCGGCGCTCCAATGCGGCGCAGATCGTCGCCGGCTATCTCAACCAGGTCGTCAACGCTTTGGCGGGCGATATTGCTGCGGGAAGGCGCGGAGCCGGGCAGTCCGTCACCGTCGTCCCGCGCAACTGGTTCAACCAGAACCTCATCTTCCAATGGTTCATGGTGCCCAATCTGGTGGCGGCGATCGCGCTGCTCATCGGCCTCGTGGTGACCGCCCTTTCCATCGCGCGCGAGCGCGAACTCGGCACCTTCGACCAGCTCATGGTCTCGCCGCTCAGGACGCACGAGATCCTGATCGGCAAGGTCATCCCGCCGATGCTCATCGGCACCTTTCACATGACGATCTATATCCTGGCGGCGATTTACGTTTTCGGCGTGCCGCTCCGGGGCTCGCTGCTGATGCTCTACGGAAGCAGCATCTTCTATCTGCTCGCGGTGGTGGGTGTCGGCCTCTTCATCTCGGCGCTCGCCATGACCCAGCAGCAGGCGATCCTCGGCGCCTTCCTCTTCATGGTGCCGGCGATGCTGCTTTCCGGTTTCGCGACACCGATCGAGAACATGCCGGACTGGCTGCAGCCGATCACCTATGCCAGCCCGTTGCGCTATTTCCTCGTAATCGTGCGGGGCGTGTTCCTGAAGGACCTGCCACTTGGCGAGGCCGTACAGAACACGGTACCCCTCGCCATCATCGCCTTCGTGACGCTCGCAGCAGCGGCGTGGCTGTTCCGCAGGAGGATGGAGTGAGGCGGCAAATCACCGTCGCCGCCAGCCCAGCCTTTCCTCGATACGCCTTGCGCTTTCCTTGACCAGCGCCTTCAGGTCGGGGGCCGCCTGATGGACCTTGTGATCGGGCACGACGATGGAAACCGTCGCCCGGCAGGCGCCGTCGTTGTCGACTATCGGAGCGGCGATGCAGGCGACGGAGAAATCCGACTCGCCCGCCTGAATGCAGAGTCCCTCTTCGAACACCCTGCGCGAGGCTTGCGTCAGCTTCTCCACGTCGGTTTCCGCGCGGCCGGTGGGCGATGGGCGCGTGGAACGGGCATAGATCTCGCGGCGCTCATGCTCCGGCAGGTGGCCCACGAGAAGCCTGCCCGAGGCGGACCAGTTGAGCGGCGTGCGCGTTCCAACACGGGAAGCGACGTAATAATGGTCCGGCCCGTCGAACATGGCGAGCACCACCATGTTGTCGCCGTCGCGGCCGCAGATCTGCACCGTCTCGCGCGAGCCGATGGCGAGATCCGTCATCTCCTGGGTGGCGGCGCTCAGGAGATCGAGCCGGCGGGCATAGGTGAGACCGTAGTGGTAAAGCCGCGGGCCGAACCAGAGCGCGCCGTTTTCCTGCCGGTCGAGCACCTGTTTCTCCACGAGGTCGTCGACGATGACATAGATCGTGGAGAGCGGCGCGCCCACGGCACGCGCAACTTCATAGGCGGTCGCCGGCTGGTCCTGCTCCTGGAGGAAATCGAGCACCTGCATGATGCGGTCGAGCGCGCTCGTGCGCGTGCGCCTGGCGCCAGACTCGCCCGCGGCAGGTTCGGTTTTCACCGTGCTCATCCTCTTCCTTTCAGCCCGTTCGAGCCGGCTATACCATCTGCGATCAATCGGGCCAATCGAGGACGGCAGCCTCCTGCCGGAGCCGCCGTTCTTCGAGAGAAGAGGCCACGGGTTCCAGCGCGGAGTCCGCCTTTTCAAGCTCTTCAACCAGGCGCGATGCGACGATCTCCTCTTCCTCCGGATGGAGGTTGCAGGGATCAAGATAGAAGTAGCCGTGCTCGACCTCATGGTCGCGGACGATGATCGGCCGGTCACCCTGCGCGAGCCGGTCGGCCAAATCCCAAGCCGTGATGCGCGCCTCGGCCGGATCGATGAAGACCTTCAGCCGGTCGAGCGGATTGTTGGTGGGATCGGGATCGATGACGGCTTTGATGCCAGGGCGGGAAGCCAGCGTCCTGCCCCACAGGTCCAGCGCCTTCTGCTCCCGAGCGCGCACGCCGGCGTGGTCGCGGGTCTCCCACGCTTCGAGCGCACCGATCACCCCGGCGACGCTCTCCTTGCCCACCTTCATGCCGCGGCCGATGCCCCGGTTCTGCAGGTAACAGGCGCGCACGAGATTCTTGCGGCCGGCGATGATGCCGGAGGTCGGGCCGCCCAGGAACTTGTGGCCGGAATAGAGCGCGATGTCGGCGCCGGCTTCGAGGAAGCCCCTGAGATCATATTCCGAAGCCGCGTCGACGATGACCGGCACGCCATTGGCGTGCGCCACTTCCGCGAAGGTTCTGAGCGGGATTTGGCCATAGTCGACCACATGATGCGAGACAACGAAGACGGCTGCCGTCGTCTTCTCCGTGATGGCGCCGTCGAGCTGGTAGGCATGGGCGCTGGTGGCCTGCCCCACCGGCACGACCTTCGCGCCTGCAAGGCGGATCGCCTGCTCCACCGGCGCGCCGTAGCTCACCATGTGGCCGGACTGGATCAGCACCTCGTCCTTGAGGCCGGTGGCGTCCGGCAGGCGCTCGATGGCCGCGAGATCGCTGCCGGTCATGGTGGCCGCGACGGCAAGCGTGATGCCGGCTGAGCAGGACGCGGTCACACAACCCGCTTCCGCACCTGTCAGACGCGCAATGGTGCGGCTTGCGGTGCGCTGCAGGTCGGAAATTTCCGTCCATTCGGTCAGGACGGCCGACATGGTTTCGACCGCCTCCGGCACCACGATGGAAGCGCCGAGCGACGTCATCGTGCCTGATACGTTAATGACATGCCTCAGGCCGAGGCGGGTGCGGATGTCGTTCTTCAGCATTCTCTTCAGCGCTCCTCATCGCCGTGGATCGCCACCACGGCTTCGATCTCGACCGTTATCTGCGCCGGCAGGGAGCCGAAGCCCACGGCCGAGCGCGCATGCATGCCTCTTTCCCCGAACACTTCTATGAAGAGGTCCGAGCAACCGTTCATGACCGCCGGATGCTCCCCGAAATCCGGCTCGGCATTGACCATGCCGAGCACCTTCACGATACGCTTGACGCGTGAAAGGTCGCCCAGTGCGTGGTGCATGACGGAAATCAAATTAACCCCGGTAAGCCGGGCATGCTGGTAGGCTTCGCGGACGGACACCGTTCCCCCAACCTTGCCGTGATATTGGCGGCCGTCCGGCTCCGTCGGCCCCTGGCCGGACAGGAAGAGCAGGTTTCCCTCGATCACATGGGTCACGAAATTGGCGACCGGCTTCGGGGCCGCCGGCAGCGTCACCCCGAGGGCGGCGAGCCGCTCATAGGGTGATGTTTCCGGGCGTCTCGCCGGTTCGGAAAAGGTCATTCGCAAATTCTCCAACTATCCTACAGGTGCGTTCAATTCGTCCTGCCTGATGCAGGCCGCAAAATGATCGTGATCGTGCCCCTCGAGCGGCGGGATGACCTCGGCGCAAGCCTCGATCGCGTGCGGGCAGCGCGTGCGGAATACGCAGCCCGACGGCGGGTTGAGCGGGCTCGGGATGTCGCCCGCGAGCGGCACATGGGTGCGCTTGCGCTTCGGGTCGGGCACGGGCGCGGTGGCCAGAAGCGCGCGTGTATAGGGGTGGCGGGGATGCGCATAGACCTCGCGGCTCGGCCCCCGCTCCATGACGCGGCCGAGATACATGACCACGACGTGGTCACAGAGGTACTCCACCACGGAGAGGTCGTGCGCGATGAAGAGCATCGACAGGCCGAGCTGCTGCTGCAGGTCGCCCAGGAGGTTGAGGATCTGCGCCTGGACGGAAACGTCGAGCGCGGAGACCGGCTCGTCGGCAACGATGAATTCCGGCTCCACCGCGAGCGCGCGGGCGATGCCGATGCGCTGGCGCTGGCCGCCTGAGAACTCGTGCGGGTAGCGGCGCGCGTGGTCGGGCGAAAGCCCCACAAGCGACAGAAGCTCGGCGATGCGCTCGCGCCGTTTCGCGCCGCGCGGATAGTTGCAGGCGGAGAGCGCCTCGTCGATGATCGCATCCACCCGCATGCGCGGATTGAGGCTGGAGAACGGATCCTGGAAGATGATCTGGATACGCCGGCGATAGGCCCGCATTTCCTTCTCGGAGAGGGAGAAGAGGTCTACGCCGTCGAAGACCGCGCTTCCTGAGGTGGGTTCGGTGAGGCGCAGGAGCGAGCGGCCTGCCGTGGTCTTGCCCGACCCCGACTCGCCCACGAGCCCGACGGTCGCGCCGCGCGGCACGTCGAAGCTCACATCCTCCACCGCGTGCACCGTCCTGCCGCCTCGGCCGGAAAAGCGCTTCGTCAGCCCCTCGACCCGGAGGAGAATGCCCGCGTCGGCTCCGATCATCCGGTCCATCACATTCATAACTCGGCCTCCCGCAGGCATCGGGAAAAGCGCCCCTCACCCGAAGGCACGAGCGGCGGCGCGGTCGTCTGGCACGCTTCGATGGCCATCTCGCAGCGCGGCGCGAAGGAGCAGCCTACCGGGAGATCCGTGATGGAGGGCACGGAGCCGGAGATGGAATAGAGCCGCTTGCGCTCGCCTGCGTCACCGAGGTCGCGCCGCGCGTCCGGCGTGCAGGCAAGGAGCGCCTTGGTGTAAGGGTGCTTGGGCCGATCGAAGAGCTCTTCCACCGGCGCCTGCTCGACCACCCGGCCGGCATACATCACCACTACCTCGTGGGCGATCTCTGCCACGACGCCGAGGTCGTGGGTGATGAAGAGGATGGACATGCGGAACTCCTCCTGCAGGCGGCGGAGGAGATCGAGGATCTGCGCCTGGATCGTCACGTCCAGTGCGGTGGTCGGCTCGTCCGCGATCAGCAGCGACGGGCCGCAGGCGAGCGCCAGCGCGATCATCACGCGCTGGCGCATGCCGCCCGACATCTGGTGCGGATAGTCGTCGAGCCGGTTCTCGGCATCGGGGATCTCGACGCGCTTCAGCATCTCCAGCGCCCGGCGGCGCTTCTCCTCCCGGCTCACATTCTCGTGTAGCGCGATCATCTCGCCGATCTGGTCACCCACCGTGTAGAGCGGGTTGAGGCTCGTCATCGGCTCCTGGAAGATCATGGCGAGCTCACTGCCGCGCAATGCGCGGAAGGTGCTGGCCTTGGCCTTCGCAAGGTCATGCACCCTGCCCTTGCGGTCGCGGAAGAGCATCTCCCCGCCCTCGATCCTGCCGGGCTTGGAAAGAAGGCCCATGAGCGAGAGAGAGGTGACCGACTTGCCCGACCCGCTCTCGCCGACCACGGCCAGCGTGCGGCCGCGCTTGAGCTCGAACGTCACCCCATCCACGGCCTTGGCGATTGAGCGCTTGCCGCGGAACCAGGTGCGCAGATCGCGCACCGAGAGGATGGTGTCGGGCGCAAGCTCCGTCATAGAGCCCATCCGCAGTGAGGGCAGTTATGGATCTTGCTTTCGGGCGACGGCATGTAGCGGCTGGCTGCTACCGCCTCCGCACCGAGAATGGCGTGGCGCGGCTCGAAGGTCTTGTCGAGCCTGCTCGTGGCTCCCTGCGAATCCTTGACTTCGATCCCGGTCTCCTCGAACTCGAAGATCGTGAATTCGGCAGGCTTGCCCACCTCCAGCAGGTTCTCGTGCGGAAGGCGAATCGCCTTGCGCGGATTGATGGTGGATGCGGTCACCACGTCCTCAAAGCCCATGCCGAGCGAAAGAAGCTTCGACATGGTGGTGGCCATGTCCCAGACGGCGCCATCCAGCGACCGGTTGTGCAGGTCCGTCGAGATCGTCTGCGGCAGGAGTCCGCGGGAAAGCGCGGCGCGGGCCACGTCGAAGGAGAAGGAAGCGCCGCCATGGCCGACATCGAGGATGACGCCGCGCTTGGATGCTGCTTCCACGAGCAGATAAAGGTCCTCGTCCTCCAGGATCGAGCCGCCCAGCTTGCCGTTGAAGCAGTGCGTGACGATATCGCCCGGCCCAAGCAGTTCCACGATGTCATCGTAGAGCGGCGGCGGCTCGCCCACATGCACCATGACCGGCAGGTCGAGCACGCGGCCCAGCTTCTTGGCGAGCTTGACTGGCACCAGGTCCCAGCCGCCCGTGATCACAGCGCTCGCCCGGATTTTGAGCCCCACGATCGCGTCCCGGTTCGCGTCGACGCAGGCCTTGATGCGGTCGATGTCGATCGAGCGCATATCGATCAGCTCGGAGACGCGGTTGCAGGCGACGAGCCCGATGGAGCCGATGTTCAAGAACGCGTAGACGTTCTCCTGTGCCGGGTCGACCATGAGCTCGCGCAGGCCATGAAAATTGGCTTCGCCCGCCGAACCCGCGTCCACCACCGTGGTCACGCCGCGCGCCGCCCCCGCTTCGCCGGGCCTGATCGAGATATCCGTTCCCCCATACCAGACATGGGCGTGGAGGTCGGTCCATCCGGCGGAGAGGAAGGCACTCTTCGCATCCACCACGCGCACATCGCCGCCCGCCTCGATGAACGCGGCGATCTCGCCGATCCGCCCGTCCGGTTTCACGAGGATGTCGAGGCTCTCGCCGTCGGCCTTGCCGAGCGCCACGGGCTTTGCGTTGCGGATGAGGAGTGGTGAAGAGGCAGGCTTGAAGCTATTGCCGATCATCAGAGGCCTTTCGCAAGTCTTGGATCGAGGAGGTCACGCAGCCCGTCGCCGAGAAGCTGCAGAGCAAGCACCGTCACGACGATGGCCAGGCCGGGGAACAACATGATCCATTCGGCGGAGCTGACGAATTGCCGGCCGGTGGCGATCATTGTGCCCCAGGTGGGGATATCCGGCGATATGCCGACCCCAAGGAAGGAAAGCCCGGCCTCGGCCAGGATCGCCTGGGCGAAGATGAAGGTGGCCTGGACCAGAAGCGGCGAGGTAACATTACGCAGCACATGACGCACGAGGATGACGGGTGTGGGCACGCCAAGGGCCCGGGCTGCCTCAACATAGGGCAGCTCTCGGATGACGAGCGTCGAGGCGCGCACCACGCGTGCGAGCCGCGGCGCATAGACGATGCCGAGCGCCAGCACCACATTGAAGGCGGAAGCCCCGAGCGCGGCCACCAGCGCGATGGCGAGCAGGATGTCCGGGAAGGCCATCATCGCGTCGATCAGCCGCGAGACCGGTGCATCGGCGCGCCGGAAGAAGCCGGCGACGAGGCCAAGGCAGATGCCGATGAGAGACGCGACGACGACGACCGAGAGCCCGACGGTCAGCGATGTGCGGCCGGCATAGAGAACGCGGGTGAAGATGTCGCGGCCCAGATCGTCCGTGCCCATCAGATAGGCATCGCCCGGCGGCTTCAGCCGGTTCACGATGGAAAGCTGGCTGGGAGAGACGTCGGTGAGCAACGGCGCGCAGACCGCCGCGACGGCGACGAGCGCGATGACGACCAGCCCGGCAAGGGCGGTCGGACGGCCCACCAGCCTCACGAGTAGGTTCGGCTCACGGCCGGTGTGAAGAACCGCGCCCGCCATCAGTAGCGCACCCGCGGATCGACGAGAACATAGAGCATGTCGATCAGGAAATTGATGAGCACGTAGAGCCCGGCGACGATGAGTAGTGCGCCCTGGATCACGGGATAGTCGCGCCTGAGCACCGCCGAGACGATGAGGTTGCCTACGCCCGGAAGGCTGAAGACCGTCTCCGTCACGATCGCGCCGGAGATCAGCAGCGCGGCCGTCAGACCGATCACCGTCAGGATCGGGATCAGCGCGTTCTTGAGCGCATGTTTCACGACCACGCGCCACTCGCTCATGCCCTTCGAGCGGGCCGTGCGCACATAATCGTCGTTGAGCACGTCGAGCATGGAGGCGCGGGTGAAGCGCATGATGAGGGCGGAGCTGACGATGCCGAGGGTGGCGGCGGGCAGGACCAGATGGTGCAGGCGTTCCGGCAACGTGGTGTCCGGCCCGCCATAGCCGGAAGTCGGGAACCAGCCGAGCTTGACGGCGAAAAACTGGATGAAGAGCAGCGCCAGCCAGAAGCTCGGCACGCTCGCCGCGAGCATGGCGAGCGTCGTCATCGACTGGTCGAACACCGATCCCCGCCAATAGGCCGAGGCCACGCCGACGGGAAGCGCGATGAGGACGGCGATGGCCAGCGAGAAGATGGTGAGAAAGAAGGTGGGCTCCGCCCGCTCCCACAAGGCCTGGGTGACGGGACGCCCGAGAAAGATGGACTGCCCCAGATCGCCGCGCAGGATGCCGCCTACATAAGCGACGAATTGCTCGGGAATGGAGCCGTCGAGGCCCAGCCGCTCTCGAAGAGCGGCCACGTCCTCGGCAGTCGCCTCAGGACCGAGCATGACAGCCGCCGGATCGCCGGGCGTTACCCGGACGATGACGAAGACAATGGTCACGACGAGGGCCATGACCGTGAGCATGCCGACGATGCGATTGACCGCTGCGCGGATCATGGAGCTGCTTTCGATGATGGTCCCACGAGGCGATGGAACCTTGAGGATGACTTTGATCCTCGCCTGTTGGAGAGGACGGTGCCTATCGCACCCCCCTCTGCCCGGCCGGGCAGAGGGGGGTGTGACGAACGCCAATCTTTCCAAGCTTGCATTGATCTTACCCAGCCGTAGCACCGACGGTGCACTTCCCCTACTCGCCCTTCTCCAGCCAGGCGTTCCAGAAATAGGGCCAGGGCGCCGGCTTCATACCCTCCAGCTCGGGCGACTGGGCGGCGACCGCGTTGAAGTTGCCGACCTTGTAGGCGGGCACCTCCTCGTAGATCACACGCTGGACGTCGGCGAAGAGCTCGGCGCGCTTCTGCGGGTCGCTCTCGGAGTTGAAGGCGTCGAGGGCGGCGTGCTTGGCGTCCGAGACCCACCAGCCGGGCGAAGAGTCGGACATGATGCCCGTCAGCGACGGCTCGGGCAGGAAAGGCGAATGGGTGATGTAGATGTCCCACAGCGCGGGGTCCGTACGGCGCTGGGTGAGCGTGGCCCATTCGACCACGTCGAGCTGCACGTCGAAGCCCGCCGCCTTCAGATATTCGGCGGCGACCTGCGCCATGGTGTAGTGGAACTCGTACTGGCGCGAGGTGAGGATGCGCAGCGGCTTGCCGTCGTAGCCCGCCTCCTTCAGGAGCGCCTGCGCAGCCTCCAGGTCGCCGTTGGGCTTGTAGGACTCGGTTCCGGCTTCCGTGTGCCAGATATAGCTTTCGGGATACATGGCTGGCTCGGCCGCGAAGAACTTGTCGGAACCGAAGGCCGCGAGCAGCATGTCGTGCGGGGCAAGCGCGGCCTGGATCGCCTTGCGGATCTTGATGTCGGAATTCAGCCCTTCCTTCGTGTTCATCACGAAGACTGGCCAGCCGAAGGGCGCCAGCATCACGACTTCCGACTTGCCCCCCGAAACGCGGTCATAGGCCTCGACGGGGATGGAATCGACGTAGTGGAACTGGCCGGCCACCGCGCCTTCGACGCGCGTGTTGGGATCGGGAACCGGCATGAAGCGGATCTCGTCGGCATATTGCCGGCGTCCGCCGCCGTAGCCGTTCGGCTCCTCGTCGCGGCTCTGGTAATCATCGAAACGGACGAGCTGGATGTACTGATCCGGCTGGCGTTCCTGCAGCTTGTAGGGGCCGGTACCGATGATCTCCGACAACTCCGCCTCGCCGGCCAGCTCGGCCGGAATGACGATCGCGGCGGAATTGTTGAGGGACAACAGGGACAGAAGCGGCGCGAAGGGCTTGTTGAGCGTGATGCGGACCGTGGACTCATCCACCGCCTCGATCGTCTCGATCACCTCGTCGGCCTGCTTGCCGCGCGTGGCGATCCGCATCCAGCGCTCCAGCGAAGCCACCACATCCTCGGAATCCATAGCCGAGCCGTCATGGAAGGTCAGGCCTTCACGCAACGGGATCGTATAGGTTTTCCCGTCGTCGCTGATCTCCGGCAAGGACGCCGCGAGAAGGGGCGTGACGGCCCAGTTGGCGTCGAAGGTGTAGAGCGTCTCGAAGACATGCTGGGTGACGATACCGACGAGGTCGGCCGTCGAGGTCATCGGATCGAGCGTCGGCGGCTCGCCTATGGTGGCGACGTTGATGACTCCACCCTTTTCCTGGGCGAGACCCGCCCCGGAGAAGCCGAGAAACGCAGTACCGACGAGAAGAGCTATTGTGAGCGAGCGCATGAATTCCCCTCTCCCTTGTTACATAGTTATGTAATTGCAATCGCTATAATAGAACATCCGATACCGCACGGATTGTCAAGAGGGCGCACCGACGGGCGCGCAAGGATTCAAGACCTATGGCCCGGCCGGTATTCCTCAGTGCCGGACACCGCTTGACAAACAGGGCGAACGCGCCTCAAGATTGCATTATCACCAGGGGGGCCCGGACAACGGGCTGAGATATCGCTGGCCTCAGGCAGCGCGGTGACCCTTTGAACCTGATCCAGTTCATACTGGCGTAGGGATGGTGCGACGGCTTTCCGGGATCGACCGGTCCGCGCTTCGAAGGGAAATATCCTTCACATTCGGAAAGCCTTATCCCCTCCTTCGGCACGAACTGGGTCTCCAACGCGAACGCAGAGAGACTCGCCATGGATGCCCGGAACAACCCTAAACCCGAGATCACCACGGGTCCCCTCCCCGCTTCCCGCAAGATCCACAAGCCCGGCACGCTTCATCCGGAGATCCGCGTGCCCCTGCGCGAGATCGCCGTGCATCCCACCGCGGGCGAGCCGCCGGTGACGGTCTATGACTCCTCAGGACCCTACACGGACACGAGCGTCACCATCGATATCGAGAAAGGCTTGCCGCGCCTGCGCGAAACCTGGATCGAAGCGCGCGGAGACGTCGAGCGCTATGACGGCCGCATCGTCAAGCCGGAGGACAACGGCTTTGTCTCCGGGGACCGGCTGACGCCGGAGTTTCCCATACGCAACCGGCCGCTCAAGGCGAGGGACGGCAAGGCGGTAACGCAGCTTGCCTATGCGCGGGCGGGCATCGTGACGCCGGAGATGGAGTTCATCGCCATCCGCGAGAATCTCGGGCGCGAGAGGCTGAAGGAGAAACTCGAATGCGACGGCGAGAGCTTCGGCGCGGCGGTGCCCGATTACGTGACGCCGGAATTCGTGCGCGAGGAAGTGGCGCGCGGGCGCGCCATCATCCCGGCCAACATCAACCACCCCGAAACCGAACCGATGATCATCGGCCGCAACTTCCTCACCAAGATCAACGCCAATATCGGCAATTCGGCCGTCACCTCCTCCATGGCCGAGGAGGTGGAGAAGCTCGTCTGGGCGACGCGCTGGGGCGCGGACACGGTAATGGACCTTTCCACCGGCCGCAACATCCACAACATCCGCGAATGGATCGTCCGCAATTCGCCCGTACCGATCGGTACGGTGCCGATCTACCAGGCGCTGGAGAAGGTGGGCGGCATCGCCGAGGATTTGACCTGGGAGGTGTTCCGCGACACGCTCATCGAGCAGGCCGAACAGGGCGTGGACTATTTCACCATCCATGCCGGCGTCCGGCTGCACTATGTGCCGCTGACGGTGAATCGCGTGACGGGCATCGTCTCGCGCGGTGGCTCCATCATGGCCAAGTGGTGCCTCGCGCATCACAGGGAGAGCTTCCTCTACGAGCATTTCGAGGAGATCTGCGACATCTGTCGCGCCTATGACGTCTCCTTCTCGCTGGGCGACGGCCTGCGCCCCGGCTCGATCGCCGATGCCAACGATGCGGCGCAGTTCGCCGAGCTGGAGACGCTGGGCGAGCTGACCAAGATCGCCTGGGCAAAGGATTGCCAGGTGATGATCGAGGGGCCGGGCCATGTTCCCATGCACAAGATCAAGGAGAACATGGACAAGCAGCTCGAGATCTGCGGCGAGGCGCCGTTCTACACGCTCGGACCGCTCACGACCGACATCGCACCCGGCTACGATCACATCACTTCGGCCATCGGCGCTGCCATGATCGGCTGGTTCGGCACGGCCATGCTCTGCTATGTGACGCCCAAGGAGCATCTGGGCCTGCCCGACCGCGACGACGTGAAGACCGGTGTCATCACCTACAAGATCGCCGCGCATGCCGCCGACCTCGCCAAGGGCCATCCGGCGGCGAAGGTGCGCGACGACGCGCTGTCGCGGGCGCGTTTCGAGTTCCGCTGGGAGGACCAGTTCAACCTGTCGCTCGACCCCGAGACGGCGCGCGCGCTCCACGACGAGACCCTGCCCAAGGAGGCGCACAAGGTGGCGCATTTCTGCTCGATGTGCGGGCCGAAATTCTGCTCCATGCGGATCTCGCACGACATCCGCGCCGAGGCGCAGAAGGAGGGCATGGAGGCGATGGCGGAGAAGTACCGCGAGGGCGGCAATCTCTATGTGCCGGTGGAGGAGACGGCAGGGACGCGGGGCGCTTGAGCGGAGGGTGGGTTTCTATGCTTGGGAAAGCCGTCGCTTTGATAGCCCCCTCTGCCCTGCCGGGCATCTCCCCCTCAAGGGGGGAGATCGCGCCGGCCGTTTGGGCTGGACCTCTTTCTGCAACGCCTCCGTTTAGCGAAAAGCGCGATGACAGCCAATCTCCCCCCTCGAGGGGGAGATGCCCGGAAGGGCAGAGGGGGGCGCGACGGGGCGCCAGCCTCTCCAGCCAGCTTGACCCAACCGTGTCCGCGCTTGTTATCCCTAGGAGCCGCTGATGCGTATCCTCGTCAAAGGCGCGGGCGTGGCGGGGCTGACGGTGGCGCATGAACTCGTGACGCGCGGTGCCGAGATCACGGTCATCGAGAAGAGCCCGTCCGTCGGCGGGGGCGCTTCCTGGCTCGCCGGCGGGATGCTCGCGCCTTTTTGCGAGCGGGAAAGCGCCGAGCCGGATGTGGTCCGGCTTGGAAAGGACGCCGCGCGGTGGTGGGAAGCGGTACTGCCCGGTACCGTAAGCTTCAATGGCACGCTCGTCGTGGCGCCGCGTCGCGATGCGGCGGAACTCCGCCGCTTTGCTGCCCGCACCGAGGGGTATGCGCATCTTGGTGCGGAAGAGATTGCGGCCCTGGAGCCCGATCTTGCGGAGCGGTTCCGCACGGGGCTCTTCTTTGCCGCGGAGGCGCATCTCCACCCGCGCGAGGCATTGACCCTGCTTCAGGCCAAGCTGGAGGGAAGGGGCGTGCGCTTCCTGTTCGGCCGGACCGAGGCTCCGCAGGGGGAGCGCTTCGACCGTGTGGTCGATTGCACCGGCTTCGCCGCGGCATCCACCCTCCCCGGCCTGCGCGGCGTGCGCGGTGAGATGCTCACTCTCGAAACCCAGGATGTGACACTGTACCGACCGGTACGGCTCATCCATCCACGCTTTCCCGTTTATATCGTGCCGCGCGGCGGCGGCCGCTTCATGGTGGGCGCGACCATGATCGAGAGCGCGGATGACGGGCGGGTCACCGCACGTTCCATGATGGAACTGCTCAACGCCGCCTATGCGCTGCACCCCGCCTTTGGCGAGGCGCGCATCCTGGAGGCGGCGGCCGGTGTGCGGCCCGCCTTCGAAAACAACCTGCCGCGGATCGAGCGGCTGGGCGGCACGCTTTTCGTGAACGGCTTCCACCGCCACGGTTTTCTCCTGGCGCCGGCGCTGGCGTGGCAGGCCGCGGAAATGATCATCTCCAACGAGGCTCCTGACAATGAAGCTCATCGTGAACGGGCAAGCGCTTGAGACCCAGGCAAAGACCCTCTCCGACCTCGCCGCGGAGCTGGGCTATGCCGGCAACTGGTTCGCCACCGCCGTGAACTCCGAATTCGTGCCCGGCACCGAGCGCAGGGAGACGCGGCTTTCGGACGGCGACCGGGTGGAAATCCTGACGCCACGGCAGGGAGGATGACCATGGCCCTCACCGTCTATGGAACCGCGCTCCCTTCGCGTCTGCTGCTGGGTACCGCGCAGTACCCCTCGCCCGCTCTTCTCGCGGACGCCGCGAAGGCGTCCGGTGCAGCGGTCGTCACCGTGTCGCTGCGCCGGGAGGGGGCGCAGGGGGAATCGGGCGGGCAATTCTGGTCGCTCGTCCGGGAGCTTGGCGTGCGCGTGCTGCCCAACACGGCGGGATGCCACACCGTGAAGGAGGCCGTGACCACGGCCAAGATGGCGCGCGAGGTGTTTGGGACGAACTGGATCAAGCTCGAGGTGATCGGCCATCACGACACGCTGCAGCCGGACGTGTTCGGCCTTGTCGAGGCCGCCCGCGTGCTTACGGAGGACGGCTTTTCGGTATTTCCCTACACGACGGAGGATCTCGTCGTGGGCGAGCGGCTGATCGAGGCGGGATGCGAGGTGCTGATGCCCTGGTGCGCGCCCATCGGTTCGGCCAAAGGGCCGGTCAATCCCGATGCGCTGCGCGCCTATCGCGCCCATTTCCCGGAGACACCGCTCATCGTGGATGCGGGGCTCGGTCGGCCCTCGCATGCCGCAGCCGTAATGGAGCTGGGCTATGACGGCGTGCTTCTCAACACCGCCGTCGCCAAGGCGGGCGACCCGGCGGTGATGGCCGCTGCCTTCGCGCAGGCGGTAAGGGCGGGCCATGCAGCTTTCATTGCAGGTCCGCTCGAGCCGCGCGACATGGCGGTGCCTTCCACGCCGGTCATCGGCAAGGCTGTGTTTTCATGAAGCTCGATCCCTTCTATCTGATCGTCGATTCCGCCGGCTGGATCGAACGTCTCGTGCCGCTCGGGGTGAAGCTCGTGCAGCTTCGCATCAAGGACATGGACGAGGCGGGGCTCCGTGCGGATATCGGCCGGGCACGGGATATCTGTGCACGGCAGGGGTGCCAGCTCATCGTCAACGACTATTGGCGGCTCGCCATCGAGGAGGGCTGCGACTTCGTCCATCTCGGCCAGGAGGATTTGGCGGCTGCCGATCTTGGCGCGATCAAGAGGGCCGGGCTGAAACTGGGGATCAGCACGCATGACGATGCCGAGCTTGCGACCGCGCTTGCCGCCGAGCCCGATTACATCGCCCTGGGACCGATCTACCCGACCATCCTCAAGAAGATGAAATGGGCGCCGCAGGGGCTGGAGCGAATCGCCGACTGGAAGGCGCGGGCGGCACCGCTGCCGCTCGTCGCCATCGGCGGCCTGACGCCGGAGCGCATCCCCGGCGTGTTCGAGCGGGGCGCGGACTCGGCCGCGGTCGTTACCGACGTGCTGCGAAATCCCGACCCGGAAGCGCGCACGCGGGAGTGGATAAGCGCCACCGCTCCCTGGCGGACAGGCGGGACATGACCATGCGGCCGCGGGTGCTGGTGGTCGCCGGCACCGACTCCTCCGGGGGAGCGGGGCTCTCCCGCGACGTGGAGGCGCTTTCCGCGTTCGGCGTTCGCGCCTCGGTGGCCGTCACCGCCGTCACCGCCCAGACGCACGATCGTGTCGCGGCGGTGGAGCCCATTTCCTCTGCGCTGGTGGCCGCGCAGATGACCGCGGCCTTGGAAGCGGAGCCGACCGGCGCGGTCAAGATCGGCATGCTGGCCACGAAAGGCACGGTGGAGGCGGTCGCGTCCGTCCTTCGCGAGCACGCGCATATCCCCGTCGTGCTCGACCCGGTACTCGTCTCCTCTTCCGGCGGCATCCTTTTGGAAAAGGAGGCGATCGCGGTGCTGAAACGCGGCCTCCTACCGCTTTGCCGGCTCGCCACGCCGAACTGGCCCGAACTTGCCGTGCTGGCGAATGCAAGGCCGGCAGAAGACGAGGAAGCGGCTCTCCGCCAAGGCGAAGCCCTCCTTGAAACCGGCTGTCAAGCGCTGCTCGTCAAGGGCGGCCATGCGCCGGAACGGGAGAAATCCACGGACATCCTGCTTCGGCGCGGAGAGGCTCCCCTGCGCTTCGACGCCCCCCGGGCAAACACCACGCTGCGCGGTTCGGGTTGCCTGCTCGCAAGCGGCATCACCGGCGGGCTCGCCAAGGGCATGACACTGGAGGAAGGCATCGCCCTCGCGAAAGAGCAGGTGTCGCGAATGTTCGCGGCCCGATAGGCGGGCATACGTCTGATTTCAGGCAAAATGCCCGAATGGAGGACAATCCCTCGTCTTGGCGCTGAGATAAAAGGACGGTGTTATGCAGGATCTGCTGAGGCAACGCACCGGCCCGTATCGGGGAGTCGCCCCATGTTCTTTGTTCTTTCGAAGCTTTTCGCCGCGTTCACGGCGCCATCCAATCTCATAGGGCTGCTGGCTCTGATCGGGCTCCTGCTGTTCGTTCTCCGGCGACGGAAGGCGGCGGGGCTTTTCCTGGCGGCTGCGGCCGTGCTGCTTTTGGCGGTAGGTTGGCTGCCCATTGGAAGCGCAGCCCTCATCGCGCTGGAGGAGCGGTTCCCGCCCACACGCCCCCCCCGCGACGTGACGGGTCTCGTCGTGCTCGGCGGGGAGATCGACACCGACATCTCGACCGACCGCCGGACCATCGCGCTGACCGATGCCGGCGAGCGGCTCACGAAGGCGGCGGAGATCAGCCGGGCCCACCCGGACGCCAGGATCGTCCTTTCGGGCGGGATAGCCGACCTGGTTCCCGCGCATGAGGCGACCGAGGCCCGCCTCGCACGCGATCTGCTCGTCGATATCGGCATCCCGGAGCAGCGTATCGACCTTGAGGAGCGCTCGCGCAACACCTGCGAAAACGCCGTGCAGAGCAAGGCCGTGGCAAACCCGCAACCGGGAGACTCGTGGCTGCTCATCACTTCGGCCTTCCACATGCCAAGGGCGGTCGCCTGCTTCCGCGCCGCAGGCTTTCCGATCACGCCATATCCGGTGGACTACCTGACCCGGCCGTCCGACGTGCAGCGCCCGGCACCCTCCATCGCCGTCGGGCTCTACCTCGCCGATCTCGCCGCTCACGAGTGGATCGGCCTTGCGGCATACCATCTTGCAAAGGGAACGGAGCTTTTCCCTTCTCCCACGAGCCCCTGAGTTCGACTGCCGGACAGCAGCGCTGCACATTCCGCACTCGACCGGCGGCAATGTTGATCAAGCGCGAATTTGCGATAAAGTACAGTGATATAGATGGCTTCTAGGCAATATGCGGTCGCTTTCGGCTGGAGATCGTTCCAGGTTTCGCCGAAGACCGGGAGAGGTGAAATGCGCTTCTACACTCGCTGCACGGCAGGCCGTGCATGCATCGCGAGGAAGATCGCCGCTGTGCTGCGTCATTCAAGCCATCAGACCGATATGCCGATTGCGCGGGCGAGAGAGCCGTAGCGTGCAGAACAACGGATCGGCACTGCATTCCGTATGGACGTGGGCCTTTCCGCTCGCCGCAGCCGTACTGCTTATCGCCCAGCATCTCCACGTAGCCGGCGGACCGGCGGCCGCGGTGCTCAGCACCGCGGTCCTGGTCGGCTCCGTCTTCGCGGCGGTGCATCATGCGGAAGTGGTCGCCGCGCGCATCGGCGAACCGTTCGGTTCGGTCGTCCTGGCGGTGGCAGTGACGGTGATCGAAGTGTCTCTCATCATCTCCCTCATGCTGTCTTCGCCCGAAACCGCCTCGGAGATCGCGCGCGACACGGTCTTCGCGGCTTTCATGATCGTTCTGAACGGGGTTGTCGGGCTGTGCCTGCTCTTCGGAGGGATCCGCTATTACGAGCAGGACTTCCATACCCATGCCTCAAGTGGAGCCCTGGGCGTCCTCGGCACGCTCGCAACCCTTGTGCTCATCCTGCCCAACTACACGCTGGCAGAGCCGGGTCCGGTCTTCGCCCCCGCCCAGCTGGCGTTCGTCGCAAGCGTCTCCGTGGCGCTCTACGGGCTGTACCTGTTCGTCCAGACGGTGCGTCACCGCGCCTATTTCCTGGATATCTCGCAGGACGAGATCAAAACCGCAAGGCCGCCTGCCCGGCAGGTCGCCATCAGTTCGGTGCTGCTCGTCATCGCGCTGGCCGCGGTCATACTGCTCGCGGAGGAAATGTCGCCCATGATCCAGGCCGGAGTGACGCATCTCGGCCTGCCGTCCGCCTTTGTCGGCGTGATCATAGCGGCGGTCGTGCTCATGCCGGAGGGGCTTGCAGCGTTCCGTGCTTCACGGATGAACCGGCTGCAGACCAGCCTGAACCTCGCGCTCGGCTCGGCGCTGGCCAGCATCGGGCTGACGATCCCAACCGTCGCGATCACATCGCTGCTGATCGGCATGCCTCTGACACTGGGGCTTGAAGACGAGGAGATGGTGCTGCTCATCCTCACGCTCTTCGCCAGCACCCTCACCCTGGCCACCGGGCGCACCACGGTGCTGCAGGGGGGCGTTCATATGGTCATTTTCGGCGTGTTCCTGGTGATCGCAGCGATACCTTAGGAACTCCGGTCGCGCGCCTGAAGTGAGTACTTGACAGGGTGAAGCGGAACGCCCGCGCACCTCCACCACCATAATCCAAAATGACAGGTTGAGCTCGCGCTGCCGCGGCGCATTTAATCGGCAAAGCGATCGGCTGCGTGCCGGCTTGTGCGTGCGCGATCGCCATGCGGGGGGAATCCATTGCGCCTTTTGGTCATCAATGACGTATCGACGGTATGGGGTGGCGCCACAAAAGTGGCGATGCGCTGCATCGAAGCAGCGACTTCAGCAGGCATGGAGTGTACGGCGCTCGTCGGCGACGACGGAGCCGGCATTCGAGCGCGGTTCCCGCAGGTGCAGGTGGAGGCCCTGGGCGAAAAGCCGCTGCGGGAGGGCGCGCATCCGGGAGACGTGTTCAGCAGGAACTTCAACGGGCGCGCCTACAGGGCGCTGGGGAGGCTCCTTTCCGGCGGGTCGCAGGACATGATCGTCCATGTCCACGGCTGGTCGCAGATCCTCTCGCCTTCGATCTTCCACGCCCTCGCCAGGCACCGGGCCAATGTCGTGCTGACGACGCACGACTTCTTCCTGACCTGCCCGAATGGCGGCTATGTCAATTACCAGAGGGGCGATATCTGCCATGTGAAGCCCCTTTCCATGTCGTGCCTCGCCAGCAATTGCGACAAGCGAAACTATCTCCACAAGCTGTGGCGCTTCGCCCGGTCCCTTACCCAGCAAGGCGCCGGCGAGGCTTTCTGGAGCCGCATCGGCGTCATTCTCGCGCATGAGGCCATGGAGCCCTATCTGCGAGCGGGGCCCTTCCGCAATTTCCTGACGCTCAGGACCCCCGCCGAACCCCTGTCACGCAATGGCCGGGTGAGAGCCTGGGACAACGACCGGATCCTCTATCTCGGACGGATGACCTGGGAAAAGGGCGTGCGCACGCTGGCCGAGGCCCTGAACGCCACCGGCAGCCCGGCCACGCTCATCGGCCAGGGCCCGCTGCTTCGGGAAATCCGCCAGGCGCTCCCCCATTGCTGGGTGGCAGGCTGGCTGGAAGACGACGAGGTGGCCAGGATCGCCTCCGAAACGCGCTATGTCATCATGCCGTCCCGAATGCCGGAGCCCTACGGCCTCGTGGCCGCGGAAGCCCTGATGTGCGGGATTCCCGTCATCGTCAGCAGCAATGCTCTTATCGCGGAAGAGATCGCGCGCAACGGTGCCGGACTGGTTTTCGAGAGCGGGAACGCACAATCATTGGCTGAAAAGATCGCTCTCATGCGCAGCGACGACCTCGTGCGGCACTTAAGCGATGGCGCCTTCGCCTATGCCAGGAAGATCGCTCCGACCTGGAGCGAGTGGTCTGGAAGGATCGTCGATATCTACACGGGCAAAACCCGTTTCATAAGCCAGTAGGGGCGGACATGGCGCGTGCATTGGTGACCGGGGGTGCAGGCTTCGTGGGGCGCCATCTCTGCGCCAAGCTGCTGGCGGAAGGTCTCGACGTGGTCTGCGTCGACCCGCTGGTCGCCGACACCGGCGCCCGGCATCCGGACCTCTGGCTCCTTCCATCACGGGGCGCCTTCTCCTTCGTGGAGCAGGATTGCAGGCAGTTCTTCGACGGCTCGGACGCGTGCTTCGACTACGTGTTCCACCTGGCCGCCATCGTCGGCGGGCGCATCAATCTGGAGAGCCACGCCCTCTGTGTGGCCGAGGACCTGGCGATCGATTCCGGCATGTGGCGGTGGGCCGCCCGGACGAGGCCCGGCCGCATCGTCTATTTCAGTTCCAGCGCCGCCTACCCTATCTGCCTGCAGAGCGCAGGCAACCGGCGCAGGCTCACCGAAGACATGATCGACTTCTCCAAGCCGCTGGGCACCCCGGATTTGAGCTATGGCTGGTCCAAGCTCACCGGCGAATATCTCATGAAGCTCTATGTGGAGAGATATGGCGGGGAGGCCGTCGCCTACCGCCCCTTCAGCGGCTATGGCGAAGACCAGGACCTTTCATATCCCTTTCCCGCGATCTGCAAGCGGCTCCTGGACGACAAGGGCGCGGAGGAGGTTTTCGTGTGGGGAAGCGGCCATCAGTGCCGGGACTTCATCCATATCGAAGACTGCGTCGGGTTCATCTGGAAGACATTTCGAACCCTCCCCACCGGCAGCAGCCTCAATCTTTCGACGGGTATCGCCACATCCTTCATCGCCTTTGCCCAACTCGTGGGTGAAGAGATCGGCTGGCATCCGAAAATCTCCGGCATGACCGACAAACCGGAAGGCGCCTTTTTCCGCTGCGGGGACACGGCGCTGCAATCCTCACTCGGCCTCGCTCACACCATCCCTCTGCGTGAAGGCGTGAGGCGCATGCTGGACTGCCTGCAACTCTCAAGCAGTCGGGAGACAAAGGCAGAGATGGCCGCACTCTATCTCTAAGCGCGGCCCCGCCGGACCATAAGGGAAGATGCAGGCTTGCCGCTCGCGCTCCGCGGTGCCAACATCAGCAAGACCGGGCCGAACGGCGGGCCCTTCGATCCAATCCATCATGCAGGGGAGCAGTTCTATGCAGTTCACCAGACTTGGTTCCACGGGCACGACTGTCTCCCGCCTCTGCCTGGGCATGATGACCTATGGTTCGAAGGCGTGGCGCGAATGGGTGCTGGAAGAGGACGAAGCCGGCCCCATCATCAAGCGTGCTATCGACCTCGGCATCAATTTCTTCGATACGGCGGATGTCTATTCGCTCGGGGTCAGCGAGGAGATCACCGGCCGGCTTCTGAAGAAATACGGCCCGTCGCGCGACCGGCTGGTCATCGCAACGAAGGTCTTCAACCCGATGGGCGACGACCCCAACCTGCGCGGCCTGTCGCGCAAGCACATCATGCACGCCATCGACGACTCGCTGCGGCGGCTCGGCACCGACTATGTGGACCTCTACCAGATCCACCGCTTCGATCCGGACACCCCGATCGAAGAGACGCTGGAGGCGCTCGATGATGTCGTGAAATCCGGCAAGGCGCTCCATATCGGCGCTTCGTCCATGTATGC
The DNA here is from genome assembly GCF_029457495.1 of Chelativorans sp. AA-79. Classification (NCBI taxonomy): domain Bacteria; kingdom Pseudomonadati; phylum Pseudomonadota; class Alphaproteobacteria; order Hyphomicrobiales; family Phyllobacteriaceae; genus Chelativorans; species Chelativorans sp. AA-79. The sequence goes on from NZ_CP120361.1 coordinate 4,694,854, forward strand.
CTGGCAGTTCGCGAAGATGCTTGCCACCTCCGAGAAGCTTGGCTTGAGCCGCTTCGTGACCATGCAGAACCACTACAACCTGCTCTATCGCGAAGAGGAGCGCGAGATGATCCCGCTCTGCCGGTCGGAGGGCATCGGCGTCATCCCCTGGAGTCCGCTCGCCCGCGGACGCCTCGCCCGCCCGCGCGAGGAGCGGGACGCCACGCTGCGCGCCCAGACCGACGCCATCGGCCAGAGGCTCTACAGCGACGAGGACAATGCGGTGATCGACAGCGTGACGGAGGTGGCGGGAAAGCGCGGCGTTCCGAACGCGCAGGTGGCGCTAGCCTGGCTCCTCTCCCGCCCCGGCGTCACTGCACCCATTATCGGCGCCAGCCGTATCGAACATCTGGAGACAGCTGCGGCGGCGCTCGAGCTCACCTTCGACGAGGATGAGGTGAAACGTCTGGAGGAACCTTACCGCCCGCACCCGGTGCTGGGGCACAACTAAGCGGTTTCCGGCCGCTCCGCTGCGCAGCTATTTCGTGTTCACGTACTTGCGCCAGGAGTGCTGCGGTTCATAGCCGAGCATCTTCCGCGCCTTTTCGATGGAGATGAGCGACTCGTGTTCTTCGATAGGGCGCTTGCGCTCGGCGCCGGGGAATACTTCGTCGAGGAGTTCGCCGTTCGGCCGGCTCATGACGGAGTCGGCGTTGGCAATCCCGAAGACATGCGCGCCGGTGAGCTTCGCTTCCAGCGCCAGCCGCATCGCCTGTGCGGCATCCCGCGCGTCGATATAGGTCCACAGGTTCCAATGGCGCGAGCGGGGGTCCCGGTCGAAGCCGGCGAAGCGCTGATAGTCCTCCGGGTCCATGACGTTCGAAAGCCTGAGGCCAACGATCTTCGTTTCCGGATTCCAGCGGCAGAACTGCTCGGCCATCTTCTCGCTCACCAGCTTGGACAGCGAATAGGCGCTCTCCGGCCGCTCGATTTCCTCGTCGACCGGGACATAGGCCGGTCCGTTAGCATAGGGAATGCCGTAGACCGTCTCGCTGGAAGCCCAGACCACGTTCCTGATGCCGAGTTGCCGCGCCGCCTCGAAGATGTTGTAGGTCGAGACGGTGTTGGTGGCGAAAGTCACATGGTTGGGCGCCAGCCCCGGCGCGCGGATCGCCGCAAGATGCACGACACCGGTGACCTTGGAGACGCGCTCGTCGATCATCGACAAGGCAGCCACCGCTTGGCCGAAATCGGTGAGATCGGCGCGGCTGAAGCGTGTATTCGGATCCGCCGCCGGCACCATGTCGATCGACGTGACCTCGTAGCCATGCTCCATCAGATCGCGGACGCAGGCACGCCCGGCCTTGCCGCTGCCTCCGGTGACGATGATCATGTTTCCTCCTCCCTGCGGATCAAGAATCATCCCTCGAGGCAGTACAGGACCTGCCCCTGGGAGCCGAACTAGAGCGGAATGCGTCCGCCGGCGCAAGGACGACTTCGCCGATCAATATGGCGCTCCGCCGTGAATCCGACCCCGCCGGCGGCGCTTCCTGCCCATCCGGACCAACGACGACATCGCAGCGATCCTCCGGGGCCTGACAACGCGCTGGCTGATCACCGAGACCTATCTGAAGCCCTATGCCTCCTGCCGCTACACGCATCCCGTCATCGACGCCATCCTGCAGTTCCGGCAGGATGTCCGATCGATCCCTTCTCCATCGAATCCCTGCATGTGGAGATTTTTTCGGAAGCGTCGAAGCTCCCTAACAGCATCGCTCCCATCTCGCTCGAGGATGCGCAATTCTCCCTGCCTTTCGCGGCCGCGTTGGCGGTGCGGCGGCTTTCCGCCCCCTGAGGCCGGAGAGCTTGGCCGACCCGCAGGTCCTCGATCTCGCGGCTCGGATCAGCATAGAATATTCCGGAGAGTTCGCAGGCGCCTTTCCAAATCGTACGCCGGGGCGCGTGGCGGTATCGTCGCGCGGCGGGAAATGTAGTGCCCATATTGATCCACCCCTTGGCGACCCCCGCAGACCTTTGCGAGAGGCCGACCTAGTGCAAAAGCTGGTCGAGCTCGGAAACGAGACAATTCCCAAGGAGCATCTGTTCCGTCTGGCCAAAAATGCCTGACGGTGCGGAGCACCGGCCGCCAGCCGTTCAACAGCGAGATCCTGCAGCTCTAATCTAAGCCGGATCACTGCGATGGGGAAGAGTTCTACAGGCGGGCGGCCGTTCGCCAGAACGGTCATTGGCGATCTCGATGGAATTCTCCAGGCCGAGGAAAATGCATTCACCAAACTTCCGGTGATGATGCATAGGAAGACTGCACCTGCAGAACCATTCGCACAGTAACCGCCAATTCAAATGGGGATTGGGTGGGGCCACGCCCGTTCAAGCTCCGCAAGGATATTGGCGGTGCTTTCCGCGATGTGGAGCCATGACACAAGCTTGGCCTCAAGCTTTCGATACGCAGGGCAACGAAGGGCAAAATGCGGCAGGTTGCGGTGTGTGGAAGGACGGTGGCGCTCCCTAGACTCGATACCCTCTCGCTTTACCTCCTACGCTGGAGCACGCAGAGTAACAACATCGCCCCGGCCGAGTTGACCCAAACTCGACCTCCGCAGAGGACCCGCGGATGACCGGTTCGCGCCCTCGTGCGCGAACCCGCTACGCGGGAAGGGCGCGGGTGGTGAGGTGGCGTGATAGTCTTGAACTTTGAGCGGCCACCGACCTGATCTGGCCATGGAGTTCCCTTCAACGAGAGGAACTCGCCATGGTTATCCCGCCTACCGGTGCACCGATCTCGCCGCTTCGCCAGCGCACGCAGCACGACATGCTCATGCGGGGCCTCGGCTCTTCCGTTCTGCCGGGCCCGCATACCGGCGCGCCCATGCAGGTCACCTGAGCTTACAGCAGCTCAAGGTCATGTCGGCGACCGAGCATTGCCGCATCGCGGCCCTCGGCGGTCACGTCGAGGCCTGCGAGGACTGCGGCCAGTGGCGGATCGCCTACAACTCCTGCCGTAACCGGCATTACCCGAAGTGCCAGGGTGCGGCGGCGCGGGCATGGCTTGCCGAGCGAAAGGCCGACCTCCTGCCGGTCGGCTATTTCCACGTCGTGTTCACGCTGCCTGCTGAGGTCGCCGACATCGCACTCCAGAACAAGGCGCTCGTCCATGACCTGCTGTTCAAGGCGGCATCGAAGACGATGCTGACCATCGCCGCCGATCCGAAGCACCTCGGCGCGCGCATCGGCATCACCGCCGTGCTCCACACCTGGGGATCGGCGACGACGCACCATCCGCACGTCCACATGATCGCGCCGGGCGGCGGCATTGCCCCGGGCGGAAGTCGATGGGTATCGTCGCGACCGGCCTATCTGCTCCCGGTGCGCGTGCTCGGAGCACCGTTCCGACGGCTGTTTCTGACCCGGCTGCTCGCGCTCCACGATCCGGATCGGCTCGCCTTCTTCGGGTCGATCGAACACCTCGCCGAGCGGCAGGCATTCCTGCGCCAGCTGGCACCGGTCCGGACCAAGCGCGGGGTGGTCCACGCCAAGGCGCCGTTCGCGGGACCGGAGGCCGTGCTCATCTACCTCTCACGCTACACCCACCGGGTCGCCATCTCGAACAGCCGCCTGATCGCCTTCGACGAGAGCGGCGTCACTTTCCGCTACAAGGACTACCACCGCAACGGCGAGGACCGGCAGCAGGTCATGACGCCGGCGGCCGACGAGTTTATCCGCCGCTTCCTGCTTCATGTCCTGCCGCGCGGCTTCCATCGCATCCGGCACTACGGTCTGCTCGCCGGCTCCGCCCGCAAGGCCAGCCTGCGCTCACCCGCGAAGTGCTGGACGTCGCCGCACCACCCGATGACGACACGTTAGGCGAACCGGAGGACTTCCGGCCGGCATGCTCCTGCTGTGGCGGGTGCATGATCGTCATCGAGGTGTTCGAACGGTGGAGGCAGCCGCGCGGACCGCCGGAAGCGACGGCAACAAACCGGGAGACCGCTCCATGACCCGGCATGGCATGGTCCAGACATCAGCCGCAGCCTGCGCCTTCGGCAACGGGCCTGTCTGCGTCATTCGCTATGATCGGCAACGCCATGATCGCACGCGGTCGAGTGACGGGCCGACAGTCTCATGCCGAGGTGCAACGGCGTGGCTTGTCGGCATCCATGCCGGCACTTCTCAGCAGCGATAGCGCCATCGCCGACATCAGCCGAACACCGAATCCCCACAGCCATCGACCGTGGCCCGCGGGTTCCTGCATGAGAGGCTTTCGTACGCCTGCCGGCACCCGAAACCCTTCACCATATCAGTCATTGAGAGCGACGCTGCCAAGGTTTAATAACTGCCATCCCCGACGAACGTATCTGGCTTACGCCACCCGCGCGGTGGCTTGAGCGGCAGGCATTCAGCCATGTCTTTCCTGTACTTGCCGCAGCGCTTCGAGGTGGGACCGACCCAACAACGCCGATTCAATCAGCATTCTCGTATAAGAATGTTTCGGATTTTCGACGACTTCCTCTGCGCGGCCATATTCAACGATCATGCCTTCATGCATCACCGCGATCCGTTTGGCGAATGCCTGGGCCACGGCGATATCGTGCGTGATGAACAGGTAGGCGACCCCTGTCCGGTCCTGGATCTCCTGCAGGAGGTTCAGGACTTTTCCTCGGATGGACACATCGGCACCTGAGAGCGGCTCATCCGCCACGATGATGCTGGGGCTCACGCAGATCGCGCGGGCGATGTTCAGCCGCTGCCGCTGACCGCCGCTCAGCTCGTGCGGGAAGCGATCCAGGATCTGCTGCGCCGGTCGCAGGCTCATCTGCTCCAGGATCGTGTTGGAGCGTTTCTCGACCTCGGCATTCCCTATATCCTGCGTCGAGCGCATGGCCTGCACAAGGATTTGCCGCACCGTCCGGCGCGGATTGAAGGTGGCGCTCGAATCCTGGAATACCGGCTGTATCTTGGACCGCAGCGGCTTCAACTGGCGGGCGTTCATCTCCGAGGTCCGATGACCGGCGAGCTCAACCCAGCCCGTGTCAGGCTTGGCGAGGTTCAGCGCCATCCTCGCCAGGGTCGACTTGCCCGACCCGCTCTCGCCCACCAGCGCCATCGTCTCGCCGGGCAGCACGTCGAGCGACACCCCTTTTAGCGCGTAGAACGCGTCGCCTTCGCGGGTGTAGTATTTCTTGGAGATGTCGTGCAGCCCAAGGATCGGAGCTGTTCCCGCTTCTGCGCCCGGCGACATGCCCTCTACCATGTCTGATCGCCCTCGAAGATCTTGAACCGCCCGCTCTCGTCTCGAGACAGCCGATCGGCCTCCAGCAGCGACGCGGTGTAGGCGTTCTGGGGATTGCCGAACACGCCGTCGATCGACCCGGATTCCAGAAATTCGCCCTGGCGCATAACATAGACCTTCTCGCAGAGCGTGCTGATGACACCGAGGTCATGCGAGATCAGGAGTATGGAAGTGTTGAACGCCTTGCGGATGTCATGCAGCAGTTCCAGCACCTTGGTCTGCGTCGTGACGTCGAGCGCCGTTGTGGGCTCGTCGGCGATGAGCAAGCGCGGGCGGCAGGCGATCGCGATCGCGATCAGCACGCGCTGCCGCATGCCGCCCGACAGTTCGTGCGGATAGGAGCTTTTGCGCGCGACCGGCAGCCGAACGAGATCGAGCAACTCGTCGACCCGGCGATCGACATTCTCGTCTTTGCCGTGAAGGCGAACCGATTCCGCGATCTGCTTGTCGATGCGCATGATCGGGTTGAGGTAGCTCAGCGGATCCTGGAAGATCATGGCGATCTTGCCGCCCCGCAGCGAGGGGATCGCCGCGCGTGTGACGGGCTGTCCCTCCACCTGGTACTCGGAGAAGCGGATATCGGCAGTCTCTTCCGGCAGAAGGCCGAGGATGGCGCGGGCAACCGTCGACTTTCCCGATCCCGTCTCGCCGATGATGCCTACGGCCTCGCCGGGCGGCACAGTCAGCGTCACGCCCTTGACAACGCGCACACCCCGAAAGGCGACGCTCAGATCTTTCAGATGCAGGACTGGAGTGGTTTCCATCAGGCGTGCCCCGACCGCGGATTGAACGTCTCGTTCAATGCGTCACCAACGAGATTGAACGTCAGCACGGTGATCACGATCGCCAGACCGGGGAATACCGTCAGCCACCACGCAAAGTAGAAATACTGCTGCCCGGACGTCAGCAGGCGGCCCCAGCTCGCCACCTCAGGCGAGGTCAGGCCGAAGAAGGCCAGCGCGGCTTCCAACAGGATCGCCTGTCCGATCACCAGCGTCCCCACAGGAATGACCGGGGGGATGGCGTTCGGCAGGATCTCGTTCCAGAGGATCTTGCGCTCCGGAATGCCGAGACATCGCAGCGCGTCCACGAATTCCATCGACTTCATCTTCATGACCTGCGCGCGCATCACGCGGGCGGATTGCGGCCACGCCAAGATCGCGATGATGAAGATCACCTTGAGCATGCCCGTACCCGCCATGGCGACCACAAGCGCGGCCAGGACGAAGGTCGGCATCACCTGGAAGGTCTCGGTGATGCGCGAAACGATCGAATCGACCCTGCCGCCGAAATAGCCGCTTACGGCCCCCATCACGACACCGAGTGTCATGGCCGTCGCCGCCGCCGCAATACCCACGACGAGCGACGTCCTCACGCCGTAGACGATCTGGGTCAGCACGCTTCGCCCCAGCTCATCCGTCCCGAACAGGAAGTCGACGGAAGGCGGCACCATGATCGACTGCGAAATCTGGTTCGGGCCTTGATCGACCAGCAGCGATGGGCCGAAAATACCCGCAAACAGCAGCAGGCAAGACAAGGCCAGGCCTAGTTGGAGAATCCTGCTGCTCTTCAAGGCTTGCAGCCGACGCGGCGAAGTCTTAGCGGCCATATTCGATCCTCGGGTCCATTAGCGAAGAGAGGATGTCGCTAAACAGGTTCGACAGGACCACAAGGGTGGCTGTGAGCAGAAAGATCCCCTGCAGGACGGGATAGTCACGCGACCCGACAGACCTTAGAAACAACTCACCGATCCCTGGCCAGCCGAAGACCGCTTCGATCATGAACGAGCTCGTCAGCGCCTGCCCAAAACTATAGCCGATGACGGCGATGACCGGGATCATCGCATTCGGCATGATGTGGCGGAAGAACACGCGCCGCTTGCTGAGACCCTTCGCCATGCCGGTGGTGATGAAGTCGAGGCGCGAAACCTCGATCATGCTCACGCGGGCGACGCGGGCAATAGCGACCATGGCGAAGGTGCTGACGATCGATCCAGGCAAAGCCCAGTGCCAAAGAAAGTCCAGAACGACATTCGAACCGATCGCCCGGATGTTGAACATGCCCTGAACCGGGAACAGCCCCAACTGGACCGCAAAGACGATGATGAAGACTTGCCCGACCCAGAAGATCGGAATGGAGTCGACGAACAAGATCAACGAGGTCAATCCAGTGTCGAGGCGTCCACCTGGGCGGCGGATGGCCATCGAAGCCAGCAACACTGCGACGATCGACCCGATGACCAGGCTCGGGACGACCAACAGCAGCGTGTTCGCCGCGCGCCGCAGGATCAACTCCATCACGGGCAGCCGATTGACGAACGAGTAGCCGAAATCGCCAAGGAACAGATTCTTGAAGTAGATCAGCGCCTGCAGATAGATCGGCTGGTCCAGGCCGAACGCCCGGCGCCGCTCTTCGATGAACTCAGGCGGCGCAGGGTAGTCACCGACCAGAGCGACGATCGGGTCGCCCGGAACGAGGCGAGTCAGCACGAAACTTACCAGAAGAATGACCAGAATGACCGGAATGGACGTGAGAAGTCTCACGATGATGAATGATCGCACGTCTCAGTCTCTCTGTTGCTCGTCGCGCTGACCGCCATGCCCCACGCGTACTGAAGAGGACGCCGCGTGGATGGTCCCGCCTTCTTGAGCGGAGTGGGCGGAAGTCTCCGCGCCCACTCCCGTATCAGCCGGGCCGCAGGCGAGCGTCCGGTGAACCGCTCTACTTGTCGACCCAAGCGTCGCGCCAGGTCGGGAACATGTACTCGTTGTCCATGCCCTTGAGCCAAGTTCCCTGGGCTTCCTTGTCAACCGGGTTGTGGAGGGTCAGGATCGGCAAATCCTCACCGATGATCTTCTGCGCCTTCTTGTAGTAGGCCCCCCGGGCATCGAGATCGGTTTCGCCCTGGGCGAGAGCGAAGAGTTCGTCGATCTCCGGATTAGAGTAGCGCGCGGCGTTGCCGCGGTTCAATCCGATCATCGACGAAACGAATTGGCCGGACCAGCCGATCGCCGGATCGCCGCCGCTGCTGTAGCCATGATACGCCATGTTGGCCTCGCCTTTTGCAATGCGCTCGGTCGACTGGGGAGGCTGTACGGTCTCGATAATCAGTTCGACGCCGATCTGCTCCCACATATTCTTGAGCGCAGCGGCGAGCTGGCTTCCGCCTTCTTCTCCCGGCTCTATGATGAAGGTCATGGAGAAACGCTTGCCCGACGCGTCCCGTTGAATCCCGGCCTCGTCCAGAAGCGCCGTGGCGCGCGCCGGATCGTAGGGGTACATCTTCGTCAGATCCACTTCAGGGTCGATTGCCCAGGGAAAGCCGTTCGCGAAAGGCGACGTGCTTACCTCCCCCTGGCCGTTGAAGGCGGATTTCAGGAGAAAGTCCCGGTCCGTCGCAAACATCAGCGCCTGGCGCACACGCTTGTCACCAAACGGTTCCTTGGTGGTGTTGAGCGAAACGAAGTTCATGGCTGGCGGCTTGCGGGCCGGCAGGAGTTGCAACTGCGGATTGCGCTCGATCAGCGGGTAGTCGGAGATCTGCAAGGCAAACCACGGAATTCGATCGATCTGACCCGATAGCAGAGCCTGGGTGCGCCCTGCACCGGAGGGCACGATCTGGGCGATCACCTCGTCGAGATAAGGCTTGCCCTCCTCCCAGTAGTCGGGGTTCTTGACCAGCCTCAAATGGCTTCCCCGCACCCATTCCTTCAGCAGGAACGGGCCGCTCGCCACCGGCTCGGCGTTCGAGGCCTTATTGGTCGTGGGATCGGTTCCAGCGTAGACATGCTCGGGCAGGATTGCCGCACCTTGCTGACAGGTCAGCGCGATCAGGAATGGGCCATATGGCTTCTTCAGCGTGATCGCCACTTCCTTCTCGGAGACGGCCTCGATCTTGTCGATCGCGGTCATCGTACGCATGAAGGTTGGGCTATGCTTGCCGCTGATCTCTTCATAGGTGTACTTGACGTCCTTCGCGGTCACGGGCTTGCCGTCCTGCCAGCGCGCGTCGTTGAGAACGAACTTATAAGTCAGCTTGTCGTCGCTGATATCAACCGATTTCGCCAGAAGCGGGTATGGCACGCCGCCGGTGTCGATACCCATCAGGCCCTGGTATAGAATGCAGCCGATTGTGCCGGTTTCGCTTTGCGTGGTCAGGTTGCGGGTCAGATAGTTGGGATCCTCCTCGAGAACGAAGACGGCCGTACCGCCCATCTTCGGCTGCGCGTCCTGCGCGGATGCAGGACTTGCAAGCGCGAGGGCAGAGAAGCCCGCTCCAAGGATCAAGCCAGCGCCGACCCGCGTGGTGGAGTTCCACAGCATACGTCGGCGACCCGACCCGACCGAAGGTCCGTTTGTCCTGATTTCCTCAACCCTTGCCGAGGACGAGGTTCTGAAAACCTCTTTCAGGCTTTCCAGCCTGTTCTGAATTATCGATTTGTACCCCACTGTCGGTTCTCCTCGTTTTTGCACTGATCCCCGCGCGAGCGCTCGTACAAAAATCCGAGACAACGCTCGCAAATCGCTTTTATTATATTTGACCAAGCGCCGGCGGGCGCAGGGTAGGTTTGATTAAGCACATCCCTCTACTTGCGGATTTCTCATTATGTCCGCGACGATATTTTCGCTGGCGGGCAGGAGCCGCATGATGGACTGCGCCGTGACTCCTGCCGGAGCCGGGTCTCGCCTTGGTTGACGCGGATGTCCATGCCCCACAGAGACGTCACCTCGCCGGCATGCGTGCAGAACTGGGTCTCAAGTCCCCGGACGTCGATCTCCACGTTCGACATCAGCCTACGCTCCTTGCTCCCTGGCTACCTCTGGATGACGTGCCCCTCGCCGCGCTTCTCGTCGGAGAGCTGCAAACGCCAGCCGTCGGGATCGCGCAGCAGCGCGTTCTTGCGGCCCGTCGTCGGCGAGGCATGCACGTCCTTGTAGAAGGAGATGCCGGCGTCCTTGAGCTGCTTGTGCGTCTCGTCTATGTCGCGCACCTTGAACGATATGTGATTGATGCCGGGATTTTCCTCGGCCAGCAGCTGATGGATCTCGAAGATCGGCTGGTTGTCGCCGGGTAGCTGCAACTCCGCCGAGCCACCGTGGTGCTCGGTCCACTTCAAGAGCTTGAAGCCCAGTTTCTGATAGAACTCAACATACTCCTTGACGTCCCGGACGATGATTTCGATGTGGTCGATGCCGACGATCATGACTGCTCCTTGCTGTTGATTGTTACGGGCCCGGCGGGATCAGACGACGCGCACCTTAAGGTCGCCGACGCCGTCGACGTGTACATGCATGGTCTGGCCGCGCTCGACCGCGCCGACGCCCGCTGGCGTTCCGGAAAAGATCAGGTCTCCCGGAGCCAAGGTGAACAGTCCCGACAGGTAGGCGATGATTTCCGGCGTCTTCCAGATCAGTTGGTTGAGATCGCCGGTCTGGCGCCGCTCGCTGTCGACATCCAGCCAGATCGCACCGCTTGTCGGATGGCCGATCACGGCTGCAGGCACGATGTTGCTGCAGGGCGCGGAGGCTTCGAAGGCCTTGCCGACCTCCCAGGGGCGGCGCAGATCCTTTGCCTCCCCCTGCAGGTCACGGCGGGTCATGTCGAGCCCGACGGCGTAGCCGAACACGTGGTCAAGTGCCTCGGCCTGTGGGATCTCGGCTCCGCCTTTGCCAAGCGCAATCACCAGCTCGGCCTCGAAATGCAGGTCGCTCGACTTGGTCGGATAGGGAAAGTCGGTGCCGGCGAGGAGGATGTTATCAGGGTTCTTCTGAAAGAAGAAGGGCGGCTCCTTCGATGGGTCGTGTCCCATCTCGACGGCGTGCGCTGCATAGTTGCGGCCGACGCAATAGATGCGCCGGACCGGAAAGAGCTTGGCGCTGCCTTCCACGGGGATGGTTGTGAGCGGCGGAGGTGCCACCGCGAACTCGGACTTCGAATGCTCTTGGTGGGCTGCCTGTGCGCTCATATGCGGGTCTCGCTTGAGTTTTGTGAAACCAATCCTAACCAATTTATCAATTTTGGCAAGTGGTTCATTTCGATATCGGAAACACTTTTGAGGATGGCAGTCTTGTCTCCTCCTGTCTTGCTTGAAAAATATGATATGGAGCCGAAACAGACGACCCACGGAGCGATCGCGCATGACGGCACCAGACCCCTTCCAGGCCAAATTGGCTGACATATTGGTTCGTGACGAGGCGAGGGCCGCCTTCACTCAGCTGCAGGCATTCCTGGCCCAGCTGGAACCGGGGGAGGAGGGACGCCTGCCGGCCGAGCGGGAGCTCTGCGAGATCCTTGGCGTCTCGCGCGGAGCCTTACGCAAGGCGCTGGCGATCGCCGAGTCGGAAGGGCGCATCTGGCGACATGTCGGCAAGGGGACGTTCCTAGGCAAGAAGCCGGCGGACAATCCGACCGACGTATCGAACACAGCCAACTATGCGAGCCCGGCCGAGGTGTTGCGAGCGCGCCTTCTGATCGAGCCGATGCTCGCAGCCGAAGCCGCGCTGAACGCATCGGCATCCGATCTGGCGGAGCTGCAGCTCTGCGCGAAACGGGGGCGCGAGGCCGACACCTGGCGGCGTTACGAGAACTGGGACAACCGCTTCCACAGCGTCATCGCCAATGCCACCCAGAACAAGGTGCTGGTGATGACATTCGACAATCTGAACAATGTACGGCGCACAGTCGCATGGGGGCGCCGCCGCGACGGCTCGACCCGGCCATCTCCTGACCATCATAGCTTCAAGGAACACGACGCCATCGTCGAGGCGATCCTTGACCGCGACAGCACAGTGGCGGAGCGGGCGATGCGCGACCACATCGAAACGGTAAGTCGCAAGATGATGGGAGGCTCACGGCAGGTGTAGCCGAGATCGCCGCAGGCGATTGCCACCGGGCAGATGTAGCTGTCGTCTTCATGCTCATAGATGAAGTCGGCGCGTTCGAACGTGCCGTCGTTGCGGGCGGACTTGTCGAACACGGGATGTGCGGCTCGATGCTCTTGTGCTCGACCAACCAGGCCAGATTGGCTGCCGAGCCGTAGGCAGCGTCGGCTACAAGCCGTTCGGGCCAGAGACCGAGCTCCTGCGTGCGCTCGATCATTCTGCGCTGAGCGGTCACTTCAGCTTGGCGGACCGAGGTCGTCGCTTCGACGTCGACAATCACCGCATGATCGAGGTCCATCAGGTAGTTGGTGCTGTAGGAGTAGAAGGCTGCCTCGCGAGTTGCCGCGGTCCAGCGCGACGCAGGGTCGGTGAGGTTGATCAGCTTGGGCGTGACCGGCGTCGAACCGCCGTAGGCAGCGTCGTCCAGCACATCGAGATACTCCCGCACGGCGTGTCCGACCGCTTCTGACGGCAGACCTTCCTCGCCAGGCACTGATCGCTGGCGATGGACATCGGCGCGGATGAGGCTGGCGTCGACCGCAAAGCCTTCACCTCTCACCAGTCCTTCGGCCATGCAGCGCTCGACGGTCATCTCGAACAGTCGCCGCAGCAGGTCACTGTCGCGGAAGCGACCGTGCCGGTTCTTCGAGAAGGTCGAGTGATCAGGCACCACCCCTCCTAGACTGAGCCGGCAGAACCAGCGAAGGCGAGGTTCAGATGCACCTCCTCGCACAGCCGCCGCTCGGAGCGGATGCCCATGCAATAGCCGATGATCAGCATCCGGATCATCAGCTCGGGGTCGATCGAGGGCCGCCCGGTGTCGCTGTAATAGGGCTTCAGGTGCTCGCGGAGGCCACTCAGATCGACAAACCGGTCAATCGACCGCACAGGTGATCCGCTCACCCATCATCAGCTCGTCTCCGCCTGCTTCAGAACGACTGAATCAGGACTTCAGAGCGGCTGCAAGCGGGAGTTTTTCAACAGAATAAGGGCACAAAACGGGTCTGTGGTTCTACGGCGAGCGGCTAATCTGCGATCTGATCGGATTCGGAAACGAGAGGCGCTTGCGCGGCTTGCGCCGGGCGCCGCCGGCCGGATGAAGGAAGTTTACGAGCGGTGGGCATCAACTCATCTGACCCGTGACGAGGAGTGCGTCACGCGCTTCTCCTACTTCCTTACGACGGAGTTTGGGGCTCCACTTCGTCTCGATGGCCTTCGCTGGATTGCTGCGATGTTGAAGGCAAAGACCCGGTCCGATCACTGGTATCGCGAAGGGACGGGCGATGCGCTGGTCGAACTCGTCGCGGCGGCACTGAGTTCGGACGCCCAAGCACTCTCCAAGGATGCTGATGCGCGGAAAGCGATAATCGAAATCGCCGCAGCTCTTGTTGCCAAGAACGTACCTGCGGCTCTTACCCAACAAGAGCGTATCAAGCTCCTGCGATAAGTACGGAGGCTTGCGGTTGGTTGTTATCAAAGCGCGGAAGGCTAGGCTCAGCAAGGCGTGATGCACCGCGACGGCTGGCTGTTCCCTGGTCAGCATCCGATGAAGCCGATCAGCACGCGGCAGCTCCATCGGATCGTCGTCGAGGCGGCGCAGGCCGCCGACATCGCCAAACGGGTCGGGCCGCACACGCTGCGCCACAGCTTCGCGACCCACCTGCTGGAGGACGGCACCGATATCCGGATCATCCAGGTCCTGCTCGGGCACGCCAAGCTGAACAGCACCGCCTTCTACGCCAAGGTCGCGACCCGGACGGTGCGCACGGTAACGAGCCAGTTCGACAAGCTCGGCCTGTTCAAGCCGGGAGAGAACTCGCCCGACGGCTGAGCCGTGCGCGCCTCGATCGAGGTCGCCGACATTGCCTTCCACACAAGGCGCTCGTCTACGACCTGCTGTTCAAGGCGGCGTCGCAGACGATGCTGACGATCGCCGCCGATCCCAGGCACCTCGGAGCCAGGTTTGGTATCACCGCCGTGCTTCACACCTGGGGCTCGGCGATGACGCACCATCCGCACGTGCACATGATCGTGCCGGGCGGCGGCATCACCCCCGACGGAAGCCGCTGGATATCTTCGCGGCCGGCTTTCCTGCTTCCGGTGCGCGTGCTCGGCAAGCTGTTCCGCCGCCTGTTCCTCACCCGGCTGCTCGCGCTGCACGATGCGGGGCGGCTCGCCTTCTTCGGATCAATGGCGCATCTGGCCGAACGCCGGGCATTCCTGCGCCACCTGTCGCCCGTCAGGAAGAAGCGCTGGGTGGTCTACGCCAAGGCACCGTTTGCCGGGCCGGAAGCGGTGCTGGCTTTATCTGTCGCGCTACACACATCGGGTCGCGATCTCGAGCAGCCGCCTGATCGCCTTCGACGCGAGCGGCGTCACCTTCCGCTACAAGGACTACCGCCGCGACGGCGCCGACCGGCGGCAAGTGATGACGCTCGCCACCGACGAGTTCATCCGCCGCTTCCTGCTGCATGTCCTGCCGCACGGCTTCCATCGCATCCGGCACTACGGCCTGCTCGCCGGCTCCGCCCGCAAGGCCAGCCTCGCGCTGGCGCGCGAACTGCTGAGCGTCGCCGCACCGCCAGGGGGGTGTCCGGAGCAGCACCGGGCCGACACCATCGCGCGGAAACGCAACGAAGCGGCCTGTCCACATCCATCCCGGCGCTTGCCGATGACGGCTACGCGATCGCCGACATCAGCCGCAGATCGAAATCTCCATAGCCGTCGACGGTGGCCCGCGGGTTCCTTCCTCGGGGACTTTCGTACGCCTGCCGGCGCCCGAAACTCTTCACGTCAGCCGAACAGCGGCTTACTCAGTTTTTCGTCCAGAACCGGACAGGCGGCAAACGGCTCCAATGTAGCCTCTTGTGCAGGCCGATGCCATGCTTGCCCGGACGCAGTTGGTCAACGTGCTTTCCGCACCATCCCTTTTGCTGCCCCTTTCACCAATCCATCCAGCATAGCCATGCAAGGTGCTAGGAACGGGGTTCTGAACACGCCACGGCAATTGCCTCGATTTCGATCTTCCATGCGGGATCGTAGGGACCAGCGATCACCGTGGAAAGCGCCACCATGCGATCGCCCATCACCTCCCAGCGCACCTTTGCGTTGATCTCGCGCAGATCATGGCTGGCGAGGAAAACCGTAACCTTGACGAGATCGTCCAGCGTCATGCCGGCTGCCTTGAGCTGCTTTTCGACGTTGCCCCATGCGAGCCTGGCCTGCGCTTCGAAATCCTCGGGCGCGGCGCCGTCTGGATCGGTTGGAATCTGCCCGCTGATGTAAAGCGTGCGGCCTTCTCCGCTCACTTCCAGCGCGTTGGTATAGCGGCGATGGAGTGTCTGGGGTGCATCGGGTGCGTTGACGAGGCGGCGCGAAATACCGGTCTTCATGGTCATCCTGGAATGGCAGCCGTTGCGGGTGCGCGCACGTGGCACGCGGCGTGCCAGCCTTCCGCCCCCACCAGAGGCGGATGTGTCTGGCGGCATACGTCTTCGGCGAGAGGGCAGCGGGTGACGAACTTGCAGCCTTTGGGCGGGTTGGCCGGGCTCGGCAAATCGCCTGTCAGAACGATGCGGGTGCGGCTGCGCTGCGCCACCGGATCGGGCAGCGGCACGGCGGAAAGCAATGCCTCGGTGTAAGGGTGCACCGGTTTTGCGAACACGTCCTCGGTTCGCCCCGTTTCGACCAGATGGCCGAGATACATCACCGCTACGCGATCGGCAAAGTGGCGCACCACCGACAGGTCGTGGCTGATGAACAGATAGCTGAGCCCGAGCCGCTGTTGGAGGTCCAAGAGCAGGTTGAGGATTTGCGAGCGGATCGATACGTCGAGTGCGGAGACCGGCTCGTCCAGGATCAGCAGCTGCGGGTTCAACGCCAGCGCGCGGGCGATCACGATGCGCTGGCGCTGGCCGCCGGAAAAGGCATTGGGCTTGCGCTCGGCGTGCTGCGGGTGAAGGCCGACGAGGCCAAGCAGCTCGGCAACGCGCTGGCGCCGCTCCTTGCGCGTCCCCACGCCGTGGATCGCGAGCGGCTCGGCAATGCTCTCGCCGATGGTGAGTTTCGGGTTGAGCGCGGAAACCGGGTCCTGAAACACGATCTGCAATTCGCGCGACAACGCGTGCCGTGTTGCCGCGTCGCCTTGCACGATCTCGCGATCCTCGAAGCGGATCGAGCCGCTCGTCGGTTTCTGCATGCCCAGGATGGCCGCGCCCAGCGTGGACTTGCCGCAGCCGGATTCGCCCACCAGCGCCACGCTCTCGCCGCGCGCGATGTCGAGGCTGACGCCATCGACAGCCTTGACCCAGCCGACGGGCTTGCCCAGGAGGCCGCCCCGGATCGGGAAATGAACCTTCAGGTCCCGAACTGACAGCAGCGGGGCGCTCACAGCATCGCCTCCACCTTCCCGCTGTGCCAGCAGGCGGCGAGCCCCGTGTCGCTGCGCGGCGCCAGCGGCGGCTGTTTATCGATACAAGGCTGGTCGGCCAGCGGGCAGCGCGGATTGAAGCGGCAGCCGACCGGCCACTGTCCGATATCCGGCACCATGCCCTCGATGCTCGGCAGAACCGTTTTCGGCTGTCCGTCGAGGCGCGGGATCGTGGACAATAGCAGCCGCGTGTACGGATGCTCCTGCCGCGCAAAGATCGCATCGACCGGCGCCTGCTCGATGACGCGGCCCGCATACATCACGGCCACCCGGTCGGCCATGTCCGCCACGACACCCATGTCGTGGGTGATCAGCAGGATCGACGTGCCGGTTTCGTTGCGCAGGCGCTTCAAGAGTTCGAGAATCTGAGCCTGGATAGTAACGTCCAGCGCCGTCGTCGGCTCGTCGGCGATCAAAAGCTTCGGCTGGCAGATCAGCGCCATGGCGATCATGACCCGCTGGCACATGCCGCCGGAAAGCTCGAAGGGATATTGTCGCGCTCGGATTTCCGGCTCCGGAATGGCCACTTCCTCCAGCATGGCAATGGCCGCCTTCCGGGGGTCGCGCCCTTTCGACTTGCCGTGCACGACGAGGTTTTCCGCGATCTGGCGGCCGACGGGCATCAGCGGATTGAGCGAGGCGACAGGCTCCTGGAAGATCATGGCGAGATCGTCGCCGCGCATCGTGCGCCGGTGCTTTTCCGAAACGGTGGCGAGGTCGGTGCCCCCGAACATCACGCGCCCGCCCGCAAGCTTCGCGGCCTTGGGCAAGAGGCCCATGACGGCGAAGGCCGTCATGGACTTGCCGCAGCCGGATTCGCCGACGACCGACAGGATTTCACCCGGGTTGACCTCGAAGCTGACGCCGTCCACCACCGGGTTGCCGCCGATGGACACCTTCAGGTCCTCGACCGTCAGCACCGGGCTCATGGCGCGCGCTCCAGCCCGACCGCCGCCCACGGATGATGCGGATGCGCCATGCCGACATTTTCTGCGCCGTCGCGCAGCACCGCGGAAGGGATGGCGAAGTTCACCGGGTAGAGCGTGTCCTCCACGATATCGACCGGGAACTCGTCGCCAACCCTCGCGGCCACGTCGGGTTTCGCTTTGCGGTTGACCTGCAGGCGTACGCCGCTGGCATCCAGCCGCGGCGCATGGAAAGCCTCTTCCAGCGACATGCCATATGCGACGATGTAGGAGAGTATCTGCGTCACGGCCGGCATGATCTGGCGCCCACCAGCCGCCCCGAGCGCCAGCTTCGGTTTGCCGGCCTCGGTGGCGATCAGCGGGCACATGTTGGCCAGCGGGCGCACGCCCGGCGCGATGGAATTGGGCTGGCCCGGGCGCGGGTCGAACCACATCATGCCGTTGTTCATGATCATGTCGGTTGACGGCAGCACGACCTTTGAGCCGAAGCGTGAGAGCAGCGTGTTCGTCAGCGACACCATCGTGCCGTTGCGATCCACGACGCTCAGATGCGTCGTGCAGCTTTCGCCGCTGGCATGACCAAGCGCGCGCAGGCGATGCTCGCTCGCGCGGCGAATGGCGCGGGCGAAGGCCAGCGCCGCGCGCCCCGACAAGGGTTCGGCTTCCGGCAGGGTGGTCGCCAGTTCCTTGACTGCGGCGGCCAGCGTCGGACCGCCGGAAAGCCCGGCCATGGCATGCACGGTGACGTCGTGGAAGGGGACGGCGATCGCTTCGCGCCATAGCGGCCGGTAGTCGCGCAATTCGCCTGCGTCGATGGGCGACCCGCCGGCATTGAGATCGGCGATGATGGAGGCGGCCACCTCCCCTTCGTAGAAATCGCGCCACCCCGCCTTCGCCAGCCGCTCCAGCATCGCCGCCTTTCGCGGCATGGGGATCGTTCGGCTCTTGCCGTTCTCCGGCACGCGCGGCGCACGCCCGTTCTGCAGAAACAGCTCGGCGGACGCGGGAAAGCGGCCCAGCCCCTCCGCGTCGATCGCCAGACAAAGCACAGTGAACCAGTCCACCGTGAGACCGCGCTTGGCGTGTTCGATGGCCGGCTGCAGGGCTTCGGCGAAGCTGATCGTGCCGAAGCGTTCCAGCGCCTGCGCCAGGCCCGCGACCGCGCCCGGCACGCAAATCGAATGAAAGCCGATCAGGTTTCGGTCGTCCCGCACGGACGGCCAATTGAACCAGTTGCCGTCGCGTCCTTCCACCAGCGGGTAATCGGCGGGATCAATATTGCGCGAGGAATTGACGTTGAAGTCCAGCGTGTCGACCTTACCGCTCCCGCCGTCGGCGCGGAGCAGGAAGCCGCCGCCGCCGATTCCCGACAGCCACGGCTCCACCACGCTCAGCGTCAGCGCGGTCGTGACGGCCGCATCCATCGCGTTGCCGCCGCGCGACAGCACTGCAGCGCCTGCTTCCGCCGCCGGCCAGTTCTGGCAAGCCACGAGGCCCTTGTCGCTGCGCACCTCGCCCTTGCGCACCACCCAGTGCTCACCCATGCGACCGTCCGAACCTGCGGGGACCGATGGCTTGCGGGACCGCCGCGTCCACGGCGAAGCGTCCCTTGTTGGCGGAGCCGGCATGATAGGCGGCGATTTCCTGCGCAGTCGCCACCCATGCGCGTTTTTCAGCCTCGATGGCGTCGAACAGCTCTTCGAGCAGGGCGATGCGCTGGGCGCGGCCGGAAATCCAGTCATGGACCGTGAGCGTGAACAGGCCACCATAGCGATGCAGTGCTTGCCATTCGCGCAGCCAGTCGTCGATCACGCCGCGGCCGGATTGGTAGGGCCACTTGTCCCGGCCGCCGCCCTCGAACTTGAAGACGATGGCGTCGTCCACCATCCACTGCACGGGCAATTCGGTCACGCCGTCCACCTCATAAGGGTGGTCGAAGCCCGACAGCGACGAATCGTAGGCGAGGCCAAGACGCTTGATCTCGCGCAGCATATGCGGCGTCAGCTCCCAGGCGGGCGAGCGGAAGCCCACGGGCTCCTGCCCGGTCTGCTTCACGAACAGTTCGAAACTCGCCTCCAGCGCGCCGGTGAACTCGGCATCCGACGCCTCCGAGACGATCTCGTGGAAATAGCCGTGCAGGCCGATCTCGTGCCCGCCTTCGAGGATCGCCGGCAGGATCTCCGGGTTGGCCTCGGCTACATAGCCGGGCACGTAGAAGCTGCCCTTGAAGCGATAGCGGGCGAAAAGGTCGAGCAGGCGGTAGAGGCCGGTGCGCGGGCCGAAACGGCGGATTTCATGGGTGGCGATGCGCTGCGGCGCGTCGTTGCCGAGCGACCAGAGGAAGGGCGAATCCGCATCCACGTCCACTGACAGCAGCGCCGCCGACTGTTTGCCATCCGGCCATTGATAATCCGGCCATGGCGATTTGATGGTGAGGCGATCGGTCATGGCTTTCCTTTCAGAGCGCCTTTTTCTTGGCCTGATAGACAGCTTTCGTGCCGATGGAATTGCCGCCGTCCACCGTCAGTGTCGCTCCGGTGACATAGGCGCCCGCATCCGAGCAGAGGTAGAGGACGGCGCCGACAACATCCTTCGGCGAGGACGGTCGGCCGAGCGGAATTGACGCGATGGCGGCGCTGACGTGCTCGTCGGGAAGAGGACTGACGGCGCTGCCGGCCATGAAACCCGGCTCCACCGCGTTAACGCGAATGCCGTATTCGGCCAGTTCCAGGGCGAAACCCTTGGTCAGCCGGTCGAGCGCGGTCTTGGAGGTGCAGTAGGGCACGACGGTTGTGCGCATCTTGCGCGAGGCGCCCGACGAGATGTTGACGATGGAGCCGCCCTGCCCCGCCGCGATCATCCGTTTTGCGAAAAGCTGCGACAGCACGAAGGGCGCGCGCAGGTTGACATCGAACACGGCGTCCCAGTCGTCCACCTGCATGTCGAGCAGGAAGGCGGAAGGGTAGATGCCGGCATTGTTGACCACGACGTCCGGCGCGCCCCATTCGGCCGCGACCTTGTCGGCGAATGCCTTCATGGAGGCGGCATTGCGCAGGTCTGCGGCAATCGCGAGGTGCCCTCCCCCGCCTCGCTCCGCCAGCATTGCGTCAAGCTTCGCCTGATCCCGGTCGGTCAGGCACAGCGTCGCGCCCGCCTCGTAAAACCCGTCGGCGATCCAGCCACCGATGATGCCACAGGCGCCGGTGACGATAACCTTCTTTCCCCTGAACTCGTGTGCGAACTGCATGGAAATCCTATCGTGAACGCGGGTCGAGGCGATCGCGGACATGATCGCCGATGAGATTGATCGAGAGGACGAGGAGGAAGAGCGCGAAACCGGGAAAGGTCGCGATCCACCACGCGGTGCCGACATAATTGCGCCCTGTGGAAAGCATCGCGCCCCAGCTCGCCGTAGGCGGCTGCACGCCGAGGCCGAGGAAGGAAAGGCCCGCCTCGAACAGCACCATCAGCCCGAATTCAAGCGTGGCGACGACGATCAGCGCACCGGCGATGTTGGGCAGGATGTGCCGCCACAACAGGCGTAACCATCCCGCCCCCATGAAGCGCGAGAGCCGAACATAAGGCATGTTGGCGACCGACAGCGTCTGTCCGTAGGCGACGCGTGCATAGCGCGGCCAGCGCGTCAGGGCCAGCACGATGACGACGTTGTAGAGGCTGGGGCCGAGCACCGCGACGGTGATGATGGCGAGCAGGATCGCCGGCACCGACAGCACGATGTCCACCAGCCGCATGATGACCGTCTCGACCCAGCCGCGATAGAAGGCCGCGACCATGCCCAGGATCGACCCGAACACGCCGGACAGGATGACCGAGGCGAAGGCGACCATCAGCGAGATGCGCGCGCCATAGATGACACGGCTCAGAACGTCGCGGCCAAGCTCGTCGGAGCCCAGCAGATAGACGGCCCCGCGCGACTCGAAACCCGGTTGCTTGAGGCGGGCGAGCAGGTTCTGCGTGTTGGGATCCATGGGCGCGAGCAGCGGCGCGAGCACCGCCATCAGCACCAGGCCGAAAAGGATGAGGCCGAAGGGCACCACCGCCCATGGTATCGGCCTGCGCGCGGACGCGCGCGCGGGCGTGATCGCTTCCGCGCTCATGCGCTCGCCTCCATGCGGATGCGTGGATCGATGAGGCTGTAGAGCAGGTCGGCGATCAGGTTGAGCGTGATCGCCGTCACCGCGCCGAGCAGCACCACGCCCTGCACCACCATGAAGTCGCGCGCGTTGATCGCCTGCACGGTGAGCTGGCCCAGCCCCGGCCAGGCAAACACGGTTTCCACGATCACCGCCCCCGCCAGCAGATTGGCGATCTCCAGGGCTGCCACGGTCACCACCGGTATGGCTGCGTTGCGCAGGAGGTGGCGCATCACGATGAGACGCATCGGCAAGCCCTTGGCGTGGCCGGTACGCACATAGTCCTTCTCGAGCTCGTCCAGAACGGCCGTGCGCGCCACACGGGCGAATGTCGCCATCGACAGAAGCCCCAGCGCGATGGACGGCATGATGAGGCTGGCATTGGTGCGCGCGCCCGACGGAGGCAGCCAGCCGAGCCAGACCGCGAACACCATGATCATCAGGATCGCGCTCCAGAAGGTCGGCATGGACTGACCGGCCAGCACGAAACCCATCATCAGCTTCGATTCCGGCTTGCCGCGCCGCACCGCCATCAGCACGCCCAGTGGAATGCCGATGCCGAAGGCGACCACAAGCGCCCCGCCCGCCAGCATCAGCGTGTAAGGCAACCGGCTCGCGATCAGGTCCCAGACCGGAATGTTCTGGACGTAGGAGCGGCCGAAATCGAAGGTCAGGAGCCCGGCCACGTAGTCGAGATACTGCATCGCCAGCGGCCGATTGAAGCCGAGCGTCTCGCGCATCGCCGCGATGTCGGCCTGCGTCGCGTTCTGCGGCACGAGCAGCAGCACCGGGTCGCCGGTCAGCCGTTGCAGGAAGAAGATGAGCGTGATCACGCCGATCACGGCGATCAGCGCCTGCACGATTCTCTTCAGGAAGAACGCCGACAAGGGCTGCCTCTCGGGTTGCAACCCGGCACGGCAATCGGCCGAGCCGGGCGCCGGTCGGGTGCGGTCAGTCGGACCAGCTCATGCGGTTCAGGAACATGCTCTCATTGGCGGTCGGCTGCCATTCGAGCCCCTTGGCCGCGCCGTAGATGATCGCGGCCTGATAGATCGGCACCAGCGGAACCTCTTCGGCCACGAACGTGCTGACTTCCCTGTAGGCGGCAAGGCGCGCGTCCTCGTCCAGCGTGCTGCGCGCTTCGTCCAGCAGGCCGTCGATGCGTTCATCCGACAGCGACGACCACGAGCTCGTCGAATGAAGGAGCGAATGCAGCACGCCATCCACGTCCTGGCACGCGCAGGACCAGCGGCCGAAGGCGAGATAGGGCTGTTCGGTCGGCGCGCTCTGCACACGCTGGAGATAGGTCGCCATGTCGGTCAGCTCGATCTCGGCGACGAGGCCGGTATCGCTGATCATCTGCGCCAAGGCCTGCACGATGCGCTGGTCGAATGTCGGCGAAGTTGCAAACGACACCGTCTGGCCTTTGGCGCCCGCTTCCTCGATCAGCGCTTTCGCCGCCTCCGGATCGTAGGGATAGGTCTCGATCCCATCGACATGGCCGAAGTGCGACGGGGTTGCCATCTGCGAAAGGGGCTCGTCGTAGCCGCCCAGAATGCCTTCGACGATGCCTTCCTTGTCGATCGCCTGCGCGATGGCCTGCCGCACGCGCTTGTCGTCCAGCGGCGCGCGCTTCGGGTTGAGCTTGAGATAGCCGATACGCTCGGTCAACACGGACAGCGCCTTGGCATTGCCGGACCCTTCGAGCTGGGCGGCAAGATCGGAATCGATCGTCACGGCAAGGTCGGTCTCGCCCGCCTGAAGGTTCGCCACGCGCGTTGCCGCATCCGGCACGGCGCGGAACTCGGCCGAGGCGAACGGGCCCTTTTCGCCCCAATAGGCGTCGTTGCGATCCAGCCGCACCGAGACGCCGCGCTGCCAGCCCGCAAACTTGTAGGGGCCGGAGCCGACCGGGCTGGCATTGAAGGCGTCGTCGCCCACCTCCTCCACCACGTGCTTGGGCACGATGGAGAGCTTGACGAGCTGCGCCAGCAGCACCGGATAGGCGCCGTCGGTCTTCAGCGTCACCTCGTACTCGCCGGTCGCCTCGGCCGAGACGATCTTGTTGAACTGGCCGAGCTGCGGGCTGCCGAAAGCGGGGTCGATGATACGGGTGATGCTGAAGGCGACATCCTCCGCCGTCAGCTTCTCGCCGTCATGGAAGGTCACGTCGTCGCGAATCTTGAAGACGAATTCCGAGTCCGACGTGTTGGTCCATTCGGTCGCGATCTGCGGCACGATCCGGCCGTCGTCGTCACGGGTCACGAGGTTGTCGAAGATGTTGCGGTAGACGTAGTAGCTGTCCGGGTTCCACTGCTTGTGCGGATCCAGGGAGGATGGTTCGTTGACGAGATCCACGACCAGCATGTCCTTGGCGGATGCCGTATCCAAGGCAAGCGGGGATCCGGCCAGCGCCAGACCCAGCGCCAGGGCGGCGATACGAGAAAGCTTCATCGTCATCGTTCGGTCCTCACTCCCATTGGGCTTTTGCCGGCCTGCCGGCGAAGCGGTTTGCCCTTTTCGGCGGCGCGCCGCGCCGCGCGCTTGTTGCCCACCATGGCCTCGGATTCGAGGAATCGGTCGAGCAGGTAGGTTTCGAGCGCCGTGTTGGCTGCAGCCAGATGGCTGAGCGCATCCGCCTTGCGGCCGTCGATCAGTGCCTCCACGAAACGCGAGCGGTTGGCCAGCGTCAGCTTCACCGGCGCGCGCGCCTCGAAGAAGTTGACCAGGCGGATCGACCGGTCCCAGAGATCGGTCAGCCAGCCTGCGACGATGGGCATGCCGAGCCGAGCCGCCAAGGTTTCCAGTATGTCGCGCTCACATTTGCGGATCGTCGGCACCATGTCGCCGCTGAGTTCCTGCCTCTGCACCAGCGCCATGTGCATCTCCGCCAGGCTGTGCAGGCGAGCACGATCCGCATCGTCCAGCGAGACACTGCACAGAAGCGGCTCGAGCTGCCGTCGCGCGGCGCTCAGTTCACGAATTTCGGCCGCCGAGACGGACGTCACCTGCCAGCCGCTCCGTGCCGTGGAGGAAACGAAGCCACTTGCCTGAAGCCGCGCCAGCGCCGCGCGCACCGCCCCCCGGCCCAGCCCGAACTCGCGCGCCAGCTCCGCCTCCGAAAGCCTTTCGCCGGGCGCCAGGACGCAGTGGACAATCGCGCTGCGCAACGCACGCTCCGCCGTTTCACCCTTTCCCTGGGGTGGTATCGGCGAGTTGTAGGCGTCCTGATCCAGCATTCTTTTCTAACCTCTCAGATTCGCAATCTGACATCACATAGCGGCGATTGTAACACCCCGCCACTGCGACAAAGATCGAACCAGTTTCTTCCGCCCCGCTCAATGACTGCTCCCCTTCATCTTCGCCGGGAGATCAAGGCGCGTCAAGCAGATCGTGTTCCGCAGGCGGACCGAAAAGCCACTCCGTTCGCCTCGTCGCGTTGAAACGGAATGTTGTTGCGCGTGGTTTTCACGCGTGCAAAGATCGCACTCTGACGTATCAATCTTCTTATCTAAGATGTTAGATTGATGGGTCATCGTGCTTGGGAACGACCGGCACTCCCGTCAAATTGGCGGACATGGGGAACATCAAGGGTTGGAAGGAACAAACCTATGCGTATCAACAAGCTGCTGATGGCCGCCCTGCTTGCGGCCTCATCCTTGACGGTGCCGGCAACGATGGCCGCCGCCAAGGATATGATCGTCATCGACTTTGTCGGCGAGCCCAACTCGCTCGACCCGCATGTCCAGTGGAATCCCGACAGCTTCAACGTTTATCGCAACATTTTCGACAATCTGCTTACCCGCGACGACGCCGGCGAGATCGCGCCGCAGATCGCGACGGAGTGGAAGTACCTTTCCGACACCGAGATCGAGTTCAAGATCCGCGACGACGTGACCTTCCACGACGGCGAGAAGCTGACCGCCGAGGACGTCGTGTTCAGCGTCAAGCGCATCACGGATCCGGAATTTGCCAGTCCGCAGCTCGGCCAGTTCAACAGCATCATCGATGCGGTCGCCAAGGACGACACGACGATCGTGTTGACCACCGATGGCCCCTACCCCGTCCTGTTTGCGCAGCTCACCAAACTGTCGATCGTGCCGAAGCACGTGGTCGAGGCGGTCTCCAAGGACGAGTTCAACGCCAATCCGGTCGGCTCCGGCCCCTACAAGTTCGAGACCTGGAACCGCGGCGTCGAGGTGATCCTCGCCCGCAACGACGACTACTGGGGCCAAAAGGGCGTGTTCGAAAAGGCTTCCTTCCGTGCCGTGCCGGACGCGGCGACCCGTGTCGCCAACCTTCAGTCGGGCGTCAGCGATATCGTCACCAACATCGACAGTGATCTCGCCGCGCAGGTGGAAAGCAGTGGCGTGGGCAAGGTTCTCTCGGCGCGCACCGAGCGTGTCGCCTATTTCGCGATGAACGTGCAGAAGGCCCCGCTCGACAATGAGCAGGTGCGCCTTGCCATCGCCCATGCGCTCGACAAGGAAGGCATCGTTGAGGGCATTCTCGGCGGTTTCGAAGCCCCTGTCTCGCAGCTCGTCTCGCCGGCAGCCTTCGGCTATGTCGAAGGCATCGAAGCCCCCGGCTACGATCCGGAGAAGGCAAAGGAGATCATCGCCGAGCTGGGCGATGCGGCGAAGGCGCCGTTCTCCATCCTCACGGCCCCGGTCTACGACCAGCGCGTCGTGCAGGCGATCCAGCAGATGCTCGCCGACGTCGGCTTCAACGTCGAGATCGAGATGACCGACATGGGCAACTGGATGCAGCGCATGCAGTCCGGTCCCGAGAGCATCCCGCAGACCGCCTTCAGCCGCTGGAGCTGCGGTTGCCAGGACGCCGACGGCATCATGTATCCGATCCTTCATTCGTCCAGCGGCTGGGCCAATGTGAAGGACGAAGAACTGGACGCGACTCTCGATGCGGCCCGTTCCACCATCGACAGCGACAAGCGCCTCGATCTCTACAGGAAGGTGAGCGAGATCGTCGCATCGAAGAACTACGTGATCCCGCTTTATCAGGCCTCCGTGATTTATGGCGCGGCCGAGGGTATCGAGTTCACGCCGCTGGCCAACGAGAACATCTTCATCAACCGCATCGGCTGGACGGGCGAGTAGAAGCCGCCGATCCAGGACCGGGCGCCTCGGCGCGCCCGGTCCTTTCTTTTGTCTTCCGACGGGGAACGCGCCGTGATCACCATTCTGGAAAACGCCAATGTCGTGGAGGTCGAGACCGGCTCCATCCTCGCCGACCGGCATCTCGTTCTGGAAGACGGGTTCATCCGCGGGATCGAAGAAAGCCCCGTTGTCGGCGCCGCTGATGCGGTGCGCATCGACGTGCGCGGGGGCTTCGTCATTCCCGGCCTCATCGACTGCCACGTTCACGCAACCGCATACACCGCCAATCTCGGCGAACTTCCGCGCCAGTCGCCCATCTATGTGGCGGCGCGAGCCGCCGGGCTTCTCAAGTCGATGCTGAAGCGCGGCTTCACCACGGTTCGCGATGTCGGCGGCGCCGATTTCGGCCTCGCCCGCGCCGTCGAGGAAGGCTTGTTCCAGGGCCCTCGCCTGCTTTACGGCGGCAAGGCCCTGTCGCCCACGGGCGGGCATGGCGACCACCGCGGCATGGGTACCGACAACGAAGACAGCGCCTATTCCCTCGTCAGCCTGGGCCGCCGCTGCGACGGCGTGGACGCGGTTCGGCTGGCCGCCCGCGACGAGATCAGGCGCGGTGCGCATCACATCAAGATCATGGCCAATGGCGGCATCTCCTCACCCACTGACCGCATCACCTCCGACCAGTTTTCCGAAGCCGAGATCGCGGCGATCGTCGATGAGGCGGAGATGGCTGATCTCTACGTCGTCTCGCATACCTACACGGCGCGCTCGGTGGCGCGCGCGGTGCGCAACGGCGTCCGCTCCATCGAGCACGGCAATCTGCTGGACGAGGCAACGGCGGCGCTGATGAAGCAGCACGGTGCGTACCTGACGCCGACGCTTTCGGTGCTGCGCGCGATCGCCGATGTCGGCGCGCAGAGCGGCTTTCCGACCGACCGCATCGACAAGGTCAATGCCGTGCTCGATTCAGGCATCCGCGCCGTCGAGCTTGCGCAACGCAACGGTGTCCCGATCGCTTACGGCACCGACCTCATCGGGCCGATGCAGGACCGGCAGCTCGACGAGTTCCGGCTGCGCGCGGACGTCGTCTCGCCGCTCGGCATGCTGCGTTCGGCGACCTCGGTCGCGGCCGAGCTGATCCGGCTCGAAGGCGAGGTCGGCTTCGTCAAGACTGGCTACCGTGCCGATCTCAACATCCTCGACGCCAATCCGCTCGACGCCGGCGTGCTCGTCAATTTCGCCGAGCATCATCGGCAGGTGATAAAAGGCGGCGTTCCGGTTTCCTAGATCCTAGCCGAAGGCCGTCCTGCACTCCGTTGCGACCTGGCGGCCCCATTCCGCCTTGTCCAGTCGTGCCAGCGGCAGGATACGTGTCGCCCGCCTGGTGAAGAGAAAGCGCCGTGCATCCGTGGAGGCCCAGCCGCCCGAATCCACGACAAACACGCCATTGGACGCCAGCGGCGTGAAGGCCGAGCGGAAATGGTTGCTCGACTTCACATGGATGATCGCCTTGTCCTCCAGCATGATGCCCTGGCTGCGGAAGGCCTGCGTGTCGTAGGCCTGAATGCGCTCGGTGACGATGGCGATCTGGCCGCGGTCGCCCACGCGCACCACCGCGCCGAGTCCGCCTTGCAGCAATTCACCATGCAGGTTCGGGCCCTCGTTGCGATATTCCACGATGCCCACACGCTCTACCGTCACTTCGGGCGCAAACGGCCGGCCGTTCTTCATCGCACCCATCGGCACGACGCCGCGGTTTCCGACACCGATCGCCTGCGCGGCCTTCACCGCCTCGCCATCGACCATGAAGCCGGCGACGAAAGGCAGTCTTTGTGCCGCAAGTGCTGCGAAGATGTCGGCGACGTTGGCGACCCCACCGGAGCCCGGGTTGTCGCCGGCATCGCCGACCACCACCCTGCCCTTCGCCGCGTTGGCGAAAATCTCCGTGGCCGCTTCCTCGAAGGAGGGCGCGCGCGCCAGCATCGCATCGCGCCGCTGCCAGATCTCCTCCGCCATGTCGAGGAAGGCTTGCCGCATGGCGTCCTCATCGATGCCGGTGACCAGCACCGAGCTGCCGATCTCGTCGGAATCGACATAGGGAAAGCCACCCATCACGACGACGTCGGCGAGCCCCGGCCGCCGCTCGATTTCGTTGGAAAGCGCGACGAGTTCGGAAAACGGCGCGGTGTCGCTGGTCTGCGCGCTCATGGGTGCGGCCATCGGCAGGCGGAAGCGGCGCGTCTTCCACGGCTCGCGCGCAAGCGTCAGCTCGATCAGCTTCTTGCCGCGCGCATGAGTGTCGGCGTGCGGGTAGAGCTTGCCGCCGATCACCACGTTTACGACAAAAGGGAGTTCAGGCTCCACATTGGCGTGGAAGTCGAGCGGCACCGCAATCGGCACTTTCGGCCCGACGACTGCCCGCACCTTCTTCGCAAGCTTCGTCTCCGGCGTCGCCACTCCCTCCACCACCAGCGCGCCGTGCAACAGCAGGGCCACCACGTCGACCGGGCCGGTGGCCACGATTTCCTCGAGCGATGCAATGATTTCGCGCACCAGCCGGTGATAGCTTTCGCCGTCCAACGTGCCGCCCGGCAGACACCCGGTACAGAGGCCATAGGCGATGTCGTAACCGGCCGCGTCCAGCGCCTCCGTCACGCCGCCCAGCCAGTTGCTGGTGCCGCCGAACTCACGCCGCACATCCTCGCCGATGAAATATTGCGCCGAGAGGAAGCCCTCATAGGTCGCCTTGGACGGCGTGAAGGCGTTGGCTTCGTGGAAGAGCTGGATGACGGCGGCGCGCGGCATGAATGGTCTCGCTGTTTCTCAGGTCAGATTTCGCGGCTGTCCTGCCAGCGCATCCATGGCAGGATCATGCGGGCGGTTCGGCTCACGAAGGGGTGGAACGGCACGGCGCTGAGCGGGGTCGGGCGCAGCGCCAGCTTCTCGTCCAGCACATCGCACACCGCGTCCGCAAGCACCTCTGCCATGGCGCAGGCGAGCGCGAGCCCGCGCCCGTTGCAGCCTATCCAGGCGGCGAGCCCGTCCGGCGTGCGGTGCAGATGCGGCACGCGATCGACGGTCATGGCGATCCGCCCGCCCCAGAAATGTTCCATCGGCAGTTCCCCCAATTTCGGGTGGAAGGCGCCGAGCTTGCGGCTGATGAGGCGCGGCAGGCGCATCGGGGCGGCGGTCTGGATCGCCAGCGCGCTGCCGGAAACGATGCGGCCGTCGCGATCCCTGCGCATGTAGCGCAGATCCTGCCTGGTGTCGGAGAAAGCCTCGTCGCCGGCCAGCACCGAATGGGCCAGTTCGCCGAGCGGCGCGGTCGCCGCCTGATAGGACGTGACCGGCACGACGGTGCGGCGCAGGCCGGGCCACAGATCACCCGTATGGGCGGCGGTCGCAAGCGCCACACGCGCGGCGCGCACCGTGCCGCCGGGCGTCTCCACACTCCACCGGCCGCCGTCGCGCTTCAGCGAGAGGGCGGGACTCTGCTCGAACACCAGGACGCCCTCGCCGGCTGCGGCGCGCGCCAGCCCCACCGTGAACGCATAAGGGTTGATGTGCCCGCCGCCGCGATGTTCCCAGCCGCCGAAATAGCTGTCGCTGCCGATGCGCGCCGCCATCTCGGCGCAGTCGACCGCACGCGCCGGCGCGCCCGCAGCCGCCCATTCCGCCGCCAATGCCGCTGAACGCTTCGCACGACCCGGCGTATGCGCAGGCTGGAGCCAGCCGTTGCGGCGCGCGTCGCAGTCGATGCCGTAAGTGTCGATCAGGCTGTAGAGGCGGTCGGCGGAACTTGCCAGGAGTTCGAGGAACGGCTCGCCCAATGTCTTGCGGATCGCATCGGGGCCATGGCGCGTCAGAGCCGCGATCACCTGTCCGTTGGCGCGTCCCGAGGCGCCTGCCCCCACAATGGCGGCCTCCAGAACGATGACAGACCTGCCGCGCCGCGTCAGTTCGAGCGCGGTCGTCAGCCCCGAAATGCCGCCGCCCACCACCACGACGTCGCATGCGGCATCACCCGCGAGCCGGGATGACGAGAACGTCTCGCGGGAAAGCGCGCGCCACAAGGGCGAAGGCTTGTCTGTGGGCCATTCCGTCACGCGAGCGGCCTTGTCTCGATGGCGATTCCAGTTTCGTCCGCGATGGCCTTGCGGCATTCTGCGGATATGGACTTGCGCGCCTCGACGAGGAGGCAGCCTGCTTCCCGCTCCTCCACCGCCAGCCCACCCCTCGAAACGGTGAACGGAACGAGAGCTGACACACCCGGCGCACCGACCGACAGGATGCGGCGTGCACCATTGTCGTGGCGCATGGCCTGCGGCGTCCACAACAGGCCCCGCGTATGATGCTGGCAGTAGATGCATTGCAGGCCCGGGGTCAGCTCGCGCGGCAGGCGGATCACCGAAAAGCGCAGATCGCCCTCCGGCATCGCGCGCGAGAAATCGCGCGCCTCGCCGGCAATGCCTTTCGACGCGAGCATGGCGGCCGTGGCCTCGATATCGTCGCTTGCAAGCGCGATGCCCTTCAGGCCTTGCCCCGCAGCCAGCAGGGCGCGCCAGCTTTCGTTCGCCGGCGTCTCGGCCACGATGCCCATCAGCTCGATATAGACGCCGTCGAGCATGATGCAGGAATTGGCCGTGCCCATCGCCTCGCTGTGGCGTGCAACAGGCGTGGCGGTGAAGCCCGCTTGCATGAAGGCGGCCCTCGCGGGCTCGAGATCGCGCACGAGGACGACGATGTGATCGACGGGCAGAAGATGTGTCATGTCGCGACCGCCATGCGATGGATACCGTAGACCCGGTCGGCGACGACCAGCGCGACCACTGCCAGTGCAAGCTGCAATGTCGACAGCGCGGCGATCGACGGATCGAACTGGTGCTCCATGTAGCTGAGCATCACGACCGGCAGCGTGTTGGTCTGCGCGCTGGCGAAGAAGTAGGACACCGGCAGATTGTCGAAGGACGTCAGGAACGAAAACAGGCAGCCCGCCGCGATGCCGGAGCGGATCAGCGGCAGGGTCACTTCCCGAAAGGTGACCAGAGGGCTTGCGCCGAGGATGCGCGCGGACTCTTCATAGGAACGCGGTATGCCGCGATAGACCGCCGTCACCGTGCGCAGGATATAGGGCAGGCAGACGACCGTATGCGTGATGACGAGCGCGGTGAAGGAGACGCCGATGCCGATGCGCGACAGGAAGAAGAGCGAGGCGAATCCGATCACGATCATCGGCATGGACAGGGGCGACAGCAGGAACGTCGTCAGCGCATTGGCCCAGCGCGAATTGGAGCGGGCGAGATGGAGGCTCGCCGGAATGCCGATCAGGCACGAAAGCGCGGTCGCCACGATGGCCAGCATGAAGGACACGAAGAGCGCATCGACGAAGGGCTGGTACTCGAAAATGCGCACGAACCAGCGCAGCGACCAGCCGGGAATGGGAAACGCCGCGAAGCCCGCCGAAGTGAAGGAGATCACCACCACGACGAGGATGGGCGCCAGCATGAAGAGGAAGAACAGAGCGACGAAACCGAAGAGCAGCGCGTCGGATAGAAGCCCGCGTCTCAATATGCCGTCCCCTTCCGCCGCACGAGGTGAAGCTGCAGATAAAGGCACGCCAGCGCAATGACGAGCAGGATCGTGCTCATGGTGCTTGCGGTGGCGAAGTCGCGCGTGGTGTTGAACTGCTGGTAGATCAGGAGCGGCAGCGTCTGAAAGCCGCCGCCGAGCAGCACCAGCGTGACGAAGCTGCCATTGGCGATCATGAAGACGAGGATCGATCCGGTGCCGATGCCGTCCATCGACAGCGGCAGCGTCACCTCGCGGAAGGTGCGCGCGGGGCTGGCCCCCAATATCTGCGCGCTTTCCTCGAGCTTGCGGTCGATGGTCTGCAGCACCGTCGCAATCGACAGCACCATGAACGGCACCAGCACATGAACGAGGCCGATGATGGCAATGGCCGGCGTGTTCATCAGTTGCAGCGGCCGCTCCAGCCAGCCCAGATCCTGCACCAGCAGATTGTTGACCAGGCCGCGCCTGGCGAACAGCACCTGCCAGCCGAAGGTACGCATGATGATCGAGGTCAGGAGCGGCGCGATCAGCAGGAAGATGATCAACCCGCTCCACCGGCCCGACTTGCGCACGAGGAAATAGGCGACCGGATAGCCGATCAGGATGCAGATCAGCGTCACCGTGCCCGACAGCACCACCGTCTCGACGATGACGCCGAGATAGAAGCGGTCGGTCAGGAACTGGACATAGCGCGCAAGCGTCAGCCCCTGCCCGTCCGGCTGCGCGAAGCTGCGCATCGCGTTGTCGAAAAGCGGCAGGACGAAAAACGCGACGAGAAACAGGAAGGCAGGCGCGATCAGCATCGCCCCGCGAAGCAGATCGCCGCCTCTTCCCTTTCCGGCCAATGCCATGCCTCGGCTCCCGTTGGCGCGGGTTTACCGCCCGATCTCGCGGTTCCAGCGGTCCACCCACTCGTTGCGCACCTCGGCGATCTGCTCGTAGGGCGGGAAGGTCGCATTCTGCCACGGCGTGATGCGCGGCTTCAGCTTCTCGCTGTAGACCACCTTCTGATTGGTGACGCCGTAGTTGAGGATGTCGGCGAACTTCGACTGGTTCTCCGCGTCGAGCATTTCATTGAGATAGTCCCACGCGAGCGGATTGGCATTGATCGGTTTCTGCACCGCCACCGCATTCAGCGAACCGCCCTCCTCCGGGTTGATGAAAGCGATCCAGTCGGCGCCTTCGTCAACGTGGTTCCAGGTGCGGCCGTCGAAATAGATGCCCAGATCCGCCTCGCCGGAGGCGAGATGATTGAAGAAGTCGTTCGGGCCGCCCCAGAAGACGAGATTGTCCTTCATGCGTGCGACGGCTTCGAAGAAGGGATCCACATTGTCCACGCCGCCGCCCAGCGCGTCCGCCAGCGACCAGATCAGCATGATCGGCGTCACCGCATAGGAGATCGAGGGAATGGAGGCGATGAACTCGCCCTTGGCCACGCGGTCCACGAATTCCGCAAAAGACTTCGGCGGCTCGGCCACGGTCTGCTTGTTGTAGGTGATGCCGGCCACGCCGTAATCGAAGACCGTGCCCTTGCCCAGCACGCTATCCGTGAAGACCTGCGGTATATCGGCCAGATTGGGCAGCTTCTCGACCGTGAAATCGTCCATCAGGCCGGCCTTGGCCGCCGTCAGCGCCAGATCGGGCGTCATGATGAGCACGTCGAGCGGCGGGCGCTCCGGGTTCGCCTCCACCTGCGCAAGCCATTGCGGCGGGCCGCCGAGGGCAATCGTCGCCGTCGCGCCGGTCTTTTCTTGGAAAGGTGCGACGAAGCAGTCGCGGACCGCCTGCTCCCACACCCCGCCGAACGCGGTGACGTTGAGAGTGGTGCCCTGCGCGTTGAGGAGGCGCGGGAAGCTGCCGGTGGCTAGTGCCGCGCCGGCCATCGCGCCCGTCTGGAGAAACCTGCGTCGATTGAAAAATGCCATGGCTGTCATCCTTTTCCGCTGACCACGGGATCAGATTGTTGCAACTGCATTCTCGAATGCCGCCCGCGCGGCATCCACCTCTTCTGTCGTTGCCGGACCGCGCGGAAATTCCGCCGGCAGATTTGCAAGGGCGGCTCCCAGCGCGGCGCGGCGCACGGCCTGGCGGCGCGCCAACGGCAGCTTCAGGAGCTTCGCGTTGAATTCGTCGAACAGGGCTGCGCCGAACACGCTGTCCCATGCCTCGCGCTCGGGGCCGAACGCCACGTCGCGAGAGGTCGCGTTTCGGGACTCCCGGACCGCCTTCGTGGCGGCCGCATCGACCGTTCCATCGGCGATCACCACGCCGTAGTCGCGCATGGCTCCCTCGACCGTGACGAAGCCGTTGCCGACGTCGGCCAGCACGGCCTCAGGGTCGCGCTCATACGGGTCGCCCCAGCCGCCAGCGCCGGGTGTGCGAAAGCAGACGACATCGCCCGCGTTCACGTCCAACACGTCGATCTTTCCAAGCCAGCGCTGGCGTTCGGTACCTTCGTTGACGACGAGGCTGCCGGGTGCGCCGGGCATGCCGCCGCTGCGCCCCCATGGGCGGAACATCAAGCGTTCCATGCCGCGGCCGAGCACGTTGGAGCCGTCGGTCAGAACTCTGAACGTCAGTTCCATGCCGCACCCGCCGCGCCATTTGCCGGCCCCGCCCGAGTCCGGCCGAAGCGCGTAGCGCAGGATTTCGATGCCGAGTTCGGCCTCGACGGTTTCGACCGGGTTGTTGGCCAGATTGGAGATGCCGGAATCGCGGCCATCCACGCCATCGTGGCCTTCCCTCGCACCGGTTCCCCCGATCATGGGTTCGATCACCTGCACGTTGCGGCCGCCTGCAGCGTTCGGCTCGGCCATCACCACGGGGATCACCGTTCCGGACGCCGCCGCCGGCATCACCGAAGGCAAGGCGAGCCCGAACGCGCCGTTCAGAACGTCGTTGACGCGGATGGCGGCAGCATGGCGCACGCCGGTGGCCGCCGGCTCTTGCGGATTGACGACCGTGCCCGCCGGAGCTGTGATCGAGACCGGCCCCAGCAAGCCCGCATTGAGCGGCACGGTGCGGTCGATCGTGTGGATCAGCGCCAGCACCCGCAGGGTCAGCCAGGCGTGAGGCCGACCGCGCGAAGGGATGTTCATGGCTGCAGCCACCTGCGGATCGGTGCCCGTGAAGTCGAGATGAACGGTGCCGTCGCGCACGGTCAGGGCCAGCGACAGGCGTACCGGCAGCCGGCTCACGCCATCATCGTCCAGATAGTCGACGAAGCGGTAGGTGCCTTCGGGAATGCGCGAAAGAACCTCCCTTGCCTTGGCGTTTGCATAGGCGATCAGGTCCTCTTCCGCCTGCAGCAGCGTTTCTACGCCATGCTGCGCGATCACCTGCACGATGCGCCGCTCACCGGCTGCGAGCGCTGCCAGCATGGCACGGATGTCGCCCATATTGGCATCGGGCGTGCGGCTGTTGGCATCGAGGAAAAGGCGCACGTCGGGATTCATCTCGCCCCGGCGCATCAGCTTCACCGGCGGAATGCGCAACCCCTCCTGATAGATCTCGACATTGGTCGGCGAGATCGAAGACGGCACGCGGCCACCCACGTCCGAGCAATGCACGAAGCACCAGCCATAGGCGACGATGCGGCCCTCGTGGAAATAGGGCTTGATCATGTGCAGGTCGGGCAGGTGCGTGGCGAGCCCTTCGGATCGGTATGGATCGTTGGCAAGTATGACGTCGCCCGGCTCGAGCGTGCCGACGGCCGCGATCGCGGGCGCGCATTCCAGCCCCACGAAGCCCGACACGCCGATGGACCGCGGGTAGGCGAAAAAGCGCCCGTCGAGACCGGCAAGCGCGCAGGCGAAATCGGCCGTCTCCTTCACATAGAGTGTGCGCCCCGTGCGTTGAAGCGTCAGGCACATCTCCTCGGCGATGGCCGCCGCCTTGTTGGAAAGCACTTCGAGGGTGACGGGATCGAGCTTCATCGTGCGGCGCTTTCGAGATGGAGATTGCCGACCTCGTCGACGTGCGCGTTCCAGCGCGGCAGCACGATCACGGTGGTGTCTTCCTGCTCGACGATGGCGGGGCCTTCGAGGCTCTGGCCCGGAGCGAGCGCGGAGCGGGCGTAGATGGACGCCTCGACCCAGCCGCCGCGATGGAAAAGCAGCCGCTTTCCTTTCGGCGGCGAAACGGACGCGCCGCCCGCCAATCTTGGCGTCGGCAGATCCGGCGTCACGCCGACGGCCGCAAGCCGCACCGTGCCAAGCTCGATCACGGCATCGGGATCGCGGAAACCGTAGATGCGCTCGTGCTCGCGATGGAAGGCTTCCGCCACCGCCCCGGCATCATCAATTCCAGGTTCCAGGCGAACGCGCAGTTCGTAGGCCTGCCCTGCATAGCGCATGTCGAGCGAACGCTCGAAGCGGGTTTCGAGTTGCACGCCACCCTCGGCCTCCAACCATGCGCGGCCGTCGCGCGACAGCGCATCGAAGGTCTCGAAGAGAAGCCCGGCGTTTCCGACCAGCG
The DNA here is from genome assembly GCF_029457495.1 of Chelativorans sp. AA-79. Classification (NCBI taxonomy): domain Bacteria; kingdom Pseudomonadati; phylum Pseudomonadota; class Alphaproteobacteria; order Hyphomicrobiales; family Phyllobacteriaceae; genus Chelativorans; species Chelativorans sp. AA-79. The sequence goes on from NZ_CP120361.1 coordinate 4,731,696, forward strand.
GGCGCCGCAGGCTTCGCACGAAGTCGCGGCGGAAATCGGCGCCCGCCGCACCCAGGGCGCAGAAGGTGCCGGCGGCAGGCGGCACGACGACATGCAGAATGCCGACCTCCTCGGCCAGCAGATTGGCATGGGTCGGACCCGCACCACCGAAGGGAACCAGCGCGAAGCCGCGCGGGTCGAGGCCTCTCTCGGCCAGCGTCTTGTGGAGCGCGCTCGCCATGCCGGCCGTGGTGACGGAGAGCGCGCCTTCCGCCGTTCGTGCCGCGCGGTCCGCCGCGTCGCCTTCGATGCCGATCTTCGCACCGACAGCGGCCAGCGCATCCCTCGCCGCCGTGCCGTCGAGCTTCATGCGCCCGCCCAGGAAGCCGTCGGGATCGATATAGCCGAGCGTCAGGTAACAGTCGGTGACGGTGGATTCCGTTCCTCCCTGACGATAGGACACGGGCCCGGGGCGCGCGCCGGCACTCTGCGGGCCGACCTTGAGCACACCATGCGGGTCGACCCAGACGATGGAGCCGCCGCCCGCCCCTATGGCGCTGACATCGACCACGGGCAGCACCAGCGGCAGCCCGCCGATGTCGGTTCTCGTGGCGAGCTCCGGCATGCCGCCCGAAGCAATCGCGATGTCCGACGACGTGCCGCCCATGTCGAACGTAATGATGCTATGCACGCCCGTTGCCTGCGCGAGCCGCACGGCGGCCATGACGCCGGAGGCGGGGCCGGACAGGATCGTCTCCACCGGCCGCTCGACGGCGGAAGCGATGCTGAGAGAGCCGCCGTTGGAGGCCGTGACCAGGATGGGCGCCGTGATGCCGCGCTCTTGCAGGCCCTTGCCGAGACGTTCGAAATAGGTGCGGATCAGCGGCTGGATATAGGCGTTCAGGCAGGCAACCAGCGTACGCTCGTATTCGCGTATCTCCGGCCAGATGGATGCGGCCGACGTTATCTGGAGACCGTTCGCGGCTGCCGAGATCTTGCGCGCCAGCTCCGCCTCATGGTCCGGCGATGCATAGCCGTTGATGAGCACCAGCGCCGCTGCATCGATGTCGAGCGCGGCGAGTTCGCCGCCCACCCGGGCGATCTCGGCATCATCGGCCTTGATCGTGACCTCGCCTGAAGGTGAAAGGCGCGCGGCGATCTCGACAATGCGCGCCCGCGGGACCAGCGGCACTTCCTTGGCGGCGTGGAGGTCGAACGAGGACGGCATGCGGCAGCGGGCGATCTCCAGAATGTCGCGATAGCCGCTGGTGACGATCAGGCCGATGCGTGCGCCCTTGCGCTGGATGATCGCGTTGAGGCCGATCGTCGTTCCGTGCATCAGGGAGGAAACGTCGCCTGGTGCCATACCGGTTTGATCGAGGAGCTTGCCCAGCCCCTCGATCAGCGCCCGAGACGGGTCGTCCGGCGTCGAAGGCTCTTTGTAGAAAGCCATCTCGCCGCCGGCACCCGACAGGACGAAATCGGTGAAAGTGCCGCCGACATCGATGCCTATGCGCACGCCGCTTCGTACCGTTTCCATACGTTCCACTTCCATCATTCTGCGGTGACCAGCACACCGTCTTCGGCATTCCAGCCGAGCCAGTGTTCCTCACCAATGCGATAGGTGATCGCGCCGAGCGGGCCATCGGCCTGGCGGTAGACGAAGACGTCACACCCGAGACCGGCGACACGAAGCTGGTAGGCCGCATAGGTGCCGCGAAACACCGCACCGCTTATGGTGCCTTTCAGATGCGTGTCGCAACGCTCCGCGTCGGGACCCAGAACGATCCGTTCCGGCCTGACCGAGAGGACAGGGGCCGAAGCGCCGTCATGCGGCGGCAACGCGACGCGATGCCGGCCGGCAAGCAACGCGCCATCCTCGATCCGGCCTTCAAAGATGTTCGACGTCCCCAGAAACTCGGCCACGAAGCGCGTCTTCGGCCGGTCGTAGATTTCGCTGGGCGCGCCGATCTGGAGGATCTGGCCGGCATTCATCACGGCGACGCGGTCGCTCATCGACAGCGCCTCTTCCTGGTCGTGCGTGACCAGGAGCGTGGTGATCCCCATGCGCTGCTGGAGCTCGCGTATCTCGAACTGCATGCTTTCGCGCAGCGACCGGTCGAGCGCACCCAGGGGCTCGTCGAGCAGCAGCACCCGCGGATTGACGACCAGCGAGCGGGCCAGCGCCACACGCTGCTGCTGGCCGCCGGAAAGCTGGGCGGGATACATGTCCTCGCGGCCGCCGAGCCGGATCATATCCAGCATGCGCGCCACCTCGCTCTGCTGTTCGGCTCGTGAGGCCCCGACCATCCGCAAGCCGAAGGCGATGTTTTCCGCCACCGTTCGATGCGGAAACAGCGAATAGTTCTGGAAGACCATGCCGAGCCCGCGCCGGTGCGAGGGCGTGTGGGTGACGTCCTCGCCGCCTATGCGGATTTCGCCGCTGTCGGGGCGCTCGAAGCCCGCGACCATACGCAACGTCGTCGTCTTGCCGCAGCCCGATGGGCCGAGCAGCGCAACCAGGGCCCCCGCTTCGATATGCAGGTCCAACGCCACCACCGCGCGGATCGAACCGTAGGTCTTATCTATACCCGACAGGGCAAGATCGGATGATCCGCTCGCCCTGTCAGCCTTCGACATGAAACTACCCATTCTGTGTCCGCTATTTTAGCGCTAAAATAAGCTGGCTATAATATCTGTCAATCGGTTTGCGGGGATGGCATTGCCGACCCTGAAGGAGCCCGGTAGGGAGAAAATCATGCTGGCAAGGCCAGGTAGGACAGGACAATGAAGCCGACCAGGTCAGGACGCATCGCAACGATGCAGGACGTGGCGCAGGCCGCGAAGGTCTCCTCCATGACCGTATCCAACGCATTCCGCCATCCCCATCGGGTGCAGGAAGCGACACGGCTGAAGGTTCTGGAAGCGGCGTTCGAGCTCGGCTACGTGCCCAATCTGGCAGCCGGGCATCTGGCTGCCGGCAAGAGCCTCGTCATCGGCGCAGCCGTTCCGTCGGTCCGCAATTCCAGCTTCTATAAATATGTCACCGGACTGCGCGACGGTTGCGACGCGCACGGCCACAAGCTCATCGTGATGGTTGCCGATACGCTGCAGCAGGAGCGCGAGGCTGTGGAAACGTTCATCGGACTGCGCGTGGCGGGCATCGTGCTGATCGGCAATGACCACGACCCGTCCACCATCGATCTGCTCGGCAAGTCCAGCATCCCTCTGGTGGAAAGCTGGCTTCTGGGCGAGCCGCTCGACATGGCGATCGGCTACCGCATCGACGAGGCGGTGCGCGCCGCATGCAGGCACCACATCGCGGCCGGGCGCAGGCGCATCGCGCTTGTCGGCAACGACAGCCCCGGCACCCGCCGTTTCAAGGAGCGCCCTCCGGTCTTCCGCGAGGAAATGCGCAAGGCCGGACTGCCGGAGCATCTGATCGTCGACGTCGACGAGCCGCACGGCTTTTCCAGCGGGAGGCAGGCGCTGGATGCTTTGCTGGCGCTCGAGGGCGCGGTCGACGCCGTGATCTGTCCGACCGACGTGGTCGCCGCCAGCATGGTCTTCGAATGCACCCGTCGCGGCATCGACGTTCCCGGACAGATCGCTATCATCGGCTGGGGCGACTACGAGATCGCCTCCACCATCAGCCCGTCGCTGACGACCGTGAAGCCGCATCCCTGGGAAATGGGGAACGGCGCGATCGCGATGCTGATGGAGCACAATTCGGCCGAAATCCGGCACAGAACCGTCGACACCGGCTTCGGATTGATCGTGCGCGAGAGCGCGTAGATCCAGCCGGGCGACGCGATCGTGCGCGTCGATCGTTGCGCCCGTCAGGCGCATCCACCTCTCGGGGTTCATGGATACCGCTGCTGGACAGCAGGCCCTCAACCGCCAGCGAGGCCGAACCTGCTCCCTGGAACTGCTGGAGGGTCTGACCGCCCCTACATCCTTCTTGCCCCGATGTGTCAAGCGATGTCCGCGGCTGCGTGCCTACCTTGTCGGCGAATGCCGGCCCGCCTGCAGAAGTTCGCAGGCACTCGCCCCCCGCCCACTCCACCTACCGCGAATTCTTTATCGCGCTCCAGATCTGGGATCGCGCGATCCCGATATCCTTCAGGAGGTGGTCGTCCATCGCTTCGAGGGCACGGGCGGCCTCGCGATATGCCCTGCGGGCACGATATGAGCGGAACGCATCCGCGAGGCGTGAAGGCAGCGGCCGGTAGATTCGTCCTTGGTCATCGTCTCGTCCTTTCTTCAATCGATCTCCGCCGGGAATGGACGGCGAGGACATCGCCTTCCCGACTGATCAACCAAAGGGCGTGAGGACCGGCCTCACGATGTGAGGCTTGGAAATTTTTCCGGCGCGGCGAGGTGCGGCGGAAAGCTGACACAATCGGATCGCCCATGCCTGGACGGCAGCGCCTTGGCCATCTCCATGCAGCGGAAGCGCGCCCCTCCGGACAGAACGATGTCGCCCGACCTTATCGCGGTGTAGCCGAGCCTCTCAAAGAGAGGTACGCTCGAAAGCGTTGCCGCGGCCTCCAATCGGCGGATGCCATGCTCCGCCGCATCCTCTTCCGCCACGGCCATGATGGCCGAGGCTATGCCGCGGCGCGCGACAGCCGGACCGACGAAGACACTGCCGATCGTCGCCACACCGCCTTTCAGGTCCTCACCGGGGCCGGCTCCATTGTCGGGTATGAATTGCGACCAGCCGCCGCTGCCGAGGATCGCGCCACGCTGGTTCACGGCGACGTAGTAGTGTCTCTCCAGAAAGACGGCCTCGTCCATGGTGCCGATCTCGCTCAGATAGCCGGCGATCTCCTCCGGAGAGTAGAAGTCGCCGCCGAGCACCAACAGCGAGTATATCTGCATCACGTGCAGGGCGGGTATATCCGCCCACGTCGCATGGCGGATGGTGTATCTTTTTAGGTAGGGCATATCCAATCTTCTTCCTTCTTGAACAGTGACTGCGGCTGGGCGCATAAAGACGGCGCTGAAGGGCAGCGGGTGATGACACCCTTCCCGGCCCGTCGCCATTCAAGGCGTGAGGGCGCGCCTCACATTGAAAGGCTGCGGAATTCGTTGGACCGACCTGATGCGAAGGCAGGGGCCGGTTTTAGCCGTTCTGCCGCTCGACACCGCGACCGAGGCGGATGCCGTTATCGCGCGCGCCTTCGTCGAGGATCTCGTGGGTGAGCTCGCGCGCTTCTCGACCATGGAGGTTATCGCCCCCATGTCCGGGCGCGCGGTCGCCGATCTGGCCGATACGGAAGCGGCACGCCAGCTCGGCGCCACGCACATCCTGCGCGGCCGTTTCCAACGTGAGGGCGAGCGTCTCCAGGTCACCGCCCATCTCGTCGACGGCGCGAATGGCGCGCAGATCTGGCGCGAGAGGCTGGAGACCACGGACGCCACGCTTTTCGACCTGGAGAATGAGCTTCTGGCCCGGATCGCCGCCACGTTCGTCTCGCGTCTCGAAGAAACGATCCTGAAGCAGGCGCGCGGCAAGCCGACGGATTCGCTTGCCGCCTATGAGTTGACGCTCAAAGGCTTTGCGCTCCTGCGTCAGGGAACCAGGGAAACGGACGAGGAAGGGCGCGCGCTCTTCGAGCGGGCGCTCGAACTTGACCCGCACTATGCGCGCGCCTATGTCGGCCTGTCGCTTTCCTGGTTCAACGAGTGGGGCTACCAGTTCTGGGACCGCTTCCAGGAAAGCTGGCAGCTCGCGTACGAGTACGCCCACAAGGCTCTCGATCTCGACGACAATGATGCCATGGCGCATCTCGTCCTCGGACGCCTGCTCATCTTCAATCGCGATTTCGAACGTGCGGCGTGGTATCTGGACCGGGCGCTGATGCTCTGCCCGAATGATGCGGAGCTTCTGATCCAGCAGGCGATCAACGCCGTTTTCCTGGGCCATCCCGAAGCGGCCGTCGAATACGCCCAGAAGGCGTTGCGGCTCAATCCGTATCACCGCAACTCATACTACGCCGTCCTGGCGCTGGCCTACCTCATGGCGCGCGACTTCGAAGCAACGCTTCTCACCATAGGCAAGATCTCGCAGATGTCGGAGCACGCACAGCTGATCGAGGCCCCCGCCTACACCGCCATCGTCTACGCCAAGCTGGGGCAGATGGATGAGGCGCGCCGGCAGTTCGCGCTGTTCCAGAGCAATTTCCGCCAGTCGATCATCAGCGGCCGCGAGCCGGAGCCGGACGAGGCCTGCCGCTGGTTCCTTCAGCACATTCCCTATCGCCGCCAGGAGGACCTTACCTTCTCCAGCCGCCAGATCAGCCTGCCGGACATGAAGGGCCTCAGGGACATTCAGCGCCTCATCGAGCGGACGGGCGAGGAAATCCACTGCCTCGATCTCGCCGAGCGCGGAGAGAATTCCTATGGCGGTGATGCCATGCTCGACGACAAGGCGCGAACGGCGCTGAAGAAGCGCATCCGCGACCTGCAGGAAGAGTTGGCCGAGGCCGAGGACACGAATGATCTTGGCCAGGCGGAGCGTCTGCGTGGCGAGTTGGACCAGCTCGTCGACACGCTCGCGAGCGCCCTGGGGCTTGGTGGCCGAAGTCGGCGCGTCGGCAGCCTGACGGAGCGCGCCCGCACCACCGTTACCTGGCGCATCCGTCATGCCCTGCGCAAGATCGAAGCCGTGCATGAGCCGCTCGCGAAACATCTCACCAACAGCCTGCGCACCGGCACGTTCTGTTCCTATCAGCCGGAGCAGGCCATCGAGTGGCAGCTTGCATCCGACTGCTGATCACGCCGCGAATGGAAATGGGCAGCCTCGATCGAGGCTGCCCATTATGTTTTTAATCGTCTGACACAGCGAAATCGTCAGAGGCATTATGGCCGCGAGATACCCGCCCGAACTGCGGCTGGCGCGGGTAACCGCTTGTCCGTGTCTCCACGCCGGTGCTGAAGGTGATGGTGCCGGTGCGGGCGCCGCCGGACCGTCCCTTGGACAGGAAGGGCGGCAGGTCGTTCCGCTCGCTGAAGCCGAAATGACCCGTGACATTATAGCCGACATTGTTCTCAAACGCGTCGGCTGTGCCGAGCCCGAGAATGGCGAAGGTGGAAGCGAGAATGACTTTGCGCACGATATTGCCCTTTCTGTTTGGTCGAGAGTGTTTCGTGTGCCGGCCAGAACCTGAAGCGGCGAATGCACCGCCTTCCTGACCGATGACCAAAGGGCGTGAGGACGCGCCTCACGATGTGAGGCCGCGGGATCTTAGGAACTCGGCGGAGTCAGCACCGTCTGTGGGCGCGTTTGCCATCGGCCGGAAATCCAGAGCGCTGGTGTGAGCATGCGGGCTGCAGCAAGTGGGGCGGCCTTCGGCGATTCACGCCGTAAGCACCAGCCGCCATTGTCGTACTGCTGTGAGCACCGGCAAGACAGCGAGCGCCACCGCCCCAAGGGAGCGTCGCATGCCTGGTAGTCGCTGAGGATAGGCTCGTATGCCGAGATAACTGCGTTTTGGTAGATGTCGGGCACAGGGGATAAGCGTGCCGCATCTGTGGCATGTGTGCCGTATTTCCGGCGACGGGCCAAAGGACCAGGTGGAAGCCTGTCGGTTGGCTCTTAGGCAACCAGCCGCACACACGCGATCCAGGTTCGTCGACGCAACCAGCAGCATGCCTTTCAAATGACCCAACGTGTGCATCAGTAGTTTTTTTGATGCACATTGATATTCTCGTGTGCATCAATATATAGTTTGATGCACACATCGAGAACCGAAAAATATGGAAATCATTGCTCACAGCCGACCAGCCATAGTAGCCTATCAGGACCTGCTGCGTCTTCATCTCGACGAAAAGGCCTCTAGCCTGATTGGCACAATCGAGGAGCGACGGCGCAACGGACGAACCTATCTCTACGAGCGCTTTCGGATCGGGACCGAGATGGTAAGTCGCTACCTCGGAGAAGACAAACCGGAGCTACGCACACGACTTGAACGCGCCGAAGCGTTGAAGGCCGAGGCGGACGCGCGCCGGAAGCGGATGACCAGGCTCGCCAAGACGCTCCGGGCCGAAGGCTTCATCACAACCGATCGCGAGACCGGGTCAATACTTCTCGCCTTTTCTCGGGCAGGGGTATTCCGGCTGGGTGGCACGCTCGTGGGGACATCAGCCTACAGCCTGTATCAGGGTGATCTCGGGGTGCGGATGGATTACGAAGAGTTAGCGCAAACTGGCGACATCGATTTCGCCAGCTTCGAACGGCTCTCGGTCGTTCTCGAAGACAAGGTCGAAGAGAGCCCTGCAGAGATCCTCAAGTTGCTCAAGTTCGATCCGGTTCCCGGTATAAACGATCGACAGATTTGGAGATGGCGGCAGAGCCACTCAGAAGCAATGGTCGAATTTTTGACGCCGGCCTTCGGCGACGAAAAGGTCAAGCCGCTGCCTGCTCTAGGGGTGAGTGCACAAGCCCTGAACTACCTGAACTTTCTGATCGCGGACCCGATCCATGCGATTGCCCTCTACCGCGCCGGCGTTCTGGTCCAGATACCGCGACCCGAGCGTTTCGCAATTCACAAGCTCATCGTAGCCGATAGGCGCCATGGCGGGCCTGATCAGCTGAGGGCCCGAAAAGACCGAGCCCAGGCCAAGTTCCTTGTGGCCGTTCTTTCCGAGGACCGTCCAGATGAACTCGCCGAAGCCTATGAAGACGCGCTATCGCGCGGACCTCGCTGGCGTCAACGGATCAACGCGAGCTTGAAACGAATGCCTGAGACGGCAGAACGGCTTTCGGCTCTGGCTTGATACCTTGCGCCGTGCTCCTGTACGAGCGAGTTCGTTCTGAACAGATATTGCTCTGTGCAACGTTGAATGAGCGCTTGATGCCCCAATCTGGGTCATAGCTGCACCGGGACATCGCGGTGGATCGATGCGACGGCATGTTTGCGCCCAATCCCGGTCATTCAAGATGCCAGTTGCCGTTCCCGTAACCAGCCATCTACCCAGCCTACGACCGAGCGCGCTTTCAGAGCGAAAATCGCGTGGGCAGGGGTGCGGTGCCCGATGCTGGGGAGGTATCCATTTCGGCCTTAACCGAGGCTGGGATGAGTTGCTAGTTGTAGCGTTATGACCATTGTCCATTTGCTCCGTGAAAGACAACGTCATCTCCCTCGCTCAGGAACATCTGCGCCGCACAGCAGGTGTGGTTGTCAGGATGATTTCGGAGGAGCTTGAAGACCAGTCCAACGTAGCAGACACCCGGCCGCATCCTACGATTCCAGGGAGGTTCGGCTTGCGTCTTGTACAACAGGCCCGTCGCCAGGTTCCAGGCGACGGTGGCGGAATCCTGAGTGCCTCGCTTGGGATAACCCGCCTTGCTCAGGAACTCGTTGGGAGCAAGGGTCGTCTCACGGATGAGTTGAGATGTCATTCCCAGCTTCAGCAGCTTCGCCTTGATCTGGCGATGGAAGTCGGGGATGATGTCAACGGCGGCGGCATCGACGTCGGTGGCGGTCACCGCCTGCCCCGCACCTGCGGGAGCAGGGCGTGGATCTCTGTGCCGGCGCCGACGTCGAGGATGCGGCCCCGGCAGAGGTCGAGCGCCGCCGCCTCGAGCGGCTCGATCCCGGTCCGGAACCAGAAGGCGGCGGGAATGTCGTCGCGTTCGCCGTCCTGTTCGCAGACCAGCATCGCATCGGTGATGCCGCGCTCGTAGTCGAGCATGGCGGCACCGTGCGGGTCGTAAGCGGCAGTCATTGGTTCAGCCCATGGTCCGAGGCGGAAGGAAAGCGCACAGAGCAACGCCCGCACGAAGGTGCGGTCGAGCGGCGGCCGGCCTGTCGAGCTTAGGGGCGCGGCCACTTAGGCAGTAGAGGTTCGGCCAGACCGGCCAATCGGGATCATGGCATTGCGAACACGCTCAGCAGCATAGCCATCGTCACCGCCGCCGAGGTCGTGATCGACAGGGTACGCGGCCAGCTAAAGCGGGTCAGCTCGGCGATCGTGGCGTCGTTCTTGCCGTACTGTTCGAGCCGATTGTGCCTCGGAATCTCCAGCAGCACCGTGACCAGCAGCCCGATTAGGCCGGCCACGACGTTCACGGCGCTCATCCAGAGCGGGACCACCGGGCCGAAGAATGCCAGCGGAACCGGCAACAGGAAGCCGGCGAAACCGGGGCCGATCACCGGCAGCGGGATGCGACTAGCGTAGAAGCGGTGGTAGCCCACGTACTCGGCCTCGCTCACCTTTGCGAAGAGCGGGTAGACGACGATCTGGACGAGCCAGATCTGGCCAAGCTCCCAGAAAATGAGCCCCGCCCAAGCCAACAGGAAGAGCTGAGACGCGTCCATCACGCGGCCCCGGCCGCGAGCGCGGCCGCCTCCTCGAGACTGATGCCGCGGATGAGCGGATCGGCGTGCCGGTGCGCCAGCCGCCACTCGCTTCCATTGCGGCGATAGACCAGGTCACCCGCAGTGGCCAGTCCTGGGCCGGAAGCCCGCCGACCTCGCCATGCCCGTGCTCAACGATGGCGAGCACCACCATGTCGGGCGAGCTGTAGGCCTGCACCAACTCCTGGCGGAGGGTGCCGTTGCGGAAGAACCTGCCGATCTCCCGCCACGCCGCGGCGTCGTATGGTCCGCGCGACGTCGGGCCGCCGAACGACGACATCAGCGTGAAGTCGTCGCTCAGCGTGACCAGCGACAGGTAGTGGTCGACATCGCCGCGCACGAGCGCGGCGTTCGCTTCCTCCGACCGCCGGACGAGTTCGGCGACTGCTTCATTGGGTGCGGAAGCTTCCTGAGCGGAAGCGGTTGCCGCAGCGGCCACGACGGACGAGGCGCCTGCTGCAAGGATGGAACGTCGAGTCATCGGCATGATAGGTCCTGAATGCTTGAGATTGCGGAGCAAGGCTCGCTGCCCCGCGATGCGGACGAAATCGCATCTTCCATTCGGTGAAGCCCGTGGTATGATTTCATTGATATGGTGAAGCAATTGACCTCTCGCGCATGGACCTCAACCTCCTCGTCCTCTTCGAGGTGGTGATCGAGGAGCGCCATGTGGGCCGGGCAGCCGATCGGCTGAACCTGTCGCGCTCCGCGGTCAGTCACGGCATCGGGCGTCTCAGGCGGCTGCTGAATGATCCGGTGTTTGTGCGTACACCGAAGGGCGTGATCCCAACCGACCGGGCCATTGAGCTCGCTGGCGGATTGCCAACCTTCTCGATCAGGCGAGAGGCGTGATCTCGACCGCGGAGCCGTTTGATCCCACCACCTCGTCGCGCCGCTTCACGATCGGTGCGCCGGACGGCGTCTCGGCCGTGGTGCTGCCGCCGCTGCTCGCGGCCATACGGGAGGGCGCCCCCGGTCTCGACATGGCCCTGCGGCAGCTCTCGCCATTGCCGGCGAGACGACGATCGAGCGGGCATGGCGCGCCACCTTCGCCGAGTTGGAGTCGCGCACCATGGACGTTGCCATCGTGCGGTGGACGAGATCCCCAACCGCTTTCACCATCGGACGCTCTACGAGGAGGACTTCGTCGTCGTGACGCGGACCGGTCATCCGTTCGCGTCCGACCCAACCCTCGAGCGCTACTGCGAGATGCAGCACTTGGTCGTCTCGCTCACCGGCGATCCCTACGGCTTCGTCGACACCGCGCTTGAAGGGCTCGGGCGATCCCGTCGGATCGCGCTGACGGTCCCCAACTTCATGTTCGCCCTCGCCGTCGTTTCCGAGATCGACCTCGTCGCGGCGCTGCCGGGACGGTTCGTCGCCAGCTACGCGTCGCACTTCAGTGTCGCATGCCGCGCCGCGCCGATCCCGCTCGGCCGCTTCCGGCTCAACGCCACTGCCCCCGGGCGGCGATGACCGATGCCGGCCTCGCCTGGCTGTTCGACACCATGTGCAACCGATTTCGAGACGCTTCGGGCGATGCCCATGACCTTGTTCCGTCGTCTCAGTAGCCGGTGCCACCGGAGACAGCCTTTCTCTTTGGAGTCTGCCACGCAGGCGGTGGCCTCGCCGACCGAACGACTGGCTATCTCATGGCCGGACGTTCGATAATCTCACATGCCGTACTATCCGCACGCCGCGTTCGGGAAACCGGACCAATACAGCTGGGCGCTAGCTGCCCGGGACTTCGCGGTCCCAGCTGATGCGCGAGCAGATACTCGGTCGCTCTTTAGATCGCCGTCACCGGATCAGGGTTCTCGCCGGCGATCCTGTTGAACTGCTCGGCGTAGCTCTTTACCCAACGCTCGAACATCGCATCAATCAACGCGTCCTTTGTGCCAAAGCTGTACTGCACGCCTCCCTTGGTGATGCCGGCGGCGGCAAAAGGAGCTCGCCCGCATGGGCTTCGAGCCGCTTTATCCAGGCGAGCTTGTAGTCGAATTTCGGCCCGGGTTGCGGGTTGCCGTTGGGCGCAGACAGGCAAGCGATCAGGACGCCGTTCACCGCCTCGATGTAGCGCGCCTGCCCGTCGGCCGGATCGCCGGGCAGCTCCGCGCGCGTCGGCACGGGCTTGGGACCGCGGGCGAGGATCGTAACGCCGTTCCAGGCGGACTGGCCGCGCCAGACGGCGCTATAGCCGGCTTCTTCCAGTGCTGCGCGGAAACTGCGCATCGGCCACCTTCAGCTCCTGCAGGCAGACCACATCCGGCTCCGACTCGCCGAGCCATTCGAGCAGGTTGTCGAGGCGCTTGTTGATGCCGTTGATGTTGAAGGTCGCGATCTTCATACGACGTCAGCGTACGATCTTTCCGGCCCATCTCCCGACCGCCTCCGCCATGGTCCTCAGGTGATCGGCGGCGGAATAGCCGGAGATCTTCTTGCGCGGCTTCAGATCGTGGTCGCCGTCCTCGAGCCAGAGGATCTCGATCCGGTCCGACAGTGCGTAGCCTGGGGCCTCCTCGCGGGTGCCGAAGGGGTCGCGCGTGCCCTGGCAGATCAGTGTCGGCGTCTTCAGGCCGGCGAGGTGCGCCGTCCTGAGCTGTGTGGGCTTGTCCGGAGGATGGAAGGGGTAGCCGAGGCAGAGGAGGCCGGCGATCCTGCCTCCGTCGTGGAGTTCGTCGGCCACCATGCTCGCGACGCGCCCGCCCATCGACTTTCCACCGATGATCAGCGGACCGTCCGATGCGAACTCCTCCACCGCCGCCTGGTATTCGCCCTTCAGGCTTTCGGCGCGCGGCGGCGGCTTGCGCCCGGACTCTGTCCGGCGGCTCGCCATATAGGTGAACTCGAAGCGCGCGACGCGGAAGCCGGCGTCGGCCAGCGCCGTTGCGGCGGCCGTCATGGACGCCGAGTCCATCGGTGCGCCGGCGCCGTGGGCGAGCAGGATCGTCACGCGCGCTTCCGGCGGGCCGTCGACGAGAAACCGCACCATTCAACCGGCACCTCTCTTGGCGATCTGAAGATCGACGAACTGAATGCCCTTCGTGGCGTTGCGCGCCCACTCGGATCGGTCGTCGAGCTCCAGATAGCGGGCCCACCAGTTCCGTGCTTCGGCGAGATTGCCGGCCTCGAACTCCAGGGCGGCAAGGTTATAGACGGCGTCCGCGTATGCGTCGTCGAGCCGGATCGCCTCCCGCAGGCAGTCACGGGCCGCCCCAGGCCGCCCCGCTGCCTTCGAAAGATTTGCCAGGTTGAACCAGGCCTCCACAAAGGAGGGATCGAGCTTCAAGGCGAGAAGATAGGCCCGGCGCGCCTCTTGCGAACGGCCGACCGCTCCGAGATTGTTCGCACGATTGAAGGCGGCGACCGCGTCGCCCGGATCGATCGATAGGCAGCGCTCGTAGAGCGCGGCCGCCTCCTCGTGCCGCTCCTCGGCCTCGGCCTCTTCCGCAAGCTGGAACAGCTCCTCCAGCTCCGCGTCGTTCGCCCGGTCCATGGGCAGGAGCAGTTGCCCGTCGAGCTCGCTCAGCCGCTCGCCCATGCGGGCGTAGATTGCCTCCCGCCCCTCGGCCTCCAGCGACAACGACGTGAGCGAGGTCACCGGGCCGGACGAGCGGTGGACGGAGCGGGCGATCGTGCTCCAGCCGGCGCCACCAGCGATCAGGCCGGCATATTTCCTCGCCAGGATCATGTCGCGGAAGGAGTAGGGCTCGTTGTCGTGCTCGAACGCGTCGAACAGTGACAAGAGGGCAAGCTCCCGCTCGGACAGTCCCGACTGGTCGAGCAGGGCTTGCCGGTCGACCGACGGGCTCTCCGGCGCCTGCAGGAGCCCCAGAAGCCTGAGAAAGCCGTTTTCGCTGACCGGCCGGCGGCCCGCACCGCATTCGGCCTCGAAGCGTTCATCGATCCTGGCCTCGCTGTCGCGCTCGAGAAGCTTGCGGCCGAAGACCACATGGGACGTCCGGCGGGTGACGCCGCTCCTCAAGTGCCCGTGCTGCCGTTCCACCTCGCGGGCGGCCAGCCGGCGGGGAAAGGCGGCCAGGGGACCGACGATGCCGAACGTGGTTCCTGCGACGGAGGTCACGCCTTCTTCCGGCTCGCTCGCTTGGGCGCGGACTTGTCGCCGCCCGCAGCGGCCTTGGCGGCGGGCTTCGCCGCCGGTTCCGCTTTCGTCTTGCTCTTCGCCGGCGGCTTCGACTGCGACAGCGATGCCTTCAGCGCGTCCATGAGGTTGATGACGTTGCCGCGCTCGGGTGCGGCGGCGACGATCGGCTTGTGGCCTTTCAGCTTCTCCTTGATCATGTTCATCAAGGCGATCTCGTAGCGATCCTCGTAATCCATCGGATCGAACTCGGTCGTCTTCTGCTCGATCAGCCTTTCGGCGAGCTCCAGCATCTCGGGGTCTGGGCTGCCGACGGGAATGTTGCCGAAATACTCGGCCGTGCCGCGGACCTCGTTCGGGTTCCTGAGCGTGCAGACGAACATGCCGGTCTCGCGCGGCGAAATGGTGATCACCCGTTCGCGGCTTGAAAGCACCAACCGCGCGATCGCCAGCTTGCCCGACTTGCGCAGCGCCTCGCGCAAGACCACGAAGGTCTCCTCCGCCATCGCACCGTCCGGCGCCAGATAGTAGGGCGTGTCCTGATAGATGACGTCGACCGAATCCGCGTCCACGAAGGCCTCGATGCTCATCGTGTGGTTGGACTCGATCCTGACGCTCTCAAGGTCGGAGTCCTCTACGATGATGTACTGCTTATCCTCGTATTCGTAGCCCTTGACCAGATCCGAGCGCTCGACGAGCCCGAGCTCCGGGTCGACCGGCTTCATGTTGATCCGGTTGTGCGTCTCCTTGTGGAGCTGGTTGAAGGTTATGCGGTCGCGGGTGCTGGTGGCGGGGTAGAGCCGGACAGGGCAACTCACCAGGCTCAGCTTCAGATAACCCTTCCAACTCGCTCTCGGCGCCATGACGATCTCCTACGCAACTACTTCCTTGTCATGGACAAGGACGGCAGCTCCCTGGCAAAATCCGACATTTCCGCCCAAGGATCGCCGGAAACGGTTAACAACCCCGGAAGTGAAGAATAATTCAAATCTTCCGGAGCGTCGATGGATTCGATATCGGCCCACGTCAGCGGCGTCGACGCCGGCAGGCTGGTCCGCGCGCGCAGCGAAAAGGGGGCGGCCGCGGTGGCGCCCCGGGCGTTGCGGTGGAAGTCGATGAAGATACGGCGCCTGCGCTTGTCCTTCGCCATGTTGGTGGTGAAGGTGTCGGGCGCGGTTGCGGCGATTGCGGCGGCGATCGCGCCCGTGCGCTGGTGAACCTCCTTCCAGCCTAATTTCGGCTTGATCGGCACAACGACATGGATGCCTTTACCGCCCGAGGTCTTGACGAAAGGGACGAGCCCGAGGCCCTCCAGTTCCGCACGGATGTGGACCGCCGCCTCGACGATCTCCCGCCAGCCGATCCCCTCGCCCGGGTCGAGGTCGAAGACGATGCGGTCGGGCTTTTCCAGCCGCTTGCGCATCGTCCCCCAGGTGTGGAACTCGACGACGCCGAACTGGGCGAGCGCCAGATAAGCCTTCGCGTCTTCCACCGCCAGGTAGGTCTTGTCCTCGCCTTCGGAATTGACGGACTGGAAGGTTGTGACGGAGGACGGCATGCCGCCGAATGCGTGACGCTGGAAGAAGCAGTCCTGCGGCTTGCCCGTCGGGCAGCGCATCAGCGAGACCGGCCGGCCGATGATGTGCGGCAGCATGAAGTCGCCCACGAGCGCGTAGTAGACGGCCACGTCCAGCTTGGTGGGGCCGGACCTGCCGAACAAGCGCCGCGTCGGATTGGTCACCCAGATGGCGGCGAGGTCGGCGTCCGAGATCAGCCGCTTCCGCTCGACCGGAGCAGCTTCACTCGACAGCTCCGCTTCCCGCAGGCCCTTGAACACGGCGTGGCGGAGCATGTTGTCCTGGGTGCGGTTGGCGTAGTGGACCTGCGCGGTGAGCACCGGGCGCACCCAGATGACGTCCTTCGGCGCGCCGTCGAGCCGGACCGCGCCGTACCGGAGCGGCTCCAGCCGCTCGCGTAGCCGGCCGAGCATCTCGGCATCGAAGCCGGTGCCCACCTTGCCGCGATAGGCGAGCTCGCCCTCCTCCCACTCGCCGAGCGCCAGCGCGGCGATCCCCTCCGCAGCCTCGGACACGGTGTAGCCGCCGATGACGAAGTCGCCCGTCTGCAGCGCCTTGGTCTTCGTCCAGCTTTTCGAGCGGCCTTGCCGATAGGGAGCCGAAGCACGCTTCGACACCATGCCTTCGAGCCCCATCTCGCTGACCCGCTCGTAGAACGCCCGTCCGTCGCCGGCCACGTGGTCGCTGTACTGGATGGCCGAGCGCGCGCCCACGTGCCCCGAAAGCAGCCTGGAGAGCAGTTCCTTGCGACGCTCAAGCGGGACGTTCGTGAGATTCCAGCCGTCGAGATGGAGAAGGTCGAAGGCGTAGAAGAGGAGCTTGTGGCCCTCTCCCTCGGCAAGTGCGTCCTGCAGCAGCGCGAAGCGGGCGATCCCCTTGTCGTCGAGCACCACGACCTCGCCGTCGATGACCGCCTCGCGGCAGCGAAGCGCGGCGAATGCGCCGGCGAGACCGCGGTAGCGCCTGGTCCAGTCCAACCCGCTGCGCGTGATCAGCCGCACCGCGCAGTTCGAGACGTGCGCCATGGTGCGGTAGCCGTCGAACTTGATCTCGTGTAGCCAATCCTCACCGTCCGGCGGCCGGTCGGCGGCGGTGGCGAGCTGGGGTTCGACGCGGTCCGGCATCGGCGCCTTCGCCGCACCGGGCGCCTTGCCGGGCCTCGGTGGCCGCGCCGCGGGCTTCGGCTTTTCCACCAGCTCCTCGATGCGCCGGCCGCTCTTGACGCTTTCGGGCCGCTCTTGAAGGATGTCGCGCTTGCCGTCGGCGGCCAGGTCGCGCTCCTTGAACAGAAGCCAGTTGCGCTTCGTCTCGCGGTCCCTGGGCTTCAGCCGGGTGAGCATCCAGCCGCCGTTCAGCTTCTCGCCCGCCAGGCGGAACTTGAAATTGCCCGAAGCGAGGCTCTTCCCTATATCGTCCATGGGCGCCCAGACGCCCGTGTCCCAGACGATCATCGGTCCGCCGCCGTACTCGCCCTCGGGGATCACGCCCTCGAAGTCGACATATTCAAGCGGATGATCCTCGGTCTCGACCGCGAGCCGCTTGTCGTCCGGATTGAGGGAGGGTCCTTTCGGCACGGCCCAGCACTTGAGCACGTCACCCACCTGAAGCCGCAGGTCGTAATGGTCCGCGGTCGCCGAATGCTTGTGGACGACAAAGCGGTTGCCCCCGACGCCGCGGGGCCCGCCCACAGGCTCCCCCGTTTTCGAGAAGTCGCGCTTGCGTCTGTATTCTCGCAGTTTGGCTTTGGTCATGGCCTGACTATGACCGACGGATCGCACTTCGCAAACTGCTTGGAGTTTCCTGGCGCATCCCAAATGCCGAATCGAGGGAACTTGGGGTTTCCAAAGCGCTCCTGATTTGACCACATCAATGTGAAGGCCTCATTGCCAAGTTCTCGCCTGGCTCCTTACACGGCCGCACGGTCTGGGACGGCGAGTAAGCGAAGGTCTCTCACAGAGAGCTGTCGGTCCCGACAACTGACTGTCCGCTTGCGCCTTCTGACACCGGAAGCTGCCGGCCCGCTTGGTCCCCAAACGCGACATTTTGAGATGGACTCGGCAAAGGCTTCTGGCGCGACCGCCCGTTCCGACCGCCGATCGGAACATAGGTCTTTCATTCGATCGCGACGTGCACTGCAGGCAGCGTATTTAATCAATGTGAGCTTCAGCCGGATCATTCAGACCGGCGCTCGCCTGAAAAAAAAGCCAAAAGTGGGAAAGACGCAGACAAAAAGCTACGAAATACAACGAGGCGTTCCGGGTTTCCCACTAAGGCGTAAGTCTTTCATTTTGAAAACTTTTTCGATTCCGTCCCTGGGCGCCATACACCATAAATTATTGAGTTCATTGAATTTTTTTTCTCTTTCTCACTCGGAATCGCATCCTTGGGAAAAAGCAGCGTACTCGCTCCGGCAACCGGCACTGTTGACCCGTGGGAGACCGACATTGTCAGCGTTGCAATGACCGTAGTGCGGGTCCTTGACGTCGTTGAGGACCCGCAGGCTGAGCGGTGCCGACACGATCCGGCGAAGCTGATCGTGGAGCGGCGGATCGGATGCGAGCAGGTTGCCCCGGGGCGATGCCGTTGGCCCTGTCGTTTCCGGCTACGCCGTTGCCGGAACGAAACGTCTCATGGTCGGAAAGACATGCGCGAACGTCGGCATGCCTCCCGATCGCCCATGTGCCGTTGGCCGAGAACCAGACCGCAGCACCGAGATCGCGAATGCGAGAGTAGTGGGGATAGGGGTCGCGGATCACCACGTCGGAATAGATGTCTACGTCGTAGACTGGCGCATCGTCCCGAACGACGGATGGCAAGGTTGCTGCTCGTATCGATTCCTCCCGGCAATCCACCCACTCATTCCGCCGAGCCAGGCAATCGCAATTGCGTAAGCTGCCGTGTTCATGCAGCGGACAACCGGCACCGAGTGGTGTCGCGAGGCGATGCGATGCCTGAGGCTGCCGCCATTACCGCCCCGCGCCGATACGTTGTCGATGAGGGGACGACTGTTGAACGGACACGAGGATTGTCAATGAAGCCGAAGAACATCCTGTTCGTCATGTTCGACCAGCTTCGCTGGGACTATCTGAGCTGCTACGGGCACCCGCAGCTCAAAACGCCCAACATAGACAGGCTGGCTTCACGCGGAGTGCGGTTCACGCGGGCTTACGTGCAATCGCCAATCTGCGGCCCTTCCCGGATGTCGACCTATACCGGGCGCTACGTCCACAGTCACGGCGCGTCGTGGAACGGCGTCCCGCTCAAGGTTGGAGAGATGACGATGGGCGACCATCTGCGGGCGGCCGGCATGGGCTGCTGGCTGGTGGGCAAGACCCATATGCGCGCAGATGCCGAAGGGATGCGTCGGCTTGGGCTCGATCCGGACAGCATCATCGGCGCCCGCGTGGCCGAATGCGGCTTCGACGTGTTCGAGCGCGACGACGGCATGGTCGCCGTCGGTCCTGACGGACCTCTCGAAAACCCCGATGGACATCGCTATTCGCATTATCTGCGAGAGCGGGGCTATGCGAGCGACAATCCCTGGCACGACCACGCCAATTCGGGCGTGGACGAGGCTGGAAACGTACTGTCCGGCTGGTTCATGAAAAATGCCGCCGAGGCGGCGAATATCGAGGAAATCGACAGCGAAACGCCTTATCTGACGCGTCGCGCGACGGAGTTCATCGAGCAGGCCTCCGCACCGTGGCTGTGCCATCTCAGCTATATCAAGCCGCACTGGCCATATGTCGTGCCGGCGCCGTATCACGCTATGTACGGCACCTCGCACATCAAGCCCGCGGTGCGGACGAAAGAGGAATTCGACAAAGCGCATCCGGTGCTCAAGGCATTCATGACGTCGCCCGTCGGCAAGGCATTCAGCCGTGACGAGGTGCGGGAAGCGGTGATTCCGGCCTATATGGGGCTCATCAAGCAATGCGACGACCAGATCGGCCTGTTGTTCGAATGGCTGGAGCGGACCGGGCGGATGGACGACACCTTGATCGTGCTCACCTCCGACCACGGCGATTTCCTCGGCGATCACTGGATGGGAGAGAAGACCTTCTTCCACGACACGTCGGTCAAGATCCCCCTCATCATCTTCGATCCGTCCGGCGATGCGGATGCGACGCGCGGCACGGTTTGTGACGAACTTGTCGAAAGCATCGACCTGCTGCCGACCTTTCTCGAAATCGCAGGAGGCGATCCCGAAGTGGTCGGCCACGTCGTGGAAGGCAAGTCGCTTGTGCCCATCCTGCATGGCAGGTCGGACGGCGCTCATCGTGACCGTGTCATCTGCGAATACGACTACGCCGCCACCCCCATCGCCGAGCGGCTGGGGGTCAGCGCGCGCGAAGCGGTCATGTTCATGGTCGCCGACAAGCGATACAAGCTGATCCACTGCGAGGGCGGCTTCCGACCGATCCTTTTCGACCTTGAGGCCGATCCGGACGAACTGCACGATCTCGGCGACAGCGATGAGCATGCGACAATCATCGAGGAGATGTACGAGCGCCTGTTCGCATGGACGCGCCGCATATCGCAGCGGACGACACGGAGCGAAGCCCAACTGATGGAAATGCGCACCGGTATCCGCCGCCGCGGCGTGGTACTCGGCGCGTACGACGAGAACGACGTCCCGCTCGAGCTGACGGTGCACTATCGCGGCAGGAAGGCCGCGATCCGCAAGCCGGCCGGCTAGGCGTCCAGCAGCCAGCCTTTCGCTTCAGCAAGCAAGTGCTCCGCCTCGGGCGAACCGTCGACGACGATGCCGGGCCGCAAGGTACGGCCACCCTGGATCAGCCGGTAACCGAGAAAGCGATAGGCTTCCGGGATGGACGAAAAGTCCGTCTCGTTCATGAAGCGATCGAAGACGGGCGACGGGACGATCGGATCGAGCCGATCCTTCTCATAGATGGCAATGCGTTCGGAAATGCGCCAGACGCCGTCCTGGCGGATCAGGCGATCGAGGAAGCGTGCATAGCTCGTATTGTCGACCGTGACGCCGGCCAGGGTCGCCCGGCCGAGAATCTGGATGCTCGTTTCCGCCAGCGCCCTGTCTTCTCCCACCTGCACGAAGGGTGTTCCGATCAGATGCTTGCTGCGCGGCGAGGTCTTTTTGTGGGTCGCACGGCAACGCTCGATGAAATCGTTATGAAGGCCGGCAAACCACGAGACCGAGATGAGGCCGTCGCGCGCAAAGGTCTCCGCCAGTCGATCCCAGTCGCCCTGGTCGCGCCATAGACCCCAGGCCTGGACGAGTTGGACGATGAGCAACGTGTCTTCAGCGCGTGTCATGGCGGTCCCCTGCTTTTTCTTCACGGCCCATTCTGTCGTTCGCGAGTGCCGAAGCAGCTTTGCGATGTGAGCTGTCCGCGATGCGGACGGCCGAATGCGGAGCGTGGACGCGCCGCCGGACCGGCGTTTTAAGTCGCGCAAGTTCGCTCAGGAGAAGGTAGGAGAACGCTGGCAATGTCGACATACCCGGCCAAGGTTCCGGTGGTGATTGTCGGAGCAGGCCCGACGGGCCTGACCGCCGCAAATCTGCTTGCCGCATACGGCGTCGAGGCCATCGTCCTCGACCGCGAACCCGGTCCCATGAACCTGCCGCGCGCGATCGTGATCGACGACGAGGGCGCGCGCACCCTGCAGGTGTTCGGTCTCGACCGCACCTATGTCGCCAACACCACGCCGGCGATCGGCTCGAAATATTTTGCCGATGACGGAACATGCTTCGCCGAGACCGGCGCCGGAGTGCAGAGCTACGGCTTCCCCAAGCGCCAGTATATCTATCAACCCGAATTCGAAGAGGCTTTGAGAAACCGGCTCGAAGAGCAGGCGCCGGGCAGCCTGCGATTTTCGTCCAACGTCGTCGACGTGGAAACGGATGCCGACGGCGCGGTGGTGACAGTCGAGGCTGCAGACGGGGAGCGCCATCGAATCGCAACACAATGGGTGCTTGCCTGCGACGGCGGCCGAAGCCCGATCCGTGAGCGCCTGCGCATCACGCTCAGCGGCAACACCTATCGACAGGACTGGATCGTCATAGACATGAGTGACGATCCCGACCGTTCGCTGTTCTCGAAATTCTTCTGCAGCAGCGTCCGCCCCGCAGTCAGCGTGCCGGCACCCAATGGCGGCCGGCGTTACGAATTCATGGTGCTGCCGGGGGAAGATCGCGAGAAGGTTCTGTCCCCGGATTTCCTGGCAGGCCTGTTGAAGCCGTTCCGCCGCCATGACGAGCGCGACGTGTTGCGAAAGACCGTCTACACCTTCCATGCCCGCATCGCCGAGCGCTTCCGGCAGGGGCGCATACTGCTGATGGGAGATGCAGCACACCTGACGCCCCCGTTCGCGGGACAAGGCATGAATGCCGGCCTGCGGGACGCCCACAACGTGGCATGGAAGATTGCGGCGGCGGTTGGCGGTGCCGATGCGGCCATGCTCGACAGCTATGACGCCGAGCGCCGCGGGCCGGCGTGGGACATGATCCTGCTCGCCGTGACGATGGGCAGCTTCGTCATGCCGTCCAGCAGCGAGGAACTGAAGTTCCGCGACCTGCTGCTCAAGGCGCTCGAACCGTTTCCGGCCGTGCGCGACTACCTGATCCAGATGCGCTTCAAGCCGAAACCTCGCTACAATGCCGGCCTTTTCCTCGACCTCGACCAGCCGACATTCGAGGCAAGCCTGGTCGGAGAGATGATCCCACAGCCGCGCATCGGCAGCGGGGCGCGGCTTCTGGACGATCACCTTGGTGAAGGTTTCGCGCTGATTGCCCAGAACGGGCCCGGCTACCTGGCCCTGGAGCAACTGGACCAGGGCAGACTGCTGGGGCTTCCGCTCAACACGGTGATCCTTGAGCCGGCCGGGCATTCCGCAGATCAGGACCGTGCCCGGATAGCCAGGCCGCTCTTGACGCACCGCGACCAGATCATGCTCATCAGGCCGGACCGCTATTGCGCGGCCGCCTTCGCGCCCGAACGATTGCGAGCCGAACTCGACCGCTACTCTTCGCTTTGTTCGGCGGCCACCCGGGCCAGATCTTCCGAGATGGACGCCGCGGTCGAGATGAGTGCGTCCCTGTGAAGCCTTAGCGCTTCCTCGAACTTCAAGGCCGTGCCGATCCAGATCATGGTGAGGCAGGCGATAGGCCGCTCGCCGCTGTAGATCGGCGCGGAGATGCTCATCGTGCGGGCGTTGAAGCCCTTGATGCGAAATCCCACGCCAAGTTCCAACGTGTGGGCCAGGATGTAGTCCAGCGGTCCGTCATCGTGGAAATCGACGACGTCGCTGCCGAGCCGCTCCCTCAACCCTTCGATGATCTGCGCGCGTTCCTGACGGGGCACGAAGGCCAGATGCGCCCGCCCGCCCGCAGTCTCGAGCACCGGCAGCTCGCGCCCCACCATGCCGTGATCGACCGAGAACGGGCTGATGTTGTGGGTCGATTCGCGAATGGCCATGCGATAGTCGTGGAAGGTGACGAGATCGAGTGGCCAGAGGATCTTGCGGCCGAGCTTCATCATCCTCGGCACCGCAACCTGCGCCACCCAGTCCTCGTCGCGAAATCCGGAGCTGAGCGATTTGGTTTGCAACGTCGGACGCCAGGCGTCCTCCGACGGGCCGCGCACGACGAAACCCAGCCCTTCCAGCGTTTCAAGCAGACGATATGCCGTCGGCCGCGGGATGCCGACAATGCGGGCGACTTCTGCTGCCCTCAACCCATTGTTGCAGTTGATTGCCTGGAGTACCTCCAGTCCACGCTGCAGGGAGCGAACCGCGCCGAAAGTCGAAATGGTGCAGCCTCCTGATGTTCACGATACGGACAATCGCGGGGGCTACATTGCAACGAGCCGTCTGCATGTCAAGAGTGTCCGCCTGTCCGTTCGGTCCCTGGCCGCGGTGGGAGGAAACACTTGGAAAACATCGAAAGGCGCATCAGAGCCGCCGCACGTGTCGTTGCGCTCATCGGCTTCTTCGGCCTGCTGCTGCTTGCGGCAATGACCACGCTGGACATCCTGTTGAGGTGGCTGTTCAACGCACCTCTCCACGGTGTCAACGACGTCAGTTCCGTCGTCATGGCCATCGTGATCGCCGCCTGTATTCCAGCGAACCTGGCAATGAAGCAGAACATCTCGGTCGAGGTCCTCGGCTCGATCGCCGGCGTGCGCGCACGGCGCCTGCTCGACGTGGTGGCCAGCCTGTTCACGCTTGTGTTCATCATCCTAGTGGCGTGGCGCTTCGTGCCTTATGCGGAAGGCCTACGCGAAACCGGAGACCGCACCTGGGTGCTGGGCTGGCCCATCTGGCCTTGGTGGATGGGCGCATCCGCGCTGATGATCGCAGCCGCGATCGTGCAGGTTCTGGTTACGATCTCCGACATCAGCACGCTGCTCTTCGGCAGAACCGATGACGGGAGTCACCCGGAGCCGGCCGGCGGCGACGCCATCCTCTGAACAGATCGCCCTCCAGCGAAGGAACATCACTTGGATCCCCTACTCATTGTCCTCGTGGGCTTCCTCGCGATGATGGTGCTGATCGTCGTCCACGTTCCGATCGGCGTGGCCATGGCGCTCGTCGGCGTCGCCGGCTTTGCCTCGATCGTGGGTTGGGGGCCTGCGGTCTCGTTGATGGCAACCGAGCCGGCATCGGCGATGGCCAATCTCGACCTGGCGGTGATCCCGCTTTTCATGCTGATGGGCAGCCTGGCCGCCGCCGCGGGCCTCGCGTCCGATGTCTACAATCTCGCCAATGTGCTGATCGGTCACCGTCGCGGCGGCCTGGCGTCGACGACAATCGCGGCGAGCGCCGGCTTCGGCGCGATATGCGGATCGGGCGTAGCGACCACGGCGACGTTCGGCCGGGTTGCAATGCCCGAGATGCTCGAACGCGGCTACAGGCCCGACCTTGCAGCAGGCTCGATCGCGGCCGGCGGGACGCTCGGCATCATCGTGCCCCCGTCGAGCATGATGATCCTCTACGCCGTGCTGACGGAGCAATCGGTGCTTGACCTCTTTTCGGCGGCGATTGTTCCTGCGGCCCTGGCCATCATCTTCTACATGATCGCCATCCAGGTGAAGTTGGCGATGGAGCCTGAAGCCGCACAGCGCGGCGAGCGCGCCACCATGCGTCAGCGGGTCCACGCCACCGGTCAGGCCTGGGGCGTCATCGTCCTGTTCGTCGTGGTCATGGGCGGCATCTATTCGGGCATATTCACCGTCCACGAGGCGGCCGCCGTAGGCGTCGTGTTCGCGTTTGTGCTGCTGGTCGCCAAGGGCCGGTTCACATGGAATACGCTGATTGGCGTGCTTGCGGAGGCAAGTGCCGGGACGGCGATGATCTACATCATGGTCTTCGGCGCCACCATCTTCTCCTACTTCATGGCGGTCTCCGGCGCAGCCGCGTTCATGGTCGGGGCGATCTCCGGACTGCCGGTACCGCCTATCGTAGTCCTCGTGCTGCTGCTCGTGCTCTACATCTTTCTCGGCGCATTTTTCGATGAAGTCGCCGCGATGGTGATCACGCTGCCGCTTGTGATCCCGCTCATCCTGTCCTTCGGATATGATCTGGTCTGGTGGGGTATCATCAATGTCGTCGTGATCGGGATCGGCATGATGACACCTCCTATCGGCATCAACGTGATGGTGCTGAATTCGATGTACCGGTCGATCAGCCTGGGAACGATCTATCGCGGCATAATGCCCTTCCTGATCGCCGAATTGGTCCGGCTGCTTCTGCTGACCCTGTTCCCGCAATTGACCCTGTGGCTGCCCAGCGTGCTGCACTAGCGATGTCCGCTGAGCGGACAGTTCGCAGGCGCGCAATGCCATGTCGAAAGGACCGCATTAGCGTCATTCCATCATCGAACGAACCAGCAGGGAGGATGCAATGACGTTCATGACCAGGCTGCTTGGCGCCACTGCCGCGCTCGGTATCATCACGGTTCCCGCATCGGCCGAGACGTTGCGTTTTTCAAGCTTCGAGCCGCCCGTCGCCCACGTAACGAAAGAGATCCTGACCCCGTGGGCCGAGGATGTCTCGGCAGCGTCGGAAGGCGAGCTCACGATCCAGATGTTCGCGGGCGGATCGCTCGGCCGAAATCCTGCCCAGCAACTCCAGCTCATCGAGGGCGGCGTTGCCGACATCGCCTGGGTGATCCCCGGCTATTCGCCCGGCCGTTTCCAGGAGAGCACCGTGGCGGAGCTTCCTTTTCTCATTCCGAGCTCGACGGCGGGTTCGCTGGCGATGTGGAAGATGTATGAGGACGGCCACTTCAAGGGGGACTTCGACAAGCTGAAGATGCTGGGCATCTTCGTGTCCTACCCCAACTCCATCGCGTCGACGAAACAGGTGACGGCCCCAGAGGACATGAAGCGCCTGAAGGTTCGCGCTCCCGGGCCGACCATGCTGTCGGCCGTCGAGGCGCTCGGTTCGGTTCCGGTCGGCGGCATCACCGGCCCCACGGTCGCTGAAAGCATCAGCCGCGGCCTGATCGACGGAACCTTCACCCAATGGGGCGCGATCGAGACCTTCCGCATGGGTGACGTGATAACCCACTTCAATACGGCACCTCTCGGTGCGACGCCGATGCTCGTCGTCATGAACAAGGCCAAATACGAAAGCCTCTCCGACAAGGCCAAGGCGGCGATCGACAAATTCTCCGGCGCGGCCTTCTCCGAACGCTTCGGCGCGTCCTTCGACGCCAACATCGCCGAAGCACGCGACGAACTGCTTGCAAAGGGCACGATCACCGTCGTGGAGCCCGATGAAGCACAGCTCGGGCAATGGAAAGAAGCCGTTGCCATCGCCACGCATCAATGGATCGAGCAGAACGAGAACGGCCAGGCGATCTACAACGCGTTCGTCGAGGCGGTTGCCGAGGCTCAAGGGACAAACTGACGGCCCGCGCAACCCGATTGCCGCCGCCAAGCATTGGCGGAGGCGCTCCAGGGATAGGAACAATGGCACTCGCATCGCTCGGATATATAGGCGTCCGCTCCTCGCGGACGGCTGACTGGCAGAGCTTCGCGACCGATCTTCTCGGCATGCAGCAGGTTGATGCCGGCGGCAAGATTCGTGCCTTCCGTATGGACGATCGCAAGCAGCGCCTGATCGTGTCGGGGGAAGGCGACGAAGGCCTGGACTTCATGGGCTGGGAGATCGAAAGCCCGGGAGCGCTCGATGCGCTCGCCGGCCGTCTCGAGAATGCCGGCGTCGCGGTGCGCCTTGAAGGGATTTCGCTGGCCGACCAGCGCCATGTGACGCGGCTGATCTCGTTCTCGGACCCGGAGGGCAATCGGCTCGAAGTGTTCTGCGGACCCGATATCGCTTCGGAACCGTTCCTCGCCGGCAGGCCGATTTCCGGCTTCAAGACGGGGTCGCTGGGAATGGGCCATGCGGTGCTTCACGCCCGGGACGTGGATGTCCTCCTGCCATTCTATCGCGACCTGCTGGGCTTCCAGGTCACCGACTACGGACTCAAGCCTTTCAAGCTCTATTTCTTCCACCTCAATGGCCGTCACCATTCCTTCGCCATGGTCGGGACCGGCCGCAAGGGCATGCACCACTTCATGGTCGAACTGCTTTCGCTGGACGATGTCGGGCAGGGCTACGATCTTGCCCAGCAGGAGGACGGCCGCGTCGCCTATACGCTGGGCCGCCACTCGAACGACCACATGACGAGCTTCTACGCCAATTCGCCATCGGGCTTCTTCGTGGAATATGGCTGGGGAGCACGGGTCATCGACCCGGCAACCTGGCAGCCCCACGAAACCTTCGACGGACCAAGCTACTGGGGGCATGAGCGCCTCTACATGCCCGAGGATTCGCCCGACCGCGCGCGGTTGTGCGAGATGCGGCTCGATGCGGCCCGGCGCGGAATGCGCGCCGCCGATCCCGCCTGCAACTGCGCCTGGCTTGACAGCATCGTCAGCAACGAGTGACGGCGCGCCAGACCAACCTCCCCCACACATCAACACCTGCCAGGAGACATGACATGCGTGTCTGTTCATACATTATGCCTGATGGAACCCGATCGTACGGCGTCGTCGACGGCAAAACGCTGATCGACGCCGGAGAAGCGCTCCGCGATTGCCATGCCGATTTGCGGGCCGTCATCGCAGCGGGAGCGCTCACCGAGCTGGGCAAGGATGCGAGCGGCGAGCGGATGGCGCTCTCCGATGTGACGCTCCTTTCGCCGATCCCAAACCCGGACAAGATCCTGTGCATCGGCCTCAACTATATGACCCACATCAAGGAGACGGGACGCGAGGCCCCGAAGAAGCCCTCCATCTTCACCCGCTATCCGTCGTCGATCGTCGGCCACGGCTTCGATCTGCTGCGACCAAAGGCTTCCGACTGGTTCGACTTCGAGGGTGAGCTTGCCGTTGTGATCGGCAAGGCGGGCCGGGCCATTCCCGCAGCGAACGCCTATGCCCATGTTGCCGGCTATAGCTGCTTCAACGACGGGTCGATTCGGGATTTCCAGCGCCACACCACGCAGTTCTGGGCCGGCAAGAACTTCGATCGCAGCGGCTCCATGGGTCCCTGGCTGGTGACCGCCGACGCCTTTGGCGACCCAGCCGTCCAGTCGATGGAGACCCGGCTGAACGGCGCGGTGATGCAGTCGACGCCCATCTCCGATCTGGCCTTCGACGTACCGGCGTTGATCGAATACATCTCCACGGTCACCGAACTGCTGCCGGGCGACGTCATCGCCACCGGCACGCCAAGTGGCGTGGGTCTGTTCCGCGAGCCCAAGCTGTTCATGAAGGCGGGGGACCGCGTCGAGGTCGAGATCAGCGGCATCGGCACGCTCGCCAACTCGATCGTTGACGAAGGCTAGGCGACGCCATGCGCGCCGTCCGTTTCGATAGACCCGGAGGTCCGGACGTCCTGTATGTCGGCACCGCCGACAGGCCGGTCGCGAGGCGGGACGAAGTTGTCATCAAGGTCAGCGCTGCCGGGGTCAATCGTCCCGATGTCTCCCAGCGTCTCGGTCGCTATCCGGTGCCGCCGGACGCCAGCCCTATCCTGGGATTGGAGGTGGCGGGCGTGGTTGCCGAAGTCGGCAGCGGCGTGAACACCCTCCAGCGGGGCGACCGGGTGATGGCGCTCGTTCACGGCGGCGGCTATGCCGAGTTCTGCCCGGCGGACGCCCGGCACGTCATGCCGATTCCGGAAGGCCTGAAGTGCGTCGAAGCAGCCGCATTCCCGGAAGTTGCGATGACCGTCGAATTCAACATGGTCATGCGAGCCGGCCTGAAAGAAGGAGAGACCGTCCTGATCCATGGCGGATCGTCGGGGATCGGATCTTACGCGATAGCGAGGGCGAACAGTCTCGGCGCAACCGCGATCACGACCTCGCGCGGTGCCGACAAAGCCGCTTTCTGCCGGCTTACAGGAGCCGCGTTGGCGATCGACTCGTCGGCTGGCGAATGGGTCGATGAGGTCATGGCCTTCACCAGCGGCAGCGGTGTCGATGTCGTTCTCGACATGGTCGGCGGCGACTACACAGACCGCAATCTGGCGTGCATGGCCGCGGACGGGCGCTACGCACTGATATCGCTTCAGGGCGGTGCGAGCGCGACCGTCAATCTCGAACCGGTACTGCGCCGGCGGCTGATGCTAGTCGGCTCGACGTTGCGCCCGCTGGTTCCCGAGACAAAAGCAGCCATTGCCGAGCGGCTCGCGCGGGACGTCCTGCCGCTACTCTGCGAAGCACGGCTGCGCCCGCACATTCACGCCACCTTCGACATCGAAGACGTTGGCGAAGCGCACCGCACCTTGGAACGAAACGATCATTTCGGAAAGCTCGTCCTCACGATTGGCGAAGTCTCGTCTTAGGCGACCGCCATCCAAGGCACAGATTGGAGACATGCAATGCTCACCCTGTTTCATTCGCCGGGAAGCTGTTCGAATGGCATCCTCTACATTCTCAATGAAATCGGGCCGAACACAGCGTCTCCGTGGCGAATGTCCTCGCCGGCGAACAGAGAACCGAAGCCAATCTGAGCCTCAATCCCAAGGGAAAGGTTCCGGCTCCTCGGCTCGCCACCGGCGAGGTGCTGACCGAATTCCAGACAATAGCATTCTGGCTTTTCCGCAGGCGGGTCTATGGGCGAACGATTTCCTGGCGCAGGCGCGCACGCTCGAGGCATTGGATTTCATCGTCGGCTCGGTGCAGATGCGCGGTCGCACATTCATCAGGATGCCGCACAAGTTCGTGGACGATCCTGCATGTCACGCCGCGCTGCAGACCCACGGCCGTCAGCAGGTAAGAAATGGATTGGCGCAGATCGAGACGACGCTTGGCGACAACCCGTTCCTGCTGGGGCGTTTTGGCATAGCGGATGCCGCTGCACTCTACATCCTCGACTGGGCTGTGCGCGATGACATCGAACTGAGCAGCGCACTTGGAGCATACCGGAGGCGGCTGGGTACACGGCCCTCCTTCTCCGCCTCCGCTGATAACTGGGGACCAATCTAGAGCACGTCCGTTGAACTCCGAGTCGTAGCGTTGATGACACGGATTGGGTTTTATGATTCACCGTCGCCGTTGCAGGAGATGGCGATGGCTCGAGCTTACGGTGAGGATCTTCGGATGCGGGTTCTGGATGCTGCAGCGGCAGGCGCTTCGGCGCGCTCCGTCGCGGCACGGTTTGGCGTCGGCGTTTCGACGGCAATTGTCTGGATCAGGCGGGCGCGTGAGAACGGGGAACGCTCGGCGCGGCGTCAGGGCAAGCCGCGGGGCTCACGCCTGGATGCGCACGAGACGTTCGTTGTTGCCATGATCGAGGCGAACAAGGACGTGACGCTGAACGAGATGGTCGAGCGGCTCGCAGCCGAGCGCTCCGTGTGTATCGGCCGCAGTGCCCTGAGCGCCTGGCTGCGCGGGCGGGGCTGGACGTTCAAAAAAGTCCGCGCATGCATTGGAGCAGGACCGTCCTGATGTCCTGAAGCGCCGGCAGGATTGGTTCGAAGGCCAACTCGACCTCGACCCTGCCAGGCTTGTCTTCATCGATGAGACCGGCCTGTCCACCAAGATGGCCCGCCTGCGGGGTCGCGCGCCATGCGGCGAACGCTGCCGAGCCGGCATGCCGCATGGGCACTGGAAAACCACCACCTTCACCGGCGCACTGCGCCTGTCCGGCATGACCGCGCCCTTCGTCTACGATGGCGCCATGAATGGCACCGTCTTCCTCGCTTATGTCGAGCAGGTCCTGGTCCCCACCCTGAGGCGCGGCGATGTCGTCATCATGGACAACTTGCCGGCACACAAGGCAGCAGGCGTCCGCGACGCGATCGAGCAAGCCGGTGCAACCCTCATGTTCCTGCCGCCCTATAGCCCGGACTTCAACCCCATCGAGAATGCCTTCTCAAAGCTCAAAGCGCTCCTGCGGGCAAAAGCCGAGCGCACCATCAAAGCGCTCTGGGATACCGCTGGCGCACTCCTCGACCAGTTCACTCCCGCAGAATGCGCAAACTACTTCAGGGCTGCTGGATATGACCCGGATTAAGCCGGACGTGCTCTAGCGTCTCAGTAACTTCTGCTTTCAAGCGGTGTCACGCTCGCGGACAATGACTGACATGGGAGCGCATTCTGTCATTTGCAACGCTGACAATGTCGGTCTCCAACGGGTCACAGGTGCCGGTTGCCAGAGCGAGCACGCTGCCTTTTCCCCACGGGAGCGATTCCGGTGAGGAAGAAACAAAAACTAAACCATTTCAATAGGTTATGGTACTTGGTGCCCAGGGGCGGAATCGAACCACCGACACGCGGATTTTCAGTCGGGCTGGGAAACCATACAAATGGCCACAGGCTCCGTCATGCTGACGCAGTAGAGAATTGATGCCGTTTGGTAAAGAGTCATCAATCCGCCCCGAAAGCATTCAGTCCCATCCATTCAAGCGCAGTGTTCTTGACTCCCATGTGACACCCAGCCCCAGAGTGCGCAACCTTCACAAGCCGAATCTGGACATGAAAACCTTCGCGCACAGCGCGATTTCCGCTAGTTTGCCATTAGGTAAGCTGTTGTGAGTACTCAATACCTTTGGTTGCGGCACGACGAACCGGAGCATGCAATGTTGGCTGAAATAAAGAATGCCTATTTGAATGGTCGGCTAATGCTTCTGTTTGGCGCCGGCGCCTCCTCCGGATCGCGCGACTCGGAAATGATCGAACTACCGATGGGTGATGATCTTGCCAAGGAGCTCGCCGACTTGATGGGATGGCGCTACAACGGCGAGGCCCTCAGCACAGTCTACTCGGCAATCAACGCGACCGACTCTGCGCGACTCCATTCGTTTCTAAGAACGCGATTGACCAACACGAAGCCTTCGCCGGAGCTGCAAACTCTTGCGTCATTTCCCTGGTCCCGCATTTTTACGCTGAATATCGATGACTGCGCCGAGACAGCGCTACGCAAATCGGGAATGCAGAATGTTCAGGTCTTTGCACGAAATTCCCCGCTCGAAGAAATTGATCCGATATTCAAAACTGTCCAGCTCATTAAGTTAAATGGCTCGGCTGATCGACCGGAAGACGGCTTCATATTTTCGCCCCAAGAGTACGGCGAGGGTTCAAATCGTCTCCCCATTTGGTATCGCGAGCTAGGTCAAAATCATAGCAACTACACGTTTGTCTTCATAGGCAGCAGGTTAAACGAACCGCTCTTTCAACATGCCATGGCAGAGATGCGCTCGATAGTAAAAAGAGCGCCGCTACAAGGTTATGTGATAACCCCCTCTGCAAGTGAGATCGACAAACATCACCTCGGCAGCCTCAATCTCATCCACGTGCCGGGTACACTCAAGGATTTCGCGGAGTGGCTCAGCCGCGAATTGCCACAACGTCCAACTGGATGGGAGCTTGCCACCGCACGGCGTCCAGAGTTGCGTAACATCAATCGAGCGCTCACCGAACCACAAAAGCGCGCTCTAAATAGTGTCACGCTCGTAAGCGCAGATATCCTTCCACGATCCGGCTCCGACCACGCCCTTGGAGCAATCCGTGAGTTTTACAAGGGATATAAGCCGCGCTGGGTTGACATACTTGATGGTATTCCCGCCGAACTTGCCTTTATTCAAGATTTCTCAAAGCTTGTTGAAGAAGGGTACGAAGCTAGAAAGTGTATAGCCTTGGTTGGGCCCGCCGGATCCGGCAAAAGTACTGCGCTGATGCTCACTGCGCTGCACCTCAGCAAAGTCTCGAACACACCCATCTATTTTCTGAGAGAGGCGGTCAGCGATCTTAAGGAGGTCGTCGTTGCGTTGGAGCAGATCAACTCGTCGGGGTTCTACTTGTTCATCGACAAGATGGAGGCGATGCACAACGAGGTTGCAGAACTGTTAGAGGGCCCGCAGACAAGGCATGTTTGCATCGTCGCTTCGGAGAGGCTCAACATCTGGAACAGACGGGTGAAAGCCACGGTAGAGCCTGTCATTTCCAAGGTGTTTAAGGTCGAGAAGATTCGCAAGGCAGATGCCAGAAGGATACTAGAAAAGCTGGAGAAATTCGGGCCTTGGACGCGCTTGCAGCAGATGGCGCCGGAGCAGCGCGTCACAGAAATATACAATAGGGCAGATCGGCAACTCCTCATAGGCTTGATGGAAGCAACGACCGGCCTCGGATTTACGAAAATCATCGACAACGATTTCAAGAGTGTGGGTGATGATCGGCACAAAAAATTTCTTACTATTGTCGGCCTGGCGAGCATTCACAGATCGACGCTGAGTTCCCACATTGTAGGAACGGCCCTTTCTAACCTCGGCATCGCAGAAGACGTCAATGTCTTATCGCGTGAGACCGAGGGCATTATAGTGACCGACGGTAAGAAGTATTCTGCGCGACACCCGGTATATGTTCGCGAGCTATTTGAAAAAGTCGTGCCAACAACGATGATCAAGGATTGCCTCATCGCCGTTCTCGAAGCCTTTTCTGACTATGAGGCCCCGGTAATTAAGCATGTGGGAAAGGCTGATGGTGTCGTTTTCAAATCAATCATAAATCATCGCTTCGTAAAGGAGATGATGCGCAACGATGAGGAAAAAGTCCGATCTGTTTACGAAGCATTCGAGACGAAATTTCATATTGATGGCCTTTATTGGCTCCAATATGGCCTTGCGCTCCGCGATTTCGGCAAGCATACGGAAGCGCGCGAAAAACTGAAGACCGCGCGCGAAGCTTTTAATTCCCCGCAAATCGAACACGCCTATGCCCAGCAACTCATGATTATCGCTTCGATGTCCCCGAATTGGGACGATGCCCAGCCGCTGCTCAATGAAGCGATAGAGGCGCTGCGCGAACTTAACCGTGTGGCTGACGCAGCCGACTCATATCCCATCGTGACGCTGGCCGAAGGTCACATTTCGGTCATGCTGAAGTTCTTCGGTGTCGAAGGCACCCAGACAGTTGCGCAGCAATATGCCAACGAACTGCTCGCAGCGCACAGGAGGCACCCCGGCACTCGTCTCCAAGAGGCAGTGAGTAACGTAGTGACCCTCGCAACCACCGGCAGTTGGAAGGAGGCATATGGGCCGGGGTATCTTGAAGAGAAGTAGCAGCTCAGCCTGCGGCACCGACCTTCATCCTGCCCCAAATCATACCCTGACAGAGCGACAGCAATGATGCGATGAACGCATCATGCGCAAGAAGCTGACCACGAAACTGATCGATGCATTGCCGCCGGCAGAGGGCAAGCGCTACGAGGTGCGCGACACCCTCGTGCCGGGGCTGCATATTCGTGTGTCAGCTACAGGGGCCAAGGTCTGGTATCTGGCGATACGCGTCGAGGGGCGCTTGCGTCGCATTAAGCTCGGCACGTACCCGGTCATTTCGCTCTCGGATGCCCGTGAGCAGGCCCAAAGCACTTTGCGCGATATCGCCCTCGGCAAATACGCCGAGAGCGCTCCTGGGTCGTCTGAGGCGCCGACACCGACGCTTGGCGATGTCATCCCCCAGTTCATCGACCTCTACGCCAAGCCGCGCAACCGCGACTGGCAGGGCACCAAGCGCATCCTCACGAAGTTCTCGACGCTCGATACGAAGCCGATCGACCAGATCAAGCGGGCCGACGTGGTGCGCGTGCTTGACGGCATGGTTGCGAACGGGACGCCGACGCGGGCGAACCGGGCACTGGCCGCCATCAAGAAGGTGATGAGCTGGTGCGTCGACCGCGGCATGATCGAGGTCTCGCCCATTGCCGGCTTGAAGGCACCTGCGAAGGAAGTGGCGCGCGAGCGCGTGCTGACCGACGGCGAACTCGCCGCCTGCTGGAATGCCGCCGTAGCCGAGGGTTTCCCCTTCGCCGCCTTCGTGCAAATCCTAATCCTCACGGGCCAACGGCGCGGCGAGGTCGCGGGCATGCGCTGGTCGGAACTCGATCTCGCTAAGGGTACATGGACGATCCCAGCAAAGCGCGCCAAGAATGCCAACGCGCATATCGTGCCGCTGGCGCCGTTAGCGGTCGACATCCTGAAATCCGTCCCGCGCTTCCTCGGCTCGGACCTCGTGTTCACGACAACCGGCAAGACGGCGGTCTCGGGCTTTGGGCGCCTCAAGCGCCGGCTCGAGGATGCGGTCGGTCTCGATGCCGAGGATTGGTGGCTCCACGACATCCGGCGCACCGTCGCCACCAATATGGCGATCATGCGCATCCAGCCCCACATCATCGAGGCCGTGCTCAATCACAAGACGGGTATCGTCTCCGGCGTCGCCGCCGTCTACAATCGCCACGCGTATCTGGAGGAAAAGCGCGAGGCGTTGGAGCGGTGGGCTGATCATGTCGAAAGACTCGTAGCCCGCGACATCAAGATCTTGCATCATGCCTCCAGAGGCGCCGAGGCCGTTGCCCTAACCTAATAAGAGGAACAACTTTTAGACGATGAATGCCCGGCTCATCGACATCCTGCTGTTGGCAATCATCGACGCTTATGAAGCGGCGGATGCGGCAGCCTCCCGCGAGGAACGCTTGGCGCAAGCGAAGGAGGCGCTGTTCGGCATCAAGCAGAAGGCAGGCCGCGAGCCGATCAACGATGACAGGGCAATGCTTGCGATGGTCCATGCCGCGCTTGAAGACAGCGGCCCCACGCTCGCCCACGAGCTACTCGCTGCCCGTGCCCGCCTGAAAGGCGAAATATACGCGGAAGAGGCTCCGCCGTCGCCCAAATTGAAAAGCTTACGGGCGATGGCGATTGCGGCAGCCAGGGACCCAAGGACGCCCAAAGCCTCCCGACATTCTGACGAGGCGGCATACCGCCGACTGAAACGGAAGGTCGAGAATGGCGACTATACGCTTGGCGACCTGCTTCAAGTCGAGGAAATCGAAGATGGTACTCTGCCGGAGTTGGAGGCGATCCGAGAAATCCTGGCCCTTTTGAAGGTGCTTGGCGTGAAGCTGGGACGCAATGGGGCGGATTGAATCCGATGCAGAGCTGAATTTCGTGGGATAGATGGATGGCCTCTGTAATGAAAGGAGGCTGACATGCTCTATATCCCACCCACATCAGACGGGGCCAACCGAACGCCCCCACTATCCAAGATCTTGCTTTCCCGTGCGGACCTCAAAGCCCTCGGCATAACCGTGAGCGACACCACCCTGCTTCGTTGGGAATACGACAAGCGTTTTCCCCGGCGCGTTCGTCTCGCCGGAACGAGCGTCGCATGGATCGCGGCGGAGGTGCACGCCTGGCTCGCCGAGCGGGCCGAGGAACGCAGCCGGCACGTTTACGCCGATCCTCACTGATCGAGGGGCCAGAGCGCCCCTCACCCCCACCAACATTGGAGATGTGCAATGACTGAGATTTCTCAGAATGATGGCGCTCGCCCGAACGGCGGCAAGCAAAAGGCCGAGGTCGTGGAAATAGGCGCCCTCCGCGAACAGGTCAGGACGGCCCGTGAGAAGGAGAAAGCAGGAGACGGCGGAGGAAACTCCAACGCCACCAAGGCGGCCGATTTCATTTTCGCGCTTTTCGCGCGCTGTCTGGACGAGTCAGAGATCACGCTCATGACATATGAATGGACGGCCGGCCTTCGCGTCATCTCGCAATTCCGACTCTATGCCCACTTCCTGATAGAGGTGCTCATGAAGGAGCAGCCGGTGGAGGATTTCGAACTCTTCTTTCAGCTCGGTGCACGACGGCCTGATGGCAGCTTTGAGCCGACGCGTTTCGGCGGCTTCGACACCGGGACCGTCCATCCTACCGCCTATGACCCGGTGCCCGCCGCCTATTGGGAGACCTCACCGGGCCGCTATCAGGCGGTGTGGGACTGGGGCAAGGCCATTCCCGTGGAAGCATCGGTCGCGCGGCTGGAGGCGCTTATCCATGAATATGGCGGTATGCTCGGTACACACCATCTCGACAGCTATCTGCGCGTCCCGTGGTCGATCAATCACAAGGCCAACTACGGCGGCCCGGAGGTCAAGATGCTGCATGATGGCATCACGGCGAAGGCCAAGGCTTGGATGGCCGCGCGGGACCGGTAACATCTTTGGGGGGTGGCCTTCGGGCCGCCCTTCCTCCCCCTTCGCACTTTCCGACTTTCCGTACACATATGCCGAGGAAACTTGGAAACTTCTGCCGATGAGTGCGCTTGCTTTGGGACGCAAAGGCGCCGATTAACTCCCGCCCACACCGTCCGCGCGCATAGTAGATGGGAGTCCTTTTCGCGACACAGGAAAGGACGTCCCATGAAATCCAAGATCGTCTCCGTCAACTTCTCCAAGGCCGGCATCGACCATGCCGCCAGTGTGCTCGACAACGTGCGATGGAAGCCGGATGGCGGCTTCACCGCCCGATGCCCGGCGCATGACGACAGGCGCAACAGCCTCAGCGTGAGCGAAGGCGACCGGGGCAAGCTGCTCGCCTACTGCCATGCCGGCTGCAGCTTCGAGGAGGTCGCCGAGGCGCTCAATGCGCTCGGCGTCTCGGCCAGTGCGCCGAAGACGAGGCCCAAGAGGTCGAAAGCCGAGGAGGATGGCCTGCGCCGCGTGCGGTTCGTCGGCAGCAAGACGCCCGATCCCGACTTCGAGGACATCTGCGGACGCGAGCCCGATCATGTCTATCCGTACACGGACACGCGGGGGCGCCGGATCGGATTCACCGTGAGGTTCGATGATAAAAAGGGAAAGCGCTTCTTCCAGATCACACCGTGGCGCGACGATCTCGGCCGCATCTGCTGGCGCATGGCGGATTTCGCGCACCCGAGGCCGCTCTATAACCTCGAAGACCTCGGCCTTGCCGACGATGATCCGGTGCTGATCGTCGAGGGCGAAAAGGCCGCCGATGCCGCCGCCGACATTTTCCCCTCTCACGTGGTGCTGACATGGCACGGCGGCGCCAATGCAGTGCGCAAGTCGGACTGGTCGCCGCTCATGGGCTTCGACGTGGTGATCTGGCCGGACGCCGATGATCCGGGCCTTGCCGCTGCCGATGCGATCGCCCGCGAATTGCGCGTGGTGGGCGCCGCGTCGGTCAGAATCGTCGATCTACCGGACGTGCTGCCCAGGGGCTGGGACCTGGCCGACGAGGTGCCCGAAGGCGTCGATGTCTCCGCATTGGTGCGCGATGCCAAGCCCGTGGGCGAGAACCTCGTCAACTTTCTGCTGTCGGCAAAGGCGCTGGCGGCCATGGAAATCCCGCCCCGCGAGATGATCGTTGCGCCGTTCCTCGCCGCCAACAGCATCAACCTGCTCTACGCCCGGCGCGGGCTGGGCAAGACTTGGGTCGGCATCACCATGGCCAAGGCCGTGGCCCTCGGCACCGACTTCCTCGCCTATGAGGTGCCGGAAGCGCGGCGCGTCCTGTTCATCGACGGCGAGATGCCGCTGTCCATGCTGCAGGAGCGCTTCCAGGCGGCTGGGGCCGACGACATCGACATGATCGACATCCTCCCCTCGGAGATCATGCACCGGGACTTCCACGCCCTCAACATCAACCGCGAGGAAGACCGGGAGCTGATCACCGCCATGCTGGAGCGCATGGCCGAGCAGGACCGCAATCCGAGTCTGATCATCCTCGACAACCTCTCCTCGCTGCGCATGGGGGTGGAGGAGAACGACAATTCGGCGCTCGACCAGATCCTGCTTTGGCTATTGAGCTTGCGCCACAAGGGCTATGCCATCCTTGTGGTCCACCACGCGAGCAAGTCGGGTGACCAGCGCGGCGCGTCCCGGCTCGAGGACCTACTGGACACCACGATCAAATTGTTGCCGTCCTCGGAGCCGTCGGGATCAGGGGCAGCCTTCGACCTCGAATTCACCAAGACGCGCGGCGTCAGTCCCGAACCCGACCATCTCACGTTGAACCTCGTTATGGGCGGAGACGGGCTGCTCGACTGGGACTATGGGGAGGCGCGCAAGGTCGGCCCTCAGGACACCACCCTGCGCAGCATCTATTATGGTCCCCATGGTGACGCCTCGGCGCCGTTCGCGAGGCAGAAGGATTTGGCCGAGGCGCTCGACCTCCAGCCGGCCGCCATCAGCAAACACATGCGCTATTTGCGCCGTGACGAGCTGGTGGAGGTGGGTAAGGATGCCATCACGGTTACCGAGAAGGGCAAAGTGCATTTGGCCGCGCTGTTTCCCGGCGAGTCCTTCGAATGAACATCAGGCGGCGCGCTGGTCAAGGCTGGCGCGCTCCCACTTTCCGGCTTTCCTCGGCATATATATGAGGGGAAAGTTGGAAAGCGCATCGCCCCCAGTACGCGCGCTTATACGACGCGGCAGGCGGACGTTCCCGATATGATCCACAGGCACGATCAGGCCGACACGCGGATTTATGATCAAGCTGTCAGGTCGAGAGAAGCGCTTGAAAATCAAGTAGTTTCAATCGTTCCGACGCGAACAGGCCGGGAACATCCTCCGCTGGGTAACATATGGGCGTCGAAATCGCTCAAAATCGACCCGTGAGCGCGTTTTCGCCGTCACCAGTAGGTGACCTCGGCGTCAGCGCGATATCGCGCTCCTGGCTCATGCAACGTGCGCGCACGCGCTTTTGGCGTTCTGTTTGTTCTGGTTACCGGCTCCCGGCCTAACGCAACGCGGCCGCGTGCGCGGATATCTGTCTGGCGGTTCGGATGGTGGCAGCCGCTATTCCCATTCGCCCCGACGATACCGCCGCCACAGCTCACGACGGACACGCCGCCATTTCCCCTGCTCATAGACGTCGGAATAGCGCCACGCCCGATCCTCCTCGGCGTAGGCCATCTCCTCGGCGCGAGGGCCGTATTTCGCTACTAGTTCGTCCGCGAGCGCGCTGATCTCGGCCTTGGGGATGAGCAGTGGCCGAAGGCGAAAGTCCCACACGTGCCAGATCGCGACGCCGCCGATGAGCACGGTGAATGCCGGAACGGCAGGATAGGATCGGACGAAATCAAGAATTGCGTGCATTGCGATACCACAGAGAAAGTTCAGCGAAGGTAGAACATATCCTACATAGACGTGGTCAGGCTGTCAGGAACATTTTGTTCCGCATGGAGATCTTCGCCCTAAATTTGAGGCGACGCGCCCAAGAGCTTGGCCTGTCCAATGCCGAAGTGGCCCGCCGTGTGGGACTAAGCGAACGCCGTTACGCGCACTACGTGAGCGGGCGGAACGAGCCCGATTTGGGTATGCTGTTGAAGATTGCCGAAGTCCTGAACTCGACGCCGAACCTATTGCTCGGTCTCGATGAGCAAGGCACCGAAAAGGGCACGCGGGCTGTCCTGGTCGAGCGCCTGAACGCTGCTGCAGCCGTGATGACCGATGATGATCTGCAAGCTGCCGTCGCCCAGGCCGAAGCTGTGATCGCAATTCGCCGGAAGTGACCTGGGATTTTCCCTGACACACCCGTATCGGTCATCTTAATAGGAAGATCGTCTGCAAAACTAATAGGAGACGATCGATGACTGACAAGACCCCCGAAATCATCACCCTCAAGCAGCTCTGCGCCGAACTGAAGCTCGACCCGCGCGAGTGCCGCGAGCGCCTGCGTGCCGCCGTGCGTGATGCGAAGAAATTCCCCGAGCTCGCGAAGATGCACAAGCCGCGCACGCCTTGGCAGTGGGTGAAGGGTTCGGCAGGCGAGAAGGAGGCGAGGGCGGCAGTTAAGTCTTAACAGTCGATGAAGAGGAGCATCGCACGACTAGCCGAAAGCACTCTGCTATATGTAGGTTGGGAACGAATCGCTT
The DNA here is from genome assembly GCF_029457495.1 of Chelativorans sp. AA-79. Taxonomy (NCBI): domain Bacteria; kingdom Pseudomonadati; phylum Pseudomonadota; class Alphaproteobacteria; order Hyphomicrobiales; family Phyllobacteriaceae; genus Chelativorans; species Chelativorans sp. AA-79. The sequence continues at coordinate 4,772,883 of NZ_CP120361.1, forward strand.
GCGCTATTGCATGCCTGTGGGGACCAATCTTTCGATGCTCCGGGATAACAGAAAATCAGAAATCTGGAAGGGCGCCGGGTCAACCCCGGCGCAACGGAGCATGAGTCGAAAGCTACCGGATATAAAACCACAGACACCAGTTTCATCCTTTGATAGAACGTCCTTTCGAGGAGTATACAAGCGCTTTTCAATAGAAGAAGTTGCGCCTGCGGTCGGATTTTCTCCGACTTTTATTCGGAAAGTCATTGGGAACAAGTCCTCTCTCAGCGTCGACGATGTGCTGTCCCTCTTGGATCAAGACGCATTTTCCGAGACTTACATTCCGCGGAGCAAGATTGTTGAATACCTGCTCAGTCAGTCATCAGACCCCTACGTTGAAGTTTTGCCAGACCTGAGTGGGGAGTATGCCTTGGAAGAGCAAGACTCCTTGAGCTTTCTCCGATCTCTACCGCCCCGGTCCGTGCAATGTGTAGTAACCTCAACTCCTTACTGGGGACTGAGGCTATATAAGGGGGCTGTGGATACCGATTGGGCTGATGGCGAGTCATCCCCCTACGGGCACGAACAGACTCCAGAGAGCTTCATACGGCACACATCCGAGATCCTGCGAGAGATTCATCGGGTACTAAAAGAGGATGGGTCCGTCTGGTGGAATGTTATGGATTCGTTCAACACGCGCACTCAGATACGCGGCAACGCTGTGGAAGCTTTGCGTGCAATGCAGGGCAAGGACAAGCGGAAGTGGAGCGAGCACGATTGCCGGCGATACAGCGCTGGACATGCATACCTTAAAGATGGCGAGCAGTGCCTTATTCCGAGCCGAATAGCCGAGCGCGCCTCACGCATGGGCTTTTTCGTCAAGACGGTCATAACGTGGGCTAAAACGAGTACTCTACCAGAACCGCAGAATTCTCGCGTAAGTCGGAATCTTGAATATGTGCTTCATCTGACAAAAGTTCGAACGCCAAAGTTCAGCAAGAAGGTATATCGGAAGCTACCAGCCGCCTTAGGCGGGCGAAACAACGGATGGGAAACTGATAAACTGTCAGATGTTTGGACCTTACCTACTTCAAACGGAAGAGATGGGCACGGGGCCCAATTCCCTATTGCATTGCCAGGCAGATGCATCGCTCTCTCGACAGAGGAAGGCGACGTGGTGCTCGATCCTTTTGTGGGCGCGGGAAACTCTGGGGTTGCTGCGCTCGCACTCAATCGATGCTTCATAGGTGTAGACGTTTCCGCAGAGTATTTGGAAACCGCGCGCCGAAAGCTGGAGGCCGCCAAGGTCGATCGAGACAAGCTGCCATTAGAAGAAGTTCCAGAAGCGGTGGAGACCGAAACACCTGATCCGCTTGGTTAGCTGGTTTGGACCTCTTCCATCCACTCATCGAGCAGATTCTGCATATTTCCACGTAGCGCATGCCGACATAGGTCTCGTGCGCCTGAAGGGTTTGTAACGGCGAAGCGCTTAGACCAACATCTCGACGAGTCAATGACGTCCTCCGGACCTACGACTACGTGTAGTCGGTGCACATCGGGACGAGGAGGAAATTCTACCTCATACGCGAAGCTCTGCGTCACTCCAGTCGCTATGTAGTTCGAGTTTAGCGAGTACTTGCACTCTATCACAATTTCAATGGTCTCCCCGGATGCTACTTGTCTAATCCAGATGTCTGGCCTCAAAGGTGCGCCATCTAAATCCCGAGTTAGCATCAAGTACGGGGATGCGATCTTCCGGTAATGGGCCGGTACTGTTTGGTAGAAGGCTTGCCACTCTCCCTCGCTGGCAGTTAAGCTTAGAGAGGCCTTCCCCCCATATGCCGCTGCAAGGGGCGCATTGCTGATCCAGGACGGATTTGTCGCAACTTCATGTAGGCCTGACGAGATCATGCCGAGCGTGCCCAGCTCGAACAGTTGATGCGCAAATTGGGGAAGGATAGGGCGAAGCGCCAAGAGCTGCGCAGCAGCACTACCAGTCCAAAGTCCCGAGAGAAGTTCTGCGACACGTGCCAAAGCAAGCCATATGCCCCCGGTCTGACGGCATGCATCAAGATCAAAGTCTGATAGCCCTTCTTGCTCGTCAGCGGCTGTAGCCACCTCCGGTAACTCCAACGCCGACATGAGGCGGCGCCTCATCATTGGTGCAAGTGGGCGACGACCAAATCTTGCCCAGACAAGGCTTTCCGCTCGTTCAACTGAAGAAGCGGTCCACTTGAGCACCCTTGTGAAGCTGGTGTCGTGCGTGTAGACGGGACGCCTTTCGACATAGCTCTCACAGGGATATCTTCCGAACACGGAAATCGTTGATTGCCAATCGACGTGCGGAGTAGGCACGTCGACGTAGCTCACGGCGCGCTGGGTCTGTTGACCAATAAGATCCAGCCATTCGCCCGCATGTTTAGGCAGATGCCAACCGATTCCATCCTGTATGTGGAGCAAGACAGCTTCAGCCATACGCGCTCGCACAACATCCGTGGTCCATTCCCGTTTGATGCCGAAGTCGTCCGGATGCACCCAGTCGAATAGTGAGCCAGCTCCAGCCCAATGAGCCGAGAGAGAGAGTACACCCTGCCATGGGATAGATGCAGCGAAGTCGCTAGAAGCTAGCTGCTTCGCTTGCCAGGTCGTGGCCGAAGATGCCGCCGAGAGCATTGAAAAACTGTTCCCTCTTTTCAGGATCAAGTCGTATTAGCTGTTGCCCCATATAGAGCACGTAGGCGTCTTTCAGCAGCTCTCGCTCTTGAGGGGTGACCCCTGCATCAGCCGAAGCTTCAGCGCCGCCAGATACGTAACGTGCCATGTCTAGGAATGGCGCAGGTCCTATTGGTAGAGCTTCCAGATGCAGTTCATAAGCTGCCTTGAGCAGCCCAATAACCGGCTCGCGGACCTTGGGAAGCTTTGCCAAAAGCTCTGCAAATGCCTCCGCATCGAGCGGCGGAATGGGTACAAGAGCCCACCGTCGAAGTAACGCCGACCCCATGGGAAATACGCGCCCACGGTCAACATTGTTATAGGTGCCGATCATACGCCAGTCGGTGCCGGCGTAATAGACACGCTGCTCTGAGTCCTCCTTCACACCGCTTTTGTCACCCTTTGCCCATACGAGGACCATCGATTTTGCCGCAGCGTCTTCTTTGTCGTCCCCCAGGTGGGTTGGTCCGAGGTCCACACTCTGCCCAGCGAGGAACGTAAGAATGGGCCCTAGTACTCGGTCCAAGTCCGCGCGATTCATCTCATCGATCCAGAAAATCTGATTGTTTCGGATCGCCTGGAGCAAGTAGCCTTCCCGGAAAATCAGTTGGCCATCTTTTTGGGGGTAGTATCCACCTATCAATGTCCGTGCCGTCCAGTCGATCTCGGCTGTGTAGCAGACATAGCTGGGGGGATTTTCCAGTCCAAGAAGCGAGGGATCGGCCGCCGCCTCTTCAAGGATTTCCGCCCAGAGACGCGATTTCGCCGTACCTGGTGGTCCTACCAAGCTAACGGCTTTGGAACTTGCAACTGCTCCTTGCACGCGACGGCGGACGTCCTTGCTGATGACAAGTTCCGTATCACTAGTGGCGGCCATCGGGACTAGTTCTTTTGCAGCCCTTGCAGTTGTCGCGTGAGTTACACTGGGGGAGCGGGGCTGAAGATCAGACGGAAGTGCTGCCAGACTGTTGTCAAACTTTTCAGTCGAAAACGCGACCGAAAACCCCGCATCGGTTTCAAAAAGAGCGTCGATGTCAGCGTCCGAGAGTTTGAAGACGCTCTTGAATCGCTCAATGAGGTCTTTTTCTGTTGCCCCTACGTCGAAGGGTTCACTTCTAAGGAGGAAAGCTGCGGTTGCACGCAGCGGCGCTTTGCCGCCCAACAGATCTGCAATCCGCTCAGCGGCGCCATCTGGAATCTTGATTGAGAAATGTCCGTCCTTGGGCGTCACCTCTAGCAATGAATTCAGATTCCTTCCTTCGTAGAGATGGGTATATGTACCTCGGCGCTCGTACCCTGGAGCCAAGAATTCGATAGCTCCCTCCCGCTGTCCAAACGGGTTCACATCGGGAAATGGCGTACCGGGAGCCACCCGAAAAAACCGACGCAATTCGGGCTCCACACTAAGACTTCCGTTCGAGTGGAGTTCGAATTGGGCACCCTTCGATGGCTCTTTAGCCTTGAGCATTAAGAAGCCCATCAAGGCTGTACGGCCTGTACGCTTGAGTGTCTGCGCCACCAAGGAGCGCAGCCCAGCTTTAACCGTATCTGGAGATATGTAGACCTTTTTTGCCATCTGCCTCACTGCCTCGGCGTTTTCAGCATTCATCAGCTGAGTATCTCCGACGAAGCATCGATGTCAAGCCTGCGACTGTCGCAGAGAATGTTCGCAATTAATTTCAATCGCAGACCGTCGCAGAATATTTGCCCGACCATGTAGACTGGGAGTGCGATTCAAGAGGTGCCTTCTTGCTGGCTACATCGCCGCTCCACCGCCACTCCCCAGTCACAATGAAACCGCGGGCGACGCGCAACGGTGTTTGTGTTGGTGGGGTAGGGCCACCTGAGGAAATGAGATGCGAGCCAGGACTAAGTGGCGGCTGACAGCTCCGTACAGGCATCAACTGCCGCCTTTGCGGCCCCAAAGCGCTGGCTCATGCTACGGTAGACGTTGCCCACGGCATCCCTCCAACCATCCGCCGCCAAGCTTAGGCTTTCGGGTTCCAGCGCCTTCTTCACATCGTCAGGGGTCCATTCCCGGATCAGCTGCTTGGCCTGCGCATAGATTACTGCATAACCAACGCGTCCCATAATCAGACGCTCAGACCATTGACGTGCGAGTTCTCGTACCAATTCGGGGTCTTCATAGGTCGCGTATCGCAGTTCCAAATGCTCTTGCGCAGCCTCTACGGCAGAGTAGGTTAGATTCACGAACAACTGGTTCGTCTCGCGAACATAGCGCGCGGCCTTGCCGGCGATGCCCTTATCGGCAACCTCATTCTCGTCGCGGAGCGGGATTATCTCCGGTGCCACTTCGAGGTTCTTGGAGATGTTGGCCCGCTTTGCTCCGGAAGGGTTGAAGATGAGATCGGTGGGACGAACCGAACCGCGTTCACCGCCACCCGAACCGTTTACGTGGCCCAGAGTTGCACCACGTGCACCGCCTTCTTCGACGGGCTCGATACCATCCACCGTGAGGCGGGGACTCTGCGCCTTCACCCGAAGCTGATTCAGCAGCTCCTGCAACTCCTTGCGCAGATCATCGGTGGACGCGGAAGCTTTAGGCGCAAGTGAATTTATGATTTCAATCAACCACTCGGGCCGGTGCCGAAAAACGATCTCCGCGAAGTCGTCGACCATTACCTGCCGTTGATCGCCGGCCGAAAGCTGCACGAAACGCCGATATGGCTCGTGACGGACAGGAAACCTGTCCGGTATCTCCACGTGGATGGAGATGTGTCGAGCGCCGAACGGAATGCCAAACGCAGGTGCGTCAGCAGCCCATTTTCTACCTTTTCGGACGTCGTACATCTCGCCCCGAAATACGACCGCCGCAGTGCTGACAGAGGAGGTAAGCGACCCGGAAATCGACTTGTTGTGCCCACCATCTTGATATGGTGGATCATAGTAGTAGTGGACCTTGACGTCCTCCCCGACACCGACCGTCTCGACACGGCCAAAGGCGTCTGACCGCTCCGGAATCGGTTTGAACTGTCGCCGTCCGTCGCGAGGATGGGTCCCTTCATGCAGGTAGACCTCGACCCCCTCGGGCAGTCTATAAAAGCGATGGTATAGATAGGTGGTAATCCACTGACGATCTTGCTTCGGATCGCCATTATAAGGATCAGCCACGGTGTCCTGATCGGGATGGTTGCCGAAAAGAACAACTTCGGTCCAGTCCTCATCGAGTTGATATTCCGCTTCCTCCCGAACCAACTCCGTTACGTCAACTACTTCCTCGAAGGAGTCTTCGACCGGAATCCATACCTTCCCGTAAATACCTTCGCGTTTCCCGAGTATGACTTGGCTCACAATGCCATCATGGCAAGAGCGATAACGCATCCCCAACGTATTGGAGGGCAGTGAAGCCACCTTCGCGCCCATGCCAAAATTACCTTCGAGCGCCATGTCTTTGCCAAGCGAAGCGGCGAGGTCGCAGATGTGGTCAAGCTCGGCGCTGCTCATGCCCGGGCCGGTGTTCCAGATAGTAAGCTTACGAGCATCGCCACATTCGGGGACCGATCTGCCCTTCAGCTCGACGATGCGCCGCCCCTCTGGCGCCTTCGCCGCGGCCTCAATGGCATTCATAACCAGTTCGCGAAGCATCATCGTTTTGGGACACTGCTCGATCTGGCGTGCGACCGTGAAGTCGATGTCCCGAATAGTGATCGGCGTAATTTGCTTGATATGCATTACATTTCACCCCGCCTCACAGCTTGAACTCGCCACCTCCACGGCTTGACGACCTGCCAAACCGCGTCTCAACTTCGGCCACGGCATCCCGGAGCGCCTTTACGATCTTTCGAACCTCGGCATCTTCGTAACTGTAAGTCTGCCGGTTTGAGAGGTTGCCGATCAAGCGAATTGCCTCAAGTGCCTTATTCGTTCGCTTCTCCGCAAGCTCGCGGAATTTCGCGTGCTTCTTATCGGTATCGGCCATTCGCTTCCTGCCGAAAGTTTAGTGGTTCCTTGCAAAATATGCTGTTTCCATATCACATGGTCAAGATATGTTTAGAATATTTCTCACATATGTTGCAGCAGGAGGTGCCAGGTTGGAGGGGCGCTTATGGTATTCAGTAAGCGCCGGCGGATAGAGCCTGATGCATCAGGGCGCCCTCAAGCAGGCGGTATGTTCAGGCGCGCTATTTCGCGGCATAAGGAAAGGAGATTTGATGGGCAGGGGCGTCATCGGCGTATGACGAGAGCGGTTCTGATCACCAAGCTGTACAAGCAGGGCGAAAATTGAGCGGCAATGCAGTGCCAAAGCAATAACCGCTCAGAATAGTGTCATTACCTTGTGAAGAGGGCCCGCAACTTGCTGAGCAGGCTGAGCACCGCTGCCTTGGCTCCTTTCCACCAAGTGGCCGGCTTCGCGTCTGTTGCAACATGTCGAGCGATCTGCGCGTGCATGATATTGGCCGCTTGAGCACTCGTGAACGCGGGGAGCCATTGAACGTTCCCAGCAGTGATGACGTAGTGCGCCTTGCAAGGCGCGTCGAAAACGCCAACTGACGGGCGGATAGTTGCGTAGCCGCCTTCGTTCCAGACTTGGTGACTATCGGGCACCAGAAGAGTGATACGATGACCGCAGCCGCAGGCGCACAGCAGCCCAGCTAGCTCAAACTCCTCAGTGTGGTAGACGACGCCTTCTTGCATCTGGGTAGGGATGCGCTCCACCCATAGATATCGGTACTTCATGAGGCAACCTGAGGTCTGTCGATTTCGAAGGACGACGTCTCGAGGATGATCGATGCGGCCTCATCCAAACGGTCATAGATCGCGAAGTGCTGTTTAAACCGGACCACCGCCAATGCTGCGTTGAGAGCGTTTAATTCCGCGATTTGGCCTTGCCGCCGATATTCGCCACCCTCCGGATCATCGCCAGGCAGAAAGACAGTTCGTGCTGTGGCTTCAAAAGCCGCCCGATTCACACCGGTGACTCGGACTACGCCGTTCAAACCAACCGGTGCCCGGTTCAGTCCCATGCCACAATCCACAAAGGGAATACCGTTGGTGCTTAGCCAACCAGCAATGAAGACGCGGGACGGGCCGTGATCAATGGCCAAGAACACAAAATCGAATCCGCGAAGCCGCTCCACGTTTGCTTCGGTCACCCGCTCGGGCACGGGGGTGATGTTGGCGTGCCACTGTGAGTATTGCTGCAGCAAAACATCAACCTTCAGCCTACCAATCGCACGCGGAATGAACCCCGGGAAGCGGAATATCGTGTGCACGTGCACCTTGTCATCATCGAACAAGGCGATCTCAGCAAGGTGACTTCGGGCGATGAAGTCGAGGATGTAAGAGCCGGTACCGCCAAGCCCAATGATCGCGACTCTCTTGTCTTCAAGCAGCCTTGACAGGTCATTCATATGGTACCTTGACGACAACGTGTCGGGGAAGCGCAGAGGGGTACCTTGCTCTGCGGCCTTCACCTCAATGGCTCGAAGCGGCGTTGCGTCAGGAAACGCAGCCAATGCGGGACCGGTGATCGTGTCGAGGTAGGTCTGCACTTTCTCTTCGAAAGAAGCGTATGGGCGGGCCCGCCCAGCCGCATCGAGCAGCTTATAGGAGAACGAATAGTTCGACTCAAAGCCCTCGCCGACCTTGATTTTGTTCGCTCCGCCCCCAAGCCGCAATTGGCGGCCATTCTGGTCGTGTGGGCGCCCTCCTCGAAACCAAGCCTGGTGATCACTCGGTGGATCGAGAATTCCTTCAGCGGATAAGTCGACTGGACTTGCCCAGTCGCCGTACACAAGCTCACCCCGCTCTCTGAGATAGGGCAGGCCATAAATTAGGAAGTAGCCCCCGACGAAATCAATCAGATAACCTTGTTCTTCGAGCTCCTGGACGAACGGATTACGATTCGCCAGTGCCCGAAACTCTGAACCGCATTCCATCTTTCACCATCACCTCGTTACCGGGCGCAAGCGTCCCGCTCACATTGTTGGAATGACCACGAGAATACTTGATCAAATATTCGGTTGATCCCGCCCCGCCGTCGGATAGGTAGAGGGCGACGACCTCGTCGTACGAGATCTTCTCCTTGGGCACCTCATGGTCGTCTTGATTGACCGTGATGGTGACAGTTTTCCCAGGCTTTCCGGCCATAGTTGCTTACCTCATTGTAGTGTAGGGCTTCTCAACCTCAGCCCTTTGGTGGAAAAGGATCATTGCCGTAGCTCCACGCTTGGCGGAATCGTGCATCACGACCCTGAATGCGCAGCTCAGACCCCTGATTGCGGGCGATCTCACGGCCAAAATCGATGGCCTCGCGCTGTGTTTCGAAGGTACGTGTGAGGCGTTCGTTGCCTTCACCGCGAACACCCCAGTTCTTGCCGTTCCTCACGACATACTGATTCTTGTTTGTCATTGGCGTTCCTTTCACCAGCCCAGCCGCCACCATGCGCGGCCAATTGCACCTAAGATCGATAATTGCTAACTTGCAATTTCTCGAACGATAGCCGATTCGAGGAGAATTGCAAGATCGCAAATGAGGAGCACATGTCGAATTTTTTTGACGCTGAAGGTTTCTACGCGGCGCTTGATGCCCACAGAAACTCATTGGGCATAACCTGGAAGAAGGTTGCCGAAAAAACTGGCGTCTCTCCTTCCACACTGACGCGGATGGGCCAAGGCAAGCGGCCTGATGTTGATAGCCTAGCGGCGCTTGCATCTTGGTCAGGCATCGATGTGAAATCATTCTATCTTCGAGAAGGAGAAACGCCTCAGAGGCCAGAGACGCTTGCCGAAATCACCGCGTTGCTGCGAGCTGATCGCGAACTCGGCAAGGAAGGGTCAGCAATGATGGAACGAATGATCATCTCCCTCTACGAAGAGATGAGGAAGCGCCGTGGCCAACAATTTTAGATACGGATTCAAGTCGGAATCGGAGTTTTATGCTTCCGCCTTCCGGGAGGAGCTGTCCCTAGCTCCACATGCACCGCTGCATGCCAAAGCACTTGCTGAACATCTAGAGATACCTGTGAGGCCGCTTTCCACGCACGACGGCGTCCCGGAGGACATAAAGAAGTTTTGGCTGACAAACGGCGAGGACACGTTTTCGGGCGTGACCATAAATGACGGAACCTACAAGGAGATCGTCCACAACGATTTCCATCACCCAAGGCGACAGAACTCAGATATCGCCCATGAACTCGCACACATTCTGCTCGGGCACCCGCTAACCGCGCCCATCAAAGCCAATGGAGAGCGAGACTACATTCCTGCGATAGAAGAGGAAGCGAAGTGGTTAGGCGCGACGCTCTTGCTGCCCAAAAAGGCCCTGATTTACATCATTCTCAATGGACTGACGATCGAAACCGTTCAAGACGAATATGGTGTAAGCGCAAGCCTGTTCCGGTTTCGCGTGCAAGTCACCGACGCATATCGGGCAGCAAAAAACACGCGGAGGAAGTACGGAACTGCTGCCGAGTAAAGGTTCGCCGCAGTTAGAGGCCGCGCAATGTGCGTCGTACCAGTGCTGTCCATCGCATCCCAGTGCGCGCCGCTGACACCCAAAATGACACCCAGCACAATTTTGCCCGCTTGAGCGTATAGGTCTCTAGCGCCTAAGCTGCCGATTTTATTGAATAAAAATGGTGCCCAGGGGCGGAATCGAACCACCGACACGCGGATTTTCAGTCCGCTGCTCTACCAACTGAGCTACCTGGGCTTATCCGAATGCGTGAGTGACAACACACCACGCGACCGACAGAGGTTGGCGCTCGAAAGCGCGTGGGTTATAGCATGAGATTCCGCCCTGTCCAGCGTGTCGGCTTGCGAATGCCGGACTTTTCTTCATCCCCGAGCCCAGGCTTCGGAAAGCCTGAACATCGGGCGGAACCCGCTTTATCCAGCCAGAAGCCGCCAGCGCGAGGATAAGCCACTGGCCTGATCACTTTTCATTATAATCCGCCCCCGAGCGCTCACCGCTGCAGCAGCCAATGACGGTCAGGTTTGTTGCTTCTTCGTAAGATGTCCTTTTCTTTTCGGCCGTAATCTCGCCTCTGAACAGAACTATCACCGGTAACGCAATGCTCCGCATCCTTTCCCGTGCCCTCGTTTTCCTCTGCCTTTCCCTTGCAACGGTGCCGGCCTCACGGGCGGCAAGCTTCGATTGTACGAAGGCGACGGCGCCCGACGAGATCACCATCTGCCAGGATCCAGCCCTTTCCGAACTCGATTCGGCCATGGCCGCACTCTGGTTCAGCTATGAAAAAATCCCCTTCCTGATGGGCGGCAAGGCCGCTCGCCGGGAGGAAGCCGAAGCCTTTCTGGAAACGCGCAGAGCCTGCGGCAGCGACGCGGCATGCCTGCGTAAGGTCTATGAGGCGCGCATCGAGGCATTGAAGACGGGGATCGGCAACTACCTGAAGGGCGACTCCGGGCAATTGAAGGCCCGGCAGTGGTCGTCGGCGAACTTGCCCGGCGCCGTCCAGGCCCTCTCCAGGAGATATCGGAAGATGTGCAGCGACATCGGTGGTACGCTCCAGCCCGACGCCGACGAGCCGATGATGATGACGGCCGATATCGATGGCGATGGCGTTCAGGATTTCGTGCTCAATCCGCAGAACATGCGCTGCAGCGCCGCCGCCACTGCGTTCTGCGGCAATGGCGGCTGCCCCATCTCTCTCGCTCTTTCCGGCCGCGACTACGAGGATCCGGTAACCATCATGGGCGGGGCTCCCTCCCTTTCCCAGGATGAGGAGGGCACGTCGCTTGATGTCTGGGTCGGCAATGCCAAGTGCGAGACGACCCAGGCCGCATCCTCCTGCCAGGGCCGCTTTTCCTGGCACGGCGGCAAGCTCGTCTCGGATTTTCAGGCAAGGCAGTTTCAGGACTAGCCGCCATGTGGGGGAACAGGACGCGCCTGCCGCAGTTCCTTTCCGGTATTGATCGAGCGCAAAGCTTCCGCCCGCCGACGTGGCATTTTGCCCGCCAAGCGGCCATGGACGCTCGATGCGTCGGCGTTTATGATCCGCGCGCAAAATCCAGGAAGGCGGCATGGACTATCAGCGGTTCTTTTCCGAGGCAATCGACCAGCTCCACGCGGAGCGTCGTTATAGAGTTTTCGCGGATCTGGAGCGGATCGCCGGCGCCTTTCCGCGCGCTATCTGGCGCTCGAACGGCGCGGCGCGCGAGATCACCGTCTGGTGCTCAAACGATTATCTTGGAATGGGACAGCACCCGGATGTGATCGCCGCCATGCGGGAGGCCGCGGGCCGCATGGGCTCCGGCGCCGGTGGAACGCGCAACATTTCCGGTACGAATCATCCGCTGGTGGAACTGGAGGCCGAGCTTGCCGACCTGCACGGCAAGGAAGCCGCCCTCGTCTTCACATCGGGCTTCGTCTCCAACGAGGCGTCGATCTCCACGATCGCGCGCCTTCTGCCGGATTGCCTGGTGCTCTCCGACGAGCTCAACCACGCCTCGATGATCGAGGGTGTGCGCCGTTCCGGAGCTGAGAAGAAAATCTTCCGTCATAACGATCTGGCTCATCTGGAAAGCCTGCTGAAAAGTGCGGAACCCGGCCGCGCGAAGCTCGTCGTCTTCGAATCCGTCTATTCGATGGACGGCGACATCGCGCCCATCGCCAATATCGCGGACCTCGCCGATCGCTACAACGCTATGACCTATATCGACGAGGTGCACGCGGTCGGCATGTATGGCGCGCGCGGCGGCGGCATCACAGAACGCGAAGGCCTGGCGCATCGGATGGATGTGATCGAGGGCACGCTCGCGAAAGCTTTCGGCGTGATCGGCGGCTATATAGCGGGCTCGGCGGCCATCATCGACGCGGTGCGCTCCTACGCGCCGGGCTTCATCTTCACGACGGCACTGCCGCCGGCGATCGCGGCGGCCGTCACGGCGTCGATCCGGCATCTGAAGACGTCGAATGTCGAACGCGAGACGCAGCAACGCCAGGCGCAGCACACCAAGAATGTGCTGCGCGCGGCAGGGCTGCCCGTCATGCCGTCCCAGACGCATATCGTTCCGCTGCTGGTCGGTGATCCGGAACTCTGCAAGAAGGCGAGCGACAGGCTGCTTGAAAGGCACGGCATCTATATCCAGCCGATCAACTATCCCACCGTACCGCGCGGGACGGAGCGCCTGAGGATCACACCCACGCCCTTCCACACCGATGATCTGATCGACACGCTGAAAGACGCGCTGCTGGAAACTTGGGACGCGCTCGGCATCAGCTTTACCGAAGCGGGGCAAACGCCCGCAGCCCAGACCGAACGGATTATTCCGCTGGTGGTGTCGAAGTCCGGCGGGTAAGACCAGCGGCCGGTTCCATACGGCCGAAGAGTTCTAGATCGCCGGCGCAACCAGTCCGCGGGCCTCTTAGCTGCCGTTTTCAGGTTCCGCGGCCTAAAAGATGCAGGCCTTGGAGCTTCCCGCCCCTGCAGAGGCTATTTCCTGGCCAACAGGTCCCTGATCTCCGTCAGGAGCTGGACGTCCTGCGGCGGTGCTGCGGGTTCGGCCGGCACTTCCGCCTGCCGGCGGCGGAACCGGTTCACCGCCTTCACCATCAGGAAGATGATCCAGGCGAGGATGAGGAAATTGATGACCACGGTGATGAAATTGCCATAAGCCAGCACGGCACCTTGCTCGCGTGCCTCTGCCAGCGTGGTTGCAGTCACGCCGGAAGCGAGCGGCAGGAAATAATTCGAGAAGTCGAACCCGCCGAAAATCGCTCCCACGATCGGCATGATGACGTCGTCGGTCAGTGACCCGACGATGCCGCCGAAGGCGCCGCCGATGATCACCCCCACCGCCAGGTCGATAACATTGCCACGAGCGATGAATTCCTTGAACTCGTCCAGCATCCCAGTCGCCATTCCGGCCCCCTGTTGCAAAGGTACGGGCGATTCGCCACTGCAGTACAGCATAGCAAAAGTTGGCAGTTGGGTAAGCATCCGGTATGCCCGGGGCGCACCGGTACCCTGGCCGCCGAAAGAAGCATTGCGCGGGCCCGCCCGCCTGTGCTTGGCTCAGCCGCTCGGGAGGAGTGAGGTCGGCCACAGTGCAGGGCTGGGTCATCGCCATCATAGCCATCGGCTACGTCACGTTTCTTTTCGTGATCGCGAGCCTTGGGGACCGGCGCGCCGCCGCCGGGCGTGCATCCGGCACACGGCCGCTCATCTACGCATTGAGTTTGGCGATCTACTGCACCTCGTGGACCTTCTTCGGCTCGGTGGGGCTGGCCACCGAAAGGGCTTTCGAGTTTCTCACCATCTATATCGGCCCGGTGCTCGTTTTCGTTTTCGCCAATCGGCTTCTCGGCCGCATCATCAAACTGGCGAAGAGGGAAAAGATCACCTCCGTCGCGGATTTCCTCGCCGCCCGCTACGGCAAGAGTTTCGCCATCGCCTCGGTGGCCGCGCTCATCGCCACCTGCGGCACAATCCCTTATATCGCCCTCCAGCTGAAGGCGATTTCGGCTTCCGTCAGCCTGATGGTGGAGCATTATGACGGTGCGATGCCCACGATGGAGTTCTTCATCGGCGACATATCGCTGCTGATAGCAATGCTACTCGCGCTTTTTGCCGTTCTCTTCGGAACGCGGCATGCCGACGCCACGGAGCATCAGAACGGTCTGGTGCTTGCGGTGGCGGTAGAATCGGTCATCAAGCTCGCGGCATTCCTCGCCGTCGGCGTGGCGGTCACCTTCTTCCTTTTCGGTGGAGCGGGCGAACTCGTGCGGAAGATCACGACGGAGCCGCGGGTGACCGAAGCGTTCGCGCACCCGACCTCCCTTGCCACCTGGGTGGTGATGACGACGCTCAGCGCCTGCGCGGTCATCATGCTGCCACGCCAGTTCTACGTGACCATCGTGGAGAACAAGGGCCCGGACGAGCTCAGGCGGGCGGCGTGGCTTTTCCCTCTCTATCTCGTGCTCATCAACCTCTTCGTCATACCGATCGCCTTTGCCGGCCTGCAGACGGTAGGCGACCGCACCAATTCGGATCTCTACGTGCTCGCGGTGCCGCTTCTCGCCGGGCATGACGCATTGGCGCTCGTGGCCTTCATCGGCGGGCTGTCGGCTGCGACGGCGATGGTGATCGTGGACAGCGTGGCGCTGTCCATCATGATCTCCAACGACCTGATCATCCCGCTCTTCGTCCGCCGCCTGCTGCATCCTGAAAGTGGAGAGAAGGAGGACTGGTCGCGCGTCATCCTCAACATCCGGCGGGCGGCCATTTTCCTCATCCTGTTCGCTGCCTTCCTCTACTACCGGCAAAGCACGAACGATACACGGCTTGCCGCCATCGGCCTCATTTCCTTTGCTGCGATCGCACAGTTCGCCCCGGCTTTTCTGGGCGGGCTCATCTGGCGCGGTGCAAACAGCCGGGGCGCGCTGCTCGGCATGGGCGCAGGGTTCTCCATATGGGCCTATACGCTCTTCTTCCCGTCGGTGGCCCCGCCGGGCACCGAAATCATCGCCCACGGCCCCTTCGGGATCGAGGCGCTACGGCCTCAGGCTCTGTTCGGCACCATCGCCGAGCCGCTGAATCACGGGGTGCTCTGGAGCCTTGCCGTCAATATGCTGTTCTTCGTTCTCGGTTCGCTCTCCCGTGCTGCAAAGCCCCTGGAGCGGATCCAGGCGGCCATCTTCGTACCGCGCGAGGCAACGCCGATGCCGAGCCTGCGCCGCTTTCGCCCCACAGTGACGGTCAACGATCTCAAGGACACCATCTCGCGCTATCTCGGCGTAGAGCGGACGGAGCGGTCGTTCCTCACCTTCGAGGCTGAACAGGGCACCTCGCTCAACGGCAATACGCAGGCGAGCATGCCCGTCATCCGATTTTCCGAGCAGCTCCTGACGAGTGCGGTCGGTTCTTCCTCCGCCCGGCTCATCCTCTCGCTGCTCTTCCAGCGCAACGACACCGCGCCGCGCGATGCCATGAAATTGCTCGACGATGCATCCATCGCGCTCCAGTACAACCGCGACCTGCTACAGACAGCGCTCGACCAGATGGAAGAGGGAATCACCGTCTTCGACGGGAACTTCCGGCTGATATGCTGGAACCGGAAGTTCCGCGTGCTCTTCGACCTGCCCGATGTCATGGGGCAGGTGGGCGTGTCGCTTGGGGAAATCGTGGACCATCTCATGGCGAGGGGCGAGCTTTCCCGGGATACGGAAAAGACCGTCCTTGAACGGCTTGCCGCCTTCGGCACACCGTGGGAACTCACGCTGCGGAGGAGCAGCCGCATTCTGGAGATCCGCTCCAATGTCATGCCGGGCGGCGGCATGGTCGCCACCTATACGGACATCACGGCTCGCGTGGCGGCGGATATGGCTCTGAAACGCGCCAACGAGACACTGGAACAGCGCGTGGCAAACCGCACCGCCGAGCTCACGCGCGTCAACGAAGAGCTCGCGCAGGCCCAGATGATCGCCGAGGAGGCCAATCTCAGCAAGACACGTTTCCTCGCCGCAGCGGGGCACGACATCCTGCAGCCCCTCAACGCCGCGCGCCTTTACTGCGCTTCGCTCAGGGAGAAAACCGACAGGCAAGACCTGGGCACCGTTGTCGAGAACGTCGAATCCTCCCTCGATTCGGTCGAGGCCATCCTGGGCGCGGTGCTTGACATCTCCCGCCTCGACACGGGAGCCTTGAAACCCTCCGAAAGCGCCTTCCGGCTGGACGCGCTCCTGAACCAGATCCGCACCGATTTCCAGCCGCTCGCGGCGGAAAAGGGCCTGCGGCTCACCATCGTGCCATCCTCCGTTGCAATCCGCACCGACCGCAATCTCTTCCGCCGCCTCGTACAGAACCTCGTGTCGAACGCCATCAAATACACGCGCAGCGGACGCGTCGTCGTCGGCGTGCGACGGCGTGGCGAACTGGCGGAACTGCAGGTGATCGATACGGGAATCGGCATTGCCGGAGACAAGCTCAACGCCGTCTTCCGCGAGTTCACCCGCCTCGAAGAGGGCATGCGCGAGGCGCAGGGGCTGGGCCTTGGCCTTTCGATCGTCGACCGCATTGCGCGGGTGCTGAGGCTCGAAATCCGGCTGCAATCCGAACCGGGGAATGGCACGCGGTTCTCCGTCGTCCTGCCGGTCAGCGCGGCGCTGCCGGAATCGTTGTTGGAGCAGGCTCCGCCCGCAGTCGGCCCCAGCGTGATGCTTGCCGGACTCAATCTGTTGTGCATCGACAATGACGAGCAGATCCTCAAGGGAATGCGCCTGCTACTCGAAGGATGGGGCTGCCGCGTCCATACGCTGTCCGGTCTTGCGGCCCTCGATGCGCTGCGCATCCCAGGCAACCGCCCGGACCTCATCCTGGCCGACTATCATCTCGAAAATGGAGAGAATGGCCTATCCGCGGTCCGGCGTCTTCGCCACGCCTGGGGCACCGAGATTCCCGCCGTGCTGATTACGGCGGACCGCACCGGCGAGGTGCGCGCCGCCGCGGAAGCCATGGGGGTCTCGCTGCTCAACAAGCCGATCAAGCCGGCTTCGCTCCGCGCACTCCTCATGCGCTATCGCCAGGTACTCGCTGCAGAATAGGGCTGCGGAGACTAAATGCTTTCCGAAAGCGGCGTGGTACCGATGCGCGAGAGGCAGATCACCGCCTGTGTGCGGCTGTCGACGCCGAGCTTCTGCAATATCGCCGAGACATGCGCCTTGACGGTCGCTTCCGAGACATTGAGCTCATAGGCGATCTGCTTGTTCAGAAGCCCCTCGCCAAGCATCGAGAGAACGCGTGCCTGCTGCGGCGTCAGGGTGCGCATACGATTGATCAGTTCCTCCTCGTCTCTCCCTTCGCCGAGGTCGACCCCGTCGGGGATGTAGATGCCACCGTCGAGAACCGTCTGCACGGCACGACGCATCTCGTCCATACGCGCGGATTTCGAGATGAAGCCGGAGGCGCCGAGCTCCAGGGCGCGGCGGATCGTCTGCGGGTCGTCATGGGCGGAGACGATGACAATGGGCACGGCGGGGCAAAGACCCCGCAGCGCCACGAGCCCGGTAAGCCCGCTCGCACCCGGCATCGCCAGGTCGAGGAGCATGAGATCGATATCGGGATCCCGCGAGATCAACGCCTTCGCGTCAGCGAAATCCCCCGCTTCCAAAATCTCACAGTTCGCGCCGAGACCGCCCAGCGCCTGCTGCAGAGCGCCTCGGAAAAGCGGATGGTCGTCCGCGACGACGAAACGGTAACCTGGCAAGAATCCCTCCCGGCCTCCCGCTCCTTTGTTCTTTTGTTTGAGCGGGATCACACGCACGATTATGCGAGGATCGCAGCCTTTTGCAAGGTAGTGGCCGGAATTGGCTGCAAGTCAGGTGCGCTGGTCGGGCGCGCTCTCCTGTTGGGGAGCCGGTTCGTTCGGCGTCTCTTCCTGCTCCAGCCCCTTCACGATATCGACGAAGCGGCGGAAGAAGCGCTCCATCATGTTCAGCGACTGCTCGAATTCCTCTTCCGGGACGAGGTTGCGTATCCCTCCGCCCTCGAGTGCCTCCACGCGCGCCTCGAGCGCGGTTACTTTCCGCCGTAGGGTCTCGATCTCGGATTCAGCTGCTTCGGCCTCGTTGCTCGCCGGGCGGCAGACGAGCTCTCCTTCCTGTTCCTTGCAGAGCGTCATCGCGCCGGTCTCGGTGTCCATGCGCACATAACCGTCAGTGGTTCGCTCCAGGCGATACCGTTCTTCGTTCTGGGCCGATGCCGTGCCCGCGAGAGCCGGCAGCAAACAAAGGCCGGCGAGGGGGAAGAGTGCTGCTCGCATCGAAATCTCTCCTTGATCCGCTTCCAGATTGGCGGACGAATGCGCCGCTATTGAGGTGCAAAAGGCCTTGCCGGTCAACGGAGACACTTCCACCCCTGTTCCATTGGCAGTATAGCGCAGCCATGTCTCGATTGATCTACAAGATATGTCCGGCGCCCCTGTGGCGCGAAGCCGAGGAGCGCGGTGTTTTCACCGGGGCTCCGATCGATATCCAGGATGGCTTCATCCATTTCTCGACCGCCTCGCAGGTGCAGGAGACCGCGGCCAGGCACTTTTCCGGGCAGGACGGTCTGTTCCTGATCGCCGTAGAAGAAGAAGAGCTCGGCCCCGCGCTGAAGTACGAAGTCTCGCGCGGCGGACAGCTTTTTCCGCATCTCTATGCCTCGCTGCCGGTCAATGCGGTACGCTGGGTCAAGCCGCTGCCGCTCGGCGGCGAGGGTGGCCACGTGTTTCCGGCACTCGACGCATGATGCGGATTCTTGACGGGCTGACGCAGCCGCTGCTTTTCGCCTTCGATCCCGAGCGGGCACATGGGCTTTCCATCGCCGCGCTCAAATCCGGCATCCCATTCTGCTCGCCACCACCGACGAACCCCAAACTATCTCAGACGATCGCAGGCCTGGATTTCCCGAATCCACTCGGCATGGCGGCAGGTTACGACAAGAATGCCGAAGTGTCCGATGCGCTGCTCAGGCTCGGCTTCGGCTTCGCCGAATGCGGCACCGTCACGCCGAAGCCACAGGCCGGCAACCCGAAACCGCGCATTTTCCGCCTGCCGCGGGATCGCGCCGTCATCAACCGGCTCGGCTTCAACAATGAAGGTCATGCGGCGGCGCTGGCGCGGTTATCGGCGCGCAAGGATCGGGCAGGTATCGTCGGCGTGAATATCGGCGCCAACCGCGATAGCCCCGATCGCATGGCGGACTACGAAGCGGGTGTGCGCACTTTCGCCGAGGTCGCCTCCTATCTCACAGTCAATATCTCCTCCCCCAACACCGCAGGCTTGCGCGCGCTTCAGGACCGGGAGAGCCTCGCCGAATTGCTCGGACGCATCATGCGGGTGCGCGACGAAAAGGGGGCGCAGAGCGGACGAAAGGTCCCGGTCTTCCTCAAGATCGCACCGGATCTTTCCGAGGAGAGCCTCGCGGATATCGCCGCGGAAATGCTCGAGAAGAAGGTGGACGGCCTCATCGTCTCCAACACCACGCTTTCGCGCGCGGGGCTCCGCGAACCGGCGGCGAGCGAGACCGGCGGCCTTTCCGGCACGCCGCTGTTCGAGCGTTCGACCATCGTGCTTGCCAAGATGCGCGGGCTTGTCGGTCCGAAGCTTCCGATCATCGGCGTGGGCGGCGTTCACTCCGTCGAGACGGCGCTGGAGAAGATCCGTGCCGGCGCCGACCTCGTCCAGCTTTATACGGGCATGATCTTCGACGGGCCGGGCCTGCCGGGGCGCATCGCTCAGGGCCTCGCCGCCTATGTCGACGCCAACGGAATTGGATCCATTGCGGAGATCAGGGACGCAAACCTGAAGAGCTGGGCGAACCGGCCCCTTTCCTGACCGTCTCAGGCGAAGGTCTCACGCGTTCGCGATGGCAGGATGGCGAGCAGGCTCAAGCCTCGCATGACGAGGAAGAGGTGGATTGCGATCCAGAGCCCGGCGTTGCCGTAGCTGTCGGCAGCCGCGAACAGCCACAGCACAAAGGCGGCGAGCGACAGCAGCATCATGTTCCTCATGTCGCGTGACCAGGTGGCGCCGATGAAGATGCCGTCCATCTGGAAGGCGAGCACGCCGGAAACCGCCGTGAGCGCCGCCCAGGGCAGGAAGGTGCCGGCGATCTCCCGCACCTCGGGCGTGGTGGTCAGCAGGCGGATGAGGGCGCCGCCGAAGAGAAGGAGAATGACGGCGGCGATCACTGCGAGGGCGAAGCCCCAGACCGAGGTCAGCCAGACCGCCCTGCGGAAAGCGGGCTCGTGGCGTGCGCCTACGGCGCGACCGGCGAGCTGTTCGGCGGCCGTGGCGAAGCCATCCAGGAAGTACCCGGCCACGAGGAAGAAGTTCATCAGGATGGCGTTGGCCGCGAGCGTCGCCGTCCCGAGTTGCGCTCCCTGCCGGGTGAACAAGGCGAAGGCGGCAAGCAGCGAAAAGGAGCGGATCATGATGTCGCGATTGAGCGACAGCATGCGCAGCATGCCTGGAAGATCGACGACGCGGTTCCACGGAACCCGTCCGGCGCGCCCGAACCGACGCGCGAGCACGGAGAGCCCCACCAGAGCTGCCAGAAGCTCTCCCCCCAGCGTGCCCCAGGCGACACCTTCAAGCCCCCAGCCCAGTCCGAGACCGAGCCAGATGGAGAGGAGTATGTTGGTTCCGTTGAGCAGGATCTGGAAAAGAAGGCCCAAAGTGCCTTCTCCCCGTCCGAGCACATAGCCGAGAATGGAGAAGTTGATGAGGGTAAGCGGAGCGGCGAGCATCCGGATGTCGATGTAAGTGCGCATCGCATCCACCACGCCGGGTTCCGGGCTGATGAACCAAGCGCTGAGCGTGGCGATCGGCGTTGTGAGAATGATGAGGATTACACCGATCGCGACGGCTGCCACGAGCGAGCGAAGGGTGATCGCCTGCTCCTCCCCGGTATCGCCGCGCCCGTGCGCCTGGGCGACAAGGCCCGTCGTGCTCGAGCGCAGCGAATTGAAGGTACTGAACACGACATCGAAGGTGAGGGCGCCGGCTGCGAGCCCGCCAAGGATCGCCGCATCGCCCAGCCTTCCCACCACGCCCGTATCGACAATACCGATCAGCGGCGTCGTGAGATAGGCAAGCGTCATCGGGACGGCGACGGACAGCACGAGCCTGTTCGTCACCACGAACGGCAGGACGGTGGGCTTCTGTTGGACTGCTTGATGCACAGGGGCGATCCGGCTGCTTCGCTCGGACGAAGTCAATGCGCGTGAAAGCGGGGCGCGCAAGGCCATGCCGGGCGGTTTTGTATGGGCCAGTTCAGCGCCGCAGGCTCAAGAGCCTCAGGACCAGGAAGGCTGGGATCACGATCACGGCGCCGAGCACGATGTAGCCGAAGAAGTCGCCGATCGCCGCCCATCCCATGTTCCAGATGCGCAGGATGGTTTCGCGCAGCCCGTGATACACGTCCCATGGTGTCCAATCGAAAACGCTCATGACGAAGCCGACGATCAGCGAAACCACCAAAAGCTTTATGGCAACGCGCAGCGGACTGTCGCCCAGAAACCTCGTCAATGCCGACACGATGGACTCCGTCAGAGTTTTCGTTCCGTCCGAGCACATATGGGCTCGACGCCTGAAGCGCAAGCTCGGGCAAATGGGGCTGGCGCTTCAGGCCTTCCGTCTTCGCCTCCTCGCCAGGATCTGCGCGAGTGTCGCAGGACGAAGATCCTGCGCGTCGACGCCGACATCGAACTGCCGCGGCACGGGCTTCAGCCTCCCATGCGAATGGCCATGCAGGTTGATGGAGCCCTTGCCTATCTGGTTCCAGGTCCGAAAAGGATAGTGACAGAGGATGACCATCCGCCCCTCGACAGAGAGCTCGACATAATGCTGCACGCTGGCCCAATCCTTCGCCGCCAGGGTGACCGGTCCGTCATTGTTGCCGATGATGAGATGCTTGCGGCCGTTCAGCCCTGCGAGAAGCGTTGAAATCGTTTCAGCATCGCCGCGGGCGAAGTCACCCAGGTGCCAGACCTCGTCCTCGGGAGCGACCACCTCATTCCAGAGGCGGATTACCTCCGCATCGTGCTCGGCCATCGACGCGAAGGGCCTTCGGTCGATGCGCAGTACGCGAGAATCCCGAAAATGTGTGTCGCTGGTGAAGTAGATCATTCCGGCACAAGAGGAAGTTTCCCAGGAAAGCGCGACGCATAGCTTTCGTTCCGTTTCCGGTCCCGCCTGCGCCAATCGTGGTGGCGGCAGGTCCTATGAAGGTCTGGAAAACACATAGGCAAGGCCCACGAGCATCAGGAGCGCAACCGCTCCCGCCGCAATCGGACCAGGACCGGTACTGATCAGGAAGACCACGAAACCCAAACTCGTTCCACCGAGTGCCATCAGCTTCGCGTTGCGCGGGATCGCACCGCGCTGCCGCCAGTCACGCAGGACCGGCCCGAAGCGCGGGTGTTTGACGAGCCAGGTCTCAAGCCTCTGCGAAGAGCGTGCGAAGCAGGCGGCCGCCAGGATGAGAAAGGGCGTGGTCGGCAGCACCGGCAGAAAGGCGCCAACGAACCCCACGGCCACAAAGGCGAGGCCGAGAGCGAGATAGAGCCCACGCATCACCCTGTGCCATTTTCGCTTGGCACGTGCCTCCGCATTGCCGCCGGTCGCCTTCATCAGCCGCGCTTGGACAGAGCTAGAATGGCAATACCGGTGAGCATCAAGCTCACGCCGCTCGCTGCGGTGCGCGCCGTGTTCCAGAACTTCCAGGGATCGGAGTAATCGCGCCAGATGCCTTGCGCCTCGGTGCTATCTGCCGGCACGTCGATCCGGGCCAACGCCTCGTTCATGGGTACGTTGACCACCATGGTCAGCAGCAGCCCGCCGAAGAAATAGACGAGGGCTGCGCCTAGGAACGCAAGGGCCGATCGGCGGAAACCAGCCTGAAATGCGAGGGCGGCCGTCATGGTCAGCACGACCGGCGTGCCGAAAAAGGCCGGTGCGAAGACGGCGTTGCGCACAGAAGCATTCATGGCCTGCATCGCCTCGATCGCGATTGTGGGATCTGCGGCGTCGAGGCCCCACATCGTCGAGCAGACCCAGGCGTAGAAGAAGCCGAAGATCGCACCGCTAAGGAGGAGCGAAAGGATCGCGAACGGATAAAGGATGGCTGCCATCGAACGCTCCTCCAAAAACGGCCTCATCGAGCGGGCCGGTATATCGCCAGGAACAGGCGGAGGGCTTGGCGTGACCGGACTGCGATCTCGTCCTGCGACAACTCATCGACGACTCCGATAACGCGGCGGATCTGCAGGTCGCCGACAAGGAGGCGGATGTAGACGTCCGCCGCCTCTGCGGAATCGTCCGTCACGATCAAACCGGCTTCTTGAGCCCTTTCGATGAGGCTTCTCATGCGGGGAACGATCGTGTCGCGACCGGCTTCCGCGATTGCCCGCCCGAGCGTGCCCGTATCGTTGACGTCGCCGGCGGCGGCCCGGTTGAGGCTCACGGCCCGCCTGCCGGTTACGAGGGTGAGCAGGATCGGTCCCAATCGCGTGAGGGTGTCGAGCGGGTCGCCGTTGCTTGAGAGAGCATCATCGAGCAGATCCTTCGCGTCGCCGGCATTTGCCTCCACGAGCGAACGGAATAGGCCCTGCTTGTTGCCGTACCAGTTGTAGAGGGTTTCGTTCGAGGCCGACGCCCGCCGAGCGATGGCAAGCATCGAAGCGCCCCCGTAGCCGACCTCATCGAGCACGGCGTACGCCGCCGCCTCGATGCGCTGGCGGCGCATCTGCTGCTTTGACGTAAGCTCACATTCCCTTTTCATGCACTAACCGTACTTCCCTTTTCATGCACCAACCGTACACGTATGTACGGTTTTTGCAAGAGCTGCCGCCTTTCCACCGA
Source organism: Chelativorans sp. AA-79 (assembly GCF_029457495.1). Taxonomy (NCBI): domain Bacteria; kingdom Pseudomonadati; phylum Pseudomonadota; class Alphaproteobacteria; order Hyphomicrobiales; family Phyllobacteriaceae; genus Chelativorans; species Chelativorans sp. AA-79. The sequence goes on from NZ_CP120361.1 coordinate 4,796,905, forward strand.
AGTCTCCCGTCCGCGATGCGCTTGATGGTTGTCATTCCCTTCCTATTCGGTGGATAGTTGGAAACCGGCAGCACCCGGCGGTTCGAGACGGAAGACTGGCACCTGGAAAGTGAGAAGCTGATGGATATGATCAGAAGTCTTTTCGGTTTGATCGAGGATCTGACGTGGGGATGGTCGCTGATCCCGATACTGGTCATCTTCGGCGTCTTCATCACCCTGATGAGCGGATTCGTCCAGTTCGAGTATTTCGGCCGGATGTTTCGGGTTCTTTCATCGAAGAACCAAAGTGGTGATCCGAACGCGATCAGCGCGCGCCAGGCACTCCTTGTTTCCGTCGGCGGCCGAGTGGGCGGCGGCAATATCGCCGGCGTCGCCGTTGCCATCACGCTCGGCGGGCCGGGAGCGGTTTTCTGGATGTGGATCATCGCTCTGATCGGCATGGCAACGAGCCTCGTCGAGTCTTCTCTCGCCCAGCTCTATAAGCGTTCAAATGGCGACGGGACCTACACGGGCGGCCCGGCCAGCTACATCATATACGGGCTGGGAGCCCAGTACCGCTGGTTGGCGGTTCTTTATGCAATCTGCTTGATGGCCGCCTTTGCATTCGGCTTCAATGCCTTTCAGGGCAACACATTCGCCGGTGCTGCGAACGACAGTCTCGGGGTCGATCGCGTATGGAGCGGACTGCTGCTCGCGGTAATCACCGGCTTCATTGTTTACGGCGGCATCCGGCGCATCGCCAAGGCCGCAGACCTCATCATCCCGATCATGGCGTTCGGCTACATCGCGCTGGCGCTTCTGGTCATCGCCTTCAACATAACCGCTCTTCCCGGCGCGCTGTGGACGATCGTCGCCAATGCGTTCGGGCTCGAGGAAGCGGTGAGCGGCGGCGTGGGCGCAGCGCTGGCGCAGGGCTTGCGGCGCGGCCTGTTTTCCAACGAGGCCGGGCTGGGCTCCGCGCCGAACGTCGCGGCCACCGCCGATGTTCGTCATCCCATCAGCCAGGGCATCACCCAGTCGTTTTCCGTCTTCATAGACACCATCATCATCTGTTCCTGCACGGCATTCATGATTCTCCTCAGCCCGGTCTACGTGCCAGGCAGCGAAGGAATCGACGGCATTGCGCTCACGCAGCAATCTCTGGTCAGCCAGTTCGGGGGCTGGGTGCAGTATCTCCTGACATTCGCGATCCTGCTCTTTGCCTTCAGCTCGATCATCTACAACTACTATCTCGGTGAAACGGCGCTGCGCGTCATGACCAACAGCCGGTCGGTGCTGCACGGACTGCGGCTGGCCATTATCGTCGTTGTTTTCCTCGGTGCCACGGCTCCGGGCGCGACTGCGGTGTTCTTCTTCTCGGATCCGCTGATGGGCGTCCTGGCGCTCGTCAACCTCATGGCCATCGTGATGCTGTTCCCGGTCGCCTTGCGCATTCTCAACGACTTCCGTGCACAGCTGAAAGCGGGAGTCGAGCGCCCGGTTCTCGATCCGCGGAAATTCGCTGATCTCGACCTCGATCACAGCGCCTGGTCTTACGCGACACGCCCGGAGGCAGCGGCGTTGAACGAAAAAGCGGTGCCGGTCCAGCCGCGGGCTTGAGACGGGCTCGGCTTGCACCCATTGACGGGACGGAGTTCCACCCTCGTTCCGAAGCGGCGGCGATACCCGCAAACCGCTTCGGGCCGCCAGGATGCCGTAAGCCTGGGCCGCTCCCGGCGAGCGCGTCGCCGGTTACGGCGCTTCCTCAGGCGCTCTTCGATCTCTTCTGAGAGCGGAGGGGGCGAGCGGTCGCGCGCGCCGATGTGTTCAGTGCCACGGCGGCGCGGATGAGCGCCTTCAACGCCTCTTCATCAATCTTATCGCCCTCATGGAAATCGATGGCGCGCCTCGTGTTGCCTTCGAGGCTGGAATTGAAGAGGCCTGAAGGATCCTCCAACGAGGTGCCCTTCGCGAAGGTCAGCTTTATTTTGTCCTTATACGTCTCGCCGGTGCAGATGATGCCGTCATGCTCCCACACCGGAACTCCCAACATGTTCGACGGCTTTCTCCATTTCACTTCCTCGACCACCTCGGGATCGGCCTCGCTGATAAGCTGGCGAATCCGGGCGAGCATCTCGCCCCGCCAGTCGCTCAGCCCCTTGATCTTCGCATCGATCAGCTGACAGGGAGAGGCCGCTCCATTTTCTTCCTCCGCGCCGCTCTTGCTCGTTTTCATGGTCGTGATCGCTCTCTTTCCCTATTTGTTGCGCTCGCCCGTCAAACGACGTGGGGTAACGCCGCGCACGTTTATGCGACTTCCCGTTCACAGCCGTTCGCCGGGCAACTCGCTGGCCTGCTTAACCCAATCGGTGAGCTGGGCTTCGTCAAGCTGATCCTCATAAATATCGAGATAGCGCACCTCCGGGTGTTTGGATTGACCCGGCGGGACCGGTCGCAGCGACGTGCCGCGGAAGAACGTCACCTTGATGTATTTTGTGAAGCAATGAAGGCTGAGGAACCAGAGATTGTCTCCGACCCCATAAAAGGGGGAGTTCCACTTGACCGCTTTGCTCACGCCGGGAACGGTGCGCACGATGATCTCATCGATACGGCGTCCGACATCGCTTTTCCAGCCCGGCATGGCCGCGATGTAGGCCTGCACGGGGGCGTCGCCGTAGCCCTTCGCGATCTGAGGATTGCCGCCCGAAAGGAGGACCGGCTCTGTAGGGGCCTGCGTGGCGGCAGACTTTGCGGCCTTCGCCGGCTTCTTGCGTGCTTTGTCGTTCATCGTCTTTACGCCTCTCCGGCGGCTCGTCGTCCGCTGCGCCACCTGGTCGCGTACGGTAGCACGAACATATACAGGCCGGTGAAGAGGAGCAGGAAGAGCGGAGGCAGTGGTGAATAGACCACCCAGGCGGGAGGTTCTCCCAGCCCCATGGCAGCGAAGTTGGCGATGACGGTCAGCGTAAAGGCAATAGCCACCCAGCGGTGAATCTGCCGAATCCATGTATTCCAATTCAATGGCACCTCCTTTGAAGACGGGCTGTAACGTCCGCCTTACTGGCGCGCGAGCTGGTTGATTTGAATGAGGTTGCCGCAGGTGTCGTTCAGCTGGGCGATGTTCACGCCGCGCATCACCTCGGTCGGCAGCATGGTGAACGCGGCGCCGCGCGCCTTTATGCGCTCGTACTCGCCCTTGACGTCGTCGGTGTGGAACATTGCCGCGGGCTGTCCCTGCTGGAACAAGGCTTGCTGGTAGGCCTTGCCCGCCGGGTTGTCGTTGAGCGCGAGCTGCAGCTCGGTTCCCTCCGGCTCTTCGGGCGAGGTCACGGTCAGCCAGCGATACGGCCCGTTGCTGACGTCGGTCTTTTTGGTGAAGCCCAGCACCTCGGTGTAGAAGCGGAGAGCCTTTTCCTGGTCGTCCACATACACGGTGGTCAACTTGATCTTCATTGGCGTTTCTCCTTTGTCCTGTTCGCGGTATGCCGCCCTCTGAACAGGGCCGCTTTGAACTGTGCCGGCGGACTCAGTCCATCCGCGCCAAAACCTGCTCCAGGGCCGCGAGGAACCGCGGCCACCCAACCTTGGCGCCCCGGTAGTACGGCTGCTGATCCGGCCGGAAGCCCGTCTGCTCCATGCGCAGGAGGGTCCCCGTGCTCGTGCGGGTGAGCGTCCAGGTGACGACACTCCTGAGATCCTTGGTATCCCACGTATAAGACAGCATCCTGTTCGGCTCGGCTGTCTGGACCTGGCAGTCGACAGTGCCCCAGTCCGCGCTGAGATCGAAACGGTGCTCCACGACGGGTTCGAAATTGTTCTTCATGAGCCACTCCTCGATCAGGTGTGGTTGCGTGAGCGCACGCCAGATCTTCTCCGGCGGATGGGGAACCTCCCGTTCGACAACGATGGAGAGCGTTTCGTTCATTGGTCCATCCTGTTGAGCAGATCTTCGAGGAGGTCGAACCGGGTTTGCCAGAAGCTGGCCATTTGGTTTGTCCAGTCGATCAGCGGGGCCAGCGCATTAAGTTGCGCGCTGTAGTGCGTCTGGCGGCCTTCATGGCGGTCGCGCACCAGCCCGGCCCGCTTCAGGATCCCGAGATGCTTTGAGACGGCCGGTTGCGAAACCCCGGCCTGAGCCGTCAGGGCCCCGACCGTCTGGTCTCCGTCACGGCACAGCCGCTCGAAGATGGCCCGTCGCGTCGGATCGGCGAGCGTTCTGAAAAGGACATCGTGAGGCTGCGGCATCGCAATCCATAACTCTATGGCTATTGGATGGACCGATAACCGCTGGGATATGGATGAGTCAAGCAGGAACGAGAAGCGGCCCGGCAGGTGGGAAGCTCACATCGCTATACGCGCTCTTGCTGTCGAGCAGATCGATTGATCCTGCCGCTCCGGCCGCGGTGACGGTCAACCAAGGGGCTGCTGCCCTTGACCGAGCTTGCCATGCACGCTCCCTGCGGCAGGTTCTGCGGCGCCTCGGCCCCGCTATGGCGATGGCGTGGGCGATCTGGCCTGCAGCCGCCCCAGCACAGCCGGCAGGCCGTAGCAGATCCAGATGCCGCTGGCGAAGCTGATGTCCTCGTGCAGGCGTCGCGCTTCTCCGATCCGGAATGCCACTTCATAGCCGATGATGATTGCGGCGAGCAGATCCTCTCTGCTCACTGGCCGACGTTCCGCCTCCATCAGCACGGCGGGAATGATGGCCGCCCCCGGATGACTGGCAGCCCCGCGGTGCCCGTCATCGACGTCCAGCGCGCTCGCCGCCGCGCAATTGGAGAAGAGCGCGCCAAGGAAGTGCACCCTGTCGGCCTTAGGCGAATTTTGAAGGGAGCAGACTGGCGAACTCTTCGCCTCGAGTGGAACCATTCACCATCTCTGATGTTTCATAACGTTGGGCGTTAGGCCAATGGGTGCGGGGCCATTCAGAATTTCGGTTGTTGCCCCGATTCAAGCGTGCCGGCGTCAACGTGGCGCCCGGCAGGTTAGGAATTCAGGATTAGCCGATGTCGAATGTAGAGGAATTCCCGGTTGCCGCGCGCAAGTTGAGTGAGTACGAGGCACTTGTTGCAGCGGCGCCTGGTGCGCTGGATGCCATTCCCGGCGCCGTTTATCTTTGTGATCACGAAGGCTGGCTCGTCCGTTACAATTCGGAGGCGGCCGGGCTTTGGGGGCGATCTCCTTCCCTGATCGAGAAACGCGAGCGCTTCTGCGGCTCGCATCGCCTGTTCCTTATCGACGGCACACCCCTGGCTCGCGAGGACTGCCCCATGGCGACGGCGGTCCGAACCGGCGCGGCGACGCGAAATGCCGAAGTCATAATGGAAAGGCCGGATGGGTCGCGTTTCGTCGCCCTCGTCAATATCCGCGCCCTTGAAGACCAGAATGGCAGGATTCAAGGAGCGATAAACTGTTTTCAGGACATCTCCGCACACAAGGCGATGGAGGAAGAAGTTCGTCGCAAAAGCGCCGACCTCGAGGATTTCTTTGAAAACAGTGCGATCGGACTTCATATCGTGAGCGGCGACGGGATTATTCAGCGCGCGAACAAGGCCGAGCTTGCGCTGCTCGGCTACACCGCTGAAGAGTATATCGGCCGGCACATAGCCGAATTCCACGCGGATGCGCCGGTTATCGGCGATATCCTCCAGAAGCTGTCCTGCGGTGAAAAGCTGGACCGCTATCCTGCGCGTCTCCGCGCCAAGAATGGATCCTTCAAGCACGTGCTGATCACATCCAACAGCCGCTTTGAAGAGGGGAAATTCGTTAACACACGCTGCTTCACGACCGATGTGACGGGACTTTATGAGGCCGAGAGCGCACGTCGTGAGAGCGAGAGCCGTCTGGCGGCGACCTATGAAGCCGCGACCATCGGCATTGCGGAAACCGATGCAGAGGGACGTCTGCTTCGCGTGAACGACGCCCTTTGCAAGATGCTGTGGCGCTCCCGCGAAAAACTCCTGTCCATGACCTTCTTCGACTACACGCAGGAAGACGACCGCAGGAAGGATGCCGCCCTCTACGAACGTCAAATCCGCGGAGAGCTCGACAGCTATGTGCTGCGCAAACGGGCAAACCGGAGCGACGGCACAACTGTCTTCCTCGATATCCATAGCTCGTGTGTAAGGGATGCTTCCGGCAGCTTTCGCTATGGCGTGCGCGTGATACAGGATGTTACCGAGGCGAAGCACATGGAGGACCGGATACGCGAAAGTGAACAGCGAATGCGCGATCTGCTCGAAGCACTGCCTGCTGCGATATATACGACCGATGCGGCGGGTCGCATCACCTTCCACAACAAGGCAGCAGTGGAGATGGCCGGGCGGACTCCCCAAGCCGACGATTTGTGGTGCGTGACGTGGCGCCTCTACAATGCGGACGGCAGTTCCCTGCCGCACAACCAATGTCCAATGGCGGTGACGCTGAAGGAAAATCGCCCGGTGCGTGGGGTGGAGGCCATAGCCGAGCGGCCCGATGGCACGCGCGTTCCGTTCATCCCCTATCCGACACCTCTTCGTGACGCTCAGGGGAGACTCGTCGGAGCCATAAACATGCTCGTCGACATCACCGAACGCAAACAGGCCGAGAGCAGACAGAAGGTCCTCATCGCCGAACTCAATCATCGGGTGAAGAACACTCTCGCGACGGTGCAGTCGCTGGCGGGGCAAACGGCACGTCATGCCGAGAGTCCGGAGGACTTTGTTCACCGGTTCGAAGCGCGGCTGCTTGCTCTCTCGCGCGCCCACGATTTGCTCACCAAGCGGCATTGGGAGCATGCCCCCCTGGATTTGCTTGCCCGTGAGGTTCTGATGGCTCTCGCCGATGGAGCGGCTGAGCGGATTGTGATCGATGGCCCTTCCGTCGATCTCAATCCTCGCGCGGCCTTAAGCTTCACAATGGCTCTCAATGAGCTTGCCACGAATGCAGTAAAATATGGAGCGCTGGCGTCAGAGACGGGCACATTATCAGTGGTCTGGCGCTTGCACCTGGAGGCCGGCACACAGATGCTAGGTCTCGAGTGGCGTGAGGGCGGAGGGCCGCCGGTAAGACCGCCCACGCGACGCGGATTTGGCACCCGGTTGATTGAACGCTGCATCGAGCGCGACCTCGGGGGCGAACTTGACCTCGCCTTTGACCTGGCGGGGGTTTCCTGCCGCATCTCGCTTCCCATCGGCCTGGCGAATGCATGACCGAACTGTCTGGCCTCAGGGTATTCCTTGTAGAGGACGAAGGCTTTGTGGCCCTCATGATCGAGGACATGCTCCTGGATCTAGGCTGCGAGATCGCGGCGTCGGTGGCACAACTCACCGAAGCGCGCGAAATTGCAGCCACCATAGAGGCCGATCTTGCGGTGTTGGACGTCAACCTGGACGGTCGTCTCGTCTTTCCCGTCGCAGAAATCCTGCGTGAGCGCCGGATACCGCTCGTCTTCAGTACCGGGTATGGAGCGAGGGGCTTGCCTCCTGAGTTCGCCGGCCATCCTGTACTTGGTAAGCCGTTCTTGATGGGAGAGCTGCAGAAAAAAATCGCGTTGGCCCTCGGACATTGATGCGATTGGGCAAGTGCTCCACGCACCGCAAAGCTCCCGCTTGCGGAGCTTCTCGAAAGTTGTCGTTCGCGCAATCGCTCAAGTCAGACGTTCCCGGAAGTCAGCGCAGGTCCTAGTCTGTCCGCGGCGACGATGCCGTTGCAACTGCTGATATGGATCATTCTCCATTGCCGCAACGCTTTGCCGGCCTATGAGTTAGGGCTTCAGCAAACAGGTACATCCCATGCAAGAAAAAGAGCTCGACGAAGCAGCGGCGCCGGCCCATGAGCGTTCGACCGAACCACCGCAGGTCATTATCGTTGACAAGTCCCTGAAGGCGCTGGGAATAGGGACCTTCCTGATCATTTTGGTCGTGGCGCTCTATTTCGGGCGTGATTTCCTCCTGCCCGTCGTGCTGGCCTTCCTCTTCGCCCTCGTTCTTGGCCCAGTGGTGCGATCTCTTGCCAGACGAGGTGTTCCTGAATGGGCCACCGCGATATTGCTTGTAGTCATACTCTCTGCGGTCATCGCGTCCGCGCTCTACTCGCTGAGCGGACCGGTCGCGCAGTGGATCGAGGATGCGCCGCGCATCGGCCGCGAAGTGCAGGATCGCATCGCGACGCTACGTCGCCCGGTGGATGCGGTGGTGGAAGCGTCCGAGCAGGTTGAGCAACTCGCCGAATCCGAGAACCCGGAAGCGCAGCGTGTCGTCTTGAGCGAGCCGGGTCTCATCAGCCGCGCCGCCAGCGGAGCGCCCGAGGTCGCCGCACAGATCGGTGTCACTCTTATTCTGCTCCTCTTTCTACTTTCCTCCGGCGATATGTTCTATGAAAAGCTGGTGAGATCGCTGCCCACGCTTTCGGACAAGAAGCGTGGATTGCGAATTGCCCGGACGGTCGAGCGGGAGGTATCCCGCTATCTTTTCACCATCTCGCTCATCAATGTCGGCCTCGGCGCCGCTATTGCGGCGAGCATGTTTGCGATCGGCATGCCCAATCCCGTACTCTGGGGCGTTCTGGCTGCTCTGTTGAACTTCGTTCCCTATCTCGGAGCCTTGCTCGGCGTCGTTCTTGTCGGTCTGGTCGCCTTGGTCTCCTTCGATACGATCGGACCGACGCTCCTTGCGCCGCTGATCTATCTTGCCTGCACTACCATCGAGGGACAGTTGGTCACGCCGCTGGTCATCGGTCGCCGGCTTGAAATGAACCCAGTGGTGATTTTCCTGGCCATCGCATTCTGGGGGTGGCTGTGGGGAATAGTCGGCGCGCTCATCGCGGTTCCGCTTCTCGTCAGTCTCAAGGTGTTCGCCGATCACGTTGAAGGCCTCGCGGCCTTGGGAGAATTCCTGGCGGGGCGCGATGTGCCGCAGACGCAGGAAGACGAGGAGAGCAAGCCGGCAGAATCTTCCTAGTTTTCCGCGACCAAGCGCTACAGATGGCGGCTTCCAACAGCGGCAACGACCAGAAGCGTCGGAACCAAACGGCTCGTCGGCTGTTCGGATACGCCGACATGTCCGCCCGCGGTTCCCGGATACTGCGTCGGTGCCACGGAGGTTCCCAATGCCCGCGTCAGCCGTTCGAGAGGGGATGGGCGCCATCGTTCACGATGACGGTGTCGCATTTCGTGTATGGGCGCCACATGCCGACGCGGTATTTGTCACCGGCTCGTTCAACAACTGGTCGGATGACGAAGTCCAGATGGAGGCGGAAGGCGATGGAATCTGGTACGCCGATGTGGCCGGAGCAAAACCCGGCGATGAATATCGCTTCTTGATCCGCAACGGTGAGCAGAACCTGTCGCGCATCGATCCGTATGCCCGCGCAGTGACGAGCTCTGTCGGCAACGGAGTTGTCGTCGAGCCTGACGACGACTGGCATGACATCGAGTTTCAAACGCCTCCCTGGAATGAGCTTGTCATCTATGAAATGCATATCGGCACCTTCCACCGTCCGAGCGAGGAACTGCCGGGGACGTTCGAAGATGCAGGCGAAAAGCTGGCTCATTTGAAGCGGCTTGGCGTGAACGCGGTGCAAATCATGCCGGCGATGGAGTTCGCCGGCGACTTCTCATGGGGCTACAATCCCGCCCACATCTATGCCGTCGAGAGCGCCTATGGCGGGCCGGACGGTTTCAAGGCCTTCATCAAGACGGCGCACCAGCACGGAATCGCGGTGATCCTGGACGTGGTCTACAACCATTTCGGCCCAAGTGACCTTGACCTTTGGCAGTTCGACGGCTGGAGCGAAAACGACAAAGGCGGGATCTATTTCTATAACGACTGGCGCAGCGAAACACCTTGGGGCGAGACCCGCCCGGACTACGGCCGCGGCGAAGTGCGGCAGTTCATCCGCGACAACGCCCTCTTCTGGCTCGGCGAGTACCACCTCGACGGGCTGCGTTTCGACATGACGCTTTATATCCGCAATGTGCGTGGAGACGAGGCAGACGAAGGCGATACACTTCCCGAGGGGTGGAGCCTGCTGCAATGGATCAACGGCGAAATCCGCGAACGTTTCCCGGGCCGCATAACCATAGCCGAGGACCTGCGCAACAAGGCCGAAATCACTGCAGCGGTCGAGCAAGGCGGCGCGGCTTTCGGCGCGCAATGGGACTCGGAGTTCGTGCACCCCATCCGACAGGTGCTGATCGCCGGTGACGACGAGGAGCGCCACATGGCGACCGTCGCCCACGCGCTCCAACATTCCTACAATGGCGATCCGTTCCAGCGGGTTGCCTATACTGAATCCCATGACGAGGTGGCCAATGGCCGGGCGCGCGTTCCGCATGAGATCGCCCCCGACGATTCCTCCCATTGGGCAGCACAGAAGCGCTCTACCCTCGGGGCGGCGCTGATGTTCACCGCGCCTGGCATTCCGATGCTTTTCCAGGGCCAGGAATTCCTGCAGGGCGAATGGTTTCAGGATACCGTGCCGCTCGACTGGGACCAGAACGACGAATTCAGCGGCATCGTCCGGCTCTATCGCGACCTCATTCGCCTTCGTTTGAATCGTTCTGACGTTACCCGCGGCCTGCTCGGACGCAACATAACGATCTTCCGCGTGGACGAGGAGCGGAAGCTTCTCGCCTTCCACCGATCGGCGGAAAGTGGGCCGCGGGATGACGTGATTGTCGTCGCGAGCTTCAGCCACGCGCCGCGGGAAACCTATCGTATCGGCTTTCCCCGTCAAGGCGTATGGAAGCTCCGTCTGAACACCGATTGGGTTGGCTACAGTCCCGATTTCGGCGGTTTCTCCAGCCGGGATGCCATCGCTGAACCCGGCGAGTGCGACGGAATGGCATGGTCAGGCGAGATTGCGGTCGGGCCCTACAGCGCATTGATTTTTTCGCAGGACGAGTAGCCGGGCCACCATCATACGACCTGGAGCTTACATTGTCGCGCGCTTTAGAAGACTTGGACGAGCATCGAGCGCACTGCTGTTGAACGAACAAAAAGCGGTGAGCATAAAAAAATCATCGGGTCGGGCATGTGCTCGGGCCGCCGCCTTCGTAGCAGTGCGCCATGAACTCGGCCTTGTATGTGGCCATGTCCACGTTCACCGGGCAGTCGGTCCTGCCCCCCTACTTAGCGCCCATCCGCAACGACCGATGACCAGAAGGGCTGCGGCGGCGAAAAGACCAATGCTCGTCCACACAAGCGGCGGCGCAGCGCTTTCCTGGATCGATGTCGCTTGGAAAAGCACCAGAAAATGAAAGATCACCGGTTGGAGAAGGCTGTGCCCACGGAGGTACATCCAGGTAACCAGCACTGTCACGGGGAGTGCCATGGCAGCAAATTCGAAGTAGGAAACGCCGGACGGCAAGATCGAACGCGCAAGGACCGGGATGACGAACGCAGGCGCATGCCAGGCAATCCAGATCAAGCCGAGGACGAGGGCGGCCGCAAGGGCGCTCATCCGCTGCATCAGGCGTGGCAACGCATAGCCGCGCCAGCCGATCTCTTCTCCTAGCGGGCTGCAGAGGAATCCGAAGACAAAGAAATACGCCGCCGAGGTCCAGTTCTCGGGGCCGAAACGCGAAAGCGACACCCCTGCAAGCATGTGAGCGATGAAGAGCGCCGCCACCTGTAGGCCGAGCGGGAGGAGGATCGCAGCCGCCCACCAACGCCATCCTGTCCCGAAGACGAAGAGTCCGGAGACGAGAACTGCCATACCCCGCCACCCCTTCTCGCGGTAGCCCATCAGCAGTCCGGAAAAGCCCGGACCCCAGAGAGCGATGAAGAGGAGCAGGTTGGCAAGTGGATCGAAACGCTCGAATGTAGGAGCGACGAGCCCCAAATCTCTCAGGCCGAGCGCGGCAAGACCGGTGCCCCAGGTGATCGCAAAAGCGAGCACGAAAAAAAGTGATAGCGGGTTCCGCAGGAGATTGGCCACAAGTGTTCATCGAGAGACATTGGTGGCTTCTCCAATGATACGGCAGACAATAAAGTTCCTTCAGATTGCGGGCGTTGGCAGATATGCATACCGGATGTCGGCCTGTAAGTACTCTTCGAACGACGGACGCCTGATGAAAGTGAGTGGTCTCCAGATCGCCCGAATCCGGCATCGAACTGTTGCGGTAGACCGCAGCCCGGGATGTGGTCGACGTCTAGAGCGGTTCCGGTTGTGTCTGAATCGAAGGGGGATTCCGATTTCGGAGGTTTTGTGATTCAAGATGCTGGCTGGAGTGGAGGCCAGCATGGGATGACGCGACCTCTTTCGAATGATCTGCGTGAACGTGTTGTTGGGGCGGTCGAGGCCGGCGAGAGCTGCCGGTCGGTGGCGGCTCGTTTCGGCGTTGCCGTCTCGTCGGCGGTGAAGTGGTCTCAGCGCTACCGTGCGAGCGGGTCTGTGGCGCCGGGCAAGATGGGCGGGCACCGCAAGCGCGTGCTGGAGCCGCACCGTGCCTTCATCGCCGAGCGGATCAGCCAGACGCCGCATCTGTCGCTGCACAAGCTGAAGGAAGAGCTGGCGGCGCGCGGCGTGAAGGTGTCGCACGATACGGTGTGGCGGTTCCTGCGCCGCGAGGGGCTTCGGTTCAAAAAACGCTGTTCGCCCTTGAGCAGGCTCGTGCCGACATCGCCCGCCGGCGGCAACGCTGGCGTTCTTGGCAGTCCGGTCTCGATCCGACACGGCTGGTGTTCATCGACGAGACCTGGATCAAGACCAACATGGCGCCGCTGCGGGGCTGGGGACCACGCGGCAAGCGCCTGCGCGGCTTTGCCCCGCACGGCCACTGGCGCACGCTGACCTTCCTCGGCGCTTTGCGCCATGACCGGCTGACGGCGCCTTGCGTCTTCGATGGACCGATCAACGGCCAGTGCTTCCGCGCCTATGTCGAGCAGCAGCTCGTGCCGGTGCTTGAACCGGGCGACATCGTCGTCATGGACATGTGTGGACGCCCCCGTTGGTGCAAGAAGAATCTTTTCGAAGAGCGCGGAGCGTGGTCAGGTGCTGACATGTGTCCGGCCTCTGATGCGGCGTTCTACATGCCGCGGGCCCGTATGGGAGTTCGCGGAGCGGGTCCAATTCAATCTCGCGTGCTCAAGGCACGTATCCATGATCTGGTTTTCCCGATCCCGTCTCGTTGACCGTTGCGCCATACTCTCCGTTCGACCTTCTCACACCATGGCAGCCCGCTCGAGGAGCGGTATAGAGCGGACTATCCTGCTATGGCCGGCGTTCGATAGGTTCCGCCTCTGGCCATCAATGCCCACACGATGCGCGCCGTCTTGTTGGCCAAGGCGACGATGACCAGCATGGGTGGCTTGCGCTCAAGCATCCGCGAAAGCCACGGATCCCCGGTCGATCCCTTCCGCATGGCCCAGCGCACGGCGGCGCTGGCCCCAATGATCAGCAGCCGTCGCAGGGTTCGCTCGCCCATTCGAGTCGTCTCGCCGAGCTTCTGCTTGCCGCCCGAAGAACGTTGCAGCGGCGTTAGTCCGAGCCATGCCGCGAAGTCTCGGCCTCTCTCGAAGGTCTGAGCGGACGGGGCCAACGCGGCAAGCGCCGTCGCGGTGACCGGTCCTATACCGGGAATGGTCATCAAGCGCCTGGCTTCCGTATCCTCTCTGGCGCGCCGAGCGACCTCTCGGTCTAGTTCGGCCACTCTCGTATCCAGCGCCCGTAACTGCTCAACGAGTAGAGACAGGATCGGGCGGGCGGCTTCGGGGATGGCGGAACCCTTATCCTCAATCGTCGCGATGAGCTTGGCCACGTGGAAGAGGCCTTGCGCAGCCACAAGTCCAAATTCCGCAAGATGGCCGCGTATTGCATTGATCGTCTGGGTCCGCTGGCGAACCACAAGATCGCGGATGCGGAACACCATTGCCGCAGCCTGCTGCTCTTCGCTCTTCACCGCCACGAACCGCATGGTCGGCCGTTGCGCAGCTTCACAGATTGCTTCGGCGTCAGCCGCATCGTTCTTCTGACGCTTCACAAATGGCTTGACGTATCCCGGAGCGATCAGCCGGACTTCGTGCCCGAGCTTCGCGATCTCCCGCGCCCAGTAATGGCTGCCGGCGCACGCTTCCATGGCAACCGTGCAGGCCGGCTGATCGACAAGAAAGCGAAGTACCTGATCGCGGCGAAGCTTCTTCCGGAACAGCACAGCTCCCGACCCATCTGCGCCGTGCGCCTGGAACACGTTCTTCGCCAGGTCCAATCCGATTGTGTTAACTTCCAACATGGACGCCTCCGTTCAAGTGATGATCAACGACACCACTTTGGCACAGCGATGCCGTGAGGGGGCGTCCACCCCATCAATCTCGGCTCACACAAGTCGGCCGCCGTCCGGCAGATGATCAAAGCCGCCGGCGCAAGGCTCTGGTATCTGCCCCCATACTCGCCCGACCTCAATCCGATCGAGCAGGCCTTCGCCAAGATCAAGCATTGGATGCGCGCGGCTCAGAAGCGGACCATCGAGGAGACATGGCGGCACATCGGCGGCCTCGTCTCCTTAATCCAGCCCAGTGAATGCAGCAACTACTTCGTCAATGCAGGATACGCTTCCGTCAAAACCTGAAAGGCTCTAGGTGTTCAAGGTCCACCCGCTTCCTTGATGGAGGAGGAAACGAGCAGGCTGGAGCACTTCGCCCCAGCCAATTCGGAGGTGGCGGAGAAGGCCGTCTTCCCATCCTCCATGCGCGCCGTGAGGCGTGACCACAGAACGCGGCTCAATAGGCCAACTGTTCATGGCAACATCGAACATCTCGCAACTGGCCGCAATTGCGGTCTGGTTGGCAGTGCAGCGTAGATCGGTGGAGCTATGGCGACCCGGCTGGATCTGACCAGGGCGATCATTCATCTGCTGTGGTTGGATGCCGGTTTGCGACGCAAGCGACTACCCGAAGATCGAGCGGATGGTGCCGCCATCGGCGCGATGGGTCACGCCGTTCATCGCCGGGTTGGTCGCGAGCTGGACGACGCCGCGTCCATGCAGCATCGGATCGATCAGCTTCTGGGTGAGGTTGGAGGGCTGCACCTCGCGATAGAAGTCGCGCAGTGTCTCCTCCACCGTCTTGCCCTGCTGGCGGGCGAGATCGGCGAAATAGGTCTCGACCGACTCGGTCGCCGTGGTGCCGGGCATATAGCTGTTGACGCGCACCGAGGTTCCCCTCGTCAGTTCGGCGAGCGAACGGCCGAGGCCGAGCATGGCGGTCTTCGTCACCGAATAGGGCACCATGTTGCCGATGGAGCGGATCGCCGCCTCCGACGATATGAAGACGATGCTGCCCTCGTTCCGCGCCAGCATGTCCTTCATCACGATGCGGGTGATGCGGACCGCAGTCATGATGTTGTGCTCGAAATACTGGGTCCAGCGTTCATCGGAAACTTCGAAGAAGTCGTTCACGTCGAAGACGCCGACATTGTTGATCAGGAAGGACACCGGGCCGAGGCCACCGGTATATTCGGCCAGCGCCTTCGCTCCCTCGGGCGCCATCAGATCGGCCACGACGCCATGGGCGCGAGGGCCGATCGCCGTGGCCGCCGCTTCTATGCGCTCCTTCGACCGCCCGTTGATCACCACCGTCGCGCCTTCCTCATGGAAGGTGCGCGCGATGGCATTTCCGATCCCGGTTCCGCCGCCGGTGATGATGGCGATTTTACCTTCGATACCAAAATCCATGATTTCTGCCCTTCCGAATCGATGGTGGTGATCAAGCTGCGCGCGTGGCAGCGTGTGCGGTTTTCCACCCCGTCCGCATTGCCTCCAGCGCCAGCCGCGCCGTCTCGGCGGAGTCGGCCCATGCCTCCCGCCACAGCCGAACACCGCCGACGAGACCAGGACCGAGCATGCGCGAGGAGAAGCCTTCGAAGGTGAGGTCGCCCGCATAGCCGATGGCCGCCAGCGCGCGGAAATAGCCGTCGAGATCGAAATTGCCCGTACCGAGCACCCCGCGATGGCTGTCGGCGACATGGGCGTAGCCGAGCATAGGCGCGTTCCGCAGGATCGCGGCGGCGATGTCGGACTCCTCAATGTTCATATGGAAGGTGTCCATATGCACGAACATGTTCTTCCCGCCCGCCTTCCCGATGAGCGCCGCTGCCTGGTCGAGCGTGTTCACCATGTAACTCTCGTAACGGTTCACCGGCTCGACACCGAGCCGCACGCCGAGTTCTCCGGCGCGGATGTCGAGCCGACCGAGAGCTTCCGCGACCTGCTCGACCTGCCGCTCCGTCTGCGGCGCGACATAGTTGTTGAACGCTGCATAGGTGATGCCGCTGACCGCTGGTGCGCCGAGTTCGGAGGCGATCTCCAGCGCGAGCGCCACCGTCTCCTTGCCGCGCCTTGCAGTTTCGGGATCATCCGAGGAGATGTCGGCGGCAGGTCCGAGCGCCATGCCGAGGCGCAGTCCCAGCCCACTCTCGGCAATGGCGCGGCGTGTGGCTTCCCTGTTCAGGGTCGCCGGATCGAACATCAATACCTCGATCAGCTCGTAGCCCATCTCCGCCGCCCTCCGGCAGATCGCCGGTGCGCTCTCGCCGTCCCATCTGTCGGAAAAGACCAGGCTGTGAACCCCGAATTTCACGCTCATCAAGCTTTCCTCCCGCAGCCCTAACAGGTCATCACTCCCCGTAGGGGATCCAGATGTTCTTGACCTGGGTGGCCCGCGAGAGGAACAGTCGCCCTTGCCCCTCCGCGCCGGCCCAGTTCCTAGCCGCGCCGTCCTCGGTCCAAGTCTGCTTGAGATTGCCTGCAGAGGTCTCCTCGACCGCGCGTCCGCCTTCCCGCGTGCCGAAATACCAGACCGCGTCGACATCGTCGTGCTCTGTCAGCGTCTTCATGAGAGCCTCGCGCTCGCCGGTGACGATGTTGACCACACCGCCCGGCACGTCGGATGTATCCATGACCTGATAGAGATCGGTGGCGGCGAGCGGATGCGTCTGCGAGGGCACCGCCACGACCCTGTTGCCTATCGCGATCGCCGGCAGCACCAGCGAAACGAAGCCAAGCAACGGATAGGCGGTCGGGCAGGCGATTCCCATCACGCCGATCGGCTCATTCATGGCCAGCGTCACGTGGGCGGATTTGGTCGCGTGCACCGCACCGTCGTACTTGTCCGCCTGTGCGGCATACCAGAAGATGCGGCGAATGGCGGTTTCGACCTCGGTGCGGGCGGTGGCGGCTGACTGGCCGAAGCTCTTCAGCCGGTCCTCGAACTCCTTGGCGCGCGCCGACAGGTTCTCGCCCAGATAATAGATGACCTGAGCGCGGTTGTGGCCCGTCTGCGAGCCCCAGCCTGACGTCTTGCGCGCCGCTTCGACCGCATTGCGGATGTCCTTGCGGTTGCCGTAGCCAGCCAGGCCCACCGGCCCTTTCGGGCCGGTGACGGCATAGCTGTAGCCGCTATCCGGCCGCGTCTGCTTGCCGCCGACGTAGATTTTTGTGGTGCGGTCGATCTCGCCGCCGGCAATCGTGCCGGCGGGCACCGGCTCCAGCCTGGATGGCGCCGCCTCCGGCTTCCTGGCTGTCGGCGCCGGCGTCGCAAGATAGGCTGACATGCCCTCACGCCCGCCTTCGCGGCCGAACCCGCTCTCCCGATAACCGCCGAAGCCTGCTCCGGCGTCGAAGACGTTCGCGCAGTTCACCCAGACCACGCCGGCCTTGATCTTGGATGCGATGTCGGTCGCCAAGTTGATGTTTTCCGACCAGACTGAGGCGGCCAGCCCGTAGCGGGTGTTGTTGGCGAGCATCACCGCATCCTCGGGAGTCCGGAACGATGAGAGCGTAACCACCGGCCCAAAAATCTCCTCGGCGCAGAGGACCGACGCGGGATGCACGTTGGTCACCAGGGTTGGCGGGAAGAAGCAGCCTCCAGGCGCCTCGCCCTGATGCAGCACCGCCCCCTCGCCGACGCCCTGCGCCACCAATCCGCGGATGCGCTCCAGCTGAACCGGATGCACGATGGCGCCGATATCCGTCGATTTCTGCAGCGGATCGCCCGTCCTGAGTTTTGTAAGGCGCCGTCGCAGCAGTTCTTCAAAACGCCCGGCGACGGATTCGGCGACGAGGATGCGCGTGCCGGCGCAACAGACCTGGCCTTGGTTAAACCAGACGGAGTCGACCACGCCCTCGACCGCCGCGTCGAGATCCGCATCGGCAAACACCACGAAGGGCGACTTGCCGCCCAACTCCAGCGTCAGCGCCTTGCCCGTGCCCGCGGTCTGCTTGCGAATGATGCGGCCGACTTCGGTCGAACCGGTGAAGGCAACCTTGTCCACGCCGTCATGCGCAATAATCGCCGTGCCCGTTCTGCCATCGCCCGTAACGATGTTGAGGACGCCTGCCGGCAGCCCGCACTCGCGCGCGATCTCAGCGAAGGCGAGCGCGGTCAACGGTGTGTATTCGGCGGGCTTCAGAACGACGGTGTTGCCGGCGGCAAGTGCCGGCGCCACCTTCCACGCCAGCATGAGCAGCGGGAAGTTCCATGGGATGATCTGGCCGCAGACACCATGGGGCCGCGCTTCCGGAAACTCGTCTTCGAGGATTTCCGCCCATCCGGCATGGTGGTAGAAATGCCGAGCGACCAGCGGGATGTCGATGTCCCGGCTCTCGCGGATCGACTTGCCGTTGTCGATGGTCTCCAGCACGGCGAGGAACCGGCTGTGCTGCTGCACGTGGCGCGCCAGCGCATAGAGGTAACGCGCGCGGTCGTGGCCGGAAAGCCCAGCCCATTTAGGCTGGGCGGTCTGCGCCGCCTTTATAGCGGCGTCCACGTCCGCCTTCGTTCCCTGCGTGACGCGTGCGATCTTCTCGCCGGTGGCCGGATTGGTGACGTCAAAGGTCTTGCCTGGTTCGGTGAAGCGTCCGCCGATGAAATGCCCGAAACCGGCCTTGTGCTTGTCCAGCCAAGAGTTGACGATCCCGGACTCTTCGGGGGCAAGGCCGTAGTCCATCGTTTCCAGTATCTTCATGATCGCGTTCATCGACGCCTCCTATGCGAGCGCATGACGGCTCGACGCCGCGTAGCGGCCCGTCACGAAATGTTCGAGCTGGCGTTCTATATCAGCGAGCATGGACGACGCGCCGAGCCGGAAGAGGCTTGGCTCGAGCCATTCACGGCCCATCTCCTCCATCATCAGGAACTGCCAGTTGAGCGCGTCCTTCGCGCTCCTCATCCCGCCGGCCGGCTTGAAGCCGACCTTGTATCCCGTCGCGTCGTGATAGTCTCGCAGGGCGCGGATCATGACGAGGCTGACGGGCAGCGTCGCATTTATGCCCTCCTTGCCGGTGGAGGTCTTGATGAAGTCAGCGCCGGCCTGCATCGCCACCATCGAGGCGCCGTAGACGTTGCGCAGCGTCTGGAGATCGCCGGTGGCCAGTATCGCCTTCAGATGAGCAGCCCCGCAGGCCTCACGCATCGCCCGCACCTCGTGATGGAGAGCAGTCCAGTTGCCGCCCAGGACGTGCTCGCGGGTGATCACGATATCGATTTCGTGGGCGCCCTCCTCGACCGCATATCGGATCTCGGCAAGACGTAGCTTCAGCGGCATGAGGCCCGCCGGAAAGCCTGTTGCGACGGAGGCGACCGGAACGCCGCTGCCTTCCAGCGCCTTTACCGCATGCGGCACCATTGTCGGGTAGACGCAGACCGCGCCCGTCGTCAGCTTCAGCGCAGCGATGCCAAGGCCCTCGACGATATGTGGGGCGACAGGCTGCCTGGCCTTGGCGCACAGGCGCCGCACACGCTCGGCCGTATCGTCGCCGGCGAGTGTGGTAAGATCGATGCAGCGCACGGCGTTCACCAGCCACGCGGCTTGCCACTCCTTCTTCACCGAGCGTCGGGCAATCAGGCTCGCTGCCCGCCGCTCGGCCGCGCTGCGGTTTGCAGGATGCCCTTCGAACATCTCCGGCCGCAGCGCCGTACCGGGATTGCGGCGGTTACTAGCGGCCGCGATCGGGGCTGCGGATGCGGATTCGATATTCATGGTGTTCTCCCAGAAATGCACATTGGTGAGTTCCGTCATCACGCTCATGGCTTGAACAGAACTTTGGAGAAATGAATATCCTTCGCCGCAAAGCGCTGAAAGATGCCCGGCAATTCGGCCAAATCCAGATCGTGCGAGATCAGGAATTCCCAGCGGAGTTCCCCGGTGCCGAACTTTTCCAGCGTCGTCGTCCACTGCGGACCCGGGAAGGGCGGCCCGAAGCTGTTCCACGAGCCGTGCAGGGAAACCTCCTGGCGCAGGAAATGCTGAAAGGTCTTGTTGTCAAGTTTCACGTCGGGTACGGGAATCCCGATGAAGGTGACATGCCCGCCGGGACCGGCCAGCGTGACCGCGCTGTTGATCGTCGCGTCGATGCCAACCGCCTCGATCACGAGGTCCGCGCGCACGTCGCTGGAGGGCAGGTCCTGGGAGAGAATGCAGTGCGACGCTCCCGCCTCGCGGGCAAGCTCCAGCTTTTCCTCCGAAACGTCGATAGCGACCACCTCGCTCGCGCCCATGAGCCGCAGCCACTGGATGGCGAACAGGCCGATGGGGCCGCAGCCGACCACGGCGCCGGTCTTGCCGACGGAGATGCCTCCCGCCTTCCAGATCGCGTGAAGCGCAATGGAGGCCGGGTCTGTCATGGCGATGGCACGGGGGTCCAGATGTTGCGGCGCCTTGATCAGGTTGCCGACCGGGACGGCGACATATTCCGCATAGGCGCCATCGCGACGGCTGCCGAAATAGTCGTAGTCGGTACAGCGCGAGAAATTGCCGGTGAGGCACTGGCTGCATTGGCGGCACGGCAGCAGCGGCGCGATCGCCACCAGTTCGCCGACACTCCACCCCTCGGCACCCTCGCCAAGCTCGCTGATGCGGCCGGCGAACTCGTGCCCCGTGATCAGGGGCATTTTCCAGGCGCCCTTAACCAGCATGCGCGGCAGGTCGGAGCCGCACACCCCGACCGAGGCCACGCGCACGAGGACATGGCCTGGACCTGCTTCCGGCCGTGGACGTTCCTCAAGCCGGATGTCGCCGGGCGAATGAAGCACGATTGCACGCATGGCATTATTCCTGTGGTTGGTCGTCGTTCTTCCATCTGTCGCCAGCGCGGCGCGAGCCACCGCCGTCAGCCTTGAGCCGAAAGCGTTCGGTTCATCCGCGCGAAATACGGCGACAGCGTCGCCAGCGCGTCGATATAGGCGTCGACACAGGGGGTGTAGGCGGCCGTCATCTCCAGACGCGCCTTTGTCTCCGCGACAGGCTTGCCGGCGAACCGACGCGCCGTATCCGCCATGTCAGGGAACAGTCCGACCGCATGGCCGGCGATTATGGCGGAGCCCAATGTACCGAATTCCTCGCGTTCGAGGGAGCGGTAGTCGATCCCCAGCACGTCCGCCTTGATCTGCCGCAGCAGCGGGCTGCGGGCACCGCCACCGATGTTGATGGCGTGATGCGGATCGTAATCAGGCGCGATCTCGCGCACGGCGCGGAGATAGAACGCGTATTCGTAAGCGATGCTCTCCATGATGGCGCGCACCATGTGCGGCTTGCCGTGCCGCCAGGTCAGCCCCAGGAACGCACCGCGCATATCGGGGTCAATAGGCGTGTTGCGGCCCGAAAGATGCGGCAGGAACAGCAGCTTCTCCGATCCCGGCGGGATCGCAGCCGCCTCCTTGGCAAGCGCGTCGTAGGGATTGATGCCCTTGCTTTCGCATTCGGCCTTTTCGAGCGGCGAGACACTGTCGCGAAACCAGCGCAGATTCAGCCCGCCGCCCGCCACATAGGCCATCGGGAAATAGAGCCCGCGGATCACATGCGGGCATGTCATCAGGCACTTGTATTTCGTGTCCGTGCCGAAATGGTCGATGATGGTGGCGAAGACCGAGGCCGTACCCGAAGTGTCGAACACCACGCCGGGATCCACCAGGCCACCTCCAAGCACATTCGCGCTCTGATCTCCGCAGCCCGCGGCGATCGGCAGCCCTTCCGGCAATCCGGTTTTGCGGGCCCAGTCGGAAGTCAGTTGCCCGATGATCTCCCAAGGCTCCACGATCCTCGGGAATTTTGAGCGGTCGAGGCGGTAGCGGGCCAGGAGCGTTTCGTTCCACTCGGCGGTTTCGCCGGAGCCAAAGCCGGAGAAGACGAGATAGGTGCGGTCCATGAAGGCATCGGCCCCGGATAGCCCAGCGAGCCGGCCGGCCACATAGCCCGCCGGCTGGATGAAGCTCGCGATGCGGTTCCAGACGTCGGGCTTGTCGCGCCAGTAGAGAAAGCGAGGGGCATGATTGAAGGCGAGCGCCATGCCGCAGGTGCGGATGATCTCGCTCTCGTGCGTGCGCAGTTCCTCCAGCCAGGGGGCGCAGCGCGTGTCGAGCCAGCTGTCGTAGTGGGTGACGGGATTCCAGTCGCCATCGACGGCCATGATGCCGGCCATCTGCCCGTCCAGCGCCATGGCGGCGATCCGCGACGCATCGAGGCCGGACGCCTTCAGCGCTGCGCGGATCGTACGGATCGCGGAACCGAAAATCTCCTCGGGATCCTGTTCCACCTGGCCGGGGCCGGGATAGCGCAGGATCGATTCCTCGAATGCGTCGCCCACCAGGCGCCCGTTGCGGTCGTAAATGCCGGTCTTGGTTCCGGTCGTGCCGATGTCTATCCCGATCGCATGGTCTCGCATGGGATCCTCCTTATCTCCCCTGCTCCCGTTCCGTCTCCCCGATCAATCGTTGCTCCTGTCCGCCATCCCAAGGGTCGGCGAGCAACCGGAAAGGCAGGTCGGGCGAATGCGGATAGATGACGATCTTGCCCGAGACCGCGCCGCGGTCGACCGCCTCCAGGGCCTTCGGCAAGTCCTTCAGGCCGCTGATGGCCTTCAGGTTCGCCAGAAGGTCGAGTTCCCCCCTCTCGACCCGGCTGAGCACGTCCTTCATATCCTGGACCGAACATCCGGTAGAGCCGGTGAATCGTTTGCCGGAAACTGCCACGCCCGCCAGGTCCAGGAGGATCGGGTTTCCATAGGCGAAGCCGGAAAAGACGGCGAGCATTCCCCCCGGCGCGAGCCATCGGGCGGCGCCGGCGACGGCTTGAGGATCAGGCACCACGACCACTGCGTCGTCGAGCCCTGAAGGTGCCGCAGCCGTCACCGCTTTTTCGGCGTCGGCAGTCTCCGCGATCACAAGCCTCTTGCCCTTGGCGGCCGCCATTGGCCTGAAGTCGGCTTCCAGATCGGCCAGCCGCTTGGCGTTGCGCGATGTGGCGATGAGGGTCGAGGGTCCGTTCTCCAGTTGCAGGAGGCGATGGACGTGGATGCGGCCCATCGCGCCTCCAGCGCCATGCACCAGTGCCACGCCTCCTGGCCGGACGTCGAAGCGCTGACGCTCCGGCGCAAGTGCCTGAAGGATATCTGCGTCCGTGGTTCCGACGAAGGCGAGCCCGTCATAATGTATCCGCGCGGGGTCGACCCGAACGGCGCGAGCCGGCGTCTGACGCGCCTGCAGGAGCAGGCCTCCTTCACGCAGAAGGACAGGAAGGCGGGCAAGCGCACCTTCGTCAAGCTCTCCTAGCGCAATGATGTCGTCGAAGCGCTGGTCGGCAATCTCGCTCAGACTTGCCCTGCGCTCGTCCTCTATACCGAGGCTCGAGGGCAGGATGCATTTGTCTTGCCCCACCACAATTGTTCTTTGCCACCGTACGGGACGCGAGGCGTCGTACCGCTCCGCCCCCGGGCCGAGATAGACGAGAGCTGAACCATTGCCAGCAAGCGTCCGCCTCACATTGGGGCGATAGGCGCGCTCGACACAGCCATAGGGCTCCAAGAGGGCGATCTCGGCCGCGGACAACCGTTCCGGTACGTCGAAGACGTGGCCGGAGAGAGCGTCCGGCCCGAGCCGCAAATATTGCGCGAAGCCGCCCGGCACGTCGAAGCCGATGGTCCGGCGCCTACCATTGATCCGCATCGCCGGCTGCAGCCCAAGGCGCTGGCCGGGGCGAAACCTTTCGCGCTGAGCCTCACCCACCTGTTCCACGCGAAGGCTCACCTCATGTCCGAGAACCGTATCTTCGTTGCCATCCGACTCGGCCAGGAGAGGGTGGTCGACGCCCATACGCACAGCCTTGATATCCGACGAGCAGATGCAGACCGCCTCAACGCGCGCGATCACCTCATCGGGCGCAGGCGGAGAAAGCGGAGCCGTCTCGGGCCGAGACCGAAGCAACGTGTCGAGCGGCTCCCCCCGATGTATCCAACGCAGGTTGATCCCAGCCTCCTCGTCCGTTTCACTCACTGCCATCATATTGTCTCACGCGACGACTCTGCTGGATGAAGGCATCTCCCCGCCGCACCGAGGCGAGCGAGCTGTCATAGTCCTGCACCGCGACGAGCGAGTAGAGGACATCGATCGTCAGCAGCTGACCGAACTTGCTGACCATGCTCTCGTAGAGGGGTTCGTCGCCGGCCGCGGCGTAGCCGGTCGGCGTCACCAGAACCGTGTCGGCGATGCGGGCGAGCGTCGATTCAGCGAAGGAAGTGATGGCGATGGTTCCGGCGCCGGCTTCCCGTGCCGCCGTCAGCGCAAGGACGGTCTGATGCGTTCGTCCCGAATCGCTGATCGCGATCGCCACCGCGTCCGGCCGGACAGCCGTGGCCGCCAGGAGCTGGCTGTTGCGGTCCCGGTGGAATGTCGCCGGCTTGCCGATGCGTGAAAATCGCATGAGGGCATTCTCTGCGGCCAGTGTCGAGAGCCCCGCGGCGAAGAAATACACCGCCGGCGCCTGACGGATCATTTGTGCAGCGCTTTCGAGAGCCGAGGGGTTGAGCGTCGAGAGACAGGCGCGCGCCACATCGGCATTGCGGTGAGCGACCTTCGTCAGGATCGTGGAGGCTGTATCGCCACGCCCGATGGTCTCGTAGATCGAGCTTTGTCCGCTCGGCCCATCGTCCTCTGCCGACACCCTTTCCTCGGCCATTCTGATTTGAAAGGCCCTGAAACTCGAAAGGCCGACCTCTCGCACGAAGCGGCTGATCGAAGCCTCGGACACGTCGCAAGCTGCGGCGAGTTCCTTGATGTTCATGCCGCTCACCTTAGAGGGGCGCGCCAGCACCGTGTCGGCGACCGCCTGCAATGTGGGTTTCAATCGACCGCGGATACTCTGAATGTGTTCAAGGAGCCCGATCTCACCATTCATTCTGTCGTTGGCCTCTCGCTTGAACGCAGCGCGTTGGAGCGGTCCCGGCGCTGGCAGGCTCAACATAGCCCGACATGAAATTTCCTTTCAAGGATTTTTTTATACTCGACAGAGAATTTCATGATTGCTATCGTTTTGCCTGTAACTGGCGTGAACCGAGCTCGCAGCAGAGCCGGCAAGGCGCCACGGGAGGAGGTTCAAGGATGTTCTGTGTTTATCCAAAGAATCCGTGGCCGAATCTCCGGCCCGGCGGGACCTCCCGCCGCCCGCTCGCGGCCACCCGGCGTAGCGTCTAGCTTGAGGAAACCTCATGGCCGAACTTCGCCTCGAGAAGCTGTCCAGGCGTTTCAAGGGAGGGATTGAAGCCCTGAGCGGAGTCTCGTTCGAGGTGGCCGATCGGGAGGCGGTGTTCCTCCTCGGTCCGTCCGGTGCCGGCAAGACGACGACGCTGCGCCTGGTCGCGGGGCTGGAAGTCCCAACTGAAGGAAGCATCCGGATCGGTGGTCGGGATGTCACTCACTGGCAGCCCCGCCAGCGCAACCTGGCCATGGTCTATGACAAACATTCGCTCTTTCCCCATTTGACGGTGTTCGACAACCTCGCCTATCCCCTGCGCAACCGGAAGCTGCCGAATGCGGAGATCAGGTCGCGTGTAGACACGGTGGCCGAGATGCTGCAGGTCGGCGAACTGCTCGGCCGTTATCCCTCACAGCTTTCCGGCGGCCAGATGCAGCGCGTGGCCATCGGCCGGGCGCTGGTTCGGGATGCCGACGTCTATCTTTTCGACGAGCCTATATCGCATCTCGACGCCAAGCTGCGCGCCAGGATGCGCGTCGAGTTCAAGCGCCTGCAGCGCGATTTCCAGGCGACGATGCTCTACGTCTCGCACGACCAACTCGAAGCAATGACCATGGCCGACCGGATCGTGCTGATCAATCGAGGCCGCATCGAACAGATCGCTGCCCCCCAGCAGCTGTTTGACTGCCCCGAAACCCTGTTTGCGGCGACTTTCGTAGGCGAGCCGGCAATGAACACCTTCGCCGCCGTGCTGACGGAGGAGAACGGCGGGTTCGGGCTTCGCGTCGGCAGCTCCCGTATCGAGCTCGATCACGATTGGCTGACGTCGGGCACGGCGATCTCTCCCGAAGCGGACTACGTGGCCGGCATCCGCCCGCAGCATATCACGCTGGCTGGCGCAGACGAGGCGGGGGAGAACCTGGTGCGAGGCCGCGTGTTCGCGGTCGAGACTCTCGGCTCGCGCATCGTCTTTGACATCGAGGCGGAGGGGACCGTCGTTCGCATCCTGACCACAGTCGACATCGGCCGGCGGTTTCCGCGTCAGAGCGGCAAGCCGATCGCCTTCAGGATCGCGCCCGAGTTTCTCTACCTCTTCGACGCGCGGACCGGACATACCGTGCGCCATGCGCAGTTCGCCGGACGGGAGGCCAAGCCGACGAATTCAGCTGCGCCGGGCGCAAGGAGGCAGTGAGACCTGAACAGGTTAACCAGGAGGAGAAAACGATGAGACGGCGCATCCAAACGGCCCTAGCCACGGCCCTGACGTTTTCCGTGGCCGGAACGACCATCGCCTTGGCGCAAACCGAGGCACAGCGGGCGCTCGCCGGAGCGGAGATCCGGTTCCTTCAGCCGGCCATGCCGCAATTCGCGGCCCTGGGGAGGTTCATCCCCGAATTCGAGGAGAAGTTCGGGATCAAGGTCACGGTGGACGAGATCCCGTTCGACCAATACCGCCAGCGCTCGCTGGTCGAGATGCAGCAAGGCACGGGCGCCTACGACATCTACGCCGTGGATGTGATGTGGCTCGCCGAATACGCGACGGCGAACTTCCTCGAGCCGCTCATGCCCTACGTGAAGAACACCGATCTGACCGATGCAGATTACGACATCAACGACTTCCTGCCGCGCGTGATCAGCGGCACGGGTGTCTGGGACGATGTCCTCTACACCATTCCGCTCGGGGCCGGTCCTGTCGGCACTACCTTCCGGCGCGATGTGGCCGAGGAAGCCGGCATTACTATGCCGGAGCGCTTCTCGCCAGAGTTCACCACCGACTTCATGTACGAGGCCGCAGCCAAGGTCCACAATCCGGAATCGGGCATGATGGGCTTTGCTCAGATGCCGGGCCGCTGGTTCTGGGGCATCACCTACCTGCCGTATCTATACGCGTTCCAGACACCCGAGACGGTAGGCAACGAATATGTCGACAAGGACTGGAAGATCACCATCAACAACGAGCGCACGATCGAGTCGATCGACTATTTCGTGAGCTTCAGGGATTTCATGCCGGCCGACAGCGCCAATTGGGGCATCGACGAGGCGACATCGATGTACCAGTCCGGACGGGCCTTCGGCCTGTGGAACTACCAAGACTTTATCAAAGGCTTTTTCGAGGACGAGGAGACCCATCCGGACATCGCCGGCAAGAACGTGCACCTGCACACGCCTGCCGGACCGCATGGGGTCATCGATCCGTGGTTCGGCGCGTGGTCGTTCGGTCTCTCCCGCGATTCCCGGCAGAAGGACGCGGCCTGGGTCTTCATCCAATGGATGACTTCCAAGGAGATCCAGGAACGGGCGACTGAGTTCGGTGCCGGACCCTCGCGCCACTCGACCTACAAGTCGGAGACTCTTGCCCGTCACCAGCCCTGGTGGGTGGACGTCTACGACTTCATGCTCAACGATACTAATCCGGACGAGCGCATCCGTGTACCGGAATGGGCAGAGATCTCGGACATCATGGGTGAGGAAGGCAACCGGGTCTGGATCGGCGAGATCGATGCTGCGACCGCGGCCGCCAATATGGAGCGGCGCATGACCGAGGTGATGCGTCGCGGTGGCTACTACATCCCCGGCCGCACCGATCTGCCACCCCAGCATTGGCGCGATCTGAGCTACTATGATCGCCTGCCGTCCGAGTGGAAATGATCTGAAGTCTCGCGGTCCGGGCGTGTCGACGCCCGGACCAGACAAACCAGGAGCGCGCTGCGACCAGCGATGAGAACGAGCGGATGACGGATACAAAGCTCTTCGCGGACGGAAAGCTCGCTTCGGCCGAGCCGGTCGGGACCACGGGACGCAAGGGGATATGGGCCCGCCTGGGACCTTCCAACCCTGCGGCGTTCCCCTGGATCCTGATGGCGCCGACGCTGATCGTGCTGTTCGCGTTCGGCATTTACCCGTTCCTCAACGCGCTCTACCTCGCGAGTCAGAACGTCATCCTGTCGCGACCCCACTCCCCGCGCTTCTTCGTCGGGCTCTATCAGTATCAAGCCGTGATCCAGGATCCCGAATTCTGGCACGCGCTAAGGACAACGGTCTGGTTCACGGTTCAGGCGGTTTTCATCCAGTTCTGGCTCGGGCTCGGGCTGGCGCTGCTCTTCCAACGCGCCATACGCGGCGCGAGCATCCTGCGCATCTTCATCCTCATTCCGATGATCCTGCCGCCCTTGGTCGCGGCGCTCATCTGGCGATACATGTTCTATCCTGGCTCGGGCCTGGTGACCTACTATGCCGGCGGGGTAACGCGGGCCCTTGGCATGGGCGCGATACCCTTCCTGTCCGATCCCACCATCGCCTTTCATACGCTGGTCTTCGTGGATGTCTGGGAATGGACGCCCTTCATGTTCCTCATGATGACGGCCGGGCTCGCCTCCATTCCCCGTCAGCCCTACGAAGCGGCGGAGATCGACGGTGCGTCCGGCTGGCGCGTTTTCTGGACCATCACCATGCCGCTCCTCAAGCCGGCGATCCTGATCGCCGTCGTCATCCGGATCATGGACGCTTTTCGCACCTATGAGCTGATCGTCGTGATGACGCGGGGCGGTCCGGGCAATGCCACGACGACCCTCAACGTCTACCTCACCAAGACGGGTCTGGAATTCTTCGATGCCTCCAAGGCGGCCGCCATTTCCCTGATCATGATGATGATCATCATCGTCATGAGTCTCATTTTCATTCGCGCCATGCGGATGCGCTCCGACAGCGCGGCATGAGGAGCGAGGAAGCGTGATGGCTCATTTCAACACCTCGATCGTCTCTCCCGACGCCCCGCACGTGCAGCGGAACTGGTGGGTCTACCTTGTCATCCTGCTGGTGTGCGTCATCAATTTTGTGCCCTACCTCTATGTGGTGATGACGGGCTTCATGGATGCAGCGACGTCCAACCAGCCGAACCCGCAGTGGATATTCAAGCCGACGCTGGAAGCCTTCCGCTTCCTGATCTTCGAGAAGAACCTGATGCACAATTTCAGGAACAGCGTGATCGTGTCGCTGTCGGCCACGTTCTTTTCGGTCACGCTCGGTATGTTCTGCGCCTACGCCATCGCCCGCTATGATTTTGCCGGACGTGACGACGTCTCGTTCTGGGTGCTCACCAACAGGATGATGCCGCCGGTGGCAGTGCTCATCCCGATGTTCGTGACCTTCCAGACGCTGCGGCTGCTCGACACGCTGACCGGCCTGATCATCCTCTACACCGCGATGCAGCTTCCGTTCGTGGTGTGGATGCTGACGGGCTATTTCCGCGACATCCCGCGGCGCTACGAGGAATCGGCGATGGTCGACGGAGACACCTGGTTCCAGGCGTTTCGGAAAGTGACCCTGCCTCTCATGATGCCCTCCATCACGGCGACGGCGATCTTCGTGATGATCCTGTCCTGGAACGAGTATGCCTTCGCCATTTTCCTGACCTCGACCCAGGCCAAGACCATGCCGCCCGCCATCGTCGCCTATTCAATCGGCGCCAACATCTCCTGGAACGTGCTGGGCGCCGCCGTTGTCATGATCACCGCCCCGTTGATCCTCTTCGTGCTGCTCGTGCAGCGCCAGCTGATCAGCGGCCTTTCACAGGGAACCTTGCGCAAATGACCATGTCGTTTCATCGAACCAAACGGGCGAACTTCATCGATGGCTGAGCTGCAGGTGGAGAAGCTGGTGAAGCGCTTCGGCTCGCTCACGGCAGTAGACGGGGTCGATATGAGGATCGGCGATGGAGAGTTCGTCTTCCTCCTGGGCCCGTCCGGCTGTGGAAAGACGACCACCCTGCGCATGGTTGCCGGTCTAGAGATGCCCAGCGAAGGGCGCATCGACATCGCAGGGCGCAACGTCACCTATTTGCGGCCGCGCTACCGCAATGTCGGCATGGTGTTCCAGGATTACGGACTCTATCGTCACATGACCGTGTTCGGAAACATCGCCTACCCGCTGAAAGTCAGGCGCATGCCGAGAACTGTCATCGCGGAGAAGGTGCGGGCAGTGGCAGAGACCATGCAGATTGCCGACGTTCTCGACCGGATGCCTGATCAGCTTGCCGCCGGCCAGCTGCAACGCGTCGCCATCGCGCGCATGCTCGTGAGGGATGCCGACATTTTCCTCATGGACGAGCCGATGTCGCATCTGGATGCCCAGCTGCGCGGGCAGATGCGAGCCGAGCTGCGCCACATCCAGAAGGAGGTCGGCGTCACGACGATCTTCGTCACGCATGACCAACTGGAAGCGATGACGATGGCGGACCGCATCATCGTGATGAACAACGGCAGGATGCTGCAGGTGGCGACGCCGCTTGAGATATTCGAACGGCCCGCCGACGAGTTCGTCGCAACCTTCGTAGGCGAGCCGCAGATGAATGTCATGAATGCCACTCTGCGGCGCTCGGACGGCCGGCCCGTTGCCGATGTCGGGCCTTTCGCCGTGCCGCTCGATGGGAAGTGGGCGCAGGCGAACGGTCTCGGCAAGTACGAAGGAGACAGGGTCCGGATCGGAATCCGGCCCGAGCATATCGGCGTCGCCGCCGCCATCAGCGAGGAACACAAGATCGCGGCCGAACTCTATTCTTTCGAGCCGACCGGAGCGGAAAACCTCTATGTCCTGCGTGCCGGCGGCATTGAGATCACGACGCGCAGCTCGACCACGGAAACGCGAAACCTCGCCAAGCAGGAGGGCGCTCGCCTCGCCCTGCGTTTCGATCCGAACTGGATCTATCTGTTCGACCCGGGGGATGGCCGCACAATAGCCCACGCGGCCGCGAGCAGCATCGACGTCGAGGTTGCGGCATGAAGAACACGATCGGACTGCTTGTCATCCTTGCACTGCTGCTCGGCTCCTGCACCGTGATGACGGGCAACCTGTCCCACTGGCCGGCCACAGCGGCCGCGGCCGCCGTCATCGTGCTGATGAAGATCGTCAACGACCGCGTGAAAATCCTGCGCTGGCCGATGGAGTTCCTGCTGGCGTCGGCTGTCACCATGATCGTGATCAATCTCGCACGCCTCTACACGATCGAACCCGTCTTCTGATCCATGGCAACGGAGCACGCCCTACGCATTTCGGGACTGACGCGCTCCTTCGGGCGAAAGCGGGCGGTCGACGGGGTCGACCTTTCCGTCGAGCGCGGGGAGATACTCGGCTTCCTTGGCCCCAATGGTGCCGGAAAGACCACGCTGATGAACCTGGTGATGGGGCTGATCGCACCCGATGGCGGCGAGATCGAGCTGCTTGGGATGAAAGGCGGCGCGCGCAACCGGGAGGTGCGGCTGCGCGTCGGCTTCCTGCAGGAGAAGCCACGCGTCTATCCCGAAATGCCGGCCCGGGCCTATCTGGAACTTTTCGGCCGTCTCTACGGCGTACCCGCCACTCGCTCCCGCGTCGCCGAGGTTTTGTCGCGCGTCGGACTCGCGGAAGCGGACGACCGGCCGCTCGGCACCTATTCGCGCGGCATGCAGCAGCGCGCCTGCCTTGCTCGCGTGATGCTGCACAACCCTGAATTCCTGCTGCTTGACGAGCCGACGCTCGGCCTCGACCCGACGGGGGTTGCCGAGATGCGGGACATCCTGCGCGAGGTGCGGGCCTCCGGAACGACCCTTTTCTTTTCCTCGCACCAACTGGCCGAGATGGAGAGGATCTGCGATCGCGTCGCATTCATGAAGGATGGGAGAGTGATCGCGGTCGGCAGTCCGGCCGAGCTCCTTCCATCAGGGGGCACGGATGTTCTGCGCGTGGAGGTCGCCGAGCGCGTCCCCCCCGCGCTTTCCGCTATGCGCGAACTTGCCGGTATCAGGGAAGCCAAAGAAACGGGAAATCATACGGCGGAAATCCTGCTCGAAACGGACGGAGTTCAGGATCCGAGAGAGGCCCGCGCCGCGCTTTCGCGATCTCTCACAGGTCTCGGCCTGACCGTGCTTTCGGTCAGCGCTACCAGTCGCAGCCTGGAGGATGTCTTTCTCGCCCTGGCTGGACCCGGAACGACGACGCATTAGGGAGCAATACAATGGATTTGGGCTATAAGGGAAAACGCTGCCTCGTCACTGCCTCGACCGGAGGTCTTGGCTTTGCCATCGCCCGCAGCATGGCACACGAGGGCGCCACGGTGGTCGTCAATGGCAGAACCGCGGAGAAGGCCGGAAACGCGGCTGCTCAAATCGCGTCGGAGGTCGCCGGCGCCGACGTGGAGACGGTCGTCGGCAACAGCGGCACGGCGCAGGGATGCGCCGCCATCATCGAGGCCTGCCCGGACGTGGACGTGCTGGTTATCAATCTCGGCATCTACGAGGCAGTGGACATATATGAGGCCGGCGACGACCGCTGGTACGAACTGATCGAGATCAATGTGATGAGCGGGGTGCGGCTCGCCCGTTATTATCTGCCGAAGATGCTCGAGCGCGACAGCGGCAGGGTCATCTTCATGGCAAGCGAGTCGGCGATCAACCCGGCTCCCGAACTGCCAGCCTACAGCGCCACAAAGACCATGCAGCTTTCGCTCGCTCGCAATCTGGCCGAGACCACCAAGTCGACCAGCGTGACCGTCAATTCGGTGCTGCCGGGCCCCAGCCGGACCGAGGGTGTGGCGAAGCTGATCGCCGGTCTCTATCCCGGCGTGCCGACTGAAGAGGCAGAACGGCGCTTCATCGCGGAGAACCGGCCGACGTCGCTTATCCAGCGTCTATCGCGCCCCGAGGAGGTGGCCGATTTCGTGACCTTTCTGGGCAGCGCGCGCACAGGCATCGTCAATGGCGCGGCGCTGCGGATCGACGGCGGCCTCATTCGTACCGTCATGTAGCAACCATGCGAGACCTGCGCCCGCCCGGCCCTTTCGGCACGGTCCTGCTTCTCGCCCACAGGGAGCTTGTCGCCCGCCTGCTGTCGCCCTGGCCCTATGCCGCGGCAAGCCTGATCTGCGCGATCGCCTGGTTCTATGGCGCCGGCTTCCTGCGCAGCTTCGAGACGGAGTCGGTGCTCGTCACCACCGATCCTCTGGCGGCGCTGAACGTCATCGTCGTCATCGTGCTCGGTGTCGTGCTGGGATTGCGGCTTGCCGCCAGCCTGGCCTGGGAGCGGGAGCATCGCACGCTTGAGGTGCTGCTGGTCGGCCCCGTTTCTCACGAGGCGGTCGTGCTGGCGAAGTTTTGCGTCGAGCTGCTGCTCTTTGCGGCGCTGATCGCCGCCTACGTCGCCTATCTGCTGGTGGCCCAGCCGCTCGGCGCCGGCGTCATCGGGTTGACCGATGCCTTCGCGCTCGGTCGCATGCCGGTCCATGCCCTACCGCTCCTGGCGCTCGGCCTTCTGGCATCGGCCTGGGCGTACACCGTGCGCGGAGCGGTCGTCGCCTTTCTCGTGCTCGCCATGTTCGAAGTGCTGCTCGGCCTGTTAGGATCACGGCCGCCGCATGAACTAAGCCTCACGACCGCCTATCTGCACAGCGCCCTGAATGTCGTCGCCGTCGTTGTCGATCCAGTGTCGGCGGTCGCGCGGCTCTCCGATCTAGCGCAAGGGCTGACCGTGCAGACACCGTTTGCCCTGGCGCGGACCTTGATGGCGGTCGCCCTCACGCTCGTCACGCTGGCGCTGGCGGTGCTCGCGTCGCGACTGCGGGGGGCGGTCTGATGGCACCGCTCCGGTCGTTTTCCCTATGCGTGGCGCTCGTGCTTTCAGCTCTTGCGCCGGCCATGCCGGCCGCCGCGTTGGAGCCGGAGCAGCGCGAGGCGACCATCATCAGCGTAAGGGTCTGGGAAGGCCACGAATATCGTGAGGTCTTCATCCCCTCTACCAGCGATGAGATGAGCCTGATCGCCGGCCGGGACAGCGCGATCGCATATGTGCGCACGCTCGAATACTACTGGCCGCTGTCGCGCCGGATCTATGTGGATTTCCAGCGCCAGCGCGACCTCCTCGAGGGCGAGTTGGTGATCCGGCAGGACGGCGAGGAGATCGCGCGCGAGAGCCTCCGGCCCTTCTCGATCCTCTATCCCGAGGGCGCGGCGGTCGGGGAAGCCGAGCTGCTCTGGGGCGAGGAGGCCGAACGGGCCTATGCCGAGCACCGCGAGGCCGAGCGCGCCTTCGCTCGCGAGTTTGCTGCCGCACGCAGGGCGCATACCGCCTATGAGCGCCGGCTCCTGCAATCGGGTGCCGCGCGCCAGCCAGGGGAGGAGGCGGAAGTGATCGACCCACCGCCGCCATTGCCGGAGCCGAGCCTGCGGCTGGTGATGCCGCCGCAGCCAGGCTTCCGCGCCTCGCTGGATGCGGGCACTTACACGATCGCCTTGGAGCGCGACGGGCAAATTGTACCGGACACGCTGCGGCGTCTGCGCGTGGCGAGCCCGCCGAAGAATTCGGTGCTGGTCGCGGACATCGTTCCAGCCGAGCGGTGGACGCGTCCGCTAGCGGCCAACACTTCGGATGCACGCGTTTACGCCCGGCCGGGCGCGACTTTCTATCTGACCCTTGCTGAGGCAAACCAATATGCGGAGACCGACTACCTGCCGGTCGTCAGGCCGCAGGCCGAGCCGGTGGCCGGCCGCACGATATGGATCAGGCGCGGTCCGGCGTCCGTCGATCAGCTCGACATCCAGTGGCAGGCCGACGGCAACGAGACACTGGCCCGCGAGGCGCTCAAGGTGGAGCAGACGCGCGGCACCAGTTTCGGCTACAGGGTGCGCGCGGCACGGGAGGGAGAAGTGCCCGATCTCAATGCTTTCACCGTGACCGTGCCGGCCGATTCGTCGATTTCGCGTGGGGTAATCACGCGCGAGGCCGGCGCGCTACTACCGCTGAGGCGCGAAGTCGTCGTGGTCCAGCCTCGCAATACGGCGACGGGTCTCATCCTAGCGCTGGTCCCGCTCGCCGGCTTCCTGGCTTTCGCGGCATTTGGCAAGACAGCGCACCTGCCGCACCGATACCAGTGACTATCTCGGCCTGACAGTCGAGACGGCCCTCTCCACGGAACGCATAGGTTTTCGACTATACGCTCGCTGTAGTTTCAGCGGCATCCAGCCGCATTATACCTGTCATCTTGAAAAGCTTTTTTCATCGGAGGCGGCAGCGATGTTGGAGGCGACCGACGCACGGTAGAGATGGCGCCTCATCACATCCAGCAGCCCCGGAAGGTTCTTTCGTTCTATGTAGTCGATCATCTCAAAGTGCTCGGCTGCGCTCGCGCGACGGTATTCCTCCGTGGCTGCAGCGTCGATGAATAATATCAGGCGGTCGGCCCTCCACCTAAAGGCGGCTCGATTCTCAGCCTGCTTCAGTAGAAGCCGAGTTTGGGTCTCCTAATCCGCCTGAAGCGCGCGCTTCATGTCCTCGCGCGCCAAGGCAATCAGGTTCAGCATCTCCGTTTTGGCCCTATCCGGCTGACGCTGACGGATGGCTTCGTAGACGCTCCTGTGGGTCTCGATAGCTTCCGCATGCGACTGACTCGCTCGATTTGTCATGCGGAAGCTGGCCATCAGAGCAGCCCGAATTGCAACTATGAACTGCCGGTAGACCCAATTGTCCGAAGCTTCAATGATTGCGCTATGGAATGAAAGATCTGCCGCGCTCCAGCTCTCGGTGTCCCGTCCTTCCGACTCGATCATATCTGCAAAGGCTGCATCGATCGCCGCCAAGGCTCGCGGCGAGCCATTTCGCGCGGCCAGTGCTGCGGCCTCGGGCTCGATAAGGGATCGAGCGTCTACAAGATTCTCATAAAAGGAGCGGTCTTTGACGTGTTGTAAAGCTGACGACAAAACCGTCGGCTCTAGCAGGTTCCACTGCGCTTGAGGCTGAATCACCGTCCCAGCTCGGGGACGAGAGCGAATGAGGCCTGCCGCCACGATGTGCTGCAGGCTTTCGCGCAACGTAGTGCGGCTGACTCCAAAGCGCTCCAGCAGGGCATCTTCGGGCGGCAGCAGGTCACCTTCACTCCATTGTCCCGATACGATCAAATCCACCATTTCGCGCACGACAGACGTCATGGCCCTTCGGGTGCTCATTGGTGCTGCTAACTTGTGGTCGTGGTTCTGAGGCATGGCATCTCATCTGGCGAGGACGACAAGCTATCGCAGTTTGTAGAGGCAAGAGGCAAGCGTTTCCGTAATAAGTATGTTCTGTATTGACGATAGATAGTATTTATTATAGCCACGCGCTGTTATCAGGACCATGGGGAGGACCCCAGAGAGGAATCATGAAACACATGACCAAGGCCGCGCTGGCGGCTACCATCGCGCTTTGCGCAGTCGGCACGGCCGAGGCGCAGGACGATATTCGCATAGGCGCCATCTACATGGATGCGCAGGGCTTTTACGCGGGGGTCCGCCAGGGCATTCAGGATGCCGCCGCCGAGGCAGGCCGCGATCTCGAAATCATCGAGACCAACGCCCAGGGCGACGTTGCCCAGGAAAGCTCGTTCATGGACGCACTGATCGCGGCCAATGTCGACGCGATCATCACCTCTCCGGTTTCGGCCGACGGGTCCTACCGCTCCATCCAGCGCGCGCACGATGCCGGCATACCGGTGATCTGCTACAACACCTGCCTCAGCGAAGCCGACATGGAGGAGTTCGTCTCCGCCTATACGGTGGGCGATCCCTTCGATTTCGGCAACATGCTGGGCCTTGCCGCGGCGGATTACTTCGAGGCCGAGGGCATCACCGCTCCCAAGATCGCCGTTCTCAACTGTGAGTTCGTCGAGGTCTGCATTACCCGCCGTGAAGGCTTCGAGGCCGCATTGGCCGATCGGGGCATCGATTATGAAATCGTCGCCAACCAGGAAGGTGCAATTCTCGACAACGCCATCTCGGTCGCTTCCAACATTCTGACTGCCAACCCCGAGTTTGATGCGATTTTCGGCGAGGCTGGTGGCGCAACCTTGGGTGCAGCCCGCGCCATCCGTTCGCAGGGGCGCGTGGGCGAGGTCGTCGTCTTCGGCGGCGACATGACCACCGAGATTGCCCAGGAGCTAGAAGAGCACGACGTCATCAAGGCCGTGGTCGACATTTCGGGTCAGGGTATGGGTCGGCTGGCCTTCGAGCAGGCGGTCAACGTGATCGAGGGCAACCCGCCCGAGGGCATAAAAGTGCCGTATGAAATCGACCTCTATGCGTCTTCCGAGGACGGCGCCGGTTGGCAGGAAGCCCATCCCAACGGCATTCCGTGATCGGCTGACGACGGTCCAAACGCAAAGGGCGGCGCCCGTCCGGCACCGCCCTGATTGATCCAGAGGTTGCAATGCAGGTTCCCAACGCTCCGGTGGTGGCTCGGCTGTCCGGATGTTCCAAGCATTATCCGGGCGTCGTCGCGCTCCAGGACGCCGATTTCGAAATGCGCGCCGGAGAGGTGCGGGCGCTGCTGGGCAAGAACGGCGCCGGCAAGTCCACCATGATCCGGCTGCTGACCGGCGCCGAACTGCCCGACACCGGTTCGGTCGTCATCGACGGGCGGCCGCTGGAGGAACGCTTGAGCCGCCGCGCGGCGGAAGCCCATGAGCGGGGCGTGCGCGTGGTCTATCAGGAATTGAGCCTCGTCAGCGACATGTCGATCGCCGAGAACCTGTTTCTTGGGCGCTGGCCGCGCCGCAATGGCATTATCGACCATCGGGAGATGAAGAGACAGGCTCATGCCGCGCTCAGCCGTCTCGGCTTTGCGATCGACCCCGAGCGCACGGTCGCCAGCCTCAGCCCGGCCGAACGGCAGTTGATCGAGATCGCGCGCGTGCTGATCGGCGATCCCAAGATCGTCATCCTGGACGAGCCGACGTCCTCGCTGGCCGACGCCGAGGCCAAAAAGGTGCTGGCTGCCGTCCAGCGCATCGCGGCGGAAGGCATTTCGGTGATCTACGTCTCGCACCGGATGGGCGAAATCCGGCAGATCGCGGACGCGGTCACCATCATGCGCGATGGGCGCATCGTCGAGACGGTCCCCGTCCAGGGTGCCGATACGCGCGAAATCGTCAGGGTCATGCTCGGCACCGAGGCGGCCGAGAGCGCGCCCATAACGCCGGGTAAGCCCGGCAAGGCGGCCATTACGGTACACGAGGTCTCCCTAGCACCCAAGCTGCGCAAAATTTCACTGACGTTGCACGAGGGTGAGGTTCTGGGCATTGCCGGGCTTCTGGGATCGGGCCGCACCGAACTGCTGGAAGCGATCATGGGCATCCGCAAGCCCGACAGCGGAACGATCAGCGCCGGGGGTGGTGAGGTGACCGGGACCGATTACCGCGGCATGGTAGTTCGGGGCTTCGGTTTTACACCTGAAAGCCGGAAGGACGCGGGCATCGTGCCGATGCTGGGGGTCGATGAGAATGTCGTTGCCACCGATTTCCCCGCTGTCAGCCATGGTGGTATCCTCTCGTCGCGCAGGATCGCCCAGGCGACCCGGCGCGTGATCGAACGGCTTCACATCAAGACGGCGTCCACCGGCACACCCATCTCGACACTCTCGGGGGGAAACCAGCAAAAGGTCGTGATCGGCCGCTGGGTCCATGCGGGCAGCCGCGTGCTGCTTCTGGACGAGCCGACCCGCGGCGTCGACGTCAAGGCCAAATCGCAAATCTACGCGATCATCCGTGAACTGGCCGCGGAGGGACGCGCCATCCTGTTCGTCTCGTCGGAAATCGAGGAACTTCCGCTGGTCTGCGACCGCGTTCTGGTGCTGCGCGACGGCGAAATGATGGACGAGATGGCCGCGCCCGGCATCGATCAGGACAAGCTGCTGGCCGCCAGCCTGTCGGCCGCATGAACCGAGCACATGTTTTCTCAGGCATCGTGTGGACCGCACACGTCCCCCAAGCGTTCTAAGAAGAGGAGTTGGCGATGACCGCCACAGACATCCACTCCCGTCCGGCACGCCACTTCAACCTTGGCCGGCACATGAACGAATTAAGCCTACTGGCCGCGATCATCGTACTCTATATCGTGTTCGCATCCACTGCCCAGGGCTTTCTCACGGTCTACAACCAAGTCAATATTCTGCGCGACGCCGCCACGATCGGCATCGCCGCATGGGCGGTGACCCTTATCATCATATCGGGCGAGATCGACGTTTCGACAGGGCCGATGGTTGCCTTCATCTCCGTGATCCTGGCCTTCATGCTGCAATGGGGCTGGCCCACGATTCCCGCCATCGGCGTTGCGTTGCTCGTGGGCGCGCTTTTGGGCGGGACCGCCGGTGCACTTCGGGCATTCTTCGACGTTCCGTCCTTCGTCGCGACCCTGGGCCTGTGGTCGGCGCTGCGCGGTTCGGCGCTGTTTTTCACCGATGCCCTGCCGGTGTCGATCGGGCGCAATTCGATCGTCGACGCGCTGGACCGCCCGATCCTGGGCTTGCCGCCCGCCGCTATCATCATGCTGGTTCTGTTCGCGGTATTCTGGTTCGTGAGCAAGAAAACCGCATTCGGCCGCTCTGTCTATGCGGTCGGAGGCAACCCGCAGGCTGCGTTCCTCTCCGGGATCAACGTGCGCCGCATCCGCGTCATGGTCTTTGTCCTTGGGGGCCTGATGGCCGCAATCTCGGGCCTGCTGCTGCTGTCGCGCCTGGGATCGGGTAATGCGACCGCTGCCTCGGGTCTGGAATTTGACGTGATTGCAGCTGTTGTGGTCGGCGGCACGGCGCTTTCGGGGGGGCGCGGGTCCATGCTAGGCACGATGCTGGGTGTTCTGGCTATCACGCTCATCGGCAACGGCCTCATCCTTCTGGGGATCAATCCCTTCGTGCAAGAAGTCGTGCGCGGCGTCATCATCGTGGGCGCGGTGCTCGTCAACATGTACGCGATCCGGCGCGGGCAGGCCGGGAGGGGATAAATTGACTATTCTTTCGATCAGCTCAGCAGGAACGAGCGCCCGCATCTCGACCTACGGCGGTTGCATTCAAAGGCTGGACAAAAACGGCGTGCCACTGATGCGGCCCGCCGCCGACGATGCGCTGCCGATCGATAGCGCGTGCTATCCCCTTGTCCCGTTCGGCAATCGCGTCCGGGGCAACCGGTTCTCCTTTGCAG
This sequence comes from Chelativorans sp. AA-79, assembly GCF_029457495.1. Lineage (NCBI taxonomy): Bacteria > Pseudomonadati > Pseudomonadota > Alphaproteobacteria > Hyphomicrobiales > Phyllobacteriaceae > Chelativorans > Chelativorans sp. AA-79. The sequence continues at coordinate 4,837,292 of NZ_CP120361.1, forward strand.
GGGAAGACCATGCCCTGACGCCGAATACGGATTGGGACAGCCATTACCTTCATGGCGAAGGCTGGCGTTCGGAGTGGGCGGTGGTCGAGACCGCCAGCCACCGCATCGTGCTGACCCATGGCCACGACGGCAGCGCCCTGCCCTATCGCTACGATGCGAAGCAGGCGTTCGAAGTCACACCCGAGGGCATGATCATGAGCATTTCGGTTACCAACCGGGGCCGGCCCATGCCCTTCGGAATCGGGTGGCACCCCCATTTTCCACTGACACCGCGCACCACACTTCACACCCAGACCGGCGCGATGTGGAGCGAGGAAGAAGGCTGGCTTCCGGGTAGTCCTGGCCCGGTGCCGTCCGATCTGGATTTCTCCGCGCCGCGCGAACTGCCTCGCCACTGGGTCAACAACGCGTTCGAGGGGTGGTCTGGTCGAGCCACCATCAACTGGCCCGAGCGTGACCTTTTACTGCAAATAGATGCCGATCCCGTCTTTACGACAATGTTCCTTTTCGTCTCCGACACGAGTTTCGATCCTGGCTACAAGCGAGACTTCTTTGCACTCGAGCCAATGAGCCATTTGGCCGATGGCCACAATCAGGCAGACCTGGGCGGCCTCAGGGTGCTTGAGGCGGACGAGACGCTTTGGGGCAGTCTCTGCATCAAGGCGGTTTGATATGGACGTTTACGATTACATTCTCGTGGGTGGCGGCAGTTCTGCTTGCGTCGCTGCGTCCCGCCTCGTGACAGCAGGTGCCAAAGTCCTGATGCTGGAGCGGGGACCGCGCCGCGCCAATCCGATCATGCATTTCCCGGCGGGCTACATGAAGTTCCTCGCCAGGGACACCTACCTGATGATGCACGAAACCGAGCCGCAGGCGCAGTTGGATGGCCGGGCGCCTACCGTGCCTCAGGGCCGGGTGCTGGGTGGAGGTGGCACGGTCAATGCGATGGTCTATATGCGCGGGCAGCGCGAGGACTATGCCGACTGGAACCGCGCCATCGGCGGCAACGGAACCGGCGACTGGGATTGGGACGACCTGTTGGCCTACTATACCGGTCAGGAGGACAACGACCATTTGGGTGGTCCCCTTCACGGCGTCGGCGGCCCTCTCAAAATTTCGCATCTGGGCCATACGAGCCCCATGACCCGGGCCTGGCTCAAGACCATGCAGGGCATGGGCATTCCCTATACGCCCGATTTCAATGACGGTGACCCGCGCGGCGTCGGGCTGATGCAGCATACGATGGATTGGACCGGCCGCCGGCGCTGCTCGCCGGTCGATGCCTTTCTTGCGCCCGTCATGGACCGGCCGAACCTGAAGGTCATAACCGGGGCCACTGTCGAGAAGGTGATCCTTGAAGGGAAACGTGCGGTCGGGGTCAGTTGGAAGCAGGCAGGCCAGGTTTATCCGGCACGGGCCGGCGAAGTGCTTCTTGCCGCCGGCGCCTATCAGACGCCAAAGCTCCTCATGCTCTCGGGCATCGGCCCGGAAGCTGAATTGCGGCGGCATGGCATCGCCGTGGACGTCCGGCTCGAAGGCGTGGGCGCGAACCTTCAGGACCATTACGAATGCCCGGTCGTTGCCACGACCAACGGGGCCTATGGCTATTACGGACAGGACAAGGGTCTGAAAATGATCCTCGCGGGCCTGCAGTACCTTCTTTTCAAGTCCGGTCCGGCCACCACCACCGGCGTTGAAAGCTGCGCCTTTCTCGACCCCAAAGGCGCGGGCGGCCGTCCCACGGTTCAGATGTTCTGCGTGCCGACGGTCTATCTGGACCGCGACGTGACGGGAAAAGATCCCGGCCACGGCGTCACCATCAATTCGCTGCTGCTCCAGCCGAAATCTCGTGGCAGTGTTCGGCTGCGCTCGAGAAATCCCGAGGCCCTCCCGGTGGTCGATCCACAGATCTTTGCCGACCAGCGCGACCTCGAAACGACCATCGCCGGCCTTCGGTTCGCACGGCGCGTCCTGGAGGAAACCCCCATGAAGGAACTGATCGAGACTGAAATCTTCCCCGGCATCGACGTGACGAGCGACGCGGCGCTGGGCGCCCATTGCCGCCGCACGGTCAAGACGGGCTACCACCCGGTCGGCACCTGCCGGATGGGCGCCGAGGACGATCCGCTTGCGGTGCTCGATCCCTCGCTGCGCGTACGCGGGACCGAGGGCCTGCGTGTCATCGATGCTTCAATGATGCCCAACATCGTTTCGGGCAACACCAACGCCGCCGCCATGGCGGTGGGCGACAAGGCAGCAACCCTGATCCTGGGGAGCCAGCGGTGAAAATCAAAGCACTCAAGACGTTCCTCGTCCCGCCGCGCTGGCTGTTCCTCAAGATCGAGACCGACGAGGGTATCTGCGGCTGGGGTGAGCCGGTGGTCGAAGGCCGGGCCCACACGGTCCAGACGGCGGTCGAGGAGCTCGCCGATCGCCTGATCGGCGCCGATCCCTTGCGGATCGAGGATCTCTGGCAGATCATGTACCGGGGCGGGTTCTACCGGGGCGGCCCGATCCTGATGAGCGCTATCGCGGGGATCGACCAAGCGCTGTGGGACATCAAGGGCCGCGCCTACGGCCAACCCGTGCATCAATTGCTGGGCGGTCCCTGCCGGGACCGGATTCGCATCTATTCCTGGATCGGTGGTGATCGTCCCGAAGACGTCGCGGCCAACGCCAGGGCGGCTGTTGCAAACGGTTTTACGGCGCTCAAGATGAACGGCGCCGAGGAAATGCAGATTGTCGATGGTCACCACAAGATCGACCATATCGTCGAAACCATTGGCGCTGTGCGTGACGCCGTGGGACCGCATGTGGGCCTTGGCGTCGACTTCCACGGCCGGGTGCAGCGCCCCATGGCAAAAATCCTGATCCGCGAACTTGAGCAATTCCGTCTGATGTTCATTGAGGAGCCTGTGCTTTCAGAGAACCTGGACGCTCTTGCCGAAGTGATACGCAACAGCTCGACGCCGATCGCGCTGGGCGAGCGGCTTTATTCGCGCTGGGATTTCAAGCAGGTCTTCGAAAGCCGCGTCGCCGACATCATCCAGCCCGATCTCTCCCACGCAGGGGGAATAACCGAATGCCGAAAGATCGCGGCGATGGCCGAGGCCTACGACGTGGCCTTGGCGCCTCACTGCCCGCTCGGGCCGATCGCGCTCGCGTCCTGCCTGCATGTCGACGCGGTCAGCCACAACGCCTTCATCCAGGAACAGTCGCTGGGCATCCACTACAATAACGACAGCGACCTTCTCGACTATCTCGCCGATCGGAGCGTATTTGCCTATAAGGATGGCATGGTCGAGATACCGCAAGGGCCCGGTCTAGGCATCGAAATCGATGAGGATGCAGTGATCCGCGCCGCCGAGACGGGGCACCGCTGGCGCAGTCCGCTCTGGCGCCATCGAGATGGCTCGGTAGCGGAGTGGTGACAATGGGCAGGCTGGATCAAAGGCTTATCGCCATTACCGGCGCGGCACAGGGAATCGGCCTCGCCATCGCACGCGATTTCGCATCCGAGGGCGCCGATCTGCTGCTGCTCGACATCGACCGGACAGCGCTCGAATCGGCGGCCCGAGATATCCGAGCGGCGAACCCTGAGCGCCGGATCGATGCGGAGGTCTGCGACATCGCAGTTCCCGAACAGGTCGCAGGAGTCTTCGCCGAAAAGGGCGCCTTCGACGGTCTTGTCAACAATGCCGGCGTCAACGTTTTCCATGACCCGCTCGAAACCTCGCAAGCCGAATGGCGCCGCGCCTTCGCGATCAACCTCGAGGGCGCATGGGCGTGCTGCCGCGCCGTCCTGCCAGCGATGATTGAGCGCAGGCATGGGGTCATTCTCAACATCGCCTCGACCCATTCCTTCACCATCATTCCCGGCACGTTTCCCTACCCGGTGGTCAAGCACGCACTCATGGGGCTCACCAAGTCCTTGGGCCTCGAATATGCATCGAGGGGCATTCGCGTGAACGCTATCGCGCCGGGTTATGTCGCAACGCAAAAGGTTCTCGACTGGTGGGATGCTGCGCCCGATCCGGCAGCGGCCAAGGTCGAAACGATGGCGCTGCATCCGCAGGGCCGTATTGCCTCTCCCGAAGAGATCGCGCGCGCAGCCGTGTTCATGATTTCGGACGAATGTCCATTCATGACGGCGACGTGCCTAACGATCGATGGCGGCCTGTCAGTCCGCCAGCACGGCTAACAGTTAGCCGATGACTGCCGCCTATGTCGCCGTAGATTGGGGAACGTCCAGCTTCCGCCTGTGGGTAATGGCCGACAATGGCGAGGTGCTGGGCGAGAGCCGTGGGCCAGAGGGGATATGCACTGTGCTTGACCTTGCCCCGAAGTTTTATCCAGTTTTGAGTTCGCTCCAGCGATTTTGGGTTTCTGTGTTCGGGGCGGCAGCGGCGGGTTGATGGTCTGAGCGAATTCGGCGGGTGTCATCCAGCCGAGGCCCGAGTGCGGCCGATGGCATCCGCAAGAAGCCGCTTCAGCTTCGTGTTTTCGTCCTCCAGCGCCTTCAGCCGCTTGGTTTCGGACATTTCCATGCCGCCGAACTTGGCTTTCCATTTGTAGATCGAGGCATCGCTCACCCCATGCTTGCGGCACAGGTCGGCTACAGACACACCGGCCTCATGTTCCTTGTCACACAACGTGAACAGGGCTAACCTATAGGCGGGGACAAAGCGGGGAGCACGTCAAGAAGATCGTGCTGACGCCGGGACCGGAACGGGGAGAGATTCTCGCCACGCTGCACGGCGAATTGCGCACCATTCTGGAGTGGACAGAGCGTCAGGCTGTTGGAAAGGCTACAAAAAACAAAGCTCCCGGAGCTGGGCTCACGGGAGTGTCGGTATCGGTGGTTGCGGGGGCAGGATTTGAACCTGCGACCTTCAGGTTATGAGCCTGACGAGCTACCGGGCTGCTCCACCCCGCGTCATCATAGGCATGCACCTATGAGTGTGGTTCCGTCACGACGAAGGGTCGTGTCCGGAGGCGTCCGTTTACCGTCGCGACCGGCGGATCATCTGTGAAGAGAGTGGATTCCATGCACTTTGCAGACCTGGCAGCGACCTACTCTCCCGCGTCTTGAGACGAAGTACCATCGGCGCTGGGGCGTTTCACGGCCGTGTTCGGAATGGGAACGGGTGCAGCCACCCCGCCATGACCACCAGGTCGGCGAAGCGCATGTATCTTTTCGAGAAGCTGGTTTTCATGCTTTTGCCGTGCCGGCGCTCCGGAACCGCAGGTTCCGCAAGGCCGACCGGCCGTCGCGCATGTTTGCGCGCCCCGTCCGGAGGATAGCGGCGCAGCCGCGTTCATCCGTGAGGACAAACGGATCATCGCGCCGGAGGCGTGATGGGCACGAGCAATGAGAATGATCAAGCCGATCGAGCTATTAGTACCGGTAAGCTTCATGCGTTGCCGCACTTCCACACCCGGCCTATCGACGTGGTCGTCTTCCACGGCTCTCAGGGAATACTCGTTTTCAGGTGGGTTTCCCGCTTAGATGCCTTCAGCGGTTATCCCGACCGTATATAGCTACCCTGCTATGCGGCTGGCGCCACAACAGGTCCACCAGAGATACGTCCATCCCGGTCCTCTCGTACTAGGGACAGATCCTGTCAATATTCCTACACCCACGGCAGATAGGGACCGAACTGTCTCACGACGTTCTGAACCCAACTCACGTACCGCTTTAAATGGCGAACAGCCATACCCTTGGGACCTGCTCCAGCCCCAGGATGCGATGAGTCGACATCGAGGTGCCAAACAACCCCGTCGATATGGACTCTTGGGGGTCATCAGCCTGTTATCCCCGGCGTACCTTTTATCCGTTGAGCGATGGCCCTTCCACGCGGGACCACCGGATCACTATGACCGACTTTCGTCTCTGCTCGACTTGTCTGTCTCGCAGTCAGGCAGGCTTATGCCATTGCACTCAGCGAACGATTTCCGACCGTTCTGAGCCCACCATCGCGCGCCTCCGTTACTCTTTAGGAGGCGACCGCCCCAGTCAAACTACCCACCATACACTGTCCCGGACCCGGATGACGGGCCGCGGTTAGACATCCATAACGACAAGGGTGGTATTTCAAGGGTGGCTCCACCAAGGCTGGCGCCCTAGCTTCAAAGCCTACCACCTATCCTACACATGTCGTCACGAATGCCAGTGTAAAGCTATAGTAAAGGTGCACGGGGTCTTTCCGTCTAACCGCAGGAACCCCGCATCTTCACGGGGAATTCAATTTCACTGAGTCTCTGCTGGAGACAGCGGGGAAGTCGTTACGCCATTCGTGCAGGTCGGAACTTACCCGACAAGGAATTTCGCTACCTTAGGACCGTTATAGTTACGGCCGCCGTTTACCGGGGCTTCGATTCAGAGCTTGCACCCCTCCTCTTAACCTTCCGGCACCGGGCAGGCGTCAGACCCTATACGTCGTCTTGCGACTTCGCAGAGCCCTGTGTTTTTGATAAACAGTCGCTACCCCCTGGTCTGTGCCACCCCCCGATGGTTGCCCACCGAAGGGTCACGCTTATCCCGAAGTTACGCGTGCAATTTGCCGAGTTCCTTCAGCAGAGTTCTCTCAAGCGCCTTGGTATGCTCTACCAGTCCACCTGTGTCGGTTTCGGGTACGGTCTATACGGAGGAGCTATTTCCCGGGACCGCATGGCTGCCCTCCCAATCCGATAAGGGAAGACAACGTCCGCGATCCGTCACTACCTCCAGGCCCACGAATATTAACGTGGTTCCCATCGACTACGCCTTTCGGCCTCGCCTTAGGGGCCGGCTAACCCTGCTCAGATTAACTTTAAGCAGGAACCCTTGGACTTTCGGCGAGGGGGTCTCTCACCCCCTTTATCGTTACTCATGTCAGCATTCGCACTTCCGATATCTCCAGGAGCCCTCACGGGTCTCCCTTCACTGACTTACGGAACGCTCCGCTACCACTGCGCAACCCGAAGGATGCGCAATCCAAAGCTTCGGTGTATGGCTTTAGCCCCGTTACATTTTCGGCGCAAAACCCCTTAATTAGACCAGTGAGCTGTTACGCTTTCTTTAAATGATGGCTGCTTCTAAGCCAACATCCTGGTTGTTTTGGGAGTCTCACATCCTTTCCCACTTAGCCATAACTTGGGGACCTTAGCTGTTGGTCAGGGTTGTTTCCCTCTCCACGACGGACGTTAGCACCCGCCGTGTGTCTGCCGACTAGTACTCCCCGGTATTCGGAGTTTGGTTAGGTTTGGTAATCCGGTGAGGACCCCTAGCCCATCCAGTGCTCTACCCCCGGGGGTATTCGGTCGACGCTCTACCTAAATAGATTTCGCGGAGAACCAGCTATTTCCGAGTTTGATTGGCCTTTCACCCCTAGCCACAAGTCATCCCGATCTATTGCAACAGATATGGGTTCGGCCCTCCAGTACGTGTTACCGTACCTTCAGCCTGCTCATGGCTAGATCACTCGGTTTCGGGTCTAGTGCAACGAACTGAACGCCCTGTTCAGACTCGCTTTCGCTACGCCTCCACCTACCGGCTTAAGCTTGCTCGCTGCACTAAGTCGCTGACCCATTATACAAAAGGTACGATGTCACCCTTGCGGGCTCCATCTGTTTGTAGGCGACCGGTTTCAGGTACTCTTTCACTCCCCTTGTCGGGGTGCTTTTCACCTTTCCCTCACGGTACTAGTTCGCTATCGGTCATGCACGAG